>NZ_UGNW01000001.1:2400000-3077500 GCF_900452515.1 Legionella birminghamensis
AAAAAGGACTTTGTGAGTCAAATGAGTCAAAGCCTGCCCAATCCTGATAATTCACTGGTGATTGCCTGTGATTACAGTAAATACATGTGGGAAGAGGATGCTTCCGGTTGCACAGCGGATCAGATGCTGAGTTTCATCGATAGCAGAAAAATCACTAAACTGGTTGTTTACACGCATTCAAATGGCGCCAACGTCATACGGTGGATCTTGTCGCACCCGACCTATGACGCACGATTTCTTAAGTTACATAAGCTAATCAGCCGTGTTGTCGCACTAGCCCCCTCAAGCGGAGGCACTCCGCTGGCTGATGAGGTCATTGATGGAAGTATCTTTACAGGATCGGTGGGATGGTTATTGGGTTATCGTAATAATTCTGTCAAGCAGCAGCGCGTAGGCGATATGGCTCTCTTTAACGCTGAAGTGCTTCTGGGAGCAGCTGGCCGTCCCAGTTTACCAGTACCCTTCAAAATAGTTGTTGGTACAGACGTCACCGCCTCGCCCTTCTCCAGTGCAAGCTATTGTAATGGGTACCTGCTTAATACTGGTTTAAAATTAACCAAGCTTTACCTGGAGCGATGCTCAGATGGATTCCTTAATTGCAGCTCCCAGGTTATTGCAGGGACACTCTGGTTTTTTGATACCGAAAAAACATCAGACCAGACGCCGCTAAGCCATAGCCAAAGCAGGCACAGCTGTTTTGGTCTGGAGCAAATTCTCATTAGCGATCTCGCGCAACAAGGAGTATAGCCATGCGAGCCAAATACAGTCTCTATCTATCATTAATCTGCGCTTCCCAGGCGATATCAGCCACTTTTCCGGAGCAAGCGGTGCGTGCCTATGCCTGTGAAAATTGCGCCTCATTGTCTCACCAGACACTGGATACTCACTGGTCAGTGAGCGATAAGCGTTTCCTGGAAAAAACAAGGGATTTGCGGGAGCAACAAACCAAAGCCTATCAAGTTAAAGCCAGTTTTGCCCAGTTGCAGAAAGGAATCCAGTTACCAACCAAGGCAGCCGGTGCAGTAATTAGGATAAACCCTGTACAAAAGAAATCATTAACACCGGCCTTATCGATACAAAAAGACAAACAAACCTATACATTAAAAGAAGCCGCGAGCTTGATGGCCCAGGACGAAGCGCTTGCCGGCACGCCTTTCCCCCAGAATGGTATCTTATTACAGCTTAAGGCCGATTTAGGAAGCGGAATGTTTCTATTAACTGCTTCGGGAAACAACTCGCCGGCAGATGAATTTATTATTCATGTGAATGATATCGGTTCCAGCGCCTATTTCAGCGTCGGCACCGATAAAAGCATTTATCGCTATGGCGACACACTTATAGCGACCATCCGCACAACCGACTCACTGGCAGAAAGCATTGAGGCTAAATTAAATAGCCCTGATGGAACTCAATACCCGCTTACCCTGAAAGAAATCAGCGAAGGGGTTTACCAAGGCAAAACCAGGCTGACAGATGAGTTCAATTCACAGGGCGAAAATTGGTATGTGGAAGCAGAGGAATGCATTGTTTTAGGCAGTCAGCAACTTAAATATCAGGCTCACTCGGCATTCTCCTATTCGCTGCCCTCAGCTGCCCTGCTTGAGATAAACCCCAGCGGCAAACAGCCTTTTCAATATACTGCCAAATTGAATGTAGCGACAGCCAGCCGCTATGCTTTACAGGCCGTATTGCTGGCTACGGATAAACAAGGCCAAAAAATTCCAGTGGAAGTGGCCCAGTCAGCTAACTGGCTTGAAGCAGGCAAAGCAAGGCTAACGCTTAATTTTTCATCCGAGCTCGCTAATCGCTACTCAGGGCCTTTTTATTTGGCAGGCATTCAAATGATTGATTATGGTCAAATTAAATCGATTTTTGAGTACAATACCCCCATCCTTATTTCTTAAGTTGCTTTAATGCCTGATTTCTCCTTCTTTTTTTCTCTGCAGGGATTGGTTTTTATCAATCTCCTGCAGTTGCTGCTCCTGCTGCTGTCCATGGGCAAAAACGGAAAATTACAGAAACACTTCACTAATGAAGTCACCCAGCTGAGAGAGTTAGTGATTGAACAGAGCCATCAACTGGAGATGGACATAAGCGAAAACTTTTTGCATAGCCAGCAGCGCATCTATGAAATTATCATGCAGAACCAATTAAGTGCTCAGGAGTTGATTAGCAAAACCATTCAACAGCAAATGGCAGACATCCGGGAACAAATACATTTCAGCTTCGGCCAGCATGCTCAATCCCTTACCTCTCATCTCCATACCTTAACTGAGGAAATACGCAACCATTTGCAGCAGCTTACCCAGCAAGTCAATCTTAAACTGACAGAGGGTTTTGAGAAAACGTCGACCACTTTTACCGATGTAGTAAGACGCCTGACCATTATTGATGAGGCCCAGAAGAAAATAACCGAGTTATCGACCCATGTAGTCAGTCTTCAGGACGTGCTCCAGGATAAGCGGTCACGGGGGGCATTTGGTGAAGTGCAGTTAAATACATTAATTGCCAATATGCTTCCGGCAACGCATTATCAAATGCAATATACCTTAAGTAATCAAAAACGCGCGGACTGTGTTCTTTTCCTGCCGGAGCCCACGGGGCAAGTAGCCATAGATTCCAAATTTCCGCTGGAAACTTATCAAAAGCTGATTAACAGTAATTGTTCCCCAGGAGACAAAAAACTGCTCCAGCAACAGTTTCGCCAGGATGTGAACAAACACATAAAGGATATTGCAGAAAAATATATTATCCCGGGCGAAACCAGTGATGGGGCGATGATGTTTATACCCGCCGAAGCTATCTTTGCCGAAATCCATGCCAGTTATCCTGAGCTGGTTGCCTTGTCGCAACGACTTAAAGTATGGCTTGTTTCGCCTTCAACTTTAATGGCCGTTTTAACGACAGCCAAAGCGGTTCTCAAAGATGATGCAACACGTAAGCAGGTACATATTATCCAAAAACATTTACATGCACTTGCCGATGATTTTCAGCGCTTTGAAAAACGGATGGATAAGCTGTCAAAACATATTGATCAGGCTCATCAGGATGTTGATGAAGTGTCGACATCTGCCAAAAAAATTACGCAGCGCTTCCAGAAAATTGAGTCGGTGGATTTATTATTGGGCCAGGAAAGTGACTGAGTTCAAAGAACTTCTTTTCAAACCCGCACTTATGATATGCTGATTTAATCCGCTCTTAGGGAACTACTTATGTACATTGTTTCTCGTCTTGCCCTGTTTACTTTTTTATTATTCAGCCTGTCTTTAGCCCATGCTGGCCGATGTCTGGGAAATACATCCGCTGCCTGCCCCACTTGCTGCGATCAATGTTGCGGAAATATGGGCGGTATCTCATACTGCGATTCCTCAGCAGGCCGCTATGTATGTAACAACGGCTATTATTCCGCATGCTATTGTACACGCCATGCCATTATGGATCTGCAGAAAATCCAGGGCTGCTGTCTTTGGCAAGGGGGCGTTTTAAAAGTGGATGAATATACCGGCGCAGTCATTTGCAATAGCGGCGAGGTATCCGAAGCCTGCAGTTTCCAGATCCCTGAAACGATAGCGACCTGGTAATGCGATACCGCGCATAAAGCGCGGTACGGGGGGCTTGGCAGGCCACAAGCACTCACTTTTCAATAAAACAGATCTATTGCTGGACAACTTTCCCCACAACAATCATAATTAACGTTTTTGCTCAGCAAAAATAAATGACGACACCTCTGATTGAAATTAAACATGTATATAAATCTTACGGCCAAAATGAAATTTTGACCGATATTTCCCTATCTGTTTTTGACGGCGAGTTTCTGACGCTCCTGGGGCCTTCCGGCTGTGGAAAAACAACTTTACTTCGTCTAATTTCCGGTTTTGAGCAACCCTCAGGCGGAGAGATTTATATTAACGGCCTTTGCGTTAATAATTTACCGCCACAAAAGCGCGATGTACATACCGTTTTTCAAAGTTATGCCTTATTCCCTCACCTGAGTGTTTTCGAAAATGTAGCGTTTGCGCTACGCTGCCGAAAAGTTAAGGAAGCCGAAATCCATGAGCGGGTTCTGGAGGCCTTGCGTCTGGTTCAACTGGAATCCTTTGCTGAGCGCAATATCAAGCAATTAAGCGGAGGTCAGCAGCAACGAGTCGCGATTGCCCGGGCAATTATTAATCGCCCTCAGGTATTACTACTTGACGAGCCCCTGAGCTCACTTGACTACCGCTTAAGAAAAGCCATGCAGTCCGAGTTAAAGCAATTGCAGCAAAAACTGAATATGACCTTTATTTTTGTAACGCATGATCAGGAAGAGGCGCTGTCGATGTCTGATCGCATCGTCATTTTCAATCATGGAGAAATTGAGCAGATCGGTACACCGCGGGAAGTGTATGAAACGCCGGTGAATTTGCATGTGGCCAGCTTCATAGGTGAAGCTAACATCTTCCAAACCACTGTCAAAAATGCGAACGATCAAAATCTGATTGTTGATATTGAAGGGGTTGAACTGACTTGCAAGAATACTGCTGATTTCCAAACGGGAGAAAATGTTCATTTAATTGTAAGGCCTGAAGACATACGCGTCTGGGATTTGCATGAAGTAAGCGATACCCACGGGATGCTTCCAGGAAAAATCAGTGAGATTGTCTATAAAGGCTCTACCGTTGATCTGAAAGTGAGCCTGAACTCAGGAAAAATAATCAATGCCTCAGAGTTCTTTGATGAGGACGACGATAAGCTGGAATACAAGACAAATGAAACAGTCTGGGTAGAATGGTTATCTGGATGGGAGGTGCTTTTGCGCGATGAAAGCTAAGGCATACTCACTTTATTTTCTCTACGGCTGGCTAATTGTCTTTAGCTTTTTGCCGCTTTGCTTTGTTCTGGTTACCAGCTTTCTTTCAAGAGATCCTGTGAATCTGATGGCGCTCCCCTTCACTCTGGAAAATTACACAGCCTTACTGAACTGGGTATTTGCCAAAATTTTCTTTCGCTCTTTATTGATTGCAGCCATAACCACCCTGTTGTGTCTGCTGATCGCATACCCCTTTAGCTATCTTTTAGTGAAATCCCGACATCAGTCTATCCTGATTTTATTGATTATAATTCCATTCTGGACAAGCTCACTGGTACGTACATACTCCCTCATTGCGATGCTTAAAACGAAAGGGATCATCAATGCTATCTTGCTAAAACTGCATATCATCGATGTCCCATTGTCACTCCTGTACTCCAATTTCGCAGTTATCATTGGCCTCGTTTATAATTTGTTCCCTTTTATGGTATTGCCTATTTTTAACAATATGGAGCGATTCGATTTTCGATTAATCGAAGCAGCCAAGGATTTAGGCGCCAGCAAATGGGCGATGTTCAGCCGCGTTTTCCTGCCCAATACTGCCCCTGGCATCCTGGCGGGTTCCTTGCTGGTGATGCTTCCAGCAATGACTCTGTTTTATATTCCTAATGTATTAGGCGGAGCGCGTTCCATTCTTCTGGGCAACCTGATTCAAAACCAGTTTCTGGTTCTTGAAAATTGGCCGCAGGGATCAGCAACCAGCATCGTGCTTACCCTTTTATTACTCTTACTGCTTATGTTTTATCGGCGCCAAAACAGTGAGGTTGGCGTATGAAAAACATTGCAAAGCGATTTTTTCTTTTTTTCGTCTATACCCTTTTGTATTTTCCTATCCTGATATTGGTGCTCTACTCCGTTAATAATGCCAAATTTTCCTTACAGTGGCATGGATTTTCACTCAAATGGTATATCGAGCTTTTCCATGATCGAGGCTTGTGGTCCGCATTTAGCAACTCGTTAATCCTTGGGATTAGTTCTGCTTTAATTGCTACGGTCATTGGCTTATTGACCTCAGTGCATCTTTTTCTATTTAAAACGCGCCACCGTCAAGTTCTGGCGGTGATGCTATTATTGTTAATTATTATTCCAGATTTGGTTCTGGGCGTATCCCTGTTACTATTTTTCAATATTACCGGGCTGCCCTTGGGGTTTTTCAGCCTGTTAATCGCTCACATAACCTTTTGTTTACCCTTCGTGATTCTAACGATTAATGCACGGATTAATACACTCAATCCCAATATCTATTTCAGCGCCCTTGATCTCGGCGCGAGCCGTTCTACTGCGTTAAGGAAAATATTATTACCCCTGCTTTGGCCTGCGGTATTAAGTGCCTTTTTGCTCTGCTTCACGCTTTCTCTGGACGATGTGATCATTAGCTACTTTGTGGCGGGACCTGACTTTAACATTTTACCCTTGACTATCTACTCACTGGTTCGCGCCGGCGTAACCCCTGAATTAAACGCGTTATGCTCCATTACTTTCGGCTTATCCATGATCCTGGTTATCATTTCCCATTTATTATCGCGGCGCTCATTATGAAAAAATTAATCATCGCATTTGGGCTCTGCTTTTATTCAATGACTGCCTGTGCCGCAGTCGTTAACGTCTATGTCTGGGGCGGTGAAATCCCCAAAACAGTAGTCCAGCAATTCGAGAATGAAACAGGGATTAAAGTCAATTTTTCTACCTATGACAGCAACGAAACCATGTATGCCAAATTAAAGGCGAGCAGTAATACGATATATGATGTTATTTTGCCGTCTGGCTATTTTGTTGAGCGCATGAAAAAACAAAACATGCTTCATCCTATTGATCCGCAAAAATTGCCCAATCTTAAAAACCTTGACCCTGTTTTTACCAATAACGATTACGATCGAGGCAATCAGTTCAGCGTACCCATGATTTGGGGCTTAACCGGTATTTTTTACAATGCCGGTACCATAAAAAGCCCACCGGACAGTTGGGCGAAACTTTGGGAGAAGCAATGGCAAAAGCAATTAATGCTTCTTGATGATTCCCGTGAAGTATTTGCCATTGCATTAATGAGTTTGGGGTTTGACCCTAATGATAGTGATGCTGACCATATTCGCCTGGCTTATGAGCATTTGTTAAAGCTCGTTCCCAATATCAAACTATTTGCCAGCGACAGTATCCAGGCAATAATGATTGATGAGGACGCCTCGTTGGGGACAGCCTGGAATGGCGACGCATTTAAAGCACAATCTGAAAATAAAGCGATTCAATTTATTTTTCCAAAAGACGGATTTGTAATTTGGGTCGATTGTCTGGCCATGCCCTTAAATCCGCCGCATCCAGAAGAGGCCTATGCCTTCATCAACTTCATCCTGCGGCCCGATATCTCAAGCCAAATTGCTCTGAAGGAAGGTCATGCCATTACTAATCTTGCAGGACGGAAACTACTTCCTCAATCTCTACAGCAAAATACACTGATTTACCCGCCGGCAGATATTCTGCAGCGAGGGCATTTTCAAAGAGATGTCGGAGAGGAAACTTTATTGATATATAACCAGTACTGGGAACAACTTAAACTGGCGTTTTAACTCCCCGCGGCTTTGACCCATAGCTATCTACACAAATATTTTCCCCGTTCGAATCCCCGCGGCTGCGACCGCGGGGCCCATGCCTGTTGAAGTAGTATGGTCCTCAGACAAGTTTCAATCAGGTAGTCAAAACAAGTGTTCTTAACATTAAATTGGCTTCGTGTGGGCCCGCGGTCGCAGCCGCGGGGATTCGATAGCTTTTAATTCTCATGCACTGGTGTAGATTTACCTATGGCTTTGACCGCGGGGCCCACACCGGGTCCTGCACTGGCAGAAACTATCCTTTACTCGAACTTCTATGGGTTCCGCAGTCAAAGTCTGAGAGATCCTCCCAAAATTTAACCATCTTAACAGTGCCTACGTACCGCGCTTTATGCGCGGTAACCATAATAGAAGGTGGGATTGTAATACTTTTAATTCATCAGAAAACATTGCATGGATACCGCGCATAAAGCGCGGTACGTAGCGTTTTTCATATGACTCATCTATTTATCCTTATATTTTGGGTCAAAACCGCGGGAATAAGGCTTACTCTAAGCCGCGAGGCTTAGTTATTCCATATTTTTACTCTCAGGCAGTTTATGTAATTGCCTGTCTGGATAAATCTGCTTCACTCCTCGATAAAACGTTCCCTGTGCGCTAAAAGCTGCCATTAACACCCCTGCTTTACCATCTAAAATCCCCCGCTGTAATATCAGACAGCGGAAAAACATCCAGCTTGTGCTAATCAGTACGGACAAAAACGAAGGAGCCCTGCCCTGTTTTAATCGCACTCTGGCACTGTATGACGAATAGCGGTTGATTTTAGCCAGAGCATGAGTCACATCCAGAAATGAATGATGCATAATTGGGTTTTTAATCTTCCCTATGCTGCGATTTTGGGGGAGAAGAATTTTTTCATGAACGATATCATCACTATACTGGGCGCCTTCCCGCTTGAATAGGCGAACATGACGTTTGGGGCTTGCTGAGTAACGCAGCATTTTGCCATAAAAGTTCATACGGATAGGGACGCGATAGGCCTCTGCTTTAGCGGACTGTACAGCGGTTTCTATTTCTTCTTTTAATTCATCACTTACTGATTCATCTGCGTCAAGATTCAACACCCAGTCGCCAGAAGCCAGTGCCAGGGCGCGTTGTTTTTGAATACCATAACCCTGCCAATCATCGCTAATATAAACATGTTCAGTATACTCCTGGGCAATAGCAACAGTTCTATCGGTGCTGCCGGAGTCCAGAACAATTATTTCATCAGCCCAGTCAACGGACTCTAGACATCTTTTTATATTGGCTTCTTCATTTTTGGTAATAATAATAACACTAAGCATGCGATCGGCCAGAAAATTAACTTAGCAGTATTTTAGCGAGAATGCCCAGGCTTGTAACTATCAATAGTTATAAATGGATTAACATACTGCATATTTTGCCAGTATTAATTATTCATCATGACATTTACGAAAGTTTCTTACAATTTCATTCGTGGAGTTGTTAACGATGTGTCCGTGATAATCACCTGTTTTTCCTTGTACCTGAGTTAGCATCCAGATAAAAAGCTGTTCCAGATTGTCATCATTTTTGGATAAAACTTCCTGTGCTCCAACGTAAATTTTCGCCGTATAGATAAACATAACAATTCCCCGTCACTTAAATGAGCACTAGAAATATGAATGCACGCGATGTAAAACCTTTCGGCTACTACTCTTATGGGAATTGCTAAGCAGATCTTACATCCTGTTTACTAAGTATGGCACAGTTTTGAAAATGACAGATGACAGCAACGGCTTGTTTCCAGATTTATTTTCTTAGCTCTTTTCTGAGTGAGCAAAACAGCATAATATAGCAGATTGTTTTGAATACCAAAATCAATATTCAGGAATCGCATGAAAAGGATTTGGATTGTTGCTTTATTAGCATTTTTAAATTTTTCAACCGCACAGGCTTATGATGAGCCCTATGTGAATCTGGGATCTACCAGTTTTTTTGATGGAGGCCCTCCCGCAGGTCCCGGACTGTATTTTCAGGATTACTTCCAGTATTTCACTACTGATCAATTAAATGATAAAAATGGACGGCGATTACCCTTGCCAAAAACGGATGTCGACGTCACCCTCAATATTACTCAGTTGATTTATCTTTCCAAAATCAGGTTTCTTGGCGCGAGCCTGGGAATGTCTGCCCTGCTTCCCTGGGTTGTTAATACCAGCGTCGATGACGGATTAGGCAATACTGCCTTATACGGTCAGGTTGGCCAAGGCGATGTATTTATTGGTCCAGCGCTGCAATTTGATCCCATTATGCGCAAAGATGGCCAGGGACCATTGTATGTCCAGCGTTTAGATCTGGACATCATCTTACCTACTGGAGAATACAATCGGAACTATGCTATCAACCCAGGAAGCAATTTCTGGTCATTAAACCCCTATTGGGCAGGTACTTTATGGATCACGCCCAAGTTGTCCGGTTCTTTCCGTCTGCATTATTTATGGAATGCTAAGAATCATGATCCTAACGTTGCTTTTGGTCCCTTTGCCAGAACAACGCAGGCGGGACAGGCAGTATATGCCAACTTTGCAGGAAGTTACCAATTTACAGACAAGTTTTTTGCAGGGGTAAATGGCTATTGGTTTAACCAGTTTACAGATACCAAACTGAACGGAACTGACGTTCCAGGTCGACGGGAGAAGGTCTGGGCAATTGGCCCAGGTTTGTTGTATAACATTACAAAAAACCATTTCCTTTTTATTAATTATTATTCTGAGCAGGATGCCCGAAACAGAGCGCTAGCGAAAGTAGCTGTAGTGCGTTTAGCTATTCATTTCTAGTGCAGACGTTCGATTGAGATTTTCGAATTCCGGGGCGCAGGGATTCGAGCGCAGCAACCACAATCCGAATCTGGCTGCATTCGGCCATACGAATACCCGCGGCACCGACCCATAGCTATCTACACAAATGTTTTTCCCGCTCCGAATCCCCGCGGCTGCGACCGCGGGGCCCACACGAAGCCTGTCTAGAATATTGATTTTTGCTAATTTAGGATAAGTTTGAAAGACTTATTCCAAACTGCTTTTGCGATTTACGGCAACGTTGGATTCATCTGAAGAGCATGTTCGGCCACAAAACATGGGCCCCGTGGTCAAGCCACGGGGAGTCGAAGGAGTCGAAGCCACGGGGATTCGAGGGAGTCGAAGCCACGGGGATTCGAGGGAGTCGAAGCCGCGGGGATTCGAGGGAGTCGCAGCCGCAGGGATTCGAAGGAGCCTGCGCTGAGGCGATTCGGCTAACTCTAGAAAACCCCTTCGCGATAGTCATGGCTTTCGAAATGCAGTTTGCCTTCTTTTACCTTAAGGATGACATGACCGCCATTCGTTAATTTGCCGAAGAGCAGTTCATCAGCCAACGGTTTCTTGACGTTCTCCTGAATCAGGCGAGCCATTGGTCTTGCACCCATTGCCTTATCATAGCCATGTTCAACTAACCATTCTCTGGCCGCTTTATCGACTTTAAACGTTACACCCTTGGCGCTTAACTGCTCATCAAGCTCCATCAGGAACTTATCAACTACCAAGCCGATAGTCGCATTATCTAATGGCGCAAAGTTAATGATGGCATCCAGACGGTTTCTAAACTCCGGACTGAATTGACGCTTAATGGCATCAAGCCCATCAAAGCTATTGTCCTGCATGGCAAAACCAATAGAGCTGCGTGAGATTTCCATCGCGCCAGCATTGCTGGTCATAACCAAAATCACATGACGGAAATCAGCTTGCCGCCCATTCGTATCAGTCAGCGTTCCATGATCCATAATCTGCAGAAGTAAATTGAAAACATCGGGATGAGCCTTTTCAATTTCATCAAGCAGTAGGACAGCATGTGGATTTTTAGTTACCGCTTCGGTCAACAATCCGCCCTGATCATATCCGACATATCCAGGAGGTGCTCCAATTAAACGGGATACGGTATGTTTCTCCATGTATTCAGACATATCGAAGCGTAATAGCTCTATACCCAGCACATTGGCTAATTGACGGGTCACTTCGGTTTTACCTACACCAGTAGGTCCTGCAAACAGGAAACATCCAACCGGTTTCTGTGGTTCTCTTAAGCCGGAACGCGCCAGTTTAATTGCGGAAGCCAAGGCAGTTATCGCAATATCCTGTCCATAGACCAGTAACTTCAGATCGCGCTCAAGATTACGCAAGGTATCCTTGTCTCGAGCTGACACTTTTTTCACAGGGATTCTTGCGATTTTAGCAACCACATTCTCGATCTCGGTAACGCTGATAATTTTCCTGCGTTTATTGGCAGTAAGCAGATTTTGGTAAGCACCCGCTTCGTCTACTACGTCAATCGCCTTATCCGGCAGGAAACGGTCATTAATGTATTTTGCTGATAACTCAGCAGCCGCTTTTAAGGCAGGGATTGAGAATTTTACACCGTGATGCTCTTCCAACCGGCCTTTCAGGCCTTTAAGGATTTCAAACGTCTCATCAATACTGGGTTCTTTAATATCGATTTTCTGGAAGCGTCTTGCTAAAGCACGATCCTTTTCAAAAATGCCTCGATATTCCTGATAAGTAGTAGAGCCAATGCATTTAAGCTCGCCATTAGCCAGCAGCGGCTTGATCAGATTGGAAGCATCCATTACCCCGCCAGAAGCGGCTCCAGCACCAATAATCGTGTGAATTTCATCAATGAAAAGTACTGCGCCATCCTGCTGGCCCAACTGTTTTAGCACAGCTTTCAAACGCTTTTCAAAATCACCGCGGTATTTAGTTCCTGCCAACAAGGCTCCCAAATCCAGCGAGTAAACAATACAATTACTGATTGCCTCAGGAACTTCCCCGTCAACAATGCGCCTTGCCAATCCTTCGGCAATGGCTGTTTTACCTACACCGGCCTCGCCAACCAGCAGTGGATTGTTTTTACGACGGCGGCAAAGCACCTGAATTGTGCGTTGGATTTCTTCATGTCGTCCAATAAGCGGGTCGATTTTACCCAGTCTGGCTCGTTTGTTGAGATTCATGCAGTAGCTTTCTAAGGGAGACTCACTGCCTTCTCCTGACATTGACTCTTCATCCATTGAAGAATTCATACTGTCATTCATGTCGTTGTTTTGATATTTTGAAACACCATGAGATATGTAATTAATCACATCAAGACGCGTGATATTCTCCCGTCGGAGAAAATAAACCGCCTGGCTTTCCTGTTCGCTAAAAATAGCGGCCAGTACATTTGCGCCGGTCACTTCAGTTTTGCCAGCAGACTGAACATGAAAAACAGCTCGCTGCAACACCCGCTGAAACCCCAAAGTGGGCTGTGTTTCTCGGTCAACTTCATCTTCTGGAATTCTTGGAGTTGTCTCATCGATAAACTCAATTAGATCACGTCGCAATGAGTCAATGTTGGCGTCACATGCCTGCAGAACATTCCCTGCTGCTGGATTATCAAGCAATGATAGCAACAAATGCTCTACCGTCATAAATTCATGACGTTTCTCCTTTGCTTCCTTAAAAGCAAGATTTAAGGTGAATTCAAGTTCTTTGTTTAACATTGTCGTTGCTCCTCTTCACCCATCTGCACTCATTCCGGTTCCATGGTACATAACAGCGGATGTTCGTTGCTTCTGGCAAAATCATTAACTTGAGCAACTTTCGTCTCTGCTATATCCCGCGTAAAAACACCGCATACAGCCTTTCCAACTATATGCACTTGTAACATTATCTGTGTTGCAAC
Organism: Legionella birminghamensis; assembly: GCF_900452515.1. Taxonomy (NCBI): domain Bacteria; kingdom Pseudomonadati; phylum Pseudomonadota; class Gammaproteobacteria; order Legionellales; family Legionellaceae; genus Legionella; species Legionella birminghamensis. The sequence goes on from NZ_UGNW01000001.1 coordinate 2,413,144, forward strand.
CTCTTCACGGAAGTGAAAAAAACGCTTTAACACATCTACTACAAACTCCATCGGGGTGTAATCATCGTTCAGGAGAATAACCTTATACTTTTTGGGAAGCTTCAGCGCAGGGAGAACCTCAAGCTCCGTCACCTTCCGTTCAATTATTTCACCTGAAAATCGCTCACTCATCACGTACACCCTTTACTAATTTTATAGACTTACCGCGAGCATTTGGCCAGTAAAAAAGTGATTTAATTCATGAAAAAAATTAATTTTGTAGTTCTCATCAGCATCCTGCCTCTTAAAGATTCAAATTGATGTTCTAAGGGTAGCAGTAAACAGATTAATTTATTTCAAGCATTTGATAAAACCTGCATTCTTGAATTCATTTTGCAAAATATCCTGGCAAAAATCAAAGGCTCTTTGCAATTGTATTCGCAAACTGCAGGGTATCATAAATCTAGCCACTGCTACTGAGTCCCTATCCCGCGGGCCAGCCGCGGGACGTTGACAACGACAAGCTAAACGTCGACAAAGGCAGTGTGCATTAATTTATAATCATTATATTTACATATGGTTAATGATTTCCTTGGCAAAGCCTGAGCAGCTCACTTCAGTCGCACCAGTCATCAGGCGTGCGAAATCATAGGTGACTGTTTTGGCTTCAATTGCACCTTCCGTACCTTTGATAATAAGGTCTGCTGCTTCAGTCCAACCCAAATGCCTTAGCATCATCTCTGCTGACAGAATGAGAGAACCCGGATTAACTTTATCCTGCCCGGCATATTTGGGAGCCGTACCATGGGTCGCTTCGAAAACAGCGATTGCATCTGCCATATTTGCACCGGGAGCGATACCAATTCCCCCTACCTGAGCGGCCAATGCATCAGAAATATAATCACCATTCAGGTTTAATGTAACGATTACGCTGTACTCATCTGGTCGTAAAAGGATCTGTTGCAAAAAGGCATCTGCAATGACGTCTTTTACAATAATGTCCTTGCCAGTCTTGGGATTTTTGAAATGCAACCAGGGTCCGCCCTGATATTCAGTAGCCCCGAAACTCTCACGCGCAACCTGATAACCCCAGTCTTTGAAGGCACCCTCAGTAAACTTCATGATATTGCCTTTATGAACCAGAGTGACCGAGTCTCTATTGTTGTCAATGGCATATTGAATCGCTGCCTTGACCAGACGGGCTGTTCCCTGTTGGGATACTGGTTTAATACCGATTCCGCAATGATCAGGAAAACGGATTTTTTTAACACCCATATCTTCTTGCAGGAAGCGGATCACTTTTTTTGCTTCAACACTATCAGCTTGCCATTCAATACCTGCATAAATGTCTTCAGAGTTCTCCCTAAAGATTACCATGTCTGTTTTCCAGGGTTCTTTTAGAGGACTTGGAGTTCCCTGAAAATAGCGAACCGGACGCAGACAAGTATAAAGATCAAGCTCTTGCCGGATTGCCACATTCAGCGAGCGAATACCGCCGCCAACGGGAGTAGTCAAAGGGCCTTTAATACCAATAATAAATTCACTGATAGCCTGCAGGGTTTCTTTTGGAAGCCAGGTATCTCCGCCATAAACTTTAGTTGCCTTTTCACCGGCATAAACTTCCATCCAGGCAATTTTTCTTTTTCCGCTATAGGCTTTTTCAACAGCCGCATCAACAACCATACGCATTGCCGGGGTTACGTCCACGCCAATACCATCCCCTTCGATGAAAGGAATGATCGGATGATCGGGAACCTGTAATGATAGGTCGGAGGCAACAGTAATTGCCTGCCCATTTGCGGGTACTTTAATTTTTTCAAATGTCATCGACTGCTCCGTTAGATGAATCAGGAATTATACAAAAGCCATTTCCATGCTCACAAATAATACGTTCAATATTCCAATGCGCGCTATCATAGCATGCCAAAACTCTTTAACCCAAGTAAGAAGGAACCAAGTTCTGAAAAGAAATGAATAGTTACCAAAAATAAGGCATAATTATCTACTTTTGGCTTGTATAAGACCCCTTCATTTTGAAACAAATTATTCTATTCAATAAACCGTTTGGAGTTCTTTGTCAGTTTACTGGCGAAGAGCAGGATAAAACCCTGGCTGATTATATTTCCATACCGGGCGTTTATGCTGCAGGAAGGCTCGATAAAAATAGTGAAGGCCTGTTACTGCTGACAGGCGACGGCAGGCTCCAGCATTCATTAACCCACCCCGGCAAACGCAAGCAGAAATATTACTGGGTACAGGTAGAGGGCATTCCCAGCGATAATGAACTGGATAAACTGCGCAAGGGTCTGGTTTTAGGAAAAGACGCCTTTCTTCCAGCCCAGGCAAAAATAATTGATGAGCCTGCATCTCTCTGGCCTAGAAATCCCCCTATTCGTTTCCGCCAGTCAATCCCCACCTCATGGTTGGAAATTATCTTGTGCGAAGGGAAAAACCACCAGGTTAGGCGGATGACAGCTGCGATAGGCTTCCCCACTCTGCGCCTCATACGCCATCGTATTGCAGAATGGAAATTGGGCAGTTTGCAACCTGGCGAATATCAGATCATCGACATCAGAAAGTAGCCTTGGCACATAAAAAGCTAGCCTGTCAACAGTTGCAGAGCCTTCTACAAAGAGCGGGGCCGTATTTTGGTTAACAAGGTATCCTCAGTTAGCAGTCTAATCCAGGGCCAAAGCAAGATACTAATTACTGAACTGCCGATCACATCAAATAAGCTGGCATAGCCTCCAAGAATAATATCAATACCAAAGATACATAATTGATAAACGAGCGTCGCAATGCCGATTAAAGCCATTTGCTGGCCAATTGAAAACAGGCAAAAGCGGCGTGACTTGCTACTGGCAATCCAGGTAACAATCGATAAGGCAAATGTATGTTCGCCAATAATAGTCGAAAGCAAACTATCAAGCACAAGTCCCATAAGAATTAGCACCACCAGACTAAATCTGTCGGGTAAATAAAACTGGATATAGAGCATTAATAATAATACCCATGGCGGTCTGATCCCCACGATGAGCTCGGGTAAGGGTAGAATAGTTAATGCCAAAGCCAATAAAAAGGCAACGAGTAATCGAATATTCAATGAACTCATGAGCCGGCTCCTGCAGCTTTAATTCGCTCATTAATCTGACGGGTTAGCTCGGCCTGTTCCTTGTCTGGCCAGATCAGTAATACTAAACGATTGCGATTTAACAAAGCGACGGGGCTGACATTGACTTTGATAAAAGCATCTCCCGGTATACTTTGCACCGACTCCACCCGTCCTACCGGATAACCCTCAGGATAAAGGCGCCCTAGCCCGGAGGTTACCAATAAATCACCTTTGGTTATGTTGGAGGTTCTTGGTAAATTGATTAATGACAATTGCCCCAGATTGTTGCTGCCGACCAATATAGCCCGCTCGCCAGTTCGGGTGTTTCTTACCGGGACAGCACTCTTGGAGTCTGAAATCAGTAATACCGTACTGGTCATATAACCTACATCAATGATTTGGCCCATAACCCCTTTTGCATCGAGAACCGGCTGCCCCACATAAGCGCCATCGCGCTTACCCTTGTTAAGGACAACGAACTGGCGCGCCGTGGTGGTGTCCACCGCCAGAATTTGGGCAGCCATTGCCCGCATCTGCGCTTTCGAGGACGTCAACAGGAGCTCACGCAATTGAGAGTTCTCCTCTTTGATAGCCATTAATTTTTGTAGTTCCGCCTCAAGAAGTGTCTGCTGATAGCGAAGCTGTATATTTTCGTCAATTAGCGCGGTTTTGGAACCAACCAGTGATTGGATCCAGCCGATAATTCGCACCGGGTAATCGACGGCATACTGTAAAGGAGAAACAAGGAAGGAGAAACCATTACGCACTGAGCCCAGATAGTTGTAATGGTAGTCGGAAAACATCAAACCAATAGACAAAGCGACAGCAAACACAAAACCGGAAGTATTGTGTCTGCCCTTTGTAAATAATCTGCTTTTGGAGTTATTCGGTTGAGAGGAAATCACCGCCACGCAAGTCCATGGTTTCTAATGCCTTACCGCCACCGCGTGCTACGCAAGTTAATGGATCTTCTGCAACAAGAACCGGAAGTCCGGTTTCTTCCATAAGCAGAGTATCCATATTTTTCAAAAGCGCACCGCCACCTGTTAATACCATACCACGCTCAGCAATATCCGCCGCCAATTCAGGGGGCGCAAGCTCAAGTGCAGCACGTACTGCTCCAACAATTCCAGAAAGCGGCTCCTGCAAGGCTTCCAGAATTTCAGCACTGGTTAATGTAAAGCTTCGCGGCACGCCCTCAGCCAGATTCCTTCCGCGTACTTCAATTTCAAACAGGTCGCGGCTGGGAAAGGCAGAACCAATTTCATGCTTGATGCGTTCAGCAGTTGTTTCGCCGATAAGCGTTCCATAATTCCTGCGGACATAGGAAACAATAGCATCATCAAACTTGTCTCCGCCAATGCGAACTGATTGATGATAGACAATACCGCTAAGCGAAATAATGGCGACTTCGGTTGTACCGCCGCCGATATCAACAACCATTGAACCACTGGCCTCTTCAACCGGCATCCCTGATCCCAATGCAGCAGCCATTGGCTCTTCAATCAGAAACACTTCGCGAGCGCCAGCGCCCATTGCTGACTCACGGATGGCCCTTCGCTCTACCTGGGTGGAGCCACAGGGAACGCATACCAGAACACGGGGGCTTGGTCGTAAGAATCTGTTTTCATGAACTTTATGGATAAAATGCTGCAACATCTTTTCAGTAACAAAGAAATCGGCAATTACACCGTCTTTCATGGGCCTGATCGCATTTATATTTCCAGGAGTACGGCCTAGCATCCGCTTGGCTTCAAGCCCTACAGCCGCAACTCGCTTCTGCCCTGACTCATTTCTGAGGGCAACAACAGAGGGTTCATTTAAAACGATCCCTTTGTCCCTGACATAAATCAATGTGTTGGCGGTTCCCAAATCGATCGATAAATCATTGGAAAAAACGCCCCTGAGTTTCCTGAACATGTGCAACATTACCTCGTTCTTTTTTTGGCCTGTACTTTACCTTATATTTGGATAAAAATCGACAGATCTTTGTGAAGATATTTGTTTAAAGGAAATGCATGCTGGTAAAGATGGGTCGCTGGCAAAACTCCCCTCGTATTTTCGTCTTTGCGAACAAAGTGAAGCAATTCCAGTCTCGGTACCCAATTCTAACCTGTTAGTGATTGCTTCGCTTCGTTCGCAGAGAGGTCAAGCTATTCCACTATCAATTTATTTTTTAATTCCTGTAGATGCGAATTTACAAATGTTTTCCCGATACCCGGAACAGAGGCCAAATCTTCAACCCTTTTAAAATCCCCATGTTCACCGCGATATTTCACGATGGCCTCAGCCCGTTTCTTGCCAATCCCTTTGATGGATTTAGATAAGACTTTTACATCAGCGCGATTAAGGTTAACTGCCTGAGCCTGTTTTTCTGTGGGGGTCATTGGAACTTGAGACGCATGAAGCGGAAGATTAAACATAACAAAAGATAACAATAAACAAACGAATTTGTTTTTCATAATTTTCTCCATATTGATTGGACTAATAGCCTTTCCAGACTACTTTTTATTGACCGTTCCATTATTACGATAATTAGAACGGCCACTAGTATCTCAGTTATTTATTTTGCTGTCGAGGCTAAAATGCCTAAAATGTTTTTCGAGGACAAAGGATACGCAAGCCGTTAATTTCTCTACCATTTCCAAGTGGAGAAATTCATTGGGGCCATGCGCATTGGACTGCGGCCCCAGCACCCCTGTTATCATGAATTGCGCCTGTGGGAATTTCTTACCCAACATTCCCATAAAGGGAATAGTTCCTCCCTCGCCCATATAGATTGCCGGTTTTTGATAAAAGGCCATTGACGCCTCATTCACAGCGTTTGAAAACCACTCCGTTAGCATAGGAGCATGCCAACCCTCAGCACCGTCGGCAATGTGAAAATCAACCTTCGCCTGATAGGGAGGGTTATCTGTCAAAGCGGCCTTCAACGTTTGCGCTGCTTGTTGAGGATTTACCAGCGGGGGTATGCGCATAGAGACTTTTAAAACAGTTTTCGGCCTGAGCACGTTACCGGCGTTAGCAAGACCTGGTAATCCCTCTGCACCAGTGATGGTCATCGCGGGGCGCCAGGTGCGGTTTAAAATCAACTGTGTTTTGTCCATACTGACCGGTAAAACCTTTTCCTGAAAAGGGAAAGCATTATAAACCGCTTCCTGAAGCACGCCGGCACAGGCTTCAGCCTGCTTCACCCGTTCTTGCGGAATTTCACAGTAAAGATCTTTCAGCTTGATTTGGCCATTGCTTTCATCCTCGACCCTGCTTAGTAATTGCCGGGCAATACGGAAGCTATCAGCTACGATACCACTGGCGCTGCCAGAATGGACCCCTTCTTTCAGGACTTCCACGGATAGTTCGCCAACAATGTTACCGCGCAATGAAGTGGTCATCCATAGCTGTTCATAATTTCCCGCGCCGGAGTCAAGACAAATCACCAGCGAGGGTTTTCCGATTCGTTCTTCCAACGCCTGGATGTAATAAGGCAAATCATAACTGCCACTTTCCTCGCAGGCCTCAATTAAAATAACGCAGCGGGCATGCGGGATAGCTTGCTCCTGCAAGGCATTTATCGCCATTAAGGAAGCATAGGCAGAATACCCATCGTCAGCTCCACCTCGCCCATACAACTTGCCCTCTTTAAGCACTGGCAACCAGGGGCCTAAACCTTCTTTCCAGCCTGTCATTTCCGGTTGTTTATCCAGATGCCCATACAGCAGCACGGTTTCATCGCCCTGCCCGGGAACCTCCATAAAAATAAGCGGTGTTCGGCCTGTTAGGCGTATCACCTCCAATCTCATATCGCGGGGTGCGTTCAGATTGCACCAATCGGCAATATGGCTGACTGCCTGATCCATGTAACCATGCGCTTCCCAATCGGGATCAAAATGCGGTGATTTATTAGGGATTTTTATGTATTCCATCAAGCTTGGCAAAATGTTCTTCTGCCATTGATTCCCTATAAACTCATACAGCTTTTGGTGATTCAACACGTAATAACTCCTTAATCAGTGCCAATACTTTCTCCGTAGCAGACTCAATCCCCAAAAGCCTGATATTATCAAGAATATGCTCGCGCCCCTCCTTGACCTCTTCGATGGCCTTAAGCAAATCCGTTTCATCAAAAAGATCATCATCAAGAACAACACTGATGTTCTGCTGTTTGAAATAGCGAGCATTTTGAATCTGATCTCCCCGGCTTACTCTGGCGGAGAGGGGAATTAGAATATGTGGCTTTTGCAAAGCAAGGATTTCATAAATTGAATTAGCCCCTGCCCTGGAAATGATTAAATCGCTGGCCGCAAATAAATGAGGTAATTCTTCATCCGCATATTCCAGTTGATGGTAGGAAGAATTATTCAGACTCAAATCCAACTTGCCTTTTCCGCATAAATGAATCACCTGGAATTCCCTGGTCAGTGCGGGTAATGATTTGCGGATAACATCATTCAATTTGGCAGCCCCAAGACTTCCCCCCATCACCAGAAGACATGGCTTTTCAATATTAAAACCGCAAAGAGCCAAGCCTTTCTGTTTATCACCTCGAAAAAGCGCTGAGCGAATGGGCGTTCCTGTCACTTCAACTTTCTCTTTCTGTTTAAAATGCTTACTGGCTGTATCAAAATTCACAGCAATTTTATTAACGAAGGGAAAGCTTAACCGGTTCGCAAGCCCAGGCGTTAGATCCGATTCATGCGCAATAACAGGGATCCCGCGCAGCCAGGCCGCAAAAACAACCGGAAATGCTACAAATCCCCCTTTTGAAAATACCACCTCTGTTTGCAGGCGTTTAAGCAGGCAAAAGGACTGAACAATGCCCTTTAAAATCAGGAAAGGGTCTAGAAAATTCTGCCAGCTAAAATAGCGGCGTAGTTTTCCTGAACTTATGGCATGAAAAGGAACATTGACTGCCTTAATCATTTTTTCTTCAACGCCATTTTTTGAACCAATATAATCAATTTGCCAGTTCTCTTCCTTAAGCACTTCGATTAGGGCAAGATTCGGGGTCACGTGCCCCGCCGTTCCTCCCCCAGTTAAAACAATGCGTTGGCTCATTGAATTTCCTTGATTAATAAGCTGAGATCGATGGCTTCCACACATTTGGTTAGGCCACCAACGGAGATATAATCCACCCCGGTCTGAGCAATTGCCTTGATAGTATTCAGATTAACGCCCCCGGAGGCTTCCAACTCACAGCCATAGGCCTGGTTAAGTTGTACGGCTTCAGCCAGTAATTCCGTGCTGAAATTATCAAGCAAAATTCGATCGGGCTTTGCCTCAAGGGCCTCTTTTAACTCAACAAGATTTTCAACTTCTACTTCTACCAGAAGTTTAGGATGAATTAACCGCGCCTTTTGAATCGCCCCGGTAATTGAACCGCAGGCTTTGATATGATTTTCTTTAATTAAAAAGGCATCATACAGTCCCAGCCTGTGATTGACCCCGCCGGCGCAGGCAACGGCATATTTTTGCGCCAATCTTAAGCCGGGTAAGGTTTTTCTGGTATCCAGTAATCGAGTATGTGTATTTTCCAGGGCTTTTAAATAATGCCAGGTTTTGGTTGCTGTCCCAGAAAGTGTTTGTAAAAAATTCAATGCCGTCCGCTCAGCTGACAAGATTTCGCGCGCCGGCCCTTCAATCTGGCAAAGCAAAGCCGGCTCTGCCAGCCATTGCCCCTCAGTGACTTTCCACTCCAGCTCGATTGAGCGGCTTAAGCTTGCGAATACCGTTTCGACCCAGGGCTGGCCGCAAACCAGCATCGCTTCCCGGCTGATTATTTCCGCACGTACTTTGAGATTATCGGGTAGCAATTGTGCACTGACATCCCCCGTTCCCAGATCTTCTGCCAATGCCCTGCTCACATCAGCTTCTATTAACTCAGGAGTTAGCTTCATTTTTTCTCCGGTCATAAGCAGCATAACGAGATTTTAACAGCGGAGGCGCTAAAAAAGTCGTTACAATTATCATTAAGACAATCGCTAAAAATAATTGATCGGATATTACCCCCAGCGTTCGCCCAATGGAGGCAAACACAAGCCCCACTTCGCCGCGCGGCAACATACCAATACCAATCAGCAGTCGATCATCGCCCCGATTTCCCCCAAAACCGCTAAGCAGCTTTCCTATTACCGCAGCTGCAATCAAACCCGCCGAGGTCATTAATACATGCCAATCGAGGAAAGTCTCCAATTTCACCTGGATGCCGATTAATATAAAAAACAAGGGGGCTAATATGAACTCCAGGGGGAAGATTAATTGCCTGATGTTATAAGGTTGAACTCCTGCAGAATGTGATTTCGATTCAAAATAACCATCATGGATAATCAGACCCGCTGCAAATGCCCCAATTATGGAGGACAGTCCAACAAATGTAGCCAGCCAGGCCAGCGCCATTACAAATATGAAAGCAACGAAAAGTTTGGCTTCCCAAAGCTCAAGAAAGTCTAAGGTTTTGACCGATTTTTTTAATATCCAGGGACCGATGGTCAGTGTGGCTGTAAAAAATAGAAAGGCTGAAACAATGACCCGCATTATCGATACAAAATCAATACTGTCATTAATGACAATACTGCTGACAATAGAGAGTATCATCAAGCCCAGGACATCATCGATCATGGCTGCTCCGAGGATTGTATGGGCTTCTCGGGTTTTCAATTTTTTTAATTCAGAAAGCACCCGCGCGGTGATGCCTATACTGGTGGCGGATAAAGTCGCTGCCACGAATAAATCGGATTGGTAGGAGGCCATTGGTAAGAGCCAGTGAGCAATAGCAAATCCCAGAACGATCGGCGCAATTACCCCGATAACGGCGACTTTAATTGCTTCACGGCCTGTATGCTTTAACTCCTGAAAGGAGCTTTCCAATCCAACCATGAATAATAAAAAAATGACCCCATAGCGTGAGAAAATATCAAGAATATAGCCCACTTTTAAATAGTCAATCCCTTTGGGGCTTGCAAGTGCAGCCATCAGTTGCTGGGCATAGACAGGATCAGAGATATTGTTCTGGACTGCCTGCTGAAGCGTAACATTCCCCAGCATATCCCTCATAATGTTAAAAATTGCCGACCCTTCGCGTAACACCACAATGAGATCGGAACCAAAATAGTAGCAAATATTCCCCAGCAGAACCCCAATTAAAAGCTCGCCCAGAACGCCTGGCTGGCGAAGCGCTCTGGCAATGCAGCGACCGATAATGGAGAGTGTAAAAATTAAAGTGACCCAAAAAATAATACTGGCCACTGGATCATGCTCCTGTTCCTGCACATTCTGTGCAAAAACAGGCAAAGGCAGCAATACTAAAAGCATAAGAAGGCAGTGCTTTGCTGATGACCAGAGCTTCTTCAGCAAAGAAAAAGCCATGGCTGACAGCAATTTACTCACTCCCATAAACCTCATGATGAGCGTTTGGCAAGAAACAGACAGGTATCCAGAACAGAATCGGGGTTTAAGGAGACACTGTCAATTCCCTCTGCCATTAACCACTCCGCAAAGTCTTTATGATCAGATGGCCCTTGTCCACAAATCCCTACGTACTTCCCGGCTTTTTTGCAGGTTGAAATAGCCATGTGCAGCAAGGCTTTAATCGCCGCATTCCGCTCGTCAAACTGCGCAGCGACCAGGCCGGAATCACGATCCAGCCCTAGTGTTAATTGAGTCAAGTCATTTGAGCCAATTGAAAATCCATCAAAATATTCCAAAAACTCGTTGGCCAGCAAGGCATTGGATGGCAGCTCGCACATCATAATAATGCGAAGCCCATGCTTACCGCGCTCAAGCCCCTGCTGCTTTAATACTTCAATAACATCATGCGCTTCCTGGACAGTCCTTACAAAAGGTATCATCACTTCCACATTGGTAAAGCCCATCACTTCCCGCACTCGTTTTACCGCCTCACATTCCAGGGCAAAGCAATCTGCAAATGCAGGGGAAACATAACGGGAGGCACCGCGGAAACCAAGCATGGGATTTTCTTCATGCGGTTCGAACAAGTCACCGCCAATTAAATTGGCATATTCATTGGATTTGAAATCGGATAAGCGAACAATAACCGGTTTGGGATAAAAAGCCGCCGCAATTGTAGCAATCCCTTCCTTAAGCCGCTCAATATAAAATTCAACCGGTGACTCATAGGCTGCTGTTTTTCTACTAATGTGTTCCTTCAGATTTTCGTCCTGCAACTGATCAAATTGCAAAAGCGCTTTCGGATGCACGCCGATTGAATTGGAGATCAAAAATTCAAGACGGGCCAGACCTACTCCCGAATTGGGGATGGATTGAAACGCAAATGCCCGTTCGGGATTGCCAACATTCAACATAATTTTCATCGGCAGCTCAGGCATGGACTCTACATCAAGGGTCGCATATTCGAAGGGCAAAATGCCTTTATACACATAACCGTTGTCCCCTTCCGCGCAGCTGACAGTAATTTCTTCACCGTCACGAATCGTTTTGGTGGCATCGCCGCAACCAACGACAGCCGGAATCCCCAGCTCGCGGGCGATAATGGCGGCATGGCAAGTACGTCCCCCGCGATTGGTCACAATAGCAGCAGCACGTTTCATGATCGGCTCCCAGTCCGGATCAGTCATGTCTGAAACCAGCACATCCCCGGGCTTCATTTTATCCATCTCATTAATATCATGGATAATTCTGGCGCGGCCCTGGCCAATTTTCTGTCCTATACTGCGCCCTTCGCTCAGCACCTCGCTTTTTTTCGTGAGCTGATAACGCTCTCTTTTCTGCTGCTGATCACGGCTTCTTACCGTTTCAGGTCGCGCTTGCAGAATATAGAGTTGACCATTCACCCCGTCCTTCGCCCATTCAATATCCATAGGCCGGCCATAATGCTCTTCAATAATAACTGCATACCTGGCTAATTCTTCAACCTCTGCTGGCGTTAATGAAAAGCGCAGGCGCTCGGATTCGGGAACATTTATGGTTTCCACGGTTTTATCTGCATCATTATTTTGCGCATAAATCATCTTGAGCGCTTTACTTCCCAGTGTTTTGCGAATGACAGCAGGACGGCCTGCTTTTAAAGCGGGCTTGTGAACATAAAACTCATCAGGGTTAACAGCCCCTTGAACCACCATCTCCCCGAGCCCAAAAGAGGAAGTAACAAATACCACCTGATCAAAACCTGATTCAGTATCAATCGTAAATATGACCCCGCTCACTGCCAGATCACTGCGAATCATTTGCTGAATACCTACAGATAAGGCAACTTCGTTATGTGCAAACCCGTGATGAACGCGATAGGCAATTGCCCGGTCGTTGTACAAGGAAGCAAATACGAGCTTAATCGATTGCAGGATTGCATCAATTCCTTTCACATTCAGAAAAGTTTCCTGCTGGCCGGCGAACGAGGCATCTGGAAGATCTTCGGCAGTCGCAGAGGAGCGTACCGCGACACTGAAATCATTATGCCCAATTTCTTTAATCAGGGCATTGTAGGAATCAGTGACTGCCTCAATAAACTGAGGGGTGAAGGGCGTTTTGACAATTAATTCACGGATTGCCTTGCCCGTAGAAACCAGATCATTAATATTCTCGGTATTAAGTGTAAGCAGCATCTGATGGATTCGCTCATCCAGTTTATCCTGCTGCAAAAACTCCCGGAACGCCGTTGCGGTAGTAGCAAACCCGGTAGGTACGTGAACACCGGCAGAAGATAAGTGGCTAATCATTTCTCCAAGGGATGCATTTTTTCCGCCCACCTGCTCCAGACTGTGCATACCTAACTGCGTAAAATTAATCGTGTGCTGCCCTAATGCCATAACGCCACCTTTTGCTAATCCTTAAAATATCGGTCATTCTACTCAAAATGCTCATTAATGGAAATGTTTGCGGGTAAACTTGCCGGAACAAACGCAACTTTTTACTGGTCTGAGGGCGAAGTAAACCAAAAATAAAGCGCATATTTCTATTGTTTTATTCACATATGGTCTAGCTTCTAATATTATATGTGCTTTATGACTGTGGTGAAAATATTCATGAGCTTAACTTCTTTAACTGCCGTCTCTCCGCTGGACGGCCGCTACCAAAAAAAAACCAGTATACTGAGCCCCTATTTTAGCGAGTTTGCGCTAATTTATTACCGTCTGATAGTTGAGGTTCGCTGGCTAGAGGCGCTGGCAGCTAACCCCGATATTCCAGAAGTCCAGCCTTTGACAGAAGACGACAAAGATTATTTGGCGCAGATTCTCAATAATTTTAATGAAGAAGAAGCAGAAAAAGTTAAAACGATTGAAAAGAAAACCAATCACGACGTAAAAGCCATTGAATATTACCTTAAGGAAAAACTGGCCGGTCATTCCAGGCTAAAGGAAACCGCCGGATTTGTTCATTTCGCCTGCACATCGGAAGATATAAATAATCTTTCCTACGCATTAATGATAAAAGAAGCATTAGCCCAGGTTATCCAGCCTACCCTGGCTGAGATAATTGGCGGCATTACCCTTCTGGGCAAGCAACATGGGGACGCGGCCATGCTGTCACGAACACACGGGCAACCAGCCACTCCTACGACCCTGGGTAAGGAGCTGGTTAATTTTGTGGCTCGTCTTAAAAGACCGCAACAGCAGCTTGCCGAAGTGTTGATACCTGCCAAATGCAACGGTGCCGTCGGCAACTACAATGCGCATGTCGCTGCCTATCCAGAAGTTGACTGGCGTAAGCACTGTGCTTCTTTTGTCAGCTCACTGGGCTTATCTTTTAGTGCTTACACTACCCAAATAGAGCCGCATGATGGCATTGCAGAAGTCTGTCATATTATGGTGCGCATTAATAATATCCTTCTGGATTACACTCAGGATATCTGGACTTATATTTCCCTGAATTATTTTACCCAGAAAACCATTGCCGATGAAGTTGGCTCCTCTACGATGCCGCATAAGGTTAATCCCATCGATTTCGAAAATGCTGAAGGTAATCTGGGATTGGCAAACGCCCTTTTTGAGCATTTCGCTGACAAACTCACCAAATCGCGCCTGCAGCGCGATCTTTCGGACTCCACGGTACTTAGGAATCTGGGTGCTGCCTTTGCCTATACATTAATTGCCTATCAGGCCATTGCCAAAGGCAACGATAAGCTGCAAATTAATAAAACTGCATTAAAAGAAGATTTACAAAATAACTGGGAAGTACTTGCCGAAGCAGTGCAGACCGTCATGAAACGCTATCAGATTTCTGATGCCTATGAACAATTGAAAGACTTAACCCGCGGCCAGGGAATTGACGGCGATAGTCTGAAGCAGTTTATACGAAAACTAGATATCCCGGAGACAGCGAAATCCAGACTGCTGGCGATGTCCCCTGAAAGTTATATTGGTCTGGCTGCCCAACTGGTGAAAGCATTTTCATGATCGAACAATCATTATCACAGCAAGGAACATCCCAGGAGTTTGATGTTATTGTCATTGGAACAGGAATAGCCGGTTTGCATTACTGCCTGCAGCTGCTTAAGTTACAACCCCGCCTGCGGATTGCTTTAATCAGCAAAGCAGAGCTGGGCGAATGTAACAGCCGTTATGCCCAGGGCGGTATTGCCGCCGCCTCTACCGGGGAGGACTCGCTGGAGGCTCATGTAGCCGATACGATTCTAGCGGGTGACGGGCTTTGTTATGAGCCTGCTGTTGAGTTTATTATTCGACAGGCGCCCTCCATTATTGAGGAACTTTTAGACTACTCTGTTCCATTTACGCGTACGGAAAATGGGTATTCTCTCGCTCAGGAAGGCGGCCACTCTTTTCGCCGTATCTTTAATGCAGGCGATCAGACTGGCTTGGTGATTATTCAGGCACTGCTTGGTCATATTGCCCAGCATCAGCAGATTACTGTTTTCGAGCACCATATCGCAGTGAATCTAATTACCCATTATCATCCTCATCGCACTGATATCCAGGGCGAAGTAATGGGCGCCTACATCCTTGATTGCCAGAAAAACCTCATCCATACCTTTCTTGCCCCCTGCGTCATTCTCGCAACAGGCGGCGCCGGAAAAACCTACCGTTATACAACTAATCCAATGGTAGCAACAGGCGATGGCGTGGCAATGGCATACAGGGCAGGCGCGCGCGTAGGGAATATGGAATTCTACCAGTTTCACCCTACCCTTCTGCATCATCATAGCCTTAATAACTTTCTCATTTCAGAGGCTGTACGGGGGGAAGGGGCCATTCTAAAAAATCCGGAAACTGGCGAGCGCTTTATGAGAAAATACGCACCGGATGCCCTGGAACTTGCTACCCGCGATGTTGTAGCCCGCGCAATCTTCAGTGAAATTGAACAAGGCCAGCAAGGGTTTGTCTATCTGGATATTACTCATGAATCAGGTGCTTTCCTAAAAAAACGTTTTCCCCAAATTTACTCCACACTGCAGTCTATTGGCATCGATATGAGCCAGGATATGATCCCTGTCGTTCCCGCCGCCCATTATCAATGCGGGGGGGTCTTGACGGATGTTGATGGAAGAACAGATCTGAAACGCCTTTATGCGGTTGGAGAGGTCGCTTTTACTGGTTTGCATGGCGCCAATCGTCTGGCCAGTAACTCTTTGCTGGAAGCCCTGGCCATGGCGAGTAATGCTGCCCGCTGTACTTTAAAAGATATTTCCACACCTGTTAAATTGTCGCAGTCCATTCCCAACTGGAGTTCGCCCGGCGCCGTCAATCCGCGCAGGGCAAGTCAAATTAATGCACACTGGCGGGGATTACGGGGCGAGATGACCTCTTATGCCGGCATTGTCAGAACCGAAGCGGGTCTTGAAGATTTGCTACAATTAATACTAAAGCGCAAGAAAATTATTGAGGAATATTATTGGAAACACTGTATCACCAGAGATTTCATCGAGCTAAGGAATATTGTCCTTAATGCTGAGCTCATTGTCAGGGCAGCACTGTCTCGCCGAGAGTCTCGCGGCGGTCATTATCGGGAAGATTTTCCTGATAAAAACCTGCATGCACAGGAGAGTATTGCCCGGTTAACTTCCCCGCAAAACCCTTTCTATTAATGAGACCTTTTTTTATGAGGTATTAATGTTCGGTCATTCATCTATTTATCAACCTGAAAAAAGTATTATGCAAATCACCAATGACATGAGCATCTGTCAAAGTGATTATCCACTCGACTGGTATCAGGAAGACTTTATTCCCTATGCTGAGGAGTATCAGGCATTACCTGATCGCAAACTCACGACAGTGCTTGCCTGGATGAAGCCCTATATGCAAAAGGCACAGGCTCATTTTGGCGAACGTTTATTGCTTTTAGCCCATTATTATATGGGCGGGGATATTGTCAGGCTGGTTGAGCAATTTGGCGGCCAGATTGGCGATTCCTACCAACTGGCATTAATGGCAGCACAGAACCCGCAGAAGTCAGTTATTATTGAGTCGGCCGTTCATTTCATGGCTGAATCAATTAGTATTCTCGCTAATGAAAATCAGCATGTTTATATTACTAATCCAAAATCAGGCTGCACGATGGAAATGCTTGCCAAAGATTTTATGGTTGAGCCTGCTTTTCTGGATTTGAATGAGCGTTACGGAGCTGAAAATATTTTGCCTGTTTGCTATATGAATACTTCAGGCCGGGTTAAGGCAATGACGGGAGCCCAGGGCGGTGCCGTATGCACCAGCTCCAATGTCAGAAAAATTTTTGAATGGGCACGTGCCCAGAACAAGAAAATTCTTTTTATTCCCGATCAACACATGGGTGAAAATGTGGCCTGGTGGATGGGAATTCAACATCTGGCTTACTGGCCCGGTGGAACTGCTGGCGCCCAGTATTCTCTAAATGCTCAGGATAACAAAACACTTGAGACATTTGACAAGGCGGAGTTGATATTGTTTTCTAGCCAGTGTGCTGTTCATACGCATTATAAGGCCTATATGTGTGATTACTGGCATTCGAAGAATTTTACAACTGTAGTACATCCTGAATGCACAAATGAAGTGATTCGCGCCGCACAGCATTCTGGCTCAACTGCATTTATATGGGATTATGTGGTAAATGATCGCGCAGGAACCAGACGTTATGCGATTGGTACAGAAAATCACATGGTTGAGAATGTTAAACAGCATTGTAAAAACCTGGGCATTGAGGTTGTTAATCTGGCTGAAGCCCCTAAACCAAATGATGAAAAAGGAATCGGCTGTGGCTGCGCGACTATGTCAAGAAATGATCCCCCTCATCTAATTGGGCTGGTTGATTCGCTAAGACAGGGCAAAATCATGGCATACAATGAAGTGAAAGCTGGAGATGTCGTTAATGAGTTCACCGGTTCACGTCAACGGCTGCCAATCAATGATCAGCAGTGGGTCATTGATAATGCCAAGAAAGCATTGCGGAAGATGATTGAAATTACTGAGGGTAAATAATTACCGGGCTTTAGCGAGCATTCCCTGGATACCGCGAACAAGTCGCGGTACGTAGCGGCTTAGGGTGTTATAATCTTTGCCGCTATAGGGGATTTAGTTTACTTAGGAGGATCAGGTTAAGAAGCTGCCGTTTTTAACTGCCTGGCGATTCTCTCCCGCTGAATCAAATAAAGATTACGCAGATAGATAAAGACTCCAGTGGATTGACCAAGAATAAACACTGGATCTTTTTTATAAATGGAGTACATCAATAAAGTGATACCGCCGAGCAGGCTCAGATACCAAAAAGCGACTGGAATCACACTTCGCTTTTCTCTCTCGCTAATCAGCCACTGAACAAAAAATCTGGCCGAAAAAATACCCTGGCCAATCAGTCCCACAGTTAACCAAATATATTCAGAGTTCATTGTTAATAACCTCCGGAGAACAGGGTCTTTTTAATAACCAGCGAACACCAATCAGATCATAAACGCCAACAAATAATCTATTCATCACTCCATATTTTGACACGCCGTGCCTTCTGGGGCGATGGTTAACAGGTACATTAACCAACCTGAATCCCGCTCTTAAAAAAAGCGCCGGCAAGTAGCGATGCAAGTGGTTAAAATGGGGTAAATTTAAAAACGCAGTCTTAGGGAAAAGCTTTAAACTGCAGCCTGTATCAGGACAGCTGTCGCGTAAAATACTTTGACGCACGCCATTCCCTATTCTGGAAGAGATCCGACGAACCAGATTATCATCCCGACGTTTGCGGTTGCCTAGAACAATTGTCTTATTGTCTTCAATAAAACCGCATAAGGCTGGGATATCATTTGGGTCATTCTGTCCATCACCGTCAAGAGTCACCAGAAACTCATAACGGGCCGCCCTCGCGCCACTGACCAGGGCGGCGCTTTGCCCACAATTAAACTTGTGCCGCACTAAATGCAGGCGCTCGTCCTGGGCAGCAAGCGTCAATAAACGGCTTACTGTTTCATCTTTGCTGCCATCATCAACAAAAATGACTTCAAAAGTATAATCATTCTTTTCCAGAACGTTCACCACTTCATGGAAAAGCACTTCAACATTATCCTCTTCATTAAAGACGGGGATAATGACTGATAAATTTATAGGTTGTTTCAAAAAAACACTCCCTTAATGAATTATTGACTGATCGTCCTTTCGCATCCGTAATTGCTGCATTGAGCATTTGATTTTTTCCACGCAAGTTCTAACCATTGCTGCCGGCGCAAAACCCAAAGCAATGCGGCAATTTCAATAAATACCAAATAAGTAGCCGCTAATACGTCGCTTAAATAATGATGGTTTAATAGAATTCTCGATACAGCCACTAAAAATCCCAATATCAGCACAAAGTAGCTGGAGCGAGGATATAAAAGGCTAATGCCAACGGCAACCGCCATAATGGTAGTGGTATGACCGGAAGGAAATGACCAGAAAGGAGCATGGGTCTGCAAACCATAGAAGCCGTAAAATTGCCCTTCAAGTAACATGCTAGGTCTTGCACGTCCCAGTAAAACTTTGAGAAAACCACATAGAGTACTCGGTATCAGAACGCATAAGAGCAAGAATCTAAACTTGGCTTCCAATTCTGCGTTAATACGGATATACCTGAAAATCAATACCCCCAGTCCAAAGACTGTAAAATAGAAAAACCCTGCGCCCAACTTGGTAAACAATCCCAATAATTTAAAATTATGGCGCAAATCAACAGCGAACAGATATTCAGCCAAGGGCCTGTCTACAAACAGAAAGCAAAATGCAACCAAGATAATTGCCAGCAACATAACCCAGGGTTTAGTAAAAAAAGATATCAATTTGTTACAGGGAGACATTAATTACTCTCATTATTTTTTGGACCAACAAGAAAAAGATTGAGCCAACGGCCCTTACTATAGTTAAAACCATGAACTCTTGCAATAACAGCAAAACGATCATACGGAATCTGCCAACCGGCAAAAGTTTTATCATCAATCAAGACTAATTGCTGTGCATTTCGCTGCATAAATGCAAGTGCTTCATTGCTATCTGCGAATCTGACCCAATCAGTATTTAGGTTAAAAACAAGACTGGGCTCATCAAAACCTACTGCAACCAGCGGATTTTCTGCACTCAAGGAGTACTCTGATGCTAAAGCAGCAATTTTTGGAGTGATCCACAATGGATCAAGCCTTGGCAGAATTTGATTAAAGCTGAGGCAGTAAACCACTGTTGCCATGACCATCAATGCAGCGACAGCGCGGTAATAAGAGTATCTGAAAACGAAGAACAGCGTGATAGCAGTCAGAATAAATACAGCAGATAGTAAAAATGTCGCAGACCAGCTGGGCCGATTTAAGAGAACATAAGAAATTACAAGAATAAACACTGCAAACCCAAGGGATAATACCCCCCACATCCCTTGTAAAAACTTCAGCCATCTACTTCCTCTAAGGAATTCACCATTCAACAAGGACTCAACTGCCATGGCTGACAAAAGAGCCAGGGCCGGGAAAACAGGGAGGATATACTGGGGCAATTTGGTTGGCATTAACTCGAAAAATGCCCAGGTAGGAATTATCCACGCCAGTAGAAATTTTACTGCCGTTTCCTTGCGATGCCTGAAAGCATAAACCCCCGCAGGCCACAAAAAGAGGGATGCAGGCCAGAAAGTTAAGGGTAAAATAGCCAGATGGAACAAGGGCGGTTTTCCATGTGATTCATGCCCGCCCTTTAGCTTGGGCAATAAATCCTTGTGAATCATTTGCATTAAGTAGTTACTATGCTCTGCCTCATTGACCAGAATGACCCAAATCAGGCTGAGGCTAAGAAGCAAGGCTAATCCGGTGAAAGGCCATAAATTGCGAAGCCATCGCAGATCGCGGTCTATAATGCAAAGTGCAGTAATCGACAAAAGCCCCACCAAAGGTGTAACCCCTTTTAATACTAGTCCGGCTGCCATTGCCAGCCAGAAACACAAAGGCCATAAATAATTAACTCTGACTTTATTAGCGCTTGCCTGGTAAACAATCCATAAGGCAGCCTGCATCAATACCACGGAAGCGAGAAGAGCGGCGTCAATAACTCCCATATGGGCTTCTGCTACCAGTAAAAGCGATGATGCCAGAAACAGTGAAGCAATGAAGCCGATGCGCTCGGTTAATAAGCGGGTACCGAGATACAAGGTTGCCAGAACCGCAAATAATGCGCCTAGAAGTGAAGGAATGCGATACGGCCAGATATGATTCGAGTCAGCGCCGCTAAATAATTTAACACTTCCCGCTTGCAGCCAATTAATGCCGGGCGGTTTCTGGAAACGTGTTCGATCCTGAAAACGAATCTGAAAAAAATTACCTGATTGAAGCATCTGACGGCTTGCTTGTGCAAAATGCGCTTCATCTCGATCAATTACAGGTAATTTTTGAATGCCTGAAGCAAAAAAAAGCAGCGATAAAATAACAACGCTCGACCACATTGCTAGCTTGCGCAAATCCTTATACTCCCAAATCAGCGGATAATAATGCTGGGCTGATTATACTTAAGCAGCTTCAAAATTGCCAATCTGTTGATCCTGCCCATTTTGCGGGTTACACTTTCCCTTCCCTTTTTCTCAGCCCTTCCCATGCCAGAATTATCAACTATACAACAAATTGCCATCTGGATTATTCCAGTCCTGCTTGCCATTACCATCCATGAAGCATCACATGCCTGGGTAGCTTCATTATGCGGCGATCGCACTGCTGAGCAGGAGGGACGACTTAGTTTCAATCCCATAAAACACATTGATTTGTTTGGAACGATAATTGTCCCTCTAATGGTATTAATTCTGAGCAAGTTTAGCTTTGTTTTCGGCTGGGCAAAACCTGTGCCGATTACACCCTCACGTATGCGTAATCCTCGTCGTGATGTAGCCCTGGTGACTCTTGCAGGCCCCCTTTCCAACCTGATAATGGCCATATGCTGGGCTCTCTGTTTCAAGCTTTCAACTTACCTTGATCCGCAGCGCTCAAGTTACGCGCTTTTTCTATTATTGTCAGCCAGGGCAGGCATGATTATCAATCTGCTGCTTTGCTTCTTTAACCTTCTGCCAATTCCCCCCATGGATGGAAGCAAGGTAGTGATGAGCCTCATGTCGCCGCGCGCAGCAATGAAATATCAAAAACTGGAACCCTACGGTTTTTTTATTGTTTTACTTTTGCTTATCACCGGCGCGCTAGCCTGGATCCTTAACCCGCTTATGAATTATTCTCTTCGTTTACTGGTCAGCATTTTAAATTTATGAATATTCTCGCCGATGCATCGCTTCCCGGTTTAAAAGAAGCATTTCCCCCCCCTTTTAATCTGACTGTCTACGACAATCAGAATGATATTCCCGGTTTGCTCGCGGGGCAGGAAATACTGCTTTGCCGGGCAACCCTCAAAGTTGGCAAATCCCTTTTCACAGAGCATACAGTGAAATATGTAGCGACTGCCAGCAGCGGTATTGATCACATCGATAGTGAGCTTCTGGAGGGTCTAGGAATTGGGCTATTGGATGCCAAAGGCTGTAACGCGCAGGCGGTGGCCGATTATGTGGTTTGTACCCTCGCCTGGCTGAGAGAGCGGCGAAATTTTACAGGGAAAAATGCGGTTGTGATTGGCGCAGGAGCAGTAGGTTCGAGAGTGTACCTGCGCCTCAAAAAACTCGGTCTTAATGTATTAAGCTATGATCCTTTGCGCGAAGAATGGGACTCAAGCTTTAAAAGTTGTCATTTTAATGACTTATTTGATGCTGATCTTGTATCCCTCCATGCCAATTTGCATGCCCTTGATCCTTATCCAAGTTTTCATTTGCTGGACAGGCAGTTTTTCAGTTCATTCAATAGCAAAGGGGTTATTATTAACGCGGCCAGGGGCCATATTGTTAATGAGCAAACGCTTTTAAACCACCCGGAAATTTGCTATTGCACCGATGTTTATAGCAATGAACCGGAAATAAATTCAAAAATTATCGAACTGGCAGCCATTTGTACCCCGCACATTGCAGGCCATAGTATTGAAGCCAAGCAAAGGGCAGTACAGATCATTAGCCAAAAATTGCACGCTCTTTATGCGCTCCCCTTCCAACCCAACCCTGAAAGTCATATACCGCTTAATAACCTCCACGCAGAAACCTGGGAGCAACTGGTTTTATCTTTGTACAATCCTGAGCTTGAAACTTCTGCTTTTAAAAAAGCATTCAATAAGCAGACAGCTTTTCTTGAGCTGCGCAAATCACATCCTGCGCGCCATGATTTCAACTACTATCAATTTCCTGATAACAGTCACAAAGAACTGCTGCAACTCGCTGGTATTGATGGGTGATGTAAAAGTCGACAACTCATAACTCCTTGACTACATTTATAATAGTTTGATCAAGAGAAAGCAGGATGTCTCTTTTTCAAACTGATCAGGAAAATTAGATAAGGAAAAATGATATGACTTATGTAGCCTTGGAATGGGACCACAAAATTGGCAAATTTGCAATTGGCTGGCTAGTAGTCAAATGCGCCAGTGTCGGACAAAAATTTGGCGGCCCACAAGCTTTACCACCACGAAAAGATATTGCTTATTTTGTGAATCCCGAAACTGCCGAAATGGATGCCAAGAGTTTTGCGGAATACAAAAATAAAGCCGATTCGACTGAACAAGAACAGTTTGTAAAGATAAACCTATCAGATGCAAAACGGCATGCAGCATTTGAATGGGATCATAATATCTTTAATCCCTTAATCAAATGGGCAGTGCTCGAATGGGGCGGTGACTTTGAAAAAACTGGCGCACGAGATGATATTGCTTATTTCCTTGACGCTGATACAGCAGAAATGGACGCTAAATCATTTAGTATCATGAGAAATAAAAGACTTTTCCAATAGCTGTTATCGCATCTGAATCCCCGGGGCAGGACCATCCGAATCCCTGGGGCATGACCATCCGAATCCCCGCGGCATGACCATCCGAACCCCCGAGGCATGACCATCCGCCCCCCCTCGGCATAATCATCCGAATCCCCGCGGCACGACCATCCGAATCCCCGCGGCACGACCATCCGAATCCCCGCGGCATGACCGCGGGGCCCACCGAAGCTATTTTTAGAGTATCAGTCTTGCTAATTAAAGAATGATTTTAAAACGAACTATTTTTACTGCTTCCATCGCTATTCTTTCGAAAATTGAAAATTCATTTTGGGAGCACGTTCCTTCAACAGGTATGGGCCCCGCGGTCGGTGCCGCGGGGATTCGGATGGTCATTCCGCGGGGATTCGGATGTCTGCGACCCGGGCATTCGTTTTATTTGAGCACGTAGCGTTCTAAAACTTCCTGATCAGAAAAATGATGACGTGCAGTGCCGATTTGCTGGTAAGACTCATGCCCTTTACCGGCTACCAATATAATATCTTCGGATGAAGCCAGGCTAACTGCCTTGGCAATCGCCTCTTCCCTGTTGGCAATCTTGTATAAATTTGGTCTTTCGCCAACTCCCTGCTCAATATCATTAAGGATTTGCTCAGGATCTTCTGTGCGGGGGTTGTCGCTGGTCATGATAAGGACGTCTGCATTTGCGCTGGCGATCCGTCCCATAATGGGGCGTTTAGTTTTATCCCTGTCACCTCCACAACCGAAAACTGCAATAATTTTCCCTTTTTTAACGCCCTTTAAGGTTTCAAGTACATTTTTTAGCGCGTCAGGTGTGTGCGCATAATCGACAATTGTATAGGGTTCCTGAGTTACAATCTCCATACGGCCTGGGGCAGCACGCAGATCTGCCATTTTTTCAACCACTTTTCCCACTGGATAACCTGCTGCAACAAGACTGGAGAAAACAGCCAGTGCATTGTAAATATTAAAATAACCTAAGGCTTTAATGCGTAATTCATGAGTTCCCCAGGGAGAAGTCAACTTGATGCGGGTTCCCTCGAGGCTTATCGCATGTTCGATTGATTTTACATCGGAATGCTCATGAATTCCGTAGCTTAAAACCTGGCACGCTGCAGATTTGAACCGCAGCATATGCGGCGTATAAGCATCATCCTGATTAACAATTGCCCATTCCAAATCCGGGAAGGCAAAAAGCCTGGCTTTGGCGTTGGCATATTCATCCATTGAATGATGATAATCCAAATGATCATGGGTTAAATTAGTGAAAATACCCTGTGAAAATTTAATACATTCAACACGTCCCTGATCAAGTGCATGCGAGGAGACTTCCATACAGATTTGAGTCGTCTGCGCTTTTTGAAACTGATTTATTATTTTTTGTAAACAAAGCGCATCAGGAGTCGTATTAGCCAAGGCCTGAAGCTGGTCTGCTTTTCCAAAGCCCAGGGTGCCGATATAAGCCGACTTTGAGGCAAGCGCCTCATGTGCCTGTGCCAATTGGTAAGCAATGGTTGTTTTACCATTTGTACCTGTCACACCGGTTATATAAAGATTTTCGGAGGGGTGTTGATAAAACCGGGCAGATAATTCAGCCAGTCTGGCAGAAAGATTAGGAAAAGGGACATACACTACTGATTTCTCAGGCTCTGAAATTAACCAATTTTGCGGATCATAAAGAACTGCTGCTGCCCCCTTCTCTACGGCCAACGGAATAAATTGCCTGCCATCCGATGCATGGCCTGGGTAGGCAATAAATAAGTTGCCCTTCTGTATAGCCCTGCTGTCATTGCTAATATCATTTATTTCGAGATCAGCCACGCCAGAATTAATCCAGGGATGAAGCAGTTCGTTTAATTTCATAATATATCAGCCTGTGGTTATATCGGGCGGAATATCCAGTGTACGCAAGGCGCCTGACATTACTTTTGCAAATAAGGGAGCTGCAACTGCAGCACCATAATAGCCGTTTTTTGTTGGCTCATGAATGACTACTACTACAATCAGCCGAGGCCGTGACGCTGGCGCAATACCAATGAAACTGGCGATGTGGCGATTCGCTTCATAACCGTTTTTTCCCGCTATTCTGGCCGTTCCCGTTTTTCCAGCCACGCGATAACCGGGGATCTGCGCTGCTTTGCCTGTTCCTTCGACCATTACTGCTTCCATCATAGCCAGCACGTCATTGGCAGTTTTCTCGTCAATCACTTTTTCCATAGCAGGGTGATAATCGGGATTATGAAGTAAGGTAACAGGCAGCAAATTGCCATGGTTCGCGAATATGAGATAGGCTTTGGCGAGTTGCAAAGGAGTAACTGAAAGGCCGTAGCCAAAACTGACGGTGGCTAGCACAAAGGGGTTGGCATCTTTAGGTTTGACGATTGCACCATCGCTCTCGCCAGGATATCCGCTTTCGGTTCTCTGCCCAAAGCCACTGCGCTGCAGCAGTCCAAGCAACTGCTCCGGCGGGCTTAAAAGCACCATCTTGGTGACACCGACATTACTGGAATGTTCCAGAACCCCGGTTACATCAAGCACCCCATAATTATGGACATCGCGAATAGTATGCCCGTGAACGATCATCCAGCTTGGGCGCGTATCAATAATGGTTGAGGGAGTTATGAGGCCGCTGCCCAGTGCGCTGGCGATACTGAAAGGTTTTATGACCGATCCCGGTTCGAAAGTATCGGTAATTGCTTTATTACGGTAGCTGTCGCGAGAATAATTGCCTCTGGCGTTGGGATTAAAGGAAGGATAATTAGCAGTGGCCAAAATTTCTCCCGTCTGCGTATCAAGCACTACCACAGAACCATTGCGGGCAGCAAATTTTTCCATTGTGTTTTTTAATTCGTGGTGTGCCAGATATTGAATACGCCGATCAATACTTAAAACCAGATCATGCCCGGGCTTCGGATCTTTAATAATACCCAGCTCCTCTATGATATGGCCTCTCCGATCCTTCACTACGCGTTTTTTCCCTGGGACACCCATGAGCCAATCCTGATAGGCCAGCTCCATGCCTTCAATTCCGGCATCATCAATATTGGTAAAACCAATCAACTGGGCTGTACTATCCCCTTCTGGATAATAGCGCTTGAATTCCTGCTGAAAATTGACGCCGGGAATTTTGAGAACCTCAATTTCCTTGGCGAGCATGGGCGGCAACTGACGCTGAAGGTATAGAAACTCTCTGTTTTTGGCTGCATTAACTCTTGCCTGTAAAGTTTTGACTGGCATCCCGATTAATTTGGATAAAGCGCTCAACTGTTGGCTGCTAGGCGAAAACTCTTTGGGATTTACCCAAACGGATTGGACAGGGGTGCTAACGGCAAGCGGGGTACCGTTTCGATCGGTAATCATTCCGCGGTAAGCCGGTATATCCTGGACTCTTAAACTCCTTGCATCCCCCTGACCTTTAAGAAATTGCCTGTGCAAAACTGTTAAATCCAGCATGCGCCAGACGAGAATACTGAGTATAAGAACAAAAAAACCTGAAACGGTGATCAACCGCAAACGGTGTCCGTTTTTTTTCATCGCGGCTTAAGGACGAATGTTTGTTTGTCTGCCGGTAAGCGCATATGTAATTTCTCAATTGCCAATTGCTCAACGCGTGCCGGAGTAGCCAAGCTTGCCTGTTCCAAAAGTAATTGTCCCCACTGTAATTGCAATTGGTGGTTATTTTGCTCTAATTGCTGCAAATAATCAAAGCGTAATCGATGTTCATTGGTAATATAGACCACTGCAAGTGCACTGAGAAGTACAGTGATTAGCAGTGTCATAATTAAACTCATCTGCTTGGATAGGCGCATTTCAGATAATTGTCCAGTAAATAAATTGCTTTGATTTATTGCTCTGGCTGCGGCATTCATGACAACTTTTCTCCTATTCTCAGGACCGCACTACGGGATCTGATATTTTCTTTAATTTCACTTTCATCAGGCTTTATCGCCTTACCTACACGTTTGAATTTTTTTGCAATATCATTGTATTTAACTGGAACACCGGGAGGCGGTTTGTTCCCCTCCTCCATCGATTTCATAAATTGTTTTACTATTCGATCTTCCAGGGAATGGAAGCTAATCACTACTAAACGCCCCCCAATCTTCAAGATATCAACTGCGGATTTAAGCGCCTTCTCCAAATCACTTAGTTCCTCATTAATGTAAATACGAATCGCCTGGAACACTCGGGTTGCGGGATGCTTGTGTTTTTCCCATTTAGGATTTGCTGCCTTGACAATCTCGGCGAGTGCCTGCGTAGTCAGAATCGGAGATTGCTGGCGGGCCGCCACTATTGCCCGCGCAATCCTTCCTGCAAAACGCTCTTCACCGTACTTCCTGAATACCTCCACCATTTCCTGCTCGTCGGTACGATTTACAAATGTTGCTGCATCCAGTTTCTGAAGCAGATTCATACGCATATCCAGAGGACCCTCTTTTAGAAAGCTGAACCCTCTTTCAGCATCGTCTAACTGCGGAGACGATACCCCTAAATCCATTAAAACACCGCTTACTGCCCCGCTAACGCCTGCCTTCTCGGTATAAACACCGATATCAGCAAATGAGCCATGAAAAATTTCAAAGCGTTTTTCCTGGCTAAATACCTGGTTTGCAAAGGCTATCGCCTCTGGATCCTTATCAATAGCGATTAATCGGCCACGTTCCGACAGGCGCTCAAGGATCGCCCGGCTATGGCCGCCACGGCCAAAGGTCGCATCGATATAAATCCCCTCTGGATCAATTGCCAAACCCTCTATCGATTCTTGTAATAAGACTGACTGATGCATTTTTTTCACTATAATGAAAATGTTTTCATTTCATCTGGTAAAGCGCCCTGTTGAGAGGCTTCTTCAGCTAACCAGCTTTCACGTTTTTCTTCCCAGGTCTTATCATTCCAAATCTCAAACTTATTCCCCTGGCCAATCATTACCGCATGCTTGTCAAGCCCTGCGTACTCCCTTAGCAAAGGGGGGAGCAATAATCGTCCATTGCTATCTACTTCAACATCGGTTGCATGGCCAATAAGCAAACGCTGAATACGTCTTGCTGCTGCATTAAAGCTTGGCAAACTCTGCAACTTGTCTTCAATAACTTGCCACTGAACAGCTGGGTACAGCAAAAGACAGGTTTCTTCCGTATCGATTGTAATGACCAACGAAGCTTTACCGGCGTCTTCCAATGCTTCACGGTAGCGGGTTGGAACCGCTATACGGCCTTTTGCATCGATGGTTAAAGACGTTATGCCACGGAACATGATTAGTTTTGCAGGCTATCCCACAATTCTCCACTTTTTTATTATTTTACACCACTTTCTTACACTATAGAAACACAAATTCCCCTTCGTCAACCATTTCTGAGTAATTTTTATTAGCGTGTTTGATTTATGACCAGGAAATGAGCGAGATGTGCAGGAAAATACGCTTCTCTGCACCCAGCTCTCAGGTTATGGATAAAGGAGGCGCAAGCTGGAATATCAGGGCTCGAATTTTGAGTAGGTATGCTCCAACTGCTGATCTGGAAAACCATTTTCCGCTATGGCTGGTAAAAGCGTTTCTGAGCTCGTCTCAAAATTTACCATCTCGATATCCTCATCATCGGATGTATCTGGAGCACCTGTACCCATCATAGCCGACATAGTGCTATAAGAACTTGAAGAAACTGATAACTCCAATGCTTTTTCTTTTTTGGCCGCATGCCATAACTGCCTGTAATAGCCGCAGGTTTCCATTAGCTCATCGTGTGTTCCCTGGGCAATGATCTGACCGCCGTCTATAACGAGGATTTGATCCGCAAACTCCTTTGCTTCACTTAATTCATGGGTAATCATCAGTGTTGCATAAGGGTTGGTGAACTGTTTAAATCCTTCCATAACCCTTCTTGCTGAGGAGGCATCGAGTGCTGAGGTGATCTCATCCAGCAGGAAAATACTATCCTCATTTTTCATTAATGCCCGGAGAATTGCGACTTTCTGTTGCTCACCGCCAGATAAAGCATGGCCCTGATCGCCCACATCAGTATCCAATTTATCGGACAAGCGGTTTAATAATTCATCAATACCAAAACACTCTGCCTTTTTTAATATTTTCGTATCGCCATCCTCAACAATACCCTGCACACCAAACAGGATATTATCCCTGACCGAGCCCTTGAATAAACCTGGCCTTTGCGTAAACAGGGTAATATGCGCCTGACGGGAATGCAGACTCACTTTGTCGACATCCTGACCATTGATCAAAATAGTTCCGCTATTGGGCGAGGTATGGCCAAACAGCAAATTGAAAATAGTACTTTTACCTCCGCCGCTCGCGCTGACCAAAGCGTAGCATTTCCCTTTTTCAATTTTACCGGACAAGCCTCTTAATATTGTGCGTTTGTAAACCTCCCCTTATTAGTGCCAACCGAAACTAGAGTTTTCCGACTTATTTTTAATCAATCTATAATCAAATGGTGACAGATCTCCCAGTGATTCATGCGGTCTTTCTTCGTTATATTCTTTCATCCATTTCCCGGTTATTTCCCGAACTTCATTGAGATTTCTGAACAAATAAAAATCCAGTATTTCATTGCGATAAGTTCGATTAAACCGTTCAATAAATGAATTTTGAGTAGGTTTTCCGGGTTGAATAAACTCAAGAGTAACTCCGTGTTTTTCAGCCCAGTCAGCCAATACCAGAGAGATAAACTCAGGCCCATTATCAAGACGCAGTTTTGCCGGATATCCTCGACTGGCAGCAATGCTGTCAAGCACCCGGGTAACCCGTCGGGCAGGCAGGCTCAGATCCACTTCAATGGCCAGTGCTTCCCGGTTGAAATCATCAACCACATTAAATGTCCTGAATCGTCTGCCACAGTTCAATGCGTCGCTCATAAAATCAGCAGACCAAGTATGGTTAACTGTAGCGGGAACCGCAAGAGGCTCTGGGTTGCGTGTAGGCAATCTCCGCTTTCCTTTACGGCGGATATTCAACTGCAATTCACAGTAAACCCGGTAAACCCTTTTGTGATTCCATGTAAACCCCGCCTGCCTCAGTTTGACAAACACTTTCCTGAAGCCATAACGCGGATAGCGTTCGGTAACTTCCATCAGCTCTTTAATCACCGTCTCATCCTTATTTACTGCCGGCTGATAATAGTAACCTGTGCGACTCAGGCTTAAGGCGGCACAGCTCTGTCTAAGACTCATGCCGTATTCATTTACCAGATAATCAGCCATTTCCCTTTTCTCTGCCGGCTTTAAAGCTTTTTTTCTATCACATCCTTCAACGCACGGTTTTCCAGCGACAAATCAGCGAACATCCGTTTCAGCTTTGCATTTTCTTCCTCAAGTTGCTTCATTCGTTTAATATCTGAGGCCTCCATCCCGCCATATTTAGCTTTCCAGTTGTAATACGTGGCATCGGATATTCCATGCTCACGGCAGACATCCTTTACCAGACGGCCATTCTCTACATATTTTAAAATATTTAATATTTGATGCTCTGTAAATCGGCTGCGTTTCATCGTTTCTCCTCCTCTTGCCTATTATGCCGGAGAAACTCTATTTTTGAATGGTGCTATTTTACGGGAGGGTTACACGTTCCCTTGTCTGGCCGGGTATGGCAGGGTATTTGAAGCTCACATCCTTAAATTCGATAGCCGGCTGCCCTCTCTCACTGAGATCCAATGGAACATCCGGATGTCTGTCGATGATCTGATTACTTTTATCAATTAGCCGGCTGTAAACATATTTAAGGTCAGAAACAACCGATAAAACACGGACAAACGCTGCACCAAAATCAGGCGCCAATTGACACAACTGGTTTAAATAGCCTGCCATAATGATACAGCTTTGTGCACTCAGCTTTCCTTGCCTTAGTTGGTAAACTGCATACATGGAGCTAAGCAACATTCCAATACGCGAGATTAAAATATGTCCCTGGCTTGTATTGAGTTTTACACGCTCCGCTTCGATCAGCGCCTCGCCGTAGATTCTATCGACTTCAGTCGCCATATCCATCGCTTCTTTTGACTTGCCGAAATTGTCTATGTTTTCCTTGTTAGCCAGTAAAGCCATGAATGTTTTCCATACTTCATTATTTTTTTCGATCAGTTCGTATTTGATTCTGACGACATCTTCGACATTTAAAGCAGCAAAAGCAGCACATGTAGCCAAAATCAGAAAGGAACTCACTCCCAAAACAGGAGAATAAGTCAGAGCAGTCATAATTCCGCTGCCTACCACCGTAGCGTACAAACCGCTTGACGTATCCGAGAACAAAGAATCAGCCAAATCCTCTATGCCCATACTTTTTTGAATGGGTTGGATCAGTCCGTAAGACCCTAAGCGGATGCTCGCCTCCTGTGTAAGCAATAATTGCATTCTGGTGGCTTCAGAAACAGCCCGAGTGTAGGTATCTGCCCTGGTATGGCTAAGCACTTTCTGCGCCTGGGTTTTAGCAAGGCTCCCAAAAGAATAACTGGCTGTTAACAACACCAGCAGGAACTCCAGCGACAACTGTTCTCCCAATATCAAGGCTGATTTTTCCTCATTAAAAGCAGCCTCTGCTGTTTTTGCAAAAAGAAGGGAGCTTAAGGCATTGGCGCTGACCTGGGCGAGGTTCAGCACTTGCGCTGTGCTTATGGCAGGTATATTTTTTCTAATACAGATAAATGAGACGAAATAAACAAATGCGCTCCATCCCCTTACTCTGTCTTCCGGGGCTAATCCAGTTTTCGCTTTCGCATCATCGAGGATAGGATTGACTTCTCCGGCTTGTTCCAAGGCTTCCGAACCTGATTTATCGAGATTATTTTCGATATCATCATCGAGATCATAGTCGTTGTCCGACTCACTTTTTCGCCATGCCACTAGAGAACGGAGACTTTCTTTGATACGCAAGCCCAGACTTTTCATTGTCAATTCACTCCTCAGATAATGCTTTTATACTGCACTTAGTGGACGCGAATTGTACCATCAAAAGCGGGGCTGTGTAATAATAGGGAATTATTGATTCATCAATGAAGCAAGGCGGATTCCTTGTAACACCAGGTCGGGTACCAGATAATCATAGAGACCTTGCTTTTCAAATAAGGAAGCAAAGCCGCCGGTAGCAAGCACGATTGCATCCTCATCCTGAAAAGATTCAGCCTTTATTCGGGTTATTAACTCACGACAGGCTCCGATTGCGCCAAAATAAACCCCTGATTGTATACTCTCAATGGTTGAACGACCGACAGTCTGGTTCATTTTGACAATTTCGACTGCAGGAAGTTTAGCCGTATTGTTCGAAAGCGCATCGACTGATAAACGCATTCCCGGAAGAATAGCCCCGCCTAAATAGAATTTGTTAGCAGTGATTACACAGAATGTGGTCGCTGTACCAAAATCAATTACAATGATATTTTTACCGGGATACATCTGCGCTGCAGAAATTGCATTAGCAATCCGATCAGCACCTACCTCCAGCGGATTTCTATACTTGATATTCAGACCAGTTTTTACACCTGCCTGTAGAAAAAAAGGATCGACCGAAAAATATTTCAAACAGGCTGAGCGTAAAGAATAATCCAGTTGCGGCACAACAGAGCAAATCGCAATATGCTTAATCGCTTCTGGCGAGCATTGATTTTCGCGTAAAACGGTTTTTAAAAAAATGCCAAACTCATCAGAGGTTGATGCTTTAGAGGTATGCCGAAAACGTAAAAGGATTTCTTCCCCTTCAAATACACCACCATATATATGGGAGTTGCCCACATCGAGACAGAGGATCATTATCTTCCATTCTTCAGAAAATTAGTTATGCGATAGTAAAGCTTAGGTGGGACATAATCAAGAAGAAGCTCAGATGCAGGATCTGGATTGCTTCACATTCGTTCGCAATGACGGATGGATTAAGAAAAAGTCGGTCGATAAGCCGGGTTCTGTCAAGGACAATCATTCATCTGGGACATTCGTCACCGAATGCCTCAAGCGACCTACCCGAATCCCGTACGGATCATACGTTCCGGCATTCACCGGCTGGATTCCTATTTGGTCTTGCTCCAAGTGGGGTTTACCCTGCCACAACTGTTGCCAGTTGCGCGGTGCGCTCTTACCGCACCATTTCACCCTTACCATAGATGAAATCTATGGCGGTATATTTTCTGTGGCACTTTCCGTAAACTCACGTCTCCCAGGCGTTACCTGGCACTTTATCCTATGGAGCCCGGACTTTCCTCCCCTTGCATGGCAAAGAGCGATTGTCTAACCGACTTTGACTATGATCATAGCAAACTGAATTTTAGAAAACCACAAGTTTCGAGAGTATATTTCATCTTTAGCGAAGGGTGGGCTACCCAGCATGTTTAATGCCATGGGTATCTACACAAATACATTAGCTATCGAATAGAAACAGTCTAACCTAAATTGTATTAGCACCGTAAGCTGAAGTTTAGCTGTCTAAATTGGTGAGGATCACTCAGGCATGGGCCCCGCGGTCGCAGCCGCGGGGATTCGAAGGGGGCTATGCAGCAGGGGATTCGAAGGGGCTACGCAGCGGGGATTCGAAGGGGCTACGCAGCAGGGGATTAGGGGCAAGAAAACATTTGTGTAGATACTATGCTGTTTATGCGCCTGATCATTGACCAGGCCTACAGATCTGCAGATATCGCAGAAGCACAGATTGACTTACAGGTAGTGATTAACCACGAGTACCAATGAACTCATCATCAAAATAACGCTTCAGTTTGGTACGCAGTGTGCCGCGGCTAACACCTAATACACGGGCAGCTTTAGATTGATTGTAACGAGTCAGTTCCATCACTGTACGGAATAAGGGGGCTTCTACTTCTTCAACGATTAATTGATAAAGGTTGAGATTATTATCTTTATTGCTGACAGCATTCAAATAACCTTTGACGGTTCCGATGACTTGCTGAATCAACGCATCATTAATTTGTGTCACATCTTGCATTACTGCACTCATCTATCTCTCCAAAGATTCACTAGAATCATTATAAAAAAGTTAACCCATTTTGAGCATCATGATCGCAATACTACCAAATATTACAAACTATGTAAACATTGTTTTATAGATACTCATTTATTAAGGAAATATTAAGAAAAAATTAAGTTTTAATCAAGTATTTTTGCATATTTTGATGCAAATTTATTCTAATTATTTTTATTTGGAGCAAATTTTGCATAATTTAGTTAGAAAAAGCTTAAGAATAATAATCATCAATATTTAGACATTAATAATTATTTATTGTCATTGAGTGTAAAATTGGGTTAAAGGAAGACTTTAGCAGCTAGAAGATAAAACAAGGAGGTATTCCCGGCTGTAGCAGATAGCTAGCTACAAAATATTTTCCCACTTCGAATCCCCGCGGCAACGACCGCGGGGCCTACACGAAGCTTATTTAGAATATCGGTTGGCTACTTAAGGATAATGTTTGAAAGACTTATTCCAAACTGCTTTTAATTGCTATTTTCGGCAATATTGGATTCCTCTGAGAGCATTTTCGGCACCAGACATGGGCCCCGCGGTCGCAGCCGCGGGGATTCGACGCATTTGTGTAAATAGTTATGGGTCGCAGCCGCGGGGATTCGACGCGTTTGTGTAGATAGTTATGGGTCGCAGCCGCGGGGATTCGATGCATTTGTGTAGATAGTTATGGGCTGTAGCAACCGGGATAAATTTTTAGTCAACCGTAAAACTTTCACCGCAACCACACTGACCAGTTTGATTCGGATTATCAAAAACAAACCTGGCGTTGAGCCCCTGCTTCACATAATCAATTCGCATGCCTTTTAAAAAGGGATAACTTTTTCGATCAATATAAACCTGATAATCAGTGTTAAGGGGAAAACAGATGTCATCTGCGGAAGCGTCCCTGACGTAATCCACAACATAAGATAAACCAGAGCAACCCGTTTTTTTTACAGAGAAACGCACCCCTTTGCTTTCCGTTTGCCCCTTTAAATACATTAATAAATGATTAATGGCTGCCTCACTCAGGGCTATATCTATTGAATCGTTAACCTGTTGTTGTACCACACTCATTTTTCTACCCCTAATTTCTCTTTCATTTGAACTATGACATTGAGATAACCTGTTTCAATCAAAAAGACAAGCTGCTGCTGTTTTTTTGGCAGCTCCAGCCTGTCTGCCAATTCGCGGTGATTAAAGCAGGGATGCTCGTTCAGGTAACTATTTTCCAATTGCCCGCAGAGCAGTTCAAGACCCGCAATCAGATAAGGATTGCCAAATGCCCTAAACCTTGCCTTTTTAACTAAACCAGCATTATCACATTGCAGATAAACATCAAAATAGCCTTGCCGCCCCGGATAACCAGCCCGGGCGTGTACGGTATAGGCTTCATTACAATCCAGGATACCCGCATGCTGCGGCTGAAAAAAACAACGTTCTACTAATTCATTATAAATGATCATGGCGATATTTCATGTAAGCGCGAAATTTGTTGATAGATGATCTGCGAAGCTTCAGCAATTTCAGTCTCTGTTGTAAATCGCCCTATCGATAAGCGAATCGAGCTGAATGCGCTTTCATTATCCAAGCCAATCGCTTTCAATACGTAGGAAGGTTGCATGCTGGAGGATGCACAGGCAGATGTACTGGAAATAGCCAAGTCCTTCAAGGCATAAAGTAAGGAGTCACCCTCAATCCCGGGAAAGCTTATATTTAAATTACCAGCGACTCTTTGTGTGGAATGGCCATTAAGACGTATACCAGGCAACATTTTTATATTGTCCCATAATTGCTCGCGCAACATAAGTATTCGTTCCTGTTCCCACTGGCGGCTGGCTTCAGCCAGGGCAAATGCTTCACCCATGCCGACAATCTGATGCGTCGCCAATGTCCCTGAACGTAAACCACCCTCATGTCCGCCGCCAAAACTTTGCGGCTGAAGCCGTACTCTGGGTTTCTGACGCACGAATAATGCCCCGATTCCTTTGGGACCATAATTCTTATGGGCGGAAAACGACATGAGATCAATCGGGAGCTCGCTGAGATTAATCGCAATTTTGCCTGCGCTTTGCGCAGCATCGACGTGAAAAATAATGCCTCTGTTCTTTAATAATGCCCCAATTGCAGCAATATCCTGCACTACGCCGATTTCGTTGTTGACATGCATGATAGATACAAGAATGGTTTGGCCTGTAATCGCCTGCTCCAAATCCTGCAAGGAAAGCAAACCATCCGGCTGGGGAGTAAGATAAGTTACCTGAAAGCCCTCCTGCTCCAACTGATGGAAACTGTCGAGCACTGCTTTGTGTTCGGTAACGGAGGTGATTAAATGCTTCCCCTTTCGCTGATAAAACCTTGCCGCGCCTATAATGGCCAGGTTGTCAGCTTCTGTTGCCCCTGAGGTAAAAACAATTTCTCTTGGCTCTGCGTGGACTGACTCGGCAATTTGAGCCCGGGCTGTTTCCACCGCTAACTGTGCCTGCTGGCCGTAAATATGCGTAGTTGAGGCTGGATTGCCAAAAATCCCGTCTTTTCCCAGGTAATGCAGCATCTTTTCTATCACGCGCGGATCGACAGGCGTAGTCGCCATATAATCAAAATAAAGAGGCATTTTATTCATCATTAACTCCCTCTATTGATTTTCGCCCATTTCAAAGCATTCTGCATGTGACTTAATATGCCCCGTAAAATATTGACTTCCATGTGTTCCAGACCTACGCGATTAAAAAGACGGCGAAGGCGTTGCTGCAGGCGGCCAGGATTATCAGGTCTTAGAAAATCAATAGCAAGCATTACCTCAGTCAAATGTCCATAGAACTGCTCGACCTCCTCCACTGTTGCCTCACGATCTTCACGTAGTGCCACTTCTGCTTTAGGAGAAGACAGTAATTTCATTCGCAGTTCATAGGCAATAATCTGCACAGCCTGGGCGAGATTCAAGGAGCTGTATTCGGAGTTGCTGGGGATATTAATGTGAAACTGGCTGCGCAAGAGCTCCTCATTAGTTAATCCTGCATGTTCGCGGCCAAATAAGATGGCCACCTCTGTTTCGTCGGGTTTACCAGCCACCAATTCAGCAGCTTCTCCCGGAATTAAACCCGGTAATGCGATTCCGCGCGGCCTCGCGCTGGTTGCTAAAACCAACTGACAGCCCCGCAAAGCGTCCTCCAAATCCTGGCAGACAATGGCATTGTCGAGAATATCATCAGCACCGGCTGCCATTTCACAGGCTTTTAAATCGGGAAAAGACTTGGGATTGACCAGATAAAGACGGCTTAGCCCCATCGTTTTCATGGCGCGTGCAGCAGAGCCAATATTCCCAGGGTGAGTAGTCCCAACGAGCACTATTCGTATTGCAGAAAAATTCATCTTAACCAATTCAATTCAAAAAAAAGTAACTATACCAGCAATGTCTTCTCTCTGTACAAAAAAAATGTGATAGAATCGCCCCTTTGTTTTTTCATGAGCGTAAATATGCAGCCTTTATTAAATATTGCAGTGACCGCCGCAAAGCATGCGGGTGATATTATTGTGCGTCATCTGGAACAAATTGACCGGATCAAAGTCACCGCCAAAAGTACTCACGATTATTTCAGCGAAGTGGATATTAAAGCGGAACAGGCCATTATGCATACCATCCATAAAGCCTATCCTGATCATGGTTTTCTGGCTGAAGAAAGCGGTACACATAATATTGACTCAGAAGTGACTTGGCTGATTGATCCATTGGATGGCACAACCAATTATCTCCATGGTTTTCCTTTTTTCTCCGTTTCAATTGCTTGTAAAATCAAAAATCGCATAGAGCATGCAGTAGTTTACGATCCCATTCGCCATGAGTTTTTCACCGCAAGCAGAGGCTGCGGGGCTCAAATGAACGATCGCCGTATCCGGGTTTCCAAGCAAACTCAATTAGACTCTTCCTTGCTGGGAACAGGTTTCCCTTTCCGTGATGTGGCGCTGGCGCAACGTTATCTACCTACCTTTGAAGCCTTGATTGGTAAATGTTCAGGTATTCGACGAACTGGATCTGCGGCACTGGATTTATCCTATGTTGCTTGCGGTCGGCTGGATGGTTTCTGGGAAATGGGATTAAGACCCTGGGATATGGCAGCTGCAGCCTTGATTATTAAGGAAGCAGGCGGCCTCGTGGGTGATTTGCATGGCGGCGAGGACTATCTTAAAAAAGGGGACATATCCGCAGGGAATCCCAAGATATTCAAGGCATTGTTACAAACTTTGATGCCTGTTATTAAAGGGAATTAATTTTCGAATCCCCGCGGCACCGACACCGAATCCCCGCGGCTCCGACACCGAATCCCCGCGGCTCCGACCGCGGGGCCCATGCCTGTTGGAGTAGCATGGGCCTCAGACAAGTTTCAATGTTGCCAAAAAATAGGATTTAACAGCTAGTCATAAACAAGGCTTCTTAACATTAAATTGGCTTCGTGTGGGCCCCGCGGTCGCAGCCGCGGGGATTCGGACGGTCGAAGCCCCGGATTTTCATAACCGCTGGTACGCTTTTTGCATGATTAATTAATCACTTACCACCGCGTACTCTTATGCATGCGCTTAAAAGCAAACAGGAAGGATTCAGTTTGCTTGAGATTCTTATCAGCACCCTGGTCCTCGCGATTGGCTTACTGGGAATTGCTTCCCTGCAGGCGAATGCTGTTCGTTATAATCACTCCGCGTATCTTCGTTCTATCGCTATTGCTCAAATGGGCAACATGTTTGACCGGATGCTGGCTAATCCAGCGGGCGTTCAAGCAGGTTCCTATAATAATATGTCCGGCCTTTCATCCAATCCGAACTGCTCCACCTGCAGCATCTCACAAATCGCCCAGCGTGATTTATATCAGTGGAATCAGACCAATAGCCAGCTTCTCCCAAGCGGCCAAGGCAGCATCAGCCGTAACGGAAATGTTTTTACTCTCACTATCCGCTGGGATAATGATCGCAGCGGCGCTACCGGCATGAATTGCAGCGGGAATTATCAGGTTGATTTAGCCTGTCTCACCATGGATGTTGAGCTATGAACGCTTTACAGAGAAAAGAAAATGGATTTTCAATAATTGAATTTATGATTGCTATCAGTCTGGGTACATTTCTTGTAGCAGCCATCTCTGTTGTCTATCTTAGTAACAAAACCACCTTTGTTATTCAGGATG
Organism: Legionella birminghamensis; assembly: GCF_900452515.1. NCBI lineage: Bacteria > Pseudomonadati > Pseudomonadota > Gammaproteobacteria > Legionellales > Legionellaceae > Legionella > Legionella birminghamensis. The sequence continues at coordinate 2,452,605 of NZ_UGNW01000001.1, forward strand.
CACTGGCGCGCCTGCAGGAAAACGGACGCTATGCCAATTACATGATGAGTTATGATTTACGGATGGCAGGCTATCAGGGTTGTGCGAACCAAAAGCAAATGCAGGTGACCAACTTAATCAAAAATGTCTCAACCATGTTAGATTATGACAAACCCCTGCGTGGTTTTGACGGTAATGGCTCGAGCTTCAGCCCCAGTTTACCCGCGAATTTACAAGGTAAGTCGGTTGCTGGCAGTGATATCATTGAGATAAGAAAGGCTTCCAGTCTGGGCATACGACTTCGCGATGATATGAATCGTCCCAACAATCCCATCCTGGTCTATGATCGCATGGGAATCGAGGCAGGAACACCTCTGATGATTACTAACTGCTCCGTTGGCGATCTTTTCATAGCGGGTGCTAACAGCAATGCCACCGCCATCACCCACTCCTCGAATCAAAACATCTCCAATGATTTGAGCATTGCCTATTTGCATAATGCGCAATTGGCGGTCCTCGATTATTATGCCTTTTATATAAAAAACACAGGACGAGTCAATGCCCAAAATCAACCGATCCTGGCCTTGGTCAGGATGGATAGAAATGGAAATGAAGAGGAAATTGCCGATGGCGTCGAACAGATGCGTATTACTTACGGCATTGATACCAATGGCGATAATGCTGCTGACACCTATCAGACCGCAACTCAGGTGGAAAACAGTAATAACTGGAATAATGTCATTGCAGTACAGATAAATCTGCTGATGTCTACCGTTGAAAATGTAGCTGATAAAGCAACCTCCTACCTGTTTAATGGTACATCGCTTACTCCGACCGATCGCAAACTACGGCGCGAATGGAATATTTTCGTTACGCTGCGTAACCGGGGGTTGCCGATATGAATCAAGATTGGAGAAAAGGACAGAGGGGGGCAGTCCTCGCAGTGAGCCTGCTTTTACTTTTGATAATCACATTACTGGCAATCAGCGCGGTTCAGGTGACCCAAATGCAGGAAAAAATGTCAGCTAACCTGCAAAATAAAGAATTATCGTTTTTAGCAGCGGAAACCGCGTTAATCGCCGGAGAAAACTGGGTGCTTACCCAAAGCCGGCAGCCTCAGGTATACACATTGTGCACCAACTTTCCCTGTGCTCAGGAACTTTATGAAAACATTGACTTTGCCAGTCAACCGGATAGCTGGTGGAAAACCAATTCGGCGCAATACAACTCCAACCTCAAGCAAGTGAGCTCAAAACCCCGTTATATCATTGAGTTCCTGCAATTTGTGCCGGACTCCCCCGTGATTGGCAGCTCTTCATCCAAAAGTACTGGTGTTTTCTATTATCAGGTTACAGCTAAAGGCTATGGATTTTCCGATGAGGCCGTTACCGTGCTCCAAACAACCGTAGGGAGGCGATTTTAATGAAACGTCTCCTGCTTATGATCTGCTTTTTTCTCTGCACAGGCTCAGTGAGCCTTGCAGGCACGCTCAATCTCTCGCAGCTTCCTTTATTTATTTCATCCGCAGTTGCCCCCTTGACCATGTTAATTGTGGAGCGCGATCATAAGCTCTATTTTGAAGCCTACAATGATGCTTCGGATGTTAATGGCGATGATATTATTGATATACGCTTTAATCCGGCGATTGATTATTATGGCTATTTTGACAGCTACAAATGCTATGGATATAGCAGTTTTCTGCAATATTATTACCCCATTTCGGTCACTCCCACAAAGAAATGTTTTGGCGCCTGGAGTGGTAATTTTTTAAATTACGTCACTACGGCAAGGCTCGATGCGATACGGAAAGTCCTTTATGGCGGTTATCGTTCCAATGATGCAACCAACCAGACTATACTTGAACGGACCTATATTCCCCAGGATGGGCATAGCTGGGGGAAAGAATACACCAGCTTTGCAGTGGATGGATACAACATCAGCGACTACACCCCTTTGCTCCCCCCGATATTGGGTACGCGCCATTTATTTGTTAACACCACTCTTCGAAATGGGAGCAGCGCGCCTTTACTGCGCGTGGCAGTCAATCAGCCCTATCGCATATGGGAATGGGTAAGCATTGAGGTGCCCGTCGCAGGTAGCCGCGCAGTGAATGGCAGCACCGGCCCGCTTATACTGGGTATTAGCGATTATACAGTCAGGGTAAAAGTCTGTGACTCGAGTATTGGCCTCGAAGCCAATTGCCGCGCCTACCCCAATGGCCAATATAAACCAATTGGGCTTCTGCAGGAATTTGGTGAAAATAACTCGATGTTATTCGGCCTGATGACCGGTTCTTATAAAAACAATCTTGCCGGCGGTGTACTGCGGAAGAATATTTCCAGTATTACTAATGAAATCAATTTAAATACCGGCCAGTTTACCGCATTTAACGGCATTATCTCCACACTTAACAAATTAACAGTAACTGGTTTTGACAGTAATTATAATTACAGCTGCGGCTTTATCAGCACTCGTAATATTGTCAATGGCGAATGTGAAATGTGGGGGGAATCCAATTGCTGAAATTATGTATGAAGCCCTCCGCTATCTTGGCGGTAAAGGCTCGCCGACACCAAGCTTTGACTATTCGAGCGGCCCGGATGTTAATCTGGGTTTGCCAAAACCGGGCTGGCAAAATCCATACAGCAGTAATCCCTACTGCGCACAAGCTAATTTACTGGTCATCAGCGATCTTTACCCTTCCTACGATAGCGATCAGGTACCAGGCAGTTATTTCAACACCGCAAGCAGCGATTTGAACCCGCCTCTGAATGCCTCCTCAATTGGCCAGACTATTTTCAATACCGAAGGCTACAGCAGCGTGTCTGCTTTTATTGGTCAATCCGCCGGCATCGCAAACGGCGCCCCCACACCGAAAACAGTCACCAGTTTTGGCAATATCCGTGGTCTGGCCCCTCAGGAAACCAATTCGGAAGGCAGTTATTATGCAGCAAGTGTGGCCTATTACGGCTGGATAAATGATTTAAATGCTGCCAAAGGGGAGCAAAATGTAAAATCATACATTATTGCCCTTTCGTCTCCGCAGCCTGAAATAAAATTCAAGGTGGGAAATAACCTTGTTACCATCGTTCCCTTCGCAAAATCGGTTGCGGGATTGAATATTGATGCCACGCAAGGTCAATACCAGCCAACAAATGAAATCGTTGATTTCTATATTGAATCTCTTTCAAGTACCGGCGGTGTCTTTCGGGTTAACTTTGCCGATTTGCAGCAAGGGGCTGATTTTGATATGGATGCCATAGTGAAGTATACGATCACAGTGAATCCTAATAACACCCTGACTATTAAAACTGAAACAATCTATGCAGCAGGTGGTATTAACCAGCATCTTGGATACGTGATTTCGGGCACCACGACCGACGGGGTTTTTCTGGAAGTCAGAGACAGTGATACACCAGCAATTAATGATAAAGATTACTTCCTGGATACCCCCCCGGGTAAACTTCCCGGCCAAGCCTGGGAAGATAAAGCCGCATTGCCAACCTCTGCAACCCGCACATTCACCCCCAGCAATACGCCTTCGGCGATTATTTTTAATTCGCCCCTTTGGTATGCAGGCAAATGGGGTGGTTTTAATGATTCCAATAACAATGATATTCCTGACATCCCACAGGAATCGATTACCTCCAGTAGCGGCGATCCGGATAACTATTTTCTGGTTACGAATGCCAATACTTTGCGCACACAACTGGCAAAAGCCTTTTCGCTTATAGTTGACCGGGCGGGCTCCTTTTCTTCAGCAGCGTTAAGCAGCGGCTTTCTTTCATCTGATACCTTTATTTATCAGGCGATATTTCAAACCAAGGACTGGAGCGGGCAATTACTGGCATTTCCAATCGATCAGAATACAGGCAATATAGTGACCACGGGCAGCGGCCCGCGCGGTTCTCTCTGGGATGCTGCTCAACAATTGTCTCTACAGAATTTCAATAGCAGCAGAAAGATACTCACTTATAAACCTTCAACTCAGAAAGGGATAAAATTCAGATGGCCATCCCTTCCTGCTTCACCGGGTCTTAATGATCTGGATCTGGCGCAAGTCACTGCCCTGAATACCAACCCTCAAAATGCCAGCATTGATAATCTGGGCGGCAGCCGTTTGAATTATTTACGCGGTGATCAGTCCCTGGAACAGAAAAATGGCGGCACATTTCGTAACCGCTCTACCTTGCTTGGCGATATAATTAATTCCGCCCCCATTGTGGTTGGCGCCCCCAACCAGGCCTATCCTTCTTTCTGGTCTGACAATGCCCCTGAAAATAATGTGTCTTACAGCAGCTTTCGTCAAAATAATATCAATCGGCAAAGCATTATTTATGTTGGCGCCAATGACGGCATGCTGCATGCCTTTGATGCAAAAGTGGGTACTGAGATTTTTGCTTATGTGCCATCCAAAGTGTTTCCCAAATTAAATTTATTGACCGATCCGAACTACACCCATCAATACTATGTAGACGGTTCCCCCACAGTGATTGATGTTTTCATTAATTCACAATGGCGAACGGTCCTCGTGGGCACATTGAGCGGCGGCGGCCAGGGTGTGTATGCGCTTGATGTCACTAATCCCACGCAATTTAATGAAAATAACGCGGCCAATATTGTGAAATGGGAATTTAATGACAGTGATGATGCCGATCTGGGATTTACTTATGGTCAGGCCTCTATTGTCAGACTGGCTAATGGCCAGTGGGCAGCGATTTTTGGCAATGGATACAATAATACCTTGAGTGATGGCTTTGCCAGTGCTACCGGGAATGCCGTCATTTATATTGTTAATATTGATACGGGCGAACTCATCAAAAAACTCGACACGGGCGTAGGCATGAGCCAGGATCCCTTAGCCCTTGGCCGTCCCAATGGCATGGCATCCCCTGCCGTCGTTGATACTGATGGTAATTCGATTGCAAATATTATCTATGCGGGAGACTTGTTCGGTAACCTGTGGAAAATTGACATTTCCGATCCCAACCCATCCCAGTGGGATTTCTGGTATAAACAGGGAAACAAGCCCTTACCGCTGTTTGTAGCCCAGGACAGTACCGGTAAGCGACAGCCTATTACCACCCGGCCTGAAGTGTCGAGAGTCCGTTTTAGCGCATCTGCCCTGCAGGTATACATTGGTACCGGAAAATACCTTGAGCCAGGCGATAAAACAGATTTAAGCGTCCAGACAGTGTATGCATTAAGGGATGATAATACGTCTATTATTAATGGGCGCACGCAGCTTCGCCAACAAACTATATTATCCGAGCAGAATAATACGCGTGTGACCAGCTCCAATCTTCTGGCTAATAATGATCGCGGCTGGTATATCGATTTAACTGTCAACGGGCAGGCGCGCGGTGAGCGGGTTATATCCAACTTAACTTATTTGAATGGAAAAATCATATTCGCCACAGTCATCCCTACTTCGGATCCCTGCGATTTTGGCGGCGAAAGCTGGTTAATGGAATTGAATGCCCTAACCGGCAGCCGGTTGAATTATAATGTATTCGATTTGAATAATGACGGCGCCTTCACCACCGCTGATTCGGTAACATCCAGCGATGGCGGCAATACTGTGACAGTTCCCCCAAGCGGCCTCAAATCCGAGGTTGGCTTAATTGCCAGCCCTTCGATACTGAATGCCGGCAGTAAGGAATACAAATACCTGCCAGGAACCAGCGGGGGTATCCAAAAAGTAGGTGAAAATCCCGGCCCGCAAATTTATGGCCGCCAATCCTGGAAGCAAATGCAGTAGCTTAACCCGCCAAGTCGGGTTTAGCAGACTAAAACAGCGGTGGGCGCATCGGAATCATCCGGTTTTTTCGGTAAACAGTGATTACTGAAAAATGGGGCGCAGGATATTTTTCTTTCGCTAAATATACGGCTAATGTGGGCTTCTGGCGCCACTTGTATTTCTTTGGGGATATCTGGCGGAGAATTGAGGCAGGTTTCAATAGTGTTATATTGCTGTAATTCGCTGATGCTGTATGTCTTTTTAGGCATGTGATTCTCTTGGTTATTCATTTAAGCAGCGCAAGTCGCTGCAGCCGAAATGGGCTCTAAAAAATAAGGGTTTAATATCTCACTTATCTGTTCGCGCAAAATGATTAGGGATCGGATATTGGCAGCACCGATATTTACCGGACCAGTAAAAAGTGCTGTATTATTATTTGCTTTTGTCAGTGCGGCTTCTTGCTCACTGGAGAGTAGCACTTTATAGCAGCTCACAGCCTGATGCGCTCTGAGGCGCGGAGACATTGCTTTTTTCAAAGCCTCAGTGGAGGTAAAAAACTGACGTACAATATTGCCCTGACTGGCAAAATGCCACATCCGCTGATTTTCCGCACTTGGATTGGTAAACTGCTCGAACACTGGAATAAAGTACCAGTTCTGGACTTCCTGCTGATTTTCCGGTGATGGTTGTACTCTGCTGCTAAAAAAACCTGTCACTTTAATTCTCTTTCTGTACTTAATACGGCCTTAATATTTATACCATAATATACCCAGTGTGTACATTAAGCTTTAATATTATATGAAAACCAAGCAAACAGTCGTCACCCTAGAATGCGACATCCTGGAACAATTTAAGCAACTCGTTCAGCAAGAAAAGCATGGATTTTTCACAAAAAATAATAAGGCAACATTTTTGGAAGAATTGAATGGGGCTTTGTCCCTTAACAATACAATGAGTATCAGAGAGCTTGCTTCTGCAATATCTACCATTGAAGATTTGCAGATCAGGCCGCTAGAGGCTAGCAAACCCATCAACTTCAGGGAGTTTCTGGAAAATAAGCATTACAGAACCTTTGATGATATTCAGTCCGACCTTAGTCTCCCTGAAAAAAAGATGTCAATTATGATACCTGAAAGCGATTTGCAGTTAAGCGGGCTTCTGGTGAAACTGCATCAAACGCTTCTTAATTACTATGAGTTATCTCGAGCTCATGCAGCAGGCCAGATTCCAATCAGTGAAGTCAAATACAGCGAGGAACAATTGCAGGCAACGCAGTCGTTTTTTGATTTGGAAACGACGAGTATGGCGGAAAAACTACCGGACTCCTCCACAATAATTAACGACCTTAAACGTAAGGGTGTTACTTTGAACGGAAGGGTAATCAGTTCTGATGAGCATCAGGCTATTGAAGCGTTTACCCGGGATAGACTCGATGCATCCCACTCACGTGCGAATAGACTCTTTCACTTTGGAGGACAATTTCTCGAAGCCATTTTGCTGCAGGAATTCAGCCATAGCATGCAGCTGGCCAGTCGTCCGGATTTTATTCTGGAGAGAGGAATGGTTAAAGGCCATATTGACTGGGTAAGAAATCCCGTTAACCAGGTAATTTCCGGCAACATCAATTTGAAAATCTTCACTTGTACCAGTGCAGATCCGGTTAATAAAGATGTGCCGCAAACGTTTTTCTCCATCGGCAGTGACGGCTCTTCACTTATCACCCTTGATATGAAGGATATTGAAAAGGTAATTCCCCGCGCATCGGATGAAGTTAATCGAAAAACCGAGGGCAATATCGTTCCAATTTGCGAGATTAATGGACGTATTGACATTGTATTTAATCAGTCTTTGGGCATTCATTATCTAAAAGTCCGGGAATTCAGCACTAAAATCTATACACCTGATTTAATATCCACTAAAGCCTTTGTGCTTAAGCCCGTAGAAGAGCATGCTGTTGAGACATCACCTCCGATGAAACCCGGGATAGCCGCACTTTTATCGCGTATGGGTAAATTTTCTTCGCCGAAAACGGGCAAAAGGGATGATGCCATTGATTTGCCAGACTGCAGCACCAGGGAATCTTTAAAAATATAAACTTAACACCGCGGAGTTCCATGATCGATTTCCGCATGGAATTCCCTGCTGTTATTACCATCAAATCCCCCCGGCTCCTTTTTTCGAATCCCCGCGGCAACGACCGCGGGCTGATATATCCCCACAAATTTGATAAAAATAATTGCAGTTAAATTCGAGTAATGATCTAATTCCTCCCAATAAAACAGATTGGGATGAATGATGGAAGCTATTGATATTTTACATACTCATTTGATGGAAGAGTGCCCTTTTATCCATGGTAAACGTTTACAGGCGGTCATGGATGTGGCTTGCTCTCTTCAGAAGAAGCAAAACCTATCTCTAACAGCGATAGGAAAAGGATTATCTGGCGACGTTTCATTAAAGCATAAAATTAAAAAAGTGGATCGCCTTGAGGGGAACAAGCACCTTTATGAAGAAATCGGCGCAATTTATACAGGTCTTTCCAGCTTTCTATTTCAATACCTTGCTTTTCAAGAAGATGTTCCTGTGTTAATCGATCTTTGTTATTTAAAAGATGATCATGATATTCAAATGTTAAGTGCAGAAATTGCGCTTAAAGGCAGAAGCATTCCCCTGTATCGAGAAGTGTTTCGCTCCGGGGGATTATCTGGACGAGCGCACTCTTTTTTACAGGGATTAATGCCCTGTATTCCAAAGAACAAAACCGTCATTTTTATTATGGACGCAGGATTTGGTGAAGACTGGCTTAAAGCAATAGAGTCATTGGGCTGGTTCTGGTTAACTCGGATTAGACAAGGAAAAATGCTAAAACTTGGCGCTGATGAAGAATGGACTACAGTAAAAGACTTCGTCCCCCAAATATCGGAGAAAACGAAAAGTTACAATCAAGCCTTTATCATGAAAGACCATAATCGTGCATGTCGCGTTATTACCACACAACGTAGTCCTGGGGAAAAAAGAAGTCTGAGTCGAGTTCCAAGGAATGATAAAGCCGGCTCTAATCATTACCGACGTTTGGCACGAGAGCCATGGATATTGGCAACGAATTTACCTAAAGAGACTTTTAACGCCACCAAAGTAGTGAACTATTATTCTAAAAGAATGCAAATAGAACAATCATTTCGTGACGTTAAAAGCCATCAATTTGGTTTGTCAGCTCGCTATGCAAGCACTAAAAGCATTTATCGCTGGGGGGTCAAAATGTTATTGGCTGCTATTGTTCAGCTGATGTTTTGGATAATAGGCGTGATTGCCCATAGCCAAAATTATCAAAGGGTTTTTCAGGCTAATACCGTCAGGGATAAAAAGGTATTCTCTTACTTCTATTTAGGACAATTGATGGTTGAATTTGACAAGATACATGAGCTCGTTATTGACCATGAAAACTTACCAAATCTTATTGAACAGGAGTTGGCTAGAAAATGGTAATTTTGTGGGGATCAGTCAGACCGCGGGGCCCACATGAGGCCTATCCTGGGTATCAGTCTTGTGCCCTTTCTACTTTTTTGGCACATTTGCAAATTCAAAGAGCACGCTTGGCCACCAGACATGGATCCCGCGGTCAAAGCCGCGGGAATTCGAGAAGCCCAAGACGCGGGAGTTCGAGAAGCTCAAGCCGCGGGAGTTCGAGAAGCTCAAGACGCGGGAACTCGAGAAGCCCAAGACGCGGGAGTTCGAGAAACTGAAGATGCGGGAGTTCGAGCCACTGAATCCCGTAGTACCATATTTCCTACAGCAAAAATTCCTCAATTATTTTATCTATATACTATACTTAATTAGTCAAGATACTTTAATTAAGAACTGACTACTAATTAAGGAAATAGGAAATGGAAAATTCAAACTTTAATCAACCACGATCAAATGGACCACAAATGAGCAATCAATCTGGGATTAAGTCCCAATCTCACGTCGGTGAGGCAGCTAGCCAGCTTCTTGAAGAAGGTAAAAAACTGGCGAATGAATTGTATCAGGAAAATATTGCCCAGAAAGTTACTGAAGCACAGGAAACGGTGAAACAATATTCTGATGAATTGACCGAAAAAGTTAAAACCAATCCACTGAGTGCTTTATTAATCGCTGGCGGTATTGGATTTGTACTGGCTAAAATGATGTCATCCAAATGAGTAACCTGTTCGAATCGATAAGCGGTCTTGTTTCCAGTAAGCTGGAAAGCTATAAACTGTTTACAAAAATAGTTCAGCTGGAAACAAAACTGGCAGCAATGGGGGTTTTACCCCTCATTATTCATACCGTCATGCTGTTAATAATGAGCATGACGGTATGGCTGCTCATTATGTCACTGATTGGCTATGGTCTATTTTATATCCTCGGCAGCATTGCTTTATCGTTATTGCTGACTGTCGTTCTAAACCTTGGAATAATGTACACCATCTATCGACTGGCGGTTTCCAATCTCAAAAAGATGAGTTTTGAAAAAACCCGAGAATACTTTTCTCACCATCCGGAAGACATCCATGATGAAGCAGAGACAACAAATCTACAACGAGCTGATGCAGACCGACAGACAATTAAAGCTCGAGTTGAGTAAGGTTCGTTATTATAAGCGGAATCTTGACAATAGCATGGGCGATAAACGAATGGTCGCCGTAGCAGCCCTGCCTCTGGTTTTTCTGGGATTCAAAATGGTTCGAGCATCCGGGATTTTTTCTTTTCTTAAAGAGGCAGTTAAATTTGCCATGGTAGCGGCTATCGGCAGTATGAAAAGAAACTTTCTGCTGAATCTGAAATCGCTTATCAGCCGAGCCATATAAACCCGGTTGTATATCAACCGGGTTTATACTTCGGGTTATTGAACGCCTGGATTGATTCCCAATGCCAGGGGCAATTGATCAGCCATTGCAGTTCCAATATTCTTGCTGACTTTTTCAAACACACTTTGCTTGTAGGTATAATCCGTTACCGTGTCAATTTTAATGATTTCTCTTGCTAACTGACCGCTGCTGGCAAAACCGTCAATCAAACCGCGATCCTTGGCCTGGCCTCCTGTCCAGAAGAGACCAGAGAAGGTTTGATCATCAATTTTGAGCCGGGCGCCTCTGCCCTCTTTGACCCTGCTGATAAATTGCTGATGGATATCATTCAGCATGACTTGCAAAAATTGTGTCTGCTCAGGCGTTACTGGTGAAAACGGATCCATTATTCCCTTGTTGTTGCCGGCAGTTTGCAGGCGTCTGGTAATACCGAGTTTTTGCATCGCATCAACAAAACCAAAGCCGTTATATAAAACCCCAATCGAGCCAACCAGACTGGATTCATCTGCATAGATTTCATCAGCACCAACTGCCACATAGTAGGCAGCAGATGCACAAATATCAACGCAAACCGCATATATCTTAATCTGTGGATATTTTGCCCGATAGTATTTCAGGGAATTATACATATAACTGGCCTGCACAGGGCTGCCGCCGGGACTATTAATCCGCAGTATCAATGCCTGCAATCCCTTGTTTTTATAAGCAGCATCCAGGCCTTTAACAAAATTTTCTGCATTGTTGTTCTGTGTATCAAAAATACTTCCATTAATATCGATCAAACCCACATGAGGTTTGCTGCCAGCCCCCTTCTCGTCCGTATCCCAGGCGGCTTCATAAACAATCCAGGCAATGAACAGTAAAAACAAAATACGCCAGACCCAACGCCAGCGCCGTTTGCGTTTTTGTTCTTTCATAAATTCAATTACAATCTGATTAAGCAGGACTTGAGAATCCGCAGAGTTCTCTACTGAAGGATTATTCATTGTTGCAGCTACTTGATTTTATAAAATGAACCCACATTTTACGGCAGATAGAAGGTAAATTAAATAACCAACGAAGAGGTTCCTCTATGCGCATGGATAAATTAACATCCAAGTTTCAAATGGCACTCGCTGATGCACAATCTTTGGCCTTGGGAAAGGATAATGGCTTCATCGAGCCCGAGCACGTGATGAAAGCCTTGCTCGATCAACAGGGAGGCAGTTGCCGTGCGTTATTGGCTAAAGCCGGGGTCAATATTTCTGAATTTAAAAACCTGTTGGATCAGGCACTTGATCGCTTGCCCAAAGTCAGCGGAACCGGGGGCGAAATTCATATTTCCAATGCACTGAATCGCCTGCTCAATCTGACTGACAAACTGGCACAACAAAAAAAAGACAGCTATATCTCCAGTGAACTATTTATTCTGGCTGCAATCAGCGATGAAACTAACTTAAGTAAAATGCTGAAACAGACCGGTGCAACAATTCAATCGATTGAAAAAGCGATAAATGAACTCCGAGGAGGAGAAGCGGTGAATGATCCCAACGCAGAAGAACAACGACAAGCTTTAGAAAAATACACGATTGATTTAACCACCAGGGCAGAACAGGGTAAACTTGATCCAGTCATTGGACGCGACGATGAGATACGACGCACCATCCAGGTTCTGCAACGGCGTACAAAAAACAATCCCGTGTTAATCGGCGAGCCTGGTGTGGGTAAAACAGCGATCGTGGAAGGCCTGGCTCAGCGTATTGTCAATGGCGAAGTACCTGAAGGCTTAAAAAGCAAACGGCTTTTATCGCTCGATATGGGCGCTTTGATTGCCGGCGCAAAATACCGGGGGGAGTTTGAAGAACGTTTAAAGGCCGTATTGAATGATCTTTCGAAGCAGGAAGGACAAATCATCCTCTTTATAGATGAACTACATACCATGGTCGGCGCAGGGAAGGCAGAAGGTGCAATGGATGCCGGTAATATGCTAAAACCGGCTCTCGCGCGCGGCGAACTGCATTGCATTGGCGCCACAACCCTTGATGAGTATCGCCAGTACATTGAAAAAGACGCAGCGCTTGAACGGCGCTTCCAGAAAGTGCTGGTCGATGAACCCTCAGTAGAGGATACCATTGCCATTTTACGCGGTTTAAAAGAGCGCTATGAAGTGCATCATGGCGTCGAAATTACTGATCCGGCTATTGTCGCAGCAGCTACCCTATCCTATCGTTACATTACAGATCGCCAACTCCCTGATAAAGCAATTGATTTAATCGATGAGGCTGCCAGCCAAATCCGCATGGAAATTGATTCCAAACCAGAAAGTCTGGATAAACTCGAGCGCCGCCTGATTCAGTTTAAAATTGAACGCGAAGCTTTGAAAAAAGAACATGATGAAGCATCTAAAAAACGCCTGCAGGACCTGCAAACCAATATTGATGAGCTGGAAAAAAACTATGCTGATCTGGAAGAGGTCTGGAAATCAGAAAAAGCCTCACTGCAAGGCGCTACGCATATTAAGGAATCTCTGGAGCAGGCGAAAGTCGAATTGGAAACCGCTCGAAGGGCAGGCGATTTAACCCGGATGTCTGAACTTCAATATGGCCGTATCCCGGAACTGGAAAAACAATTAAGCAAGGTCAATGAGGCTGAAAAAACAGAAAACCGTTTGGTTCGCAATAAGGTGACTGAAGAAGAGATTGCCGATGTTGTTTCCAAATGGACTGGCATCCCTGTGGCCAAAATGCTCGAAGGTGAGCGCGAAAAATTACTGCATATGGAAGATGCTCTCCACAAACGACTCATTGGGCAAAATGAGGCCGTTGATGCTGTAGCCAATGCGATTCGCCGCTCACGCGCCGGCCTGTCCGATCCAAACCGACCTATTGGTTCCTTTCTCTTTTTGGGACCAACCGGAGTGGGTAAAACTGAATTATGCAAAGCGCTTGCGACTTTTCTTTTCGATACCAGCGATGCGATGGTGCGTATTGATATGTCTGAGTTCATGGAAAAACACTCTGTCGCCAGACTTATTGGAGCCCCTCCCGGCTATGTCGGTTATGAAGAAGGCGGTTATTTAACCGAAGCGATTCGGCGACGCCCCTATTCTGTTATTCTTCTGGATGAAATAGAAAAGGCACATGCCGATGTGTTTAATATCCTTCTGCAGGTTATGGATGATGGGCGCTTAACCGATGGCCAGGGACGGACTGTTGATTTTCGCAATGCGGTAATCGTTATGACTTCGAACCTGGGCTCCCATCTCATCCAGGACATGGCTAAAAAATTAACCTATGAGCAATTAAAAGCAGCGGTGATGGAAATCGTCACTCAGCATTTCCGCCCTGAATTCATTAACCGAATTGATGATACGGTTGTCTTTCATCCTTTAAGTAAAGAGCAGATTGCCACCATTGCTGCCATTCAGATCAGCTATCTCCAGCAACGTTTGCAACAGCAGGACATTCAGCTTTCAGTAAGCCCTGATGCCCTTGCCCATCTTGCTGCAGCAGGCTTTGACCCGGTGTATGGTGCAAGGCCGCTGAAAAGAGTAATACAGCAAAAGCTGGAAAATCCTCTGGCACAGGCATTATTGACCGGAGAATTCAAATCAGGCGATACAATTAAGGCAAGTTGGGAAGATGGTGGTTTGCAATTTCACCTGGGAAATACCGAATAAGCCTAAGGCCCGGTTATTAGGTTATAACTGGGCCATTACCCTCCCTACACCATAACGAAACGCTGATCAGGCATCCTTTCTCCCTGAAGTTGTCTTTTGTATGTCTCCAGCAATTCGTTTAGTTTGGTACTGAGTGCCTCCATCCCCAGTTTTTCCCAGGGTGTATTTTTCAAATCGGGAGTAAATGCCGCACCCAGTTTATTTTTAAAATTTAAAAATATTTCAATAATATCACAGGCTGATTTGGCATCTATTAATTCGGTTCCCGGATGAATAGCCTTATGGAGGTAATATTCCAGGACATTCTCTTTCATTCTCTTCTGGTCTTTATATTGTTCCCCGCATTGTTTTGACTCCTCGAGACAAAAAATATAAGTACCTAGCAGGGAGTGAGTCTGGAGGCCTTTATAACGGTATCGGAGATAACCCAGAAAAGTGGACCAGCACTCTGCGTCATTATTAAATTTGTACTGGTTTCTTTCACAGTCTTGTTCAAACCGCTCCGCACAGTATGCAAATATGCTGCTCCACTCTTGTGGTAACCTGGCTTTAGCCCACGCCAGTTTGGCTGTAAGTTCATTGATCGGGTTATCGCCAAGCGCTTTATAGTCTTTATCTAACTCCGCCAGTTGCTTAAAAAATTTTTCCCTGGATTCAGAAAGAAAATCATTCATTGATAAAATAAAATAAATGAAAGGTTCTTGCCTTTTGAAGCGGGCATTCAATCCTTCAGCATCAGCAATATATTTATTAAGCTTGGCAAAATATTCTGTTTTTTGTGTGGCGATATGGGGTATGGATTGCCACACAAATCCCTCTTCATGGGGCTGATCTAAATATTGACGATATGCCTTTAAATAGGACTCAATCACATAGGAATGCCTGGTAAAATAATCCTTCACTGTGTTGGGGGTAATCTCTTCCGCACCGATCAACAAATATTGACGCAGGCTGCTGTATAAAATACTGTTATCAGGCTTCCAGAACACATAGAGCCGATTCCAGTTATCAAATTCTGAGCACAAACGAAAAAAACGATCGAACATAGCGCCAAGCAGAATATCCCGGCATTGTGTTTCCAGAACCGCAGGTGAAACCCCCCGCTTTTTGGCGACCTCTTCAATTTTAGCGGGTTCATGCAATAATCCGCGTAATTTGGCAAGCGCTTGGACCATAGCGGTGTGGCTTCTGTTTTTTTTGTCACTTGCTGCTGCAAGAGAATAGGCATTTTCTAATTTTTCCAGATTCTCGTATAAAACCTTGTAGGAAGGCGAAATATATTTTCCGGCTTTCTGTACAAATTCTTTCATTAAAGAAGCTGTATTTTCTATCAAATATTCTAGGCTTGGCGGTGTATATCCCATGGTAGCTCCTTTTGAATTAATTCAATTCAGCAATAATTAAAAATGCCGCAACTCCAGCTGTTCTCCACATCGGGGTCATACTCGGTGTTAATTTCAGGGTCATATTCGGTTTCCGGCTCATCAGGCCACAAGAGATCGTGGATAATGTTTTGCGTTTCAAGCGGGAATGAATGCCAGGTATAATTTAATTCTGCAGTATATTGGTTATCCATAAGCCAGGCATAGTATTCTTGCAAGGCTAGCAGCGAGCGCCGATAAGATTCATTGTCTAAATCATGAATATCCTGCACCTGCAGGTGGCTGCGAATCGAATCAAGCAATGGCTTATCCCATATCCATTGAATAGGCGTATCATGGCGTCCCCAAATAAATATATACATTCCAACCAATACATCAGATTTGAATTTATCGCTATCGGCTTTCTCTTTTTTATAGAAATTCAAACTTTCGGCCACCATTTTAATTAGCCTTGCATCACGCAGGAGTTGGGTATTGATTTGATTTAAGGGTAGACAGGAGCAAAAAAAAGTGCCGAATAAACTGGTCTTGCTTTGAGTTAAATTTGCAGGGAGATCAATTGCTTTCTGCTGCAGAACTTTAAAATCTGACATGGCATCCTCCACAAGCATCCACTCGCAGCTAAAAATCAGCGACGTTGCTAATCCCAATCAACCTCTTCCTTGGGAACCTTCTTTTTTTATAACAATCTGATAAAGATTTTGCAATATAAATGAACGCTATAAAAAGCTTTTATAGCTGCAAAAAATAAGCCAGGTAAAATTTTTTCGCCAGCTGGGCTGTAGAGTTCAGCATTTGTATTTGCTGGGCTTTACAGCCCAGCCTACGCTTTAAACAGTAGCCGACTGGTGATGTTTTTCAATCGCAGTGGTTAATTGCTGATGAATATTGTCAAAGCCTCGGTTACTCATAACCAGAATAGCGTCGCCAGGCTGGCTGTTTTCAGCCACTTCATGGACAATATCCAGGCTGGATGGAAGGATTTTGTAGGAAAAATCCCAGTTTTTTACCAAGTCGTCCAGACTAAAATGTTCCGGTTTTAAAATGATTACATTATTTGCTTCTTTTAATGCATCGCGCATCTTATCGCCATGCACACCCATTTTCATGGTATAGGATGCGAACTCCAACACTACAGTGATGCGCTGATGACGTTGGCTTTGTTTCAACGCCTGAATCGTTTTACTGATTGCGGTCGGATGGTGGGCAAAATCATCATAGACGGTTATTCCATGCTGTTCTGATTTAACCTCCAGACGCCTTTTCACTGGACGGAATGACCCAAGCGCCTTAGCTGCATCCGCAGGACTGACACCCGCATGAGAACTTGCAGCAATAGCTGCCAAACCATTTTCCACATTAAAGCGGCCAATCAATGGCCAGTTAACCTCTGCCACGGTTTTTCCATAATGCCAGACACGAAATGCGCGTCCAGTGGGATCTAATATTTCTGCTCGCCAGCTTGCTTCACCCTGTAAAGCCAGCTCTTCCAGTTGCGAAAATACCCCCTTCGCGACAACGGTATTCAAAGCGGCGTCATCCCGGGGCTTAAGCACTACCCCCTTGCCGGGGATTGTTTTAAGGTAATAATGGAATTGCTGTTGAATCGCTTCAAGATTGGCATAGATGTCCGCGTGGTCGAATTCGAGATTATTCAGAATAGCCACTTCGGGACGATAATGCATCAGTTTAGGGCGTTTATCGAAATAGGCACTATCATATTCATCCGCTTCAATAACGAACCATTTACCCTTGCCGAGGCAGTTGCTGGTATTGAAATTGGGCGCTACACCGCCAATTAAAAAACCTGGCTCCATACCCGCCTGATGCAGAATATGGGCTAACATCGATGTTGTTGTGGTTTTACCATGCGTACCAGCGACAGCCATAACCCGATACCGCGGTAGAATATTTTCCGCCAGCCATTGTGGCCCGGAGGTATAGGGTTTACCTGCATTTAGAATTGCCTCAAGCACCGGCATACCTCGTTTAATCGCATTACCGACAATAATCAAATCCGCTTTCAATGCTAAAGTTGCATCGTCATAGCCTTCAACCCATTCGATGCCTTTGGCTTGCAATAAATCACTAATAGGAGGATAGCAATTGGCATCACTTCCTGTCACTGTAAATCCTGACTCTCTGGCCAATAACGCCAAAGCACTCATAAAAGTACCGCTAACGCCTAATATGTGTAGATGCATTTTTTCACCGGATAAAAGAAAGAGTTAAAAGGCTAAATGCCATTAAGCCCAGGCAGGCAAGAATACCATTAACAAAGCGCAAATCCAAAGCATGCCTGAAGATATTAGCAGTCACCAGAAACTGCCAACCTGTCAAAAAAAGAGCTGCTACGAGATAGATTAATAACAAAAGCAGCATCAGCAAGCCTTCAATCTGCTCACTCAGCATTATCTGCGAGAAAAAAATAAGGGGAAATGCCAGCAGATGTATAATCAGATAGCTTGCATAGAGCGAACTAACGGTCTGGATTAATCGCTCTGATTTTCCGGCAAGATGTAGAAGCAGCCAACTGTAAATAAAATAGGTTGCCAGAAGGACTGCCGCCGCCACGAATGGTACTTGAAAACTTTGTTTTTTAGGAGCAACCAGCGACCACTGCACGCTGACTACAATAAAAAAAAGAAAGGAGATGGTAAGCAATAAATGAATAGAATAAGGGGTATCTGCGGGAGATTCCTTTAAAGTGGTTACCTTCCAGTAATGCTTCAAAATATGTTTCCACATAGTCATCCATTTAGTTTTTTAATTTGCCATTAACAACCCGTATTTACGAAGGAAGCCACCTGTCTTTGCGAACAAAGTGAAGCAATCCAGTCCGGTGCCTCATTCAAGCTCTGATCTGGATTGCTTCGCCAAGGCTCGCAAAGACGGGTAATCCAAGGCTCCCCGTGGCGGGTTTTGAAAATCCTACGCCTGCTTCTTCTTTTTCCTGAAAATTTTATCCTGTGCAACCTCGGGTTGCTTCCATGGTCCTGATATCTTGTAAGTGTAGCCGCTTACTTTCTGCATTCCCTGATTGATAATCTTGCTGGCTACCCAGGTAGCGAGGCCGACAACAGGGCCTCCGGCAATAGTTGCCACAATCGGCAGGCTGGCAGTGATATGAGGGGTCACTCTGAGATTCAGATTATAAAGCTGACGGGAAATATCGAGATTTCCTTTCATACTGGCATAGGCAATCGGACCGTCTATATAACTGTCCTGCGTGGTCATCATTCCCTGGGCGATAGCGAAATTTCCTTCAAAGATATCAAAACTGTATCCATCGTTAGATAAATCGCTAAAATCAAGCTTAAGGCGCCGGGGAATAGTCTGCAGACTTAATATGCTTAATAATTTACCTAGCCCCAGTTTTTCTTCGGTGTCAGAACTCAAATGCGTGATACGCCCGTTTTTAAGCTCAATTGACATGTTACCGGTCAAATTGTCCAGCGAGAAATCCTGAAAACCGCCTGGCCAACTTCCAGAAAGCCGAATCAATCCCTCATGTCCCTCGACGGCGGGGCTTATATTAAATTGCTCAAGGCCTTTAGCTATATCAGTGATTTCAATCCGGCTCTGAATATCCGTTTTACTTCCGTTTTGATCAGAGGCCCATAATCCTTTTGCGTTTATCTGATACGCGGGGGATTTCAGGGAGCAGGAATCAATCTTCCATCCAGCGCGCGTGGAGATTGCTTTCAACGACATCTTACCCAAGCGCCAGTCAATAAACCGTAAATCCTTAATATCCAGCTCCAGATTGGGCATATCCGCGATGTTCAAATGAGTGGCCTTGGCAGCATTGACTCTTTTATTTTGACCAAGTATCAATCGATCAAAATGCCCTTTTAGCAGATTGAACTTGGGATCATAATTTAAATTGGCATCCATCGTTTTTTGATTGATACGAATAGCCCAGGTTTCTTCGGGTGTTTTCCTGGCTTTGATAGTCAAATTATCATATTCATAACTGCCGGCAATGGCTTTTTTCAGATTGATATTAATAAAACTGATGAGACCTGAAATCCCCTTATTATTGGAAGTGGACTGCGAGAATATCTGCTGCCATTCCTGTAAATTAAAAGCAGGAAGTGAGCCTGCAATCTGCAATCCCTTCACTTTGTCGTCAGCCCGTCCATTTCCAAACAGGATACTGCCCTTCTCAAGCTGAAACTCTTTTTTCTTACCTGCAAAAATCAGATTAGCCGATAAACGTTTGTCATAATCCATTTTTAATTTTACGGCTTTGTCCGGATTGAATTGAATATCCAGTGATAACGGTGCTTTGCTCATTGACGTTTTGCCAAAAGGCGCTGGCAAATTGACATTCACACCCTGGAGATTGGTTTTAATCTGCAAATGGTCCAAATCACTTGGCTCCGCCGTCAAAATCAGGGTGCTTTCAATCCAAAGCTCACCCTGCATAAGGGAAAACAGGGGTAGATCAAGCTTGTCTTTCAAAAGATCAATGCTGGTTTTTCCTTTCACTTTAACTTCTGTATAAGGTTTCTCCTGGCGAACTGACTTGATCAGAATACTTACCGGATTGTGTAAAAGCGAAGCCTTTAAATTGCTGTCAAGAACACCTTCCTGATCAAATTGCAAACTACCAGTCACCCCGGTTAACTGCAAATCGTCCAGGCTATGGTGTACGGTTACCTCATTATTTTCGAGATCCATATCTCCCAAAACAAGAATCTCATCATTGTCAGGATACAAGGGCGCTTCCAGGCGAAAATCCATACTCAGATCGCCGCTCATCTTCAGCATTTTGAGGGCGGAAAGTTTATTTTTCAGGGGGGATTCGAGTACATACGCCAATCCCTTCTTAGAATTTGAATTTACTTTGGCGTGCAGAAGTAAGGTTTCCCGATCATGGCCGATATCATCCACGCGCAGGTTAGCCTTGTCTAATATGATACCGCGCAGATTGGCATGCACAATATCAGCATTAAGCGAACGCCTGTCCACTGTCAGATAGGCTTCAATGTTGCGGGTTATCGGCCAATGCCTGGCATAATACAAATCAATTCCCTGCAAATGGCTTTTAATTAAAAACTCGCCATTATTATTGTCAAAAGGGAACTCGGAGAGCGGGCCATGAATGTGAACCTCCCCCATCAGATGATCAATTTGTTTGATATTCTGTTTTAGCCACGACTCCAGTTTAGGCTTTAATTTTCCTGAAGGAATATACTTAATCCATTGCTCCGCCTTGCTGCCTTCAAACTCACCGGTAAAATCAAGTTGTCCTTTGGACTCCTTACTTAGACCAGACAATTGCCCTTTGGCTTTCAGCAGTAAGTCAGGACTTTGTAAAACCAGCCGCTCGATATCAAAGCTGGTCGACTGATTAGCTGTCTTCCAGCTCATCGCGGCATTGGCTAATAATAATTTAACAGGCGGTTTATCCTCCACCCGGATTATCGCATCTTCACTATCCAGTTCAAGACGGCCCTCTGTTGGCCTCCACTGGATAACACCGGAGAAATTATCAACACCAGGTACCGTTTCCGTATTTTGCCAGCCCAATTTACTGAAGCGGGTCAGTAAAGATTGAGCTTGACCCTCTTTTATTTCCAGCTGGGTATTCGTCAGGAAACCAATCGGATTGTAGGGTCTCAGACTTGAAAGCCGGGCTGCAAATTGATGAGGGAAGCTTTCAAAAACTGAAGCAATATTCAGGTTCTTAATGTAAGCATGATAAGCATTATTTTGCCGATTATAATCGAGTTCAAAACTGTTCTTTGGCCATTTAGTCCCATTTAAACGAAGCACCAGATCATCGGCTGTTAACTTCCATCCGGCTTCCGTCAGCGACCAGGCAACATTTGCTTTCAGTTTTTGAATGGTATTTATTTTTTTATCCAGCATTTCCTGCCATTGAATCTGCTGCAAATTGAACTGGGACTGCAATGTCTGGAGCTGGCCCTTTTTAATATCAATCCAGGATTTAAAATCGCCATGCCCCTTCAGGTTTTGTTGGAAATTCTGCGGCAGCAAACTACTCCATTGTTCAAAATTCAAATCATCCGACGAAAAATAAACCTCCCCTTCAGTTTTGGAAAGCTGATAGGGATCAATTGCGAGGTCTGCTACTAACTGAAACGCCGTCGGTATGTGCTGCTCCAGTGCAGCCTCACCCTGTATGCGGTATCGATCCGCTTTTCGTGAAACCACCAGATTAAAACGCTTGACCGGAATCACAGTGCCATTTTGCAAATGAATCTGGGTTGAGAGATGCTTAATAATAATTTTCTGCTGATTGAGCACCCAGGCTAACACCGGGGTATAAACTGCCGGATCAAGCTTGAATTCGCCATTACCCAGATTCAAGCCCTCTATCTGCCATTGATTATCTTTTTGGCGAATATCCAGATTGAGATCATCAACATAAAGCACGCCAGGCTGTATTTGCCAGTGCCACAAAGATCCAAGGACATTAATTCCCACTAACAGTTTTTTTAAATGAATTCCAGCGTCTTTGCCGTCTGAAACGCTTACCTGTTTTAATTTGATAACTGGCTCAAACCAATACCATCCAGTTTCCATAGTCTGGATATGAACTGGTTCGCCGATCAGAGTAGACAGATGCGCTTCGACTTCCGCTTTATACTGAGAAGCCCAGGGCGTCAGGGCACGAAAGAGGCTGGATATCACTGCCGCGACAATAATCAGTATTGCCAGAGGTATACGGCAGCGTTTTAAAAGTTTAATCACCAGGTTTTTTGGAATTGGTTATTGAACCTCTACTATACCATTGCTTGAGCGCGTACTCATCACTTTCTTTCTGATTCAGCTTTTCTTCTGCGATTTTTTGCTCATTGTAAAGCTTTTTAAGCAGCGCCAGCACAACATCCTGCTCTGCTTTGGATTGTAAATACATTTTTTCAAGATGAGAGCGCTGTTTCGCAAGAGAAGCCAGATGCTGGCTCATCTGCCCCAATGCCTGATCAAGTTGTGTAATAAAATCGATGCGATTACGCATACGCCCCAGCTCACAGCCGGCACTGCCTAAGTGCTGCAGTTGTTCGACATAATCCTGGCGATAAATCAGCAGCTGATCATGTTTTGCCTTTCCAGCGTGAAACTGATCCTGGGCTAATTGCCAGTTTTTAAGCGTATCGAGAACAGCTTGCTCTCTGATTTTAAGAATTTGCAGGAGTTGATCGATCTGTGCCTGACTCATATTATGCTTCCAAAATTGCTGCTAACTCCCTTAGCTTTGATAGACTTTCCTCTTGTTTCACACAGTGATTCATGTCCTGGGAAATATAATCCCTGATTTGCTCACGGCACAGTATGGCTTTATCCAATTGTTTGTCGGTGCCTTTCGTATAAGCCCCAAGCAGAACCATATCTTTATTTTTTTCATAAATGGACAGGTATTTTTTTAAAGTCAGCATAGCTTTCATTTGGCTTTGCGCCACAATACTGGGCATAACCCGACTAATAGATGCCTCCAAATCAATTGCCGGGTATTGGCCTGATTCCGCCAGACTTCGATTAAGGACAATATGGCCGTCCAATATAGCCCTTGCTGCATCGGCAATCGGATCCTGTTGATCATCCCCTTCTGTCAGCACCGTATAAAAGGCAGTAATCGAGCCCCCTCCGGGCATGCCATTGCCAGCCCTTTCTATCAACTGGGGAATTTTCGCAAATACAGAGGGAGGATAACCTTTCGTAGCGGGTGGTTCCCCAATCGACAAAGCTATTTCTCTTTGCGCCTGGGCAAAACGGGTTAAGGAATCCATCAATAGCAAGACATGTTTCCCCTGATCGCGATAATATTCGGCAATACTGGTTGCCACCATCGCCCCATGCAATCGCATCAAGGGACTTTCATCTGCAGGGGCTGCCACTACAACTGCCCGTTTTAAGCCCGCTTCACCCAGATTGCTTTCAATGAATTCTTTGACTTCGCGCCCTCGCTCGCCAATCAAACCCACCACAACCAAATCTGCGCCGGTGAACCGGCTCATCATACCGAGTAAAACGGATTTACCCACGCCGCTGCCGGCAAAAAGGCCTATCCGCTGACCGCGGCCAATCGTCAGCAAGCCATTGATTGCGCGGATGCCTACATCGAGAACGGTATCAATTGCCGCTCTTTTCAAAGGATTAATGGGCTGGCTGATCAGCGGATAATTCTCAAGTATTTCCAGACTTTCCCCACCGTCAATCGCCTCACCCACGCCATTTAAAATTCGGCCCAGTAGCTGCGTCCCTATTCTGACCTGGGCTATTCGTCCGCTTGGTGTAATCAGCATTCCCGGCCCAATACCCTGAGTATGGCTGATAGACATTAAGTACGAGGCATCATCATCAAAGCCTACTATTTCAGCCTCAACGCGCTCGGATGCAGAGAGTTTAACCCAGCAGAGAGCGCCCACAGGCTGTTGAAAACCGCGTGCCTCCAATGTCAGCCCAACAGCTCGGCTAATCCTGCCGCGACGGAGCAAACCGTTTGCGGGGTGTGCTCTTAATTGTTTTAAAAGGGGTATCAAGCGGGATTCATAATGAATCATAAAAATCATCCATGGAATTATCCGCGTCGGACGAAATAGTCATTTCCATACTGAATTGTTCGGAAAACAATTGCGTAAAACGGGCTTTAAGACGGCCATCGAGCTCAGTATGTTCACCTTTAAGATAAAAATCCCCGCGCATTAATCCAGCATCTTCAAACAGAATATCCGTGATCGCTCCAACTTTTTGTTTATCAAGATGATTTTTTAACCATTCTACATCCAGAGGATTCATTGCCAACTGCTTGCTTCCTTTAATAGAAGGCAATTCTTTTTTGATATCCTCAACTAAAAGTAACAGTTTTTGCGGATCACAGCTCAGCTCAAGTCCAATACAAGCCTCACAAATCCAGAATATGGTTTGAACAATCTCATCAGAAACCTTTTTATCCAGCAGGCGGATAGGGTTTCTAAAAAAGTCTATCCACTCCGACAGATTCGATTTAAGCAATTCGACTTCGGAAGCTGCCTTCGCTAAACCCTCTTGATACCCCGCCAATTTAGCCTCTTCCCGCAGACGTTGACACTCGGCCTGGAATAGCTCCTGAGAGTCTGGGGGTGCTAATACTGGTTCCGGCACAGGAGAGGTTAAATCCCAGGGGTGGAACTCATTTTGTTTTGTGTTTTCATGGAAAGGTTCAAACTCTTTTTCCATACACTGTCATCCCTAACTCAGCTGGCTTTCGACCCAGTATCACAAAAAAGAGCTATGAAAACAAATGAAAATTTCTGGTTACAGAGTATATTACTGGCATGTGCAGCCCCGGATGCACAGTATTGAAGAGTAATCCATTTGCTAGTAAAGTAATTCCCAGCTTTTTAATAGCTATAAAGAACAGGAGATCTTCCAGTGAGGAAAACTGCTATCAAAGCTTTTATTTTAATAATAAACTATTTTTCATTTTCTTTGGCTTTCGCGGGAATACCTTTATGGACATTCACTCCGCTAACGGCAACCTCTCTGACAGTTTCTCCAAATAGCTCGGCTATTGTTAAATACCAGATTACCAATCAATCCAGAAGAACCCATACCCTAACAATGAAGCCTGTTCCAGGTATTACGCAAGTAATCACTTCGGCAAGCGATTGCCCGAGGCTTTTTAGCCTGGGTTATCAACAATCCTGTATTTTAAATCTGGCGATTAGCGGGAGTGCTTTAAGCGCCAATGTCATTGGGGGTCCACAGGTATGCAGTCAATATAACCCCAATCAATGCTATCAGCCTGGCATTGCTGATATCTTGAGAATTACGAAAGAGTCCGCAGCGGATTATTCCGTGGGAGGGTCTGTTACGGGTCTGTTAGAAACCCTGGTATTACAAAATAATGGCGGCGACGCATTGACAATCAGTGGAGATGGGACATTTGTTTTTTCGAAAGCATTGACCTCTGGCAGTTCTTACTCTGTCACCGTAAAGACACAGCCTTCGGGTCAAACCTGTCTTGTCTCCAATGGGATTGGCACTATAGGAAACGCTGATGTCAGCAACATCCTTGTCAATTGCACTACTACAGGTGTTACTACTTTAGAAACAAGCGTCAGTACATTGGCATTAAGCGTGACCGGGCTTACAGAATTTGGAGTCCCTGGCAACCCTTCTTCCGGGCTTCCGCGCATAATTACTATCAGAAATACCGGAAATAGCCCCGCAGCTAATTTATCCCTGTCACTGCCAAACTGGCCTGCAGGAACCACAGATTCCACAACCTGCGGTAGTACTTTAAGCATCGGCAGTAGTTGTACGATTACGATTACTCCAGGAAATACCGCCACTTCTAACGGCATCACTCCCTGTTCTTCTGGGGGCGCCCCTATTCCTGGCACTATCCAGGTCAGCGCGGATAATGCCGCTGCCGTCTCTACCGATGTAGTGATATTAAATTACAGATGCCTCTATCAAGGTGGCCTTGTGTTTGCCCTAGATGATACGCCGCCTGCCACAATGAGCGTCGCCGGGAAAGTGTCGCAGCAAATCCTGGCATTTCCCCCCCTTACTCAATGGGGTCCCTTTGGCGTAGCAGTTACTGGTATTAGCGAGACTTCTACTGCGGGAATCAATTCCTGCGATGGTAATAAGGATGGCCAGTGTAATACCGCTCGTATTATTGCTGCTAATTTAACACCGCCAGTTGCTGCAGCACAATGTTATAACGTGAATATTAACGGTTTCACCGACTGGTTTTTACCCGCAATTTGCGAGGTAGGTTACGACGGAATTAACCAGGGCAGCGGCTGTGGTTCAGCAGTATTACCATTAATGCAGAATATTTATGGGAATATCGGCATTCCATTTATCGCCTGGAGTTCTACGGAAGTTTCTGCAGGTGAAGCAGGGTTTGCCTGGACTGAAAATGCCAATGTCGTTGGGGGCCAGCGCGGCGATGATAAATCAAGCCTCTATCGGGTTGTCTGTGCGCGGCATTTCTGACATTTACTAATTGTCTTTCAGCAGCTTTATAAGGCCACTTAAGCATATATTAAGCATTACAGGCTTATAATGAGTAAAGGCCTTATGAAATGAGCTGCTGAGGGGCAATGGCAATTACTCTCAAAAATCTTGATCTGATTGACCAATCCATTCAAAAAGAATTTGAAAATTGGATCAAGACTCATGTGCCTCAAAGCATTGCAAATACCGATACGCTTAAAACCGCTCAATACAGCATATTGAATTATCCAAAATTATGGTCGGGGTCACGCTTATTTGAAACACGCATTAAATCTGAAAAAACCAAGGATAAACCAGCATCTGAATTTATTGATGATCTCATCCAAAAATCAAAAAATGAAAATAAAAGAGACGAGGCAACATTAAAAGAAATCATTGCATTTGAAAAACTTTTTAAAAAACAGGCTAGTTATTTTAAAGAAAAAGCGCTGGTCCAGTTTTTCAACAAAACGCTTAATGATATTGCTATAAGTGATGCTGAAGCGGCCAAAGCAGCCAATGAAATTAAAGAAAAAATCCGCAATCTTTTCTCAGCCAGTGCCTTGCTGAAATTACAAACTCGCTATGATTGCTTGCAGACACATCGGCAGATTAGTTTGCTGGTGCAGGAATTGCGCGCTTTGGTCAATGCAGATGACAAGGAGACAGTTGCCACAGTTAAGCAGTTGGAAGTTTTGGGGAAACGGATTATCGACGGGCATTATGAATATGCAAAAAAAATGACCCTCACTGAGGCCATCAGCAATGATGTTGCCACTGCCACTTCGATTATTGGATGGACTACCGGTTTCCCAGCAGCTATCTTAGGCGTAGCAGGAATATTTTTTCCACCCTTGCTGGTACCTGCCGGAATTCTTGGATCAATCAGCTTTATCTCCTACACTGCGTCCATTATTTCCGTAGCTAATATGGCAAATCAAGCATTCACCTATGGCCGCTCCCCACATCCCAGGGACTTTTGGTGGATGGTATTCGATATCGTCCTGGCTCCGATAAATTTAGCAGGGGGGGCCATCTTCTCTGCCTTTGCGAACCTGGCCAAACCTGTCAAACATTTACCGAATATTATTAATGCAGTGGGTAACTGGTGGAACAATGTATTCAGTAATCTTTTGCCCGATGTATTTGTTGTTAAAGATAACATCGATGACAGTAAAAAAATGGGCTCCGCCTATACTGCCAGAGGCCGATTAAGAAACTCACCCACTGCCAGCTCCTGGTCAAAAATGGGAAGCGCCCTTTCGCAGACTGATAACGATGCGTCTTCAATACTACGCAAAACCAAAGAAGAAATTGCCCTGGCCAAAGAAGGCAGCAAACGCCGCCCAGATATTGATGCATCTTATCAATCGAAAGAAGCCTCGCTCAAACTCCTTAATGAACAAATTAGCAAGCGGGATGAATTAAAAAATATCCATCAGGCAGTCAATGATTATTTCGGTTTAAATGACAAATTACCGCTCCCACATCAATTCACAAACCAGGATGAATATCGTGCTGAAATCTACCGTAAATCGCTTGCCCTGGTTAATATAATGGACGCTTGTGAGAAGTTTACAAAAGACAATAAAGAGCTGGCAGAGCCGCTGGCTCTGGTAGCAGAGATCACGCAAACTGCTAAAAATATTGAGCAGCATTTAAGCGAAAGCTATGAAAAACTGAATACAGCAAAGGCTATTGAAAATACCAGCGCACATGGTCGAGATTTTGCTTTCGTTAAAGTTTCCAGCCACTCAGAGAGCTTGATTTTTTCCAAAAGCCATCAGGCCGCCATTTTGCTTTGGGGCAGAGGGTTTATAGGCGCTAGGACGTCATCAGAAGCGTCTGCGGTTATCAAAGCGGTTAAAGCGTATAGGGAACTGGATCCGGATGCGCCAAGCAACGTGCGGCTTTCTGCATTAGACATTATTGCTAAGAACTGCCAGGCCTACATTGATTTAAACCAGGGTGATTCCAAGAAAGGAAGACTTCAATATGTAGAAAAACTGGCAGAGGCAGTGAAAAAAGAAAAAGCCGCCTTGGAAGAGTTCTCTGGGCAGACGGATCTTCCAGTTTTAGTGGAGTTTAAAGCGAGATAGTTTGAACGCGGACCACCGAATCACGCGAATACCACCGAATCACGCGAAGACCACCGAATCACGCGAAGACCACCGAATCACGCGAAGACCCGCACGAATCCCCGCGGCAGCGACCATCCGAATCCCCGCGGCTGGGACCATCCGAATCCCCGCGGTCGGAACCATCCGAATCCCCGCGGCTGGGACCGCGGGGCCCACAAAGCCTATCTAGAATATCGGTTTTGCTAATTAAAGGAATGTTTGAAAGACTTGTTTCTAACTGCTTTTAATCGCTATTTTGGCAACATTGGAGTTCATCTGAAGAGCATGTTCAACCACCAGACATGGGCCCCGCGGTCACAGCCGCGGGGATTCGGGGGTTGGTCCTCACCGCGGGAATTCGAGGGTTGGTCTCGCGGCGTGGATTTGGGTTAGTCGACCGCTGGGACGGTCATTAAATCATTTCATCTCCACCTTTGGTTCCCAGGGCAATCTTTCCTTCTTCGGCCAGACTTTTGGCCAGGGCCAGAATATCCCTTTGTGCCTTTTCAACTTCGCTCACTTTCACCGGACCCTGCATTTCCAAATCATCCCTTAGCAGATCAGCGGCGCGTTTAGACATATTACTGAATATTTTATCTTTAACCGGCTCTGTCGTCCCTTTTAATGCCAGCAGCAACTGCTCTGAAGGTATATCGCGAAGCAGCGTTTGCACACTACGGTTATCCATATCCACAAGGTTTTCAAAAACAAACATTTTATCTTTTATTTTTTCACAGAGTTCCTGATCCCAGGCATTAATTTTATCGAGAACCTCTTCCTCTACTGAGCCTTCTAAAAAATTAATCACATCTGCAACCGTTTTAATGCCCCCCACTGAGGCGGTTTTACTGATTTTTTGCCCGCTCAATTGTTTTTCAATCACTTTGCCAAGCTCAGAGATTGCCTCTGGCTTTACCGTGTCAATTGTGCACATACGCAAGAGCACCTCTGCCCGTTTCTCAGCGGTAAAATAGCTGACTACCTCAGCAGCCTGTTCACTATCTAGATGAATTAATATAGTAGCGATAATTTGTGGATGTTCATTTCGAATCACATCAGCAATAGAACGGCCATCAAGCCATTTCAATCGATTCAAACCGCTGTCTTTGTCAGAAACCAGGATACGGTCAATAAAAGGCATGGCCCGATCTTCACCCAAGGCATTAATTAAAACAGTCCGCAGATAATTTTCCGCATCGACTGTGAGGCTGGTTTGCTCTTCAATCGCGTTTAAGAACTCACCCAGGACATTTTGCATTTTTGCCTTGCTGACACTACTTAAGGTGGAAATTGCCATTCCGACTTTCTGAACCTGGCGGGGTTCAAGGTGCTTTAATACTTCAGCAGCATTTTTTTCACCCATTCCCAATAATAAAATAGCTGCCCTTTCAATTCCATCCATAAAAACTACCCCCGATCAACCCAGGTTTTTACAACCTGCGCAACTCGTTTCGGTTCTTTATCCACCACTTGCCGCAATAATGCCAATTGCGTTTCATAATCATTTGCATTCGAAGGCAGCATGCCTTGTCCTTGATAAGTCAGATCATTTTGCTGTTCCTCTTCAACCTCTTCTGTACGGTTGCTTGCCAATGTCTTAAATAAAGGACGAAACACGCCAAAAACCAGGGCCAGTACGAATAAGCCACCGAGAACCTGTTTTACAATTGACCAAAATGTACTCGTCTGCCAGAAATGCGGCTCAGGAATGGGCTCAATGGGATCAGGCTTTATAAAATTACTGTTCACTACATTTAAACTGTCGCCTCTTTCGGTATTAAGCCCGATAGCATCGGAAACCAGGGCTTTTACCTGATCCAGTTCCTTGGCGGATAAAGGCTTCATAGCCATTTGCTTGGTTTTAGGATCCAATACTGGCCGATTGTCTATGAGTACTGCCACCGTTAATCGTTTAATACTACCCGGCTGATTTTTAGTGTGGCTGATTGTTTTATCCAGCTCAAAATTTTTAACCACCTGCTTTTGCATATCGTTTGAATCAGTCTCCGTCTGATTGGTAGGCGGCTGCGCATTCGCGCCCCCTTTTCCTGCATTTTTACCTTGCAGATTGGCATTTTTAGGCGGTGAATTGGATAGTGATCCGGCAACGCCGCTGGCATTTGCAGTTTTACGCTGCTCTTCCATCATCTGCTCACTGCGAACAGCAGCCCCGTCCGGATTGTAAAGCTCCTGGGTCTGTTCGAAGTCAGTGAAATCGACATCCGCCGATACTTTGGCTTTCACTCTGCCAAATCCCAGCAAAGGTGTCAGGATATCCTGAATTTTCTGCGCATATTGCTGTTCCAGTGTTTGACGATAATCGAGGTATTTCTCAGTATTGCTAAAGGCTGAATTTCCAGCCCCCTCATTCAATAGCTGTCCATTTTGATCTACAACCGTCACCCGGCTTGCAGACAAATTGGGGATACTGGAAGCAACCAGATTAATAATGGAAGCGATTGCCTGCTTTTTTAATTCGACCCCAGGATAAATATCGATAAAGACGGAAGCACTCGGCTCACGGCTATCACGCACAAAGGCCGACTCACGGGGGATGGCTAGATGCACCCTGGCTGATTTAATATCATGCAGCTGGCTGATGGTTCTTGCCAGTTCTGCTTCCAGCGCCTGCTTGTATCTTGCATTTTCCATAAACTGGCTGGTGGTAAATGCATTGCCGTTAGCAAATAGTTCCGAAACTGGATTATTGCCGCGGGGTAGTCCTTCAGCGGCCAATTTCAGGCGGGCAGCCTGTACATCACTGCTGGGAACCATAATAGTGCCATAGGTTTCATCCAGTCTGAAAGGAATCGCATTGCGCTGCAAGGTATCCATTACATCCGTAGAATCCCGCGGACTTAACTGATTGTATAAAGGCATATAACTGGGTGTGCGTGACCAGAGCACAACACCGACCCCGATAGCCACGCTGGCGGCAAGCCCAATCATCAGGCCCAGCTGCTTGGCAATGGGTAAGCTGGTAAATTTTGTGGCTGCATTTGCTGCAGTATCAGCCAAGGCCATGACATACTCCTGTCATATTAAGTCACTTCCTGTATTGAAACCGGCTCAAGTAGGCTGGGCTGTAAAGACCAGCGGCTAAATGTTGGGCTTTACAGCCCAACCTAGATTCTTACACCGGCATATTCATTATATCCTGGTACGCCTGCACCAATTTATTTCTCACCCTGAGTGTTGCTTCAAACGCGATGTTTGATTTTTGAGCAGCAACCATGACTTCGCCCAGGCTAACATTGGCAGCTCCTAATTCGAACTGGCTGCGCAGGTTATCGGCAGTCTGGCTTAACTGATTGACCTGCCCCATGGTCTGATGAAAAATCTCACCGAAAGAAGTCGATGCAGGGGTTAATTCAGCCGCCTTTCCCTGCGCCTCTGCCGCCATGGTGCGCATCTGGTTAAACAATGAAACGGTATTCACATCAGTCATGTTATTTCCCTAAACTTCATATCCCTCTTCACGCATTTTCGCCAGCTTGTATCTCAGTGTTCTCTCGCTCACACCAAGAACAGCTGCGACTTGCTGCCGGTTGCCATTATAATCCTTCAATGTTTTTTCGATAAGATCATATTCATGATTTTGAAGATTTTTTGTTTCAGCCTTTTTAACCTGTTTTTCCTTATTCAAATCCGGTAACTGAAGATGTGCAATTTCAATGACTCCATGTGTTTGTAATACCAGGGCTCTTTGCACCACGTTATCAAGTTCTCTGGCGTTCCCTGGCCATGAATAATGCAATAGTGCCTGCCTTGCCTCTTCACTCAGAACCGGAATAACTGGAAAATTGTCCTGACAATGGCGTCTAATCAAATAATTAGCCAAAGGAATAATATCGCAGATTCTTTCACGAAGCGGTAACCAATGCAGGGGAAAAACATTCAAACGGTAGTAAAGGTCCTCACGGAACCGACCTGCTTTTACTTCTTCCAATAAATGGCGGTTACTGGTGGCCAGCACCCTTACATCCAGGTTAATCATCTTATTGGAGCCAATACGCTCCACTTCTTTTTCCTGCAATACCCGTAATAATTTGGCTTGCAGGCTCAGGCTCATCTCGCTGACTTCATCGAGCAGCAGCGTACCTTCCTGCGCCTGTTCAAATTTTCCAGGGGTAGACTTATAAGCGCCGGTAAAAGCCCCTTTCTCATACCCAAATAAAGTGGCTTCCAGCATTTGTTCGGGAATTGCAGCACAGTTAATCGCCACAAAGGGTTTCTGTGCACGCGGTGAGTGATCGTGAATAAAATGGGCGAGAACTTCTTTACCTGTGCCGCTTTCGCCGCTAATCATCACGCCTACATCCGATTGCGCCACGCGCAAGGCCATTGACAGTAATGCCTGGCTTTTGGGATCCATTGCAATCGGTTGGGAATCATCCTGCATAAAAGCCGGTTTAATGTAGCGGTTTATTTTCTCTGCCAGAAGATTCGCACTAAATGGCTTCTGCAGATAGTCCACAGCACCATTTCGCATTGCGCTGACAGCATCTTCTACGGATGCATAGGCTGTCATCAAAATGACCGGAACGCCGGGGTTGCGCCGTTGGATTTCAGCCAGCAACTGTTGGCCATCCACGCGATCCATGCGCACATCGCTCAATACAATTGCAGGATTATGCTTTTCCAGCATCGCCAGTGCTTCTTTACCGTCTTTGGCAGACAAATAGGAATGACCTGCCAGGTTCATTGTTTCTGCCAGTGCTTCACGCAACACTGGATCATCTTCTACAATTAACACGTCGCCCATACCCATTCCTCAATTAATCTTGCAATGAAGCAGCGTTGATAGTTGGTTAGAAATCTAAACATGTCATAAAAAATAAGATGCTTCAATAACTAAATGAAAGTATTCATTTTATTTACCAGGGAATCTGCAATTCAAAAATACAACCCTTCCCAGGAGAAGTATTTACTGTCACCATACCCTTGTGCGCAGCAGTAGCGGCTTTAACAATAGCCAGACCCAAACCGGTTCCCTGGGCACGTGTGGTAAAAAAGGGCGAAAAAACCTGCGCTTCAACCTCAGGGGGCATTCCTTTCCCATTATCGCTGACCCTGAGAATAAATCCGGAGCCTTCTTCATTGACTATCATATCAACTACAATCTGCCCAGCTTCTGCCTGCAAACTATTGCTGATTAAATTTAACATGGCACCGATCAAGGCTTCTTCGTGGAGAAGGCATTGTCGCACTGGCAGCTGGTTATTTATTTTCCATTGTACCGTTTTATCTTCGAACAAGATATAAATTCTTTCCTCCAGTGCTCTGCTCCATTGCTGCAAATCGAGTTGCCGCTTCTCCAGACGCTCCCCGCGTGCAAACAATAAAAGCTCTTCAATTTGCTGCTCAATAGCATTATGACAGGCCTGTAGTCTGGATAACCATAGCCTGTTTCTGTCCTCCAGCCCTTGCATTGCAGACAGATGCTCAGCGTACAACATTGCCGAAGCCAAAGGAGTGCGGATCTGATGGGCCAACTGCGCTGTCATACGCCCCAATGTCATTAACTGGTTTTGATTTTCCCTGGCATGTTCGTATTCACGGGTAGCGGTGAAGTCGGTTAAAATAATTAGTTCACCAGGGGGATTGGAAAGTGAGGAAATAGCAAGATGAACCCGGCGGCCATTGACCAGCGATACTTCCAGGCCATCGTCTTCTTTCGGGGAAAAAACTTTGTCGATAACTTCGCGCCATTGCTGACCAGTGACATCCGCATCGATAAGCGCTATAGCAGCCTCATTCATCCAGGCAATAAGCCCCTGAGTATTGAGCACTATCAGACCTGTAGGCACACAGAGTAAAATTTCTTTAATGGAGATGTCTGATAGCATGCAATTGTATTTCAACTAAAGTGATAATTGAATGTACCAAAACTGAGTGAAAATAAGAAGTCAGGATGATATCCTGAAATAACATTGGACTTACAGTAGGCTAATCCCTAGCGACCATTTGTTGTTCAAATAATATCACTATTGGAAAATTATCTTGTTTTTTTATACTCTTTATCCAGTTCCCGAAGAAACTTCATCTTTTCCGCTATCTTAATTTCCAGCCCCCGAGGAACCGGAACATACCAATGCGGCTCTTTCATCCCTTCAGGCAAATAATTTTCGCCTGCTGCATAAGCATGGGGCTCATCATGGGCGTAACGGTATTGCTGCCCGTAACCCAGTTTCTGCATGAGAGCGGTCGGTGCATTGCGAATGTGTAAAGGAACTTCCCGGGATTTATCTTTTTTAATAAAGTCCTGGGCCTTGTTATAGGCCATATAGCCTGCATTGCTTTTTGGGGCGACAGCAAGATAAATTACTGCCTGTGCTAAAGCGAGCTCGCCTTCAGGCGAGCCTAACCGTTCGTAAGTTGCTGCAGCCTCATTAACAATCTGCATGGCTTTAGGATCCGCAAGGCCAATATCCTCCCAGGCCATGCGAATTATCCGTCTGGATAAATAATAGGGATCCACTCCGCCGTCCAGCATACGGCATAACCAATAGAGGGCAGCATCCGGATGAGATCCGCGTACGGATTTATGCAAGGCAGAAATCTGATCATAAAAGTGCTCGCCACCCTTATCAAAACGTCGGGCAGTTGGCGTTAACATTCTCAGTAATTGTTCATTTTGCACCCGTGTGAGGGATTCCAGTCTGGCGGCTGAATCAATCTGCTCCAGGAAATTATACAAGCGTCTGCCATCACCATCCGCCATTGCCGTTAAAGTGGCCAGGGCTTCTGGATCAAAATCAATACTGATATACCCTTTATCCTGGGCACGCTTCACCAGCAATCCCAGCTCCTCCTCACTCAGGGATCTCAGTACATAAACCTGCGCCCGGGAAAGTAATGCATTATTGACTTCAAAAGAGGGATTTTCAGTGGTTGCGCCGATAAAAGTAATCAAGCCCGATTCCGTAAAAGGCAGCAATGCATCCTGCTGTGATTTATTAAAGCGATGAATTTCGTCAATGAACAAAATAGTCTGGCGCTGGTGATGACGATTTTTCTCAGCTTGTTCAACAGCGGCCCTGATATCCTTCACCCCCGCCAACACGGCTGACAAGGCGATCCATTCGCAATCGAAGGCTTTGGCGGCAAGACGCGCCAGAGTGGTTTTGCCAACGCCAGGCGGCCCCCAGAAAATCATGGAATGCGGCTTGCCAGAAGTAAAGGCCAATCGAAGCGGCTTGCCTTCTGCCAAAAGATGGGTTTGACCTACAACCTCCTGCCAAACGTCAGGTCTCATGCGTTCGGCAAGCGGTGTGTAGGCTTGCTCGGAAAATAGGTTCATTGCTCGACTACGTCAACACCTTTAGGGGGTTTAAATTGGAATAAGCTGGCGGATAAGCTGGGATTATTTTTAATATTAGACAATTGTACGCTGGTGTGCTGGCCTAATTGATCAAATAATTCGATATTAGTTAATTTATCGCCATTAAATATAAGTTTCACTTTTTGGAAATTTTCTTTCGGCGATTTGGCTTTCAAATCATAGCTGGTTTTTTTCCCATTGGCGTCAGCGCTAACCTCAAAATCGCGGGTAACCGTATTGTCATAGCCGCTTAAAAAAAGACCCGCCGTACCACCAAGCCCATTCTGTTGTTTTTTGACAGTGACCTGTTCAAGATCGACATCATAAACCCACAGGCGGTTACTGTCTGCGACCACTAATTGTTCCATTGGGTCTTTGGTTTCCCAGCGGAACTTACCCGGCCTGGATAAAGCCATAACACCGGAAGTCTC
Source organism: Legionella birminghamensis (assembly GCF_900452515.1). Classification (NCBI taxonomy): domain Bacteria; kingdom Pseudomonadati; phylum Pseudomonadota; class Gammaproteobacteria; order Legionellales; family Legionellaceae; genus Legionella; species Legionella birminghamensis. The sequence goes on from NZ_UGNW01000001.1 coordinate 2,489,033, forward strand.
TGATACTTCACGCTTACCCGCCTTGACTACCTGATTGAAGTTGGCGCTCATTGTTCTTAAGGCATTTAATTTTGCCTGTAATTCCTCGCCCGCTGATTGGCAAAACGCTGTATTCACCAACAGGCATAAAGCCGCAGTTACTAATTTTTTCATATTTATTCCTCATTCACTGATGATACCAGCACATCGCGGAACCCGCCTTCCAGGGGGCCTACGATACCTGTGCGTTCCATTTCCTCAACAAGCCTTGCCGCTCGGTTATAGCCTATTTTTAAACGCCGCTGCACTGATGAAATACTGGCTTTGCGTGTTTGCAATACAAACTCAACGGCCTGATCATAAAGCGGATCAGAATCTTCTGTATTTTGGCCGCTGCTTTCCTCGCTCGGTGCCTCCGAGGGATCGTAGGTTTGTGTAATTTCATCAATGTATTCAGGTTCTCCACGTGAACGCCAGTCATCAGCAATACGGTGGACTTCCTGATCATCAACAAACGCGCCATGTACCCGCAGCGGTGCGCCGGTTCCTGGTGCAAGATACAGCATATCCCCATGCCCCAGCAATTGCTCAGCACCCTGCTGATCCAGAATAGTACGGGAATCAATTTTTGAGGAGACCTGAAATGACATTCTGGTTGGAATATTGGATTTAATCAAACCGGTTAATACATCCACCGAAGGCCTTTGCGTGGCCAATATCAAATGAATACCGGCGGCCCTTGCCTTCTGGGCAATACGCGCAATTAATTGCTCCACTTTTTTACCGACGACCATCATCATGTCCGCCAGCTCATCAATGATTACCACGATGTAAGGGAGCGCCTCAAGGGTTGGCGCCTGCTCATCGACTGAATCGCCGGGTTTCCAGGTTGGATCGCTTAACACTTCGCCAGCGGCGCTTGCTTCTGCCAGTTTAGTATTGAAACCGGCCAGGTTACGCACCCCCATTGCAGCCATTAAGCGATAACGCCGCTCCATTTCAGCAACGCACCAGCGCAGTGCACTGGCCGCTTCTTTCATATCGGTAACTACCGGCGTTAATAAATGCGGGATGCCATCATAGACTGATAATTCCAGCATTTTTGGGTCAACCATGATGAGACGTACTTCATCAGGCGTTGCCTTGAATAACAGGCTTAAAATCATGGCATTGATACCCACTGACTTTCCAGAACCAGTGGTTCCTGCAACCAGCAGGTGAGGCATCTTTGCCAAATCAACCACCATAGGATGTCCGGCAATATCAACCCCCAAAGCCAATGCCAGGGGAGAGTGCGCCAGTTGATAAGTATCGGATGTTAAAACATCGGATAAACGCACCATATCCCGATGCTGATTGGGCAATTCCAGACCCACCACCGTTTTACCAGGAATGACTTCAACCACCCGCACACTGGTTACTGACAGGGAACGCGCCAAATCTTTGGCGAGTGCAGTCAGTTTACTGACTTTAATACCTGCAGCTAATTGCAGTTCAAAACGGGTGATTACCGGACCAGGATGCACCGCAACCACATCCGCCTGAATACCAAAATCCAGTAAATGCTGTTCTACTTCACGGGACAAGGTTTCCAGCTCCTGATGGGAAAAGCCGCCCATTACTTTGCCGGGCTGTCCTTTATCCAGCAGAGACAATGAAGGCAGTCCTGGGGTAACCGGGGGTTTGCTGGTTTTAGGCTCTCTGACCGCTTTGGTGACTGGCATGTTATCCAGTAAAGGAGCGACGGGGGCTGATACCGCAACCGATGCCTGGGCAACGGCTGGTATCGAAATAACCGGCTCCGCTCGTTTTTTTTCTTCGATTGGCTCGGCTGCTGGCATGAGTACCGGGATATTCTTTTGCCTGCTCTCTTTCTTTTCCTTTCTTTGTCTGATTTTTTCCCGGATTAAAGAGCGGCTGGTCATTGCTGCTTCTTCCTGTTCCTGCTTCTCTGGAGTCTCCTTCTGTTTTTTTAGAGCAGATAAACGTTTTGCGAGAGAACGCAGAACAGAAATTGATTTGTAAATCCCACGGCAACCTGACCTCGCACCGCAAGCTATTTTGCGTCCCAAATCAAGTGTGTAATAACCCAGGGATTCCACCGCCTGAATCCAGGAAATACCGGTAAGAAAGGTCACTCCTACCAGAAAAATTGCCAATAAGAGCAAGGTAGCGCCATGCAGGTTTAACGCATAATTAAAACCTTCCGCGACAAAATCGCCCAGCAATCCGCCTGCGCTTTGGGAGCCGTCAATTGCAGTAATTCCCGGCTCAAGACTGAGCAGGCTGCATCCGCTAATCATCAGAAAAAGCAGACCGCTGCTGCGCAGCATATGGGTAAATCGGCTAATGGACTTCAGGGTTTTCTGATCCTGCATGATTGCCCAGGCTAAATAAGCAATACAAACAGGTAACATATAGGCAAAATAACCAAACAAAAGGTAAAGGGTATCCGCTATATAGGCGCCTACCTTACCCCCGGCATTGGCAATAGGGACATGGCTGTGTTGTACGTGGGTCAATCCTGGATCGGTAATACTGTATGTGGCTAAAGAAAGCCAGATATATAACGAGAAGGTTAATATCAGAATAAAACCGCCCTCGCTTATCCGATTTTGTATAAATGGCTGCAGGTTTTTTTTAAGGGCCCCAGTTTGCCGCCCGGATTCTTGTTTTGCCATAACTATTTTAAAATCTGTGTTTTTATCATACCATTTGCCATCTTACCATAATTCGCGAGGAAGGCAGAGATGATTAATAGCAATCACCATCGCCTGATAATTCTTGGCTCAGGCCCAGCAGGCTATACCGCAGCTGTTTACGCAGCACGCGCCAATCTTAACCCGGTTTTAATCACTGGCATGCAGCCGGGAGGACAATTAACCACCACTACGGATGTGGATAATTGGCCTGGGGATATCGAAGGGCTTCAAGGCCCGGCATTAATGGAACGCATGCAGAAACATGCCGAGCGTTTTGATACTAAAATTATTTTTGATCATATCGTCAAAGCTGACCTTCGACAAAAGCCATTCCTTTTGCAGGGGGATAGCGAATCCTATACCTGTAATGCCCTGATTATTGCCACAGGCGCATCTGCCCGCTACCTGGGTCTTGATTCGGAAAGCGCCTACCAGGGCCGAGGAGTTTCCGCCTGCGCCACCTGCGATGGCTTTTTCTATCGCAATAAAACAGTTTGCGTAATCGGCGGCGGCAATACTGCTGTTGAAGAGGCGCTGTATTTATCCAATATCGCCGCATCTGTTACCCTTATCCATCGACGTGACAGCTTGCGGGCTGAAAAAATTCTTCAGGATCGATTATTTGAAAAAGCCGAGCACGGAAATATCAAATTACTTTGGCATAATACGCTCGAGGAAGTTATCGGCGATGGCATGAAAGTAACCGGCGCACGTGTCCGCAATGTGAATAGCGGGGAAATACAGACACTGAACTTTGATGGGGTTTTTATTGCGATTGGCCATGATCCCAATACCAGCCTGTTCAAAGACCAACTGGATATGAAAGATAACGGTTATCTGATCATTCGTTCCGGACTGGACGGCATGGCGACCGCCACCTCGATTCCCGGCGTGTTTGCCTGTGGCGATGTGGCCGATCACGTGTATCGGCAAGCGATTACCTCAGCTGGCTTTGGATGCATGGCAGCACTCGATGCCGAAAAATATCTGGACGATTTGGGAGAATAATCATTTCTGATTTTTCTGATGACGGCGAACATTATCCATTCCCTGATCCAGAAAGCAGTGATGCGCAGGGATTGCTGGCAATCGGCGGTGATCTTTCATCCGGCCGGTTGCTGTCCGCCTATCGCCAGGGAATATTTCCCTGGTTTGAGCCTGGATGCCCTATTCTCTGGTGGTCTCCCAACCCAAGACTGATTCTGTACCCGCAGCAATTCAAATTAAGCCGCAGTCTTACAAAAAGCCTGAAACAAGCGCATGAGTTGAGAATTGACTCTGCTTTTAATGCAGTGATCCAGGCTTGTGCGACTGTCGATCATCGTGAAAATAATACCTGGATAAGCAGGGAAATGCAGACTGCCTATATTAATCTTTTCGACATGGGTTTTGCGCACAGTGTTGAAATCTGGCGTGAACAGCGCCTGATTGGTGGATTATATGGGATTAGCCTTGGCAAGGCCTTTTTTGGTGAATCCATGTTTCATTATGAACGTGACGCCTCCAAAATGGCCATGTACTATCTTTGCCAGATGCTTTCCCGGCAAAATTTTGAATTCATCGATTGCCAGTTGCCCACTGCCCATCTGATGAGCATGGGGGCTGTGATTATCAGCCGTAAAGAATTTATGCATCGGCTTCAACAAGCCTTACAGTACCCTGCGCTTCAAGGAAACTGGGCTCATCTGGCTGACTGTATATAGGTTTTGATTGCGATTTTTTTTAATTTAGTGCACTATCTTGCTTTTATTTGTTTGAAGAGCAATTTTTGAGAGACTTATGGCAAAAGAAGATCATATTGAAATGCAGGGAACAGTGATTGACACCTTACCTAACACAATGTTTCGTGTTGAATTGGAAAACGGGCACATCGTCACTGCTCATATTTCCGGGCGCATGCGCAAAAATTATATCCGCATTCTTACCGGGGATAAGGTGAAAGTTGAGCTGACACCCTACGATTTGACAAAAGGCCGTATTATTTTCCGCGATAAGAATTAAAGGAAGAACCCCTCAGCTGATATTTTCCCTGCCGCTTGCCTGTCAAACCTTTGAGGCCCCTCTTCGCCTACTTACTGCGGCTTGCCCGCAGTATCCAGTAAATGCTTTTAAATGCTTTGGGTTGACCTGATCTGGATACTGCGAACAAGCCGCAGTAAGTAGGCCAAGGTCAAGTCGTATTATGTACGCTAAGGTCAAGTCGCAGTAAGTACGCCAAGGATAGTCGCAGTACCTAATGTAAACCTGCAAACCTTATCATGATGCAACTTGAGCTGACCTTCATTTTCCAGCCAGCATCATTTCGGCAATTAAAATCGAACCGCAACGGGTAGCAATATTGGGATTGATGTCACTGCCGACTGCCGCAATATTCAGAAACATATCCTTAAGATTCCCTGCAATAGTTACTTCCTCGACCGGGAATTGGATTTCACCATTCTCTACCCAAAAACCGCTGGCTCCGCGGGAATAATCACCGGTTAAACCGTTAACCCCTTGCCCCATCAGTTCAGTCACTAACAAACCCTTGTCCATTTGCTTGATTAATTGTTGTAAATTACCCGCCGTAGAATCGAGCGTCAGATTATGTACGCCACCCGCGTTCGCGCTCGTTTTTAACCCCATGCGCCGTGCTGAATAAGTGCTCAGGGCATATTGCTTAATCCGGCCGTCCTCAACAAACACATTCTCCCGAGTCGGCACACCTTCGCTGTCAAAGGGCGAGCTGCCAAGGGCACGCAATATATGGGGTTGCTCGTAAATTTTGAAGCCTTTTGGAAAAACCTGCTGATCAATGGAGTCTAATAAAAATGAATTTTTACGATAAAGGTTGGAACCGCTGATCGCATTAATAAAACTGGACAATAAACCGCTGGAAATGCGTGAAGAAAATAATACAGGCACTCGCTGGGTACTGATTTTTTTTGCGCCCAGTCGGCTTATTGTTCTTTCAACGGTATTGGCAGCCAGATATTTGATATCCGCAAGATCGCTGGCATAGCGTGCAGTAGTATAGTCATAATCCCTTTGCATCGACGTTTCTTCCTGGGCAATTAAAGAGCAGCTCAGACCATGGCGAGTACCCAGCAAAAAGCCCTCTCCCCCACGGGTATTGGCGAAACCGTGACAGAATTCGTAAGTAGAAATATTAACCCCATCCGAATTGCTAATCCGTTTGTCTAAAGACAAAGCATGGGATTCGCAGGCCAAGGCCATTTCAATGGCTTGTGCGGGGGTAATTGCCCATGGATGATGAAGTTCCAGATTGGGATATTGCTTTGTCATTAATTCCGCATCAGGAAGCCCGAAACAGGGATCGGCCGCGCTCACTTTAGCAATTTCACAGGCGGCAGCGACCAGTGAGTCAAGGGCATCAGGCGATGTGTCGGTGCTGCTGGCACTTCCCTTCTGATGGCCAAAATAAACCACCAGACTGACGCCTTTATCATCGCTAAATGCAACCGTTTCGACTTGTCCCATCCGTACATCGACAGAGAAACCGTTATCCTGATTGACGGCAACCGATGCATCGGAAGCCCCCAGGGCTTTAGCGCGAGCCAACACATCTCCCATCAACTCAGATAACTTCTCGATTGACTTTTGCTGCATTTCATTGCTATTTTGCGTTGTTATTTGCATGGCGGTTTCCACTGCTGAAAAAATATTTTGCTCACAAGGATACAAGATTACTATGCCCAGTCAAACCATTGTAAACAGAAAATGGCTGACGCGGATCTGGAAATCCCTGCTCACCGTTTCATTATTAGCCTTAGTGCTCAATTATGCACTGGCTTCCAATAACTGGCATAAGCTGACCTCTGGTATCGACTATCAGGAATTAAAAGAAAGTTACCTAACTCCATGGTCGCATATTTATGCCTTCCGAATTAATTTAAAGTATAATCAATTATCCCTGGTATTTGCCAAGGATATGGCAGTTAAATATGCGTCTGCCGATGAATTTGCCCAACACAGCAATGCATTACTCACTATCAACGGCGGTTTTTTTGATCAGGAGTTTAAACCTTTAGGCCTTCGCATTAAAAACCGGCAGTTAAAAAGCCCGCTAAAGCAAATCAGCTGGTGGGGTATCTTTTACATCCGCAATGATAAACCCTATATTACTAATGTTCGTCAGTTCAGGCGCGACAATCAAATCGAGTTTGCCGTTCAAAGCGGCCCTCGCCTGTTAATCAATGGGCAGATTCCCCCTCTAAAACCCGGACGTGCAGAACGAACAGCCTTAGGCATTACTCCCGACGGCGAGGTCATTATCCTGGTCACCGACAATGCCGCCCTGTCGACTATCGAACTCGCACAGATCATGAAAGCCCCGCCGCTTAATTGTTTGAATGCCCTGAATCTGGATGGTGGAAGTTCAAGCCAGCTCCATGCCCAGATCGACAGCTTTCATCTGAATGTGCATGGGTTTTCCAATGTCTCGGACGCGGTGATTGTGAAGGCGAAACCTTGAACCTTTTCAGCCAGCCTTTAAGACCGAAGCCAATCGCTTCAAACTTCTTCTCTTCTACTTACTGCGGCTTTGTCCGCAGTATCCAGAAATGGTTTCTAGTTGGTTAACCCCTGTGGTTTAAATCATAGCTATCTACACAAATGTTTTCCCCGTCCGAATCCCCGCGGCATCGACCACCGAATCCCCGCGGCATCGACCACCGAATCCCCGCGGCACCGACCACCGAATCCCCGCGGCACCGACCACCGAATCCCCGCGGCACCGACCGCGGGGCCCATGCCTGTTGAAGTAGTGGTCCTAAGACAAGTTTCAATGTTGCCAAAAAATAGGGTTTAACAGCTAGTCATAAACAAGTGTGCTTCACATTAAATTGGCTTCGTGGGCCCCGCGGTCGCAGCCGCGGGGATTCGATAGCTTTTAATTCTCATGCACTTGTGTAGACAGCTATGGGTTTAGATACCGCGAACAAGTCGCGGTACGTAGCGGGCTGGGGTACCACTGAGAGGGACGAAGCATCGGCTCTAAGGCTTACATTTTCCGTCTGGCTGTTCATAACCCTGTGGATAAAATGTAAATATCCCTTAAAACCCCAATAAACTTCATACGTTGTCAGATTGTGGATTATGGGGATAACTAGCGGAGGAAAAACACAAGATGTACTAAACTATAAGTAATGCAACCACAATATATTGTGTTTTTTGTTTGAGACAGATAGAATGTTCTGCTCTTCTGGGGATTTTGCCAGACCACAATAAACACAATAATTCTGGAGCCAATATGTCAGAACTTCTTGAGCCGGTAAAAGATGTGCCGTACATAAGTCAACTGGAATTGACCGCTAACGCCCCCGGTGCGATAAAAACCATTAAACGCAATGGCAAGGTGGTTGATTATGATGCAAGTAAAATCAGAATTGCCATTACCAAAGCCTTTATTGCCGAAGAAGGCGCCGCCGCGGCGACCTCTGACCGCATTCGTGAGCAAATCGAAGAGCTGACCAATCAGGTTACACAGGCTTTTAAACGACGCCTGCCTACAGGTGGAACCATCCATATTGAAGATATTCAGGATCAGGTTGAATTAGCCTTAATGCGCAGCAGCCATTACAAGGTCGCGAGAGCCTATGTGGTTTACCGTGAAAAACACCGGGAAGCGCGTGAATCCAAGTTAGAACAACAGGCTAAAGACAGTAAAGTTCCATTAATTGTCATGCCTGACGGCGAAAGCAGACCGCTTGACATGTCTCGCGTGCAAACGATTGTCGAGGAAGCCTGCCGCGATCTTTCCAATGTCCAGGCAGAGCCTGTCATTAAGGATGCGCTGCGTAATCTGTATAATCAAGCCAAACTGGCAGAGGTGCATAAAGCGCTGATCATGTCTGCCCGTGCCCTGGTCGAACGCGAACCCAATTACACTTATGTGAGTGCACGCCTGCTGTTAGACAGCCTGCGCAGCGAAGCGCTGAATAAACTGGGTATACAGAACGAAGCCACTTTTGATGAAATGAGCAATCTTTACCCCGTTTACTTTAAAGCCTATATCGCACAAGGTATCAAACAAGGGCTTCTTGACCATAAGCTCGGTGAGTTTAATCTGGAACAACTGGCTAAAGCCTTGCTGCCAGAGCGCGATATGCAATTTACTTATCTCAGCCTGCAAACACTTTATGATCGTTATTTTATCCATGAGAAAGGAACTCGCTACGAATTACCGCAAGCCTTTTTTATGCGCGTTGCCATGGGGCTGGCGATTCGTGAAACCAACCGGGAAGCCAAGGCAATTGAATTTTATCAACTGCTGTCCTCCTTTGATTACATGTCATCAACCCCTACCCTGTTTAATTCAGGCACTGTGAGGCCGCAGCTGTCCAGCTGTTATCTGACCACTGTCCCTGATGATCTGGATGGCATATACGGCGCGATTAAGGATAATGCCTTATTGTCCAAATTTGCTGGCGGTCTTGGCAATGACTGGACGCCGGTGCGGGCCATGGGTGCTCATATTAAGGGCACTAACGGGAAATCCCAGGGTGTGGTGCCTTTCCTGAACGTGGCTGATGCAACGGCTGTAGCAGTCAATCAGGGCGGTAAACGTAAAGGGGCTGTTTGCGCTTATCTGGAATGCTGGCATCGTGATGTTGAGGAATTTCTGGAGCTGCGTAAGAATACTGGTGACGATCGCCGCCGTACGCATGATATGAATACAGCACTGTGGATTCCTGATTTATTCATGAAGCGTGTTCAGGAAGAAGGTGAATGGACACTGTTTTCTCCGGATGAAGTACCAGGCCTGCATGACCTGTATGGCCAGGCTTTTGAAGCGGCGTACAAAGAATATGAAAGCATGGCACGTCTTGGTGAAATTCATAATGCCAAAACCATCCCTGCTGTTAAGTTGTGGCGTAAAATGCTTTCCATGCTATTTGAAACCGGCCATCCCTGGCTGACATTTAAAGATGTCTGTAATCTCCGCTCACCACAGCAGCATGCAGGGGTAGTTCATAGCTCCAATTTGTGCACAGAGATTACTTTAAATACGTCAAGCGATGAAATTGCCGTTTGTAATCTCGGCAGCATTAATTTGCCCGCCCATATCCAAAATGGCAGAATTGATCGTGAGAAATTAAAGCGTACAATCACGACAGCTGTCCGCATGCTCGATAATGTGATTGATATTAACTATTATTCTGTGCCCCAGGCCCGCAATTCCAACTTGAAACATCGTCCGGTTGGTCTGGGTTTAATGGGCTTCCAGGATGCACTTTATGCAATGAAAATGGATTATGCGTCTCCGCAGGCTGTTCAATTTGCTGACGAGTCCATGGAGTTAATCAGTTACTACGCCATTGAAGCCTCTTGTGAACTGGCTAAAGAGCGAGGCAGCTACTCTACTTATGAAGGTTCATTGTGGAGCAAGGGAATTCTGCCGATTGATTCCATTAACTTACTGCAGCAGTCCCGCAGCAAATACCTGGAGCAGGATCGCTCGCAACGTCTGGACTGGGAAAGCCTGCGCGTGAAGGTTCGCACTCAGGGGATGCGTAATTCCAATGTGATGGCGATTGCCCCCACGGCAACTATCTCCAACATCTGCGGTGTTTCGCAATCCATTGAACCGACTTACCAGAATCTGTATGTCAAATCCAACCTGTCCGGGGAGTTTACCGTTGTAAATCCTTATCTGGTGGCTGATTTGAAAGCATTGAATCTCTGGGATGAGGTAATGGTCAATGACCTGAAGTACTATAATGGTAGTGTACAGCCTATCAGCCGTATCCCTGATGAGTTAAAATCCCGCTACGCGACCGCTTTTGAAATTGATCCAATGTGGTTAATCGAAGCCGGTTCACGGCGTCAGAAGTGGATTGATCAAGCCCAGTCATTAAATATTTATATGGCGAAGCCTTCCGGTAAAAAGCTGGATCAACTCTATAAACATGCCTGGTTGCGCGGTTTGAAAACCACTTATTACTTGCGTAGTTTAGGGGCAAGTAATGCAGAAAAATCGACAGTTACAGACGGTGCGCTCAATGCAGTCAAGATTGAAGAGCCTAAAGTATGCTCAATCCTTGATCCAGACTGCGAAGCATGCCAATAAAGGAGAATTCCATGTCACAATTACAAGAATCAATGAATGCCCCATTGCGGCATATGGGAGCAACCGGCCTGGAAGCCCCGGAAATGGGTGCGGGACGCATTCACGTAGACGATAAGCAGATTATCAATTGCCGAGCTGATTTAAATCAGCTCGTACCTTTCAAGTACAAATGGGCCTGGGATAAATACCTTACTGGCTGCGCTAACCATTGGATGCCCAATGAAATTAACATGAGCGCCGATGTGGCCTTATGGAAAGATCCGAATGGATTAACCGAAGACGAGCGCTTGATTGTTCTTCGTAACCTTGGCTTTTTCTCAACCGCAGACTCACTGGTTGCCAATAATCTGGTATTGGCAGTGTATCGGCATATTACCAACCCGGAATGCCGCCAATACCTGCTGCGTCAGGCTTTCGAAGAAGCGCTGCATACGCATGCCTACCAATACGTTATCGAGAGCCTTGGTCTGGATGAAGCGGCTGTCTTTAATATGTATCGGGAAATTCCATCCGTTGCCACTAAAGCCGCCTGGGCACTGCCCTTTACCCAAAGCCTCGGCGATCCGAATTTCCATACAGGGACACCGGAAAATGATCAACGCCTGCTGCGCGATCTGATTGCCTTTTATGTGGTTTTCGAAGGTATTTTCTTCTATGTAGGCTTTACCCAGATTCTGTCCATGGGCCGACGTAATAAAATGGTAGGTACCTCTGAGCAATTCCAATATATTTTGCGCGATGAATCCATGCACATGAACTTTGGCATTGATGTGATTAATCAAATCAAAATTGAAAACCCGCATCTGTGGACGCCTGCTTTCAAAGAAGAAATGATTCAGCTGGTTCGTCAGGGTGTAGAACTGGAATATCAATATGCCAGAGATACCATGCCTCATGGCATCCTGGGAATGAACGCCGAAATGTTTGAAGAGTACCTGCATTTCATTGCCAATCGCCGTTTAAGCCAGATTGGCTTGCCCGAGCAGTACCCCGGGGCGGAAAACCCCTTCCCGTGGATGAGTGAAATGATGGATCTCAAGAAAGAGAAAAACTTCTTTGAAACCCGTGTCATTGAATATCAGGCCGGCGGTACCTTAAGCTGGGATGATGAAGATTAAAATCGCTTTATTCTGAAACGCTTTTTCCCGCAAAAAGCGGCCTCTTCCTTCAATCCCCGTTTACACGGGGATTAATTCTTTTGACAAACCCTCATCAAAAAATGTAAAATTAGCGCAATTTAAGAACACAAAGACAGCTTTTAAACAAGCCAGCTTTCAATTTTATTAAGGATGCGCGAGTGGAATCTTTCAGCCAAATTCAGGAATTATTAAGACAAGATAAACAAAAGGAAGACAAAACATCACCGGATAACAGGCCATTGTGTATGGTTTTCAAGCAAAAACTCACTGACTCCCCTCAAGCACCTTACCTGGATTTTGAGGATGAACTTAGAAATAAAGTAGACGGCAGCTGGCTGATTAGAGAAAGCGGTCAAACGGGGATGATTAGTTTATCCTACAAATTGGGAGGGAGAATCGATCATAAACGATTCGTTTATATAGGCAAGAAATGGAAGGTTGTCGATTATAAAAGAATCGCTGAGTTTTCTAAAAAGCCCTTCGAAGCACAGACAAAAGAGACAATGGTTAATGAGCTTATCGACTCCTTGTTGAAAATAATTTTTGAAAAATTACCTTTAACACCATCGGGGATGCTTCTTCCCCTGGAAACACAAGCCTCCGCAGAGGAGAGCTATTATCATTCCGGGCCTTACATTGTGTTGCAACATAAATTATCGCCCATTCAGAAAGTCTATGATAAACCCCTTGATGCTCTGGCAAATAGCATAGAAGTGATAAAGAAAATAAGACAAAATCTGGACACTCAACAAGAGATGTCCGTTGTAAAAAGCCTGAAAGAGTATGAAAACTTTAGTCTCCCTCCAAGGGAATTGCTGAATGCCGCGTTAAACCAGGCAAAACCTTATAGAGAGGGAACGGCAAAACTCATGAAAGATATTTTTGCTCAATGGCTTGAAGTAAATAAGCTGGGAACTGATTTATTCTGCCCTGTGACGCTCGATCTTTTCGATGAACCCTATGTCCTTACTTCAGGTAAAGTGGTAAATGCTTCCGCATGGCATGGAATCAATCAACACCGTAGTGAATGCCCGCTTACCAGAACCCCCATCGTACACCAGCCAGAACATGTTAAAGGCTATCGCAGGAAACTGGCGGAGGCATTAATGCAGTTTTATGACATGATTAAGGAATATCAGCTCAGCCTGAAAAACAGCGATAATCTTGTTCTGGAAGATGACCTTGAGAAGGCGGAAGATCCCGCATTTCGCTATTAGTTATCCCTGCTTAGCATTGGGTCCGAGGAGCCGCTTTAGCGGCGTATCAAAGGCCCGCGGCATTTCGAGTTTTTGAAAACCGATTGCACTTTCCCGCTTGCTCCTTATAATAGCTTCATTGCAAAATTAACAGGAAAAACAATGCGGGCTTCACAATGGTTCTTACCAACCCTTCGAGAAACGCCAAGTGACGCAGAAATTGTGTCGCAACAGCTGATGCTTCGTGCCGGTATGATTAGAAAGCTGGGTTCTGGTTTATACAGCTGGCTGCCTATGGGGCTTAAAGTGTTGCAAAAAGTGGAGCAGATTGTCAGGGAGGAAATGAACCGCTCCCAGGCAATGGAAGTGCTTATGCCCGCCGTGCAGCCTGCGGAACTCTGGCAGGAAACTGGACGCTGGGATACCTTCGGCGGCCAGCTGCTCACCATGACCGATAGTAATGAGCGGCATTACTGTTTTGGACCTACTCATGAAGAAGTCATTACAGACATAATGCGTAATGAACTGCAGTCTTACAAGCAATTACCAGTCAACTTCTATCAAATACAAACTAAATTCCGCGATGAAATCAGACCTCGTTTCGGGGTAATGCGCGCCCGTGAATTTATTATGAAAGATGCCTATTCCTTTCATCTAAGCCAAGAGAGCCTGCAAGCCACTTACAATACCATGTATCAGACCTATTGCCGGATTTTTACCCGTCTGGGCTTGCGCTATCGCGCTGTTGAAGCAGATAGCGGCGCCATTGGCGGCTCTGCATCCCATGAGTTTCAGGTGCTGGCTGACTCGGGTGAAGATATTATTTTCTATAGTAATGAAAGCGACTACGCTGCAAACGTTGAACAGGCGAGATCCCTGATTCCAGCGAAAGCCGAGCCTGATTTGAGCCAGGAAATACAGCTGGTCGATACCCCTGACATGCGAAGCATCGAAGAAGTCGCTGGCTATTTAAAAGTGTCTTCCGGGGAAGTGGTTAAAACACTCATCGTGGACGGCCGCGAGCACCCACTGGTTGCGCTGGTATTGCGTGGCGATGATGAGTTAAATGAAGTCAAAGCATCCAAGCATCCCTTAGTGAAATCCCCGCTTCGCTTTGCCGACGAGCAGCAGGTTAAATCCTCATTGCCAGCACCAGTTGGCTCCCTGGGTCCTGTAGGATTGTCCATCCCTTTGATTGTTGATCACCATGCCCTGGCCTTAAGCCATTTCGTCTGTGGTGCCAATGCAGAGCACAAGCACTACACGCATGCCTGCTGGGAGAGGGATGCGCAATATCAAGATGCCTATGATCTACGCAATGTGAAAGAAGGCGATGCCAGCCCGGACGGCAAAGGGACTTTATCCTCCTGCCGCGGTATTGAAGTTGGCCATGTGTTTCAGTTAGGCGACAAATATGCGGCAGCAATGAATGCCTCTGTTATCAATGAGGAGGGGCAGTTACAAGTGATGCAGATGGGTTGTTATGGCATAGGGATTTCCCGCGTGGTGGCTGCAGCCATTGAGCAGCATCACGATGAACGCGGTATTATCTGGCCTTTGTCCATAGCCCCCTTCCATCTGGTTATCATTCCGATTAATGCGCACCGCTCTGAGATAGTCAGAACGACTGCAGAGGATCTATACCAGCAATTAACCGCGCAGGGTGTGGAAGTATTGCTTGATGACCGTAATGAAAGGCCCGGTGTACTGTTTGCTGATTCTGATTTGGTAGGGATCCCTCACCGCCTGGTGATCAGCGAGCGGCATTTGGAACAACAGGCGGTTGAATATAAAGCGCGAAATAAAGCAGAGCTTGATATGATCCCCTTAGCGGAAGTAAGTGGATTTGTAAAAGGCTTGATGTCGCAACTTTCGTAGGTTGGGCTGTAAAGCCCAACAACAATGTGTCCAGGGACTCATTGTTTTATCAAGTATCCATTGTTGGGCTTTACAGCCCAACCTACTATCCAATGGACATTGGGTAGAAACGCGGTTCATCCACTTCTTCACTGAGGGGCTTCTTCAATAAGCCGCAGATAATTGAATAGAGGTGACTGCCGCTAGCTCCTCTCAGAGTACCATGCGAATTATTTTTAATTTGTATTTCACATTCACGCAATGCATTAATTTTTTCAAAGGGACTACAGTCGGATCTTAATTTCAAAATCAAATCTTCTGCCATTTGCATCCTCTCCTCGCCTAATCTCCTATGCGTCAAAAATCTCATAAATGAATGCGCTCGCTCGCTGTTGGCTCTAAGGTAAACTTCCAGTCTTGCAATTGCTGCTTCAGAATCAAACTGTTTAATCAACTCCAGGTCTTCGGGTGTGTATTGGGACTCCCTTAGGGCAGAAAACTCCTCTTCACTGCATTTTAATTGGGCTGAGGTAAACCTGGATAAAATAGTAATGCGAAGCTTAAGCGAGGGAAATAAACTGGCGAATTCTTTTAATTCGGATAGGGAATTAATCCAGGACTCCCATTCAACCAATTCCAAATAATTATCATGATGAAATTCGGATATTTCACCTAAATATAGGGCAAATAAGGTTTGGTTGCAAATGACACCGCTAAACTTTTTAATAAGCAGCAACTTAAATCCACCCTGGCTTGCCTGCACCAGGGGAAAAAGCGTATCGCTGTCTTTTACCTGCTCACTGTACTTTAAAAATAGAAGCTTAATCAATAAAGATTGCAGTTCAATATAATTTTGCCAGGCCAGATAATGTTTTTTCCAGGTTTCGAAAGATGTAGTATGAGTTTCTATTTGCTCCGCCAATAAAGTATACAGCTTCGAGGAAGACAGCAGCTGTTGGATAGTATGACAATTCTTTGGACTCAACCATTCGTAGAGACGGGGCTTGATGAAATTTAGAACTTCATCAATCACCTCAGCGCTAACTTTATTGAGTAAAGCAACCAAGTCTTCGCAGGAAAGAACTCCAGGGGCTAACTGCTGGGCATATTTTTTTCTCATACCGCTTGCAACTTCTGGATGAAGAGCCTTTGTCAGCAGCTTAAATTTGCTTTTACTATTGTATTCCTGCGTCAGTTTTTCAAAATGCGTATCGAGAATAAGCTGTTGCTGTATACCGGTAAAAAATGGAAGTAACCGATGCAGATTTGTTTCATACGGCATATCCCTCAAACACGAATCAGCAATCCTAGCAGCCACTTTTGTAATGATACCCCGCAAACCGTTTAAATTTCTGATACTTCCATAACGTTTTATACAGGGTGCGATAAAATCAGCGGCTAAATTCAGATTATAGGGAGAAGTTTTTAACACCAATCCTATGAATTTTTCATGAAACTCAGAATCATCACCGTCAAGCATGGGAGGGCGTTTGGCAAGCGCATTTAAAACATCCGGCAGTAAAGTGTCCATAGCAGGCAAACTGTCCTGCTGCTGGTCTTCTTTTTGAATAGAAATATTAAAGAGCGCAGGGTATTGATTCAGGTACTCAACAAGAGTATCGGATATCTGATGGGTACAAGGAAAAATATTTTCGGCTAATACACGGCTTACTTCCTCTTCTGTCAGTTCAATTTTCAAATGAAAAAAGAGGCAGAGCAAATAGCTTTCAAGAGTGGCCTGCCCATAGCCGTAAGATTTTAATTTTAGATCTTTTACCAATATTTCTATTGGAGCAGCATTTGTTTCCTGAGGCAAACTAAGGTCAGGAGACAATTCACTCCATAGGTTATGAAAAACATGTACCGCATCGCCCAAGGCTTTATTATCAGCTAACTGCTCATTACCAGCATCCGATTTGGAGGACTTCCTAAGCTCAGTGGCTAATCGTTTGATAGCAAAACCCAGTGAATTATTGTCGTATCTGCGTGTATGATGCTGTTTCAGAGTTCGTATAAATCGTTGACTTGCTTCGCCTGTGACTTCTTCCAGATTAACAAAATCCCTGCCGCCTAATTGATACTTTAGCTGGGCATCAGCCGGCTGAAAATCAGGGAGAACATAATCACTGTTAAGGGCTGCGTATTCAAAAATTTCCCTGATTGGAATTAATTTCGTGTAATCCTGGTTAACAATATAATCTTCCAGCTTAAAATGACCATCATCTTCCGTTTCGAATTTAAGTGAACTAGCGAGTCGATTTAAACCCAGCAGGCTCGGCATTAAAATAGTACAAACCGCCTCTCCCGGACGAGCAATTCCCTCTGCCACTTTCAGACAAAACTGGTTAACCGGTAAAAAGGGGAAGCGTGTATAGGCAAGATTATTATTTTTGAGTACTTTCCAGCGCGTTTTAAAATAATCTCTTATTTCCTTGACAGTGCTTGCTGAAAGTACGGAATCGTCATCCTTATCGATGAATTGGGCAAAAAGAGAAAACGTGTAGTCAGATTCAATCCGAATGATCTCTAATATTTCGGCGTCAATTTCGAGTGAAAAATCGACAGCTTTCTTTTGATAAACATGAACTAAATCTTTAAGCTGTTTAACTGTTATCATGGGGGATAGATTCTAAAATGAGATGTGCAATTTTAATTCATTTCAGTCAAATTATCAACAAATCACTGCAACTACTCCCTGGCTTAAGATAAAACACTATCCAGTAATTTCCTGGTATATTCCTCCCGCGGGAACTTCATAATCTGCTCCACGCTTCCTCTCTCCACTTCTTTCCCATTGCGCATCACTAATACTTCATCGGCAATGTAAGAGACTACTGACATATTGTGCGTGATAAACAAATAGGAAACGCCCAGTTCATACTGCAATTCCTTGAGCAGATTTAAAATTTGTGCCTGCACGGAAACATCAAGGGCGCTGGTGGGTTCATCGCAGATTAAAATTTCTGGTTCGGTTGCCAGGGCTCGTGCAATGCAAACCCGCTGTCTTTGTCCGCCAGAAAATTGATGCGGATAGCGGTTTAAACAATTGCGGGGAAGATTGACCTGCTCCAATAATTGCTGCTGCCGGCTTTGGATGAATGATTTGGACAGCCCTTGGGCAATCATACCCTCCGCTATGATTTCCCCAACAGTCATACGGGGATTTAATGAAGAAAATGGATCTTGAAAAACAATTTGCAGTTTCTTACGGTAATCGCGCATATCGCTGCTGTTAAAATGATGAATATTATCCCCTTTAAACCGAATTTCACCAGAGGTGACTGGCTGTAATTTTAATATGCTTCGGCATACAGTTGTTTTGCCGCAGCCCGACTCCCCCACCAGCGCCAATGTTTTTGCCTGATGCAAATCCAGCGACAAGCCATCCACAGCTTTAATCATCGGCTGGTTCTTCTTAAACAAGCCTCTTCCCAACTTAAAATAAACGCTTAAATCATTTACTGATAAACAAACTGGCGTTTCCTGCTCCTCCCTGCTCCATAAAGTCTCGGTGCGTTTTAAGGGAGGCAGTTCCTGTAATTCAGGATAAAGATGGCAGCGAATACTGTAATCTGCCGATTGCTGTAAAACAGGAACCTCCTTACGGCAGCGATCAAAAGCATAGGCACAGCGTGGATGAAACAGGCATCCCGAAGGTAAATCATCCAAAGAAGGCACAGCTCCTGCAATCGTCTGCAATCGGCTATGGCGCTTTTCAAAATCAGGCAAGGAAGCCATCAACTGCCGCGAGTAAGGATGCTTCAGATGCATGAAAAACGCTTTGACTGGTGCCGCTTCCACTAATTGCCCGGCGTACATCACACAGACATGATCAGCAACCGCCTTGACTACTCCTAAATCATGGGTAATTAGCAGCATGCTCATCTGACGTTGCTGCTGTAGTTTTTTTAACAAGCTTAAAATTTGAGCCTGGATAGTGACATCCAAAGCAGTGGTCGGTTCATCAGCAATGAGAATTTCGGGTTGATTCGCTAAAGCCATGGCAATCACAATCCGTTGCTTCTGCCCACCTGACAGTTGATGTGGGTATTGTTGCAAACGAAGTTCCGGATCAGGGATTTCAACTTCTTTCAGTAAATCTATCAGACGATCGCGCAATGCACTCCCGGATATTCTCTGGTAACGGCACACGGCTTCTGCCAATTGCGCATCAATTCGCAAGACGGGATTCAAAGCAGTCATGGGCTCCTGAAAAATCATCGCCAAACGCTTACCACGCAAGGCCCGCATTAACTTTTCCGGCAAATCCAAAATATCTTGATTTTCAATCAGAATCTGGCTTTTTCCGCCATAGCAAGCTTTTGTTGGCAGTAATCGCATTAAACCTAAGGCAGTAATTGACTTTCCACAGCCAGACTCACCGAGCAAAGCCAGGGTTTTCCCAGGTAATAATGAAAAATCAAGCCGCTCAACCGCCCGGGTTGTTTTCTGCTCTATTTCAAAATAGATCGATAGATCTTTAACTTCTGTTGCAGCCTTTAATGTATTCATAATCACTTCGTTTTAAAAATCCTGTTTAAAAGCCATGGGTCCCGCGGTCAAGCCGCGGGAATTCGAAGAAGCTGCCGCGGGAATTCGGAGAAGCTGCCGCGGGAAATCGGAGAAGCTGCCGCGGGAAATCGGAGAAGCTGCCGCGGGAATTCGGAGAAGCTGCCGCAGCCATGGAGAAGGTCCCGCCGCATACCGATCCCCGCAGCTTCAAGCATCTCCGAATCCCCGCGGCTTGACCGCGGGGCCCATCACTGAACCAAGGGATTAATTATTCCTTCAATCAGCTTCGCCAATAACTGCAGGCACTCCAGCTTCACAGTCTGTGCCCGATAATAAAGTGCAATCGTTCGATAAGGGACTGGCTCAGCGAAAGGAAGCACCTTCAGGTTTTCTGTAATATTTCGCACTGCCAGGGCAGGCAAAAGCGTGACGCCAAGCCCCGACTCCACCATCAAACGTAAGGTTTCCAGACTGGTTGCTGTAAAATCAACGCTGGTTTTTGCTTTGGCTGATCTGCAAATATCCATAGCCTGCTCCCTCAGGCAATGGCCTTCTTCAAGCAGCAGCACTGATTGTTCAGCCAAATCATTAAGTTTGATTGGTCCATTTTTAGAAAAGGGATAATTTTTTGAGTATGCAAAATAAAATGGCTCTTTAAAGAGCATGACCGATTCAAAATCAGCCTCGACTGGGGTGGCCATAATGGCAGCGTCCAAATCGCCCTGAGCCAGTTTGGCGGAGAGACGATGCGTTTGCTCTTCAATAAGCCATACCCGCAGCTTTGGAAACCGCTTTTGGATTTGCGGCATAATCAACGGGAGAAAATAAGGCGCTAGCGTGGGGATCACTCCTAAGCGTAGTTCGCCAGACAAGGGATCGGATAAAGACTCGGCCATATCCTTTAACTCTTGTGTTTCATGCAGAACCGATTGGGCTTTGGCTAAGACTTTACGACCTGCTTCTGTTAAAATCACCTGTCTATTGGAGCGTTCGAACAGCTTGATACCTAATTCATCCTCCAGTTTCTTCAGCTGCATGCTTAAAGTAGGCTGGCTAATGTGACAAAGCTTGGCCGCATCGCCAAAATGCTGTGTTTTTGCCAGGACAACAAAATAATGTAAATCGCGTAAATTCATGTGCATCCAGCAATTAAGGAATTAAAATTGAGAGTTTTACTCGCATTTTTTAGAAAGCTATGTCAAAATTTATGTTTTTTATCCAAAAATAACTCAATATCCTAATAAATAAAATAACGAATGAATTCATTTACTAGTTTACGCTCCCCCCGTTTTCTCATTTGGCTGGTAGGAGTTTCCTTTGTATTGTTTCAATTTTTTCTGCAATTGTCATCAGGTGTTATCATCGGCGCGATTATGCAGGAAACACTCATATCGGCTTTCACGGCCAGTTTACTGAGCAGTGCCTTTTACTATATTTACACCAGTCTGCAAATTCCGGCCGGCATGTTATTTGACCGCAAAAATACGCAAACCATTCTGACTACGACTGCTTTGATTTGCAGTATTGGCTGCTTTATTTTTGCAAATTCAATGAGTATATATTTGCTGTTCTTTGGCCGCATTGTTATTGGTATGGGTTCTGCTTTTGCCTTTGTCGGATTTTCACATTTATTAAGAGAGCATTTTTCTCTTAAACAATTTGGTTTTTTAATCGGTTTATCTGAAACCCTGGGTTTTATAGCCACAATGTTCGGACTTATTGGCCTGGGTATATTGGTTAGTTATTATGGCTGGCGTGAATTTATTAATTCAGCAGCGCTGGTTGGCTGTCTGATTGCTTTTTTTGCCTGGCTTTTTATACCGTCCAGCAGTTCTTCGCAAGCTACACATCCGATCGCCCGCTCCCTCGACGCTATTCTTCGTTGTAAAACCCAATGGATTAATGGATCATTTGCTGGCCTGGGATTCTCGGTAATCACCGTTTTTGGAGCCATGTGGGCCATTCCTTTTATTCAGATCAAATTGGCCTGCAGCCTTAAAGAAGCCAGCATCATCGATGCCATGTTATTTTTGGGAGCAGCTATCAGTTGCCCGCTTTTTGGCTATTTGAATGCCCATTTAAAGCAGCGAAAACCATTGATGTTTATTGCCAGCATCCTAACTTCCATTCTGCTTTATATAACCCTTTACTTCCCGTATAGCGATCCGGTGTTTATGGGGAGTTTATTTTTTCTGACCGGCATCAGTTGCGGCTCCTATATGCTGTCTTACACAATCTCCAATGAAATATCACCGCAAGGTGCGCTCTCCACCAGCACTGGCTTTACCAATACACTGGCGATGCTTACAGCCCCCGTCTTCCAGCTAATTACCGGTCTTCTCCTTGATCTCTATGGCGGCCCTGAGCACCATTATAGTCTTGAAAGTTACCAGATAGCCTTGGCTATTTTACCGGTGAATTTATTGACTGCGGCCCTGTTGGTTTATTTTTTGCCTGAGAAGGATCAGGGTTTTAATCCGTCATTGCGAACGAAGTGAAGCAATTGAACAATGCCCCGATAGCACTCCAATCTGGATTGTCCGCAATGACAGCCTCAGCTTACCGTTTTATCAGCATTAATCTGACTCAACTCATTTTTGCTAATGGCACAGAATCCTGGTCTGGCTCCATTAGTGAATCCAATAATTAAACGATGGTTTGAGGTTTTTTCAAATAGCATATCGTCCAGCGACAGCTTCAGTTTCGGTGAAGAGATATGAATTTGCCAATTGCCCTGCTTCTCTTCCTTGACTGTCACCGATTGCGACATGCTAACCACTTCCCCCTGATCATTTCGCCAGCCGGCGACAGCAGCTTTAACTGCATCAGGCTCTTTCATATCGACAGAATAAAACGCGCTGCCATCATTAAACTGGCATAAAACCCCCATGAATAAGGGTTTATCCGCTTGCTCTGCATCCACCCAGACTTGCCTGAACCAGGCTTTAGATGCAGTTACAAACTCCTCCTTGCTGCTCGCACCTGTTTGCAGATGGCCATTCAAATGACCGGTCTGGTTGATTTGCAATTCCACGCCTGCACGAAGCTTTTGCTGTTTTGCAGAAGATGCATCCGCCAGGCCCAGCATATCTACCTTGAAGTTAAACCCTTTGTTTTCCTTAATTTTGACGCCGAAAATCCAGCTGTCATTAATGGGATAATAACGCAGGAAAATTCTGCCTGCCTTTAATGAGGTGTTGTCGTCCGTATCTATCTGCCCTTCACTTTCTTCATAGAGTACTACTTCTTTTGTACTGCCATTGATCAGCGTTGCTGAGGCATGCAAATCCTTGCCATTACGTTGAATTTCCACATAGTATTGATAGCGTTCGTCATTTTCATTAACCACAACCCCTGCAAAAGTCCAATCGGCTTGTAAAGCATCCAGCGAAGGTACGGGTTTACTCACCAGTGTTTCAGCGGTAGCGATTAATTCCGCATTGGAACCATTCTTTAGCTCCGTCGGCTCGCTCCCAGCATAAGCCAGACCTGTTAAAACCAGATAAAATCCCAGAATGCATAAAGAAGCTCGCTTCATTTCTGATAACCTTTCAAATGTTTATTTGACCACAAAGCCTGCCAGAAAGCTGGAGCAAGTCTGGCTTCTACCGGTAAAAAATACCAATTATCTGCAGCAAACGATCGACATTTAACCGCGTCTTTTTCAGTCATAATGACCACTTTTTCCGAAAAACTGAGATCTTTTGCCTTAAATTGAAAATGATCTGGAAATGGATAATGCCGACAAATAATTCCCTGTTCTTTAAGAGTAGTAAAAAATCGGGCAGGATGTCCAATACCAGCCACTGCCGCTATCGGCATTTCCAGCAAGTCCGCGCTTATCATATTACCGCTTACCAGGTTCTGTACAGATCCGGGTTGTATCGTCATTGTATGAGCCTCTGGCCAATGCCCTCCATTAACGACTACAAGATCAGCTTTTTTTAGCCGGGAAGCCCTTTCCCGCAAAGGCCCGGCGGGAAGGCAAAAACCATTTCCCAAACCTCTTATACCATCGATAACGACAATTTCAATTGCCCTTCCCATTCGGTAATGCTGTAATCCATCGTCACTGATAATAATATCAGTCTGGTATTTCTTCAGTAAATAACGAATTGCCTCCACCCGTTTTGGGGCAATTACGACTGGACAGGATAGCTTACGGGCAAGCAGTACAGGTTCATCGCCTACTTCTTTGGCTGAATTCTCAGGAGAAACTTCATGGGGAAAGCTTGTTATGGAAGCACCATATCCGCGGCTAATCACTGCCACCCGTAATCCCTTACTCTGGAACTCTTTGACCAGTGCAGCCACTAATGGCGTTTTGCCCACACCTCCTACGCTTAAATTGCCGACGACAATGACAGGCACCTCAAAATGCTGCTGTTGAAACGTTTGTAGATAAAATCGGCGAAGCATAGTGGCAAATTGATAGGGAAGCGAAAAAGGCCACATTAACCAGCCTAGTCGCCTTGAACCATACCAGATTTTTTCCAAACAGGATTGTATCAAACTGCCATTTCCTCTTCATGGTTTAAACCCAGTCCCTGGGCATTATAAAGCTGCGTATAATGGCCATTTTTTGCTAAAAGCTGCTGGTGGGTACCCTGCTCTACTATTTTTCCCTGATGCATGACAATAATCTTGTGCGCACGTTGAATAGTGGACAAACGATGGGCAATAATTAATGTAGTTCTATTCTTCACCACCTCATTTAAAGCAGCCTGAATAGCCCTTTCTGACTCACTATCCAGGGCTGAAGTCGCTTCGTCAAGAATTAAAATCGGTGCATCTTTCAAAATTGCCCTGGCAATTGCAAGACGTTGCCGCTGTCCCCCTGATAACAGAATACCGTTTTCCCCCACGCGGGTATTATACCCATCGGGCAATAATCGGATAAACTCATCTGCATAGGCCTGTTTTGCCGCCGAAAGAATTTGTTCCTGAGTCGCCTCAAAGCAGCCATAGGCTATATTATTTGCAAGACTGTCATTAAATAAAGTCACCTGCTGGCTCACCAGGGCAATTTGCTCTCTAAGGCTGGACAGACTGATTTCCTGTAAAGGCATACCGTCCAAAAGTATACGGCCCCGGCTCACTTCATAGAAACGCGGCAACAGGCTTGCGATAGTTGATTTTCCACTGCCGGAATGGCCGACTAAGGCAACTGTTTCGCCGGCATTTATAGTAAAGCTAATCTCGTGAAGGACTTCACTTCCCTGGCGGTAGGCATAGCTAACCCTGTCGAAAACTATGTTGCCTTTAACTGGAGCAGCCAGTATTTTGCCAGTATTAGACTCTACCGGCTTATCCAATAATGAAAACACGCTTTCAGCACCTGCCAGCCCGCGCTGAATAGTTGCATTCAGGGTGGTCAGGGTTTTCATTGGTTTGATCAATTGCAGCATCGCTGCAATGATAGCCAGGAATGAGCCGGCAGATATAGTAATCACAGCAGTCAGTTGAATAGCCGCGAGAATAATTAAGGCAATACCTACCGCAATAACGAACTGAACCCCAAACACGTTAATCGCTTTACTGACAGCAACTTTCATATCATTCTGGCGAGACAGCTCTGTTGCGCGGTTAAATTTGGATGTTTCATAATCCTCGCCGCCGAAAATACGGACCACACCGTAACCATCAATAGCTTCTGCAGCTATTTCAGTAACCTGGCCCATGGTTTTCTGTAGTTTATGGCTAATACGGCGAACGCGCTTGTTGGTAAAATTAACGATTATCCCTACAAAAGGGATTGTCAGCAGGAACATTAACGACAACTGCCAGCAGATAATCATCATTACCGTAAGCAAGCCAACTACTAAACAGGTATTCTGAACGAAATCAGTCAAAGCATCTGCGCTGACTTGCGCGACCTGCTCAACATCATACAGTATCTTTGATAAAAGCTGGCCTGAAGTTGCTTCATCATAATAATCTGCAGGCAGCCTTAAGATGTGGGCAAACACTTTTTGCCGCAGCGCCTTTACCACTGAACGTGCAACCCAGGTCATGCAATAACTGCCAAGCGAGCTCATCAGGCCACGTACTGTAATACCAACCAGGATAATCAGAGGAATTTTTTTAACAAAAGTCATATCTATATCAATAAAACCTTTGTCCAAAAAAGGGCGAAGCATATAAGTCAAGCCAGCATCCACCAGCGAATAAAAAATATTGGCAGCGATTCCCAGCAACAATACCAGCCAGAATGGCTTAACATCACGCATTAAACGACGATAGAGCGTACTCGTTCCTGTGGTCAATTTTTCAGTCATAAAACAAAACTGCATGGCTTTAAACAAGGGCAAATTGTAACCCTATTTGCAGCAAGTGCCAAATGTCAGCTAATCAATCGGCCTGGTATTTAACTATTCGATGATTCTTCGGCCTTTTTTAAGCTCTTTACCAATTGCGGTATTAGCCTGGGCCCTTTATAAATTAAACCGCTGTATACCTGGAGCAAGGACGCACCGGCATCCAGTTTCTCTTTTGCAGAATCAAGGGACTGAACACCTCCCACACCAATAATAACCAGCTGGTTTCCAATCGCTTGCCTAAGAACCCTGATGCATTGCGTAGAGCGCTCCTGTAGAGGTTTTCCGCTGAGACCGCCCATTTCTTTACTTTTCGGCAAATTCTCTACCCCCATCCGCGTACAGGTAGTATTAGTAGCAATAATTCCCGATATTCCGCATTCAGCAGCGACATTGGCTACAATCGTTAACTCCTCATCGCTCTCATCAGGAGAAAGTTTAACCACCAGAGGCACAAAGCGCTGATGTTCATCCGCAAGTTTTTTTTGTTCTTCTACAAGACGGCATAGCAATTGGCGAAGCAGCATTTCCTGATGAAACAGGCGCAGATCAGGCGTATTGGGGGACGAAATGTTAATAACGATATAGGATGCACAGGTATAAACCCTTCTCATACAAAAGAGGTAATCATCCACCGCCTTATCCATAGGAGTATCTTTATTTTTGCCAATATTAATTCCCAAAATGCCTCGGTAAGAGGACTTTTGAATATTACTGACTAAAACATCAACACCGCGATTGTTAAATCCCATGCGGTTAATCAGCGCCTCTGCCTCGGGTAAACGAAAAAGACGGGGTTTTGGCATTCCTGCCTGTGGGCGCGGCGTGACGGTCCCCACTTCAATGAAGGAAAATCCTAGTTTAGCTAAACCGTCCAGATGGGAGGCATTTTTATCCATCCCAGCTGCGAGCCCAATGGGATGATTAAAGATCATCCCCAACACTTCAACAGGTAAGGAGTGTGGTTTTTTAAATAGAAAAGCAGGCATTGAATCAAGCGCTGTGAGCGTCGAACGGTGCGCCTTTTCGGCATCTATCATAAATAAAAAAGGACGAATCAACGAATACATTCCCTCTCCTTTGCTAAAGACTACAACTGGGGTGTTTAAGCTGCAAAAAGCACGCTGGGCTTTACAACCCAGCCTACGCCAATCCTCAAGAGTAACATTCTTTGAGTCTGCATGAAATGAGGCAAAATACCTGCTAATGCAAAATGCTATTTTTTGGGTGGTTCATAAGGAATTTCCAGAATGAAAGTCGCGCCTTCTCCCAGGCCAGGGCTTTCCACGCTTAGTTTACCACCAATCTGTTCCGCTAAAATTGAACTGCTGTGTAATCCAATGCCATGGCCGCCAACCTTGGAGGTTTGGTTGAACATAAAAATTGAGACCAGATTTACAGATGGAATCCCAATACCATTGTCAACTACTTTTAATTTAATCGATTCGGCTTGCTTCTCAATTTCAATGCACAGGTTCCTCTCCCGCTCGACCTCCTTCAACGCGTCAATGGCATTGGTAACAAGGTTATTCAAAATATGCCATATCTTGAATTTATCTTGCATGATATCTCTACACTCGCAATAGTGTCTGCTCAGCTTAACCCGGTGTTTTTTTATGCGTTCTGAATGTATTTCCAGGACATTGTCCATCAGCTCGGTGATATTAAATTTTTCAACCACAGAAGCCCCTTGTTTAAATTGAAAATTATTGATAACAAGCATAATTTTATCAATACTTTCATTTAGAGAAGTTAACTGGGCAATGAAGGTTTGATGTTCCCCCTTTAAAAGCTTGGTCAGCAAACATAAATACTCTGGAATCTTTTCCCCCTTTTCATTCTTAGTGAGATAGTCCGCCAGATCATTCTGATGTTCTTCGAGTAACTGGCCAACTTTTTCCAAACTGTTTACTTTTGAATTTAAAAAAGATTCTTTCATTACAGATACTGTCACCAGCACGCTGCTTAAAATATTACCTATATTATGGAGCAACATGGTCGACACATCGCTCATGCCAGCCTGGCGTGAAGAAAATACCAATTTTTGGTTTAATAAGGCGACTTCCTTTTCATAAGCTTTCCGCTCCGAGATGTCACGCAAGATAAAAATAGTGCTGTCGTTATTCAGTAAGGCGGTTTTAAGCTCCACGGGAATGTCCATGTTACGATAGGTAATCAGATATTCCTTTTGTACATCATGCGCCTTGACGTCGGAAATAACACCTTTGCCGCTCTCATCCTTGTTCTGTTTAATCAAAAAGGTACTATCAATAGGCTGGCCTACAAGTTCCTGTTTTTTAATTTTGAAAACCTTGGTTGCAGCCTTATTTACCAGTTTTATATGATTGGAACTATCAGTGATTATTATTGGCTCAGGCGCATATTCTATAATATGCCGATTTTCCTCCTCAATACTCTTTAATTCTTTGTTGATCTGCTCAATTGTTATCATTCGGTTTTCTAAGGCATTGTGGACTCTTCCAATTACATTAAGCAAAGCGTTAACCTTGTCTGCCATGAAACTCAGTTCATCCTGCCCGGAAATGTACACTCGCTTGGAATACCCCCCCTGGTTGGCAATGGCTGTGATCTGATTGTTAAATAGAGCAATTCGCTTTAAAACTATTAGATTAATCATGATCCATAGGGCAAATAAACAAATGAAAAAAATAATCGCTAAGAGGCCTATAAACAAGTAAATCGCCTGTTCACTATACTTGTAGATATCCCGGTTCATTTTAAACGACAGAATAGCAATTGGCGCATCGTAAATGTCTCTGATTAGGAGTTTTACAAGAATTTCGTTCTTTTGAAAAACAGTCGTGTGATCTTCGGTGAATTCTTTTATTAATGCGGCTTGTTTATTTTTATCAGTCAAGCTCAATGGTTGAATACTGAGCGGCAACTCCAGAGCATTGGAATATCCTTTAAGACGGGTCAAGTTCAGTGGCCGCATAAGGATCAAATAACCCACAGTAGGGCCTTTTCTATCACTATGACGGATGGTAATGGAGGCGACAAACTGGATATTGTTATTGAAATAAATTATTCCACCCTCTGGCTTGATTTCTGATTTATAGCGGAAAAAGGGGCTTTTTATATAAAAATAGTGCTTATAGTCAGCAGGTAAAGCCTGGGGCTTTTTGTTTTCCAGGTTAAAACCTGTATAATAAGTCAATTGAAAATCTTTAGAAAATAATAAATAGAAACTCCACTGATTACTGAAAAACGCATCTGCAAACAGGTTTTGCTTGATATAATAGGGGTTCCTATTTAAAGCAAACTCATAGGTTTCGTCCCAATGTCCCCAATCAAGCGACAGTACTTTCAATCGCTCCACTTCATCATTTAAAATATTTCTAACTCGTTGAATATTCTCATTAATAAGTTGCTCTTCTATTTGCAGCACATTATGAAGGAGAACATTATTAGTAATGAAATAGACTAACCAGCCCGTGGTGAAAAATATAAGTGTAAAGACGACTGCAATTTTGGGTCGCAGGTTTTTAAAAACTGCCCACTTATCTCTCATGTGTGTATTCCTGTATACATCTGAAAAATAATACTAATTTTAGTCTAGGGTAAATTGACAAAATAAGAAAACTTATTTACCTTGCAACTTTATCTGGCAGGACATATGGATGAAAAGAATTTTCTCACTGCTTCTAATAAGTCTTTCATTTTCAGGTTTTTCAAGTAATGCGGCTTTAAGAATCCCCCCCTCGCCCAAGTCCCCATCTGTAAGGGCTGATCCGCAACCCGAGGCCAAGCCTACCAAGCAGAAAACCCTGGCGGATAACATAGTTGACAATATGAGCGGAACCGTTGCGCTGACCTCTAACTACATGTTTAGGGGATTAACTCAAACTGAAAATTTACCCGCCATACAGGGTGGGTTTACTTACACCTCACCCTGGAATTTTTATGCTGCCTTATGGGCTTCTAATAATAAATTCCTGGATACAGATATTAATCTTGAGGTTGACCCCGGAATAGGATTTTACAAGGAAATTACCGATGATTTTAATGTGGATCTGAGCTTTTATCGATATTATTTCCCTTCGGATAGAATGTGGAATTATAACGAATGGCTTGGACAGGTTAATTTTAAATTTTTACAATCCAATCTCGGCTACACCAATAATATCTACAATCTTAAACGCACTGGTTTTTATATAGACGGGGGGATTAATTATACATTTCCCTCCCACTATTTAGCAGGAATTGAAAATATCAACGCCTTGTTTGGCCGTTACACCCTACCAGAAGATTTTCCAGATGAAGCGGGTATCAGCTATAATACATACTATATTGCATTGAGTAAGACCTTTAAAAATTACAATTTTGCTGTGCAATATTCTAACACAACAGAGCGTGATTTTTACAGCTGGTACGGCGGGGAACATTTTTTCTGTACATTGACGGCGACATTCTAACTGCCCTTGATGATGAGGAAGGCATGGACAAAAACGACGAAGTGATCAAGATATTGATAGTGGATGATACACCCGAAATTCATCATGCGTTTTTGGAAATTTTAGTTAAAAGAGCCTCTAGCGAAAACAACCTCTTTCATTCTATGGAAGAGGAAATATTTTCTGAACTACCCGATTTACGTACGAAATCCAAACCCTCTTTGCCCACATTCAGCATCACAAGCGCCATGCAAGGAGAGGAAGGGATAGAGGAGGTCAAAAAAGCGATTGCTAACGGGCATCCCTACGCACTGGCTTTCGTTGATATTCGAATGCCGCCGGGCCTGGATGGGGTGGAAACCATCAAACGTATTTGGGAAGTCGATCCGAATATACAAATTGTCATCTGCACTGCCTATTCGGACTATACATGGGAAGAAACAGTTGAAAAATTGGGAGAGAAAGATAATCTTCTGATTATTAAAAAGCCATTTGATGCTGTATCCATCAGACAGTTAGCCTGTGCATTGACAAAAAAATGGCAACTCTCCAAAGAAACCCGACAAAATGTGATGATGCTTGAAGAAAGAGTTTCTGAAAGAACCCGCTCATTAAAGCAATCACTATCAGTCACCAGGGGAACACTGGAATCATCACCTGATGGTATTCTGGTATTGGATGTTAACAATCAGCTCATCGATTTCAACAAGCATTTCGTGGAATTCTGGCAAATCCCCCCCTCCATGCTTGAAGGGCGAAAGGCAATAACCATCCTGAAACATATTGGAAAAAAACTGGTTGAACCGGGGGAATTCAATCAACTTATCGAAGATATTATTTCAAGGAACCACTCCCAAAAAAGCATCAATGTCAGTTCAAAAACCCATCGTATATTTGAAGTGAATAAACAGGTCTATAAGCTGGGGGAGGAAAATGCGGGGTACATCTTCAGTTTCAGAGATATTACCAGCCGCGCTTTCATGGAAGCCAGAATACAATACCAGGCCACACATGATCCCTTAACGAAATTAGCAAACAGAGTTTTGCTATTCGATCGTATTGAAGCGTCTATCCAGCAGTCAAAACGCGAGAATACCCAGTTTGGGGTATTATTTTTTGATTTAAATCGTTTTAAATTGATAAATGATAGTTTAGGACATGCTGCGGGGGACATGCTGTTAATTAAAGTGGCGGAACGCTTGAAAAAAAGCCTCAGGAAATCAGATACGTTATCCCGAATTGGCGGGGATGAGTTTGTTATTGTTACCTCGGCATTACACAGCACCAACATTAAGGTTTTTGCTGATAAAATTTTAGGGCAATTTATTGAGCCGTTTATAGTGAAAGAGCAGGAGCTTTACTTAACAACGAGTATAGGAGTATCTGTTTATCCGGGAGATGGCTGCACGACCGAGGATTTACTCACAAATGCCGATACGGCTATGTATAATGCCAAGGAAATTGGGGGTAACCGTTACAGTTTCTATAACGATAGGCTAAAAATCGAAAAAACCTGTTTACAACTGCAGTTTGATTTTCATAAGGCCCTGAAATGTAACGAGTTTTTTCTTAATTACCAACCCCAGTATGATATTGAATCGAATACTATCCAGGGTATTGAAGCTCTCGTAAGGTGGCAACATCCTGAGAGGGGTACCTTGTTACCCATTGATTTTATAGAAACCGCAGAAGAAACAGGATTTATAATACCTCTTGGTGAATGGATACTGAAGGAGGCCTGTAAACAGAATAAAAGTTGGCAGGATCAAGGTTTTCCTAAAATGGTAATGGCTGTAAATATGGGTACAAAACAACTGAAACAGCCTGATCTGGCTAAAAAGGTTAAAACGATACTCGAAGAAACACAACTCGAACCGCAATATCTGGAAATAGAGCTCACCGAGAACACTTTTATCAATCTGGTGCAAACGCACAATGAAATATCAGAACTTAAAAAATTGGGAATTAAAATTTCACTGGACGACTTTGGTGCAGGATATTCCAGTTTAAATTATTTACGTCAAATCAAAATTGACCGCTTAAAAATCGATAAGTCTTTCATTGACAACATTGATGTCGACCAACGTGACGAGCAGATTATTGAAGCCATTATTTCCATGAGCAATGTACTGGGTTTTCATGTGGTTGCGGAAGGGGTGGAAACTCAACGGCAATTCAATTTCTTGCAGGAAAAACGCTGTGAAGACGTTCAGGGATACTATTTCAGCCGGCCTTTGATGAAAGAGCAAATCGAGTGCTTGCTGAAAGACCAACGAAAAAAGTAATGCAAGCAAAATGCTCTCTATGCATATACAGTGTAGGTATCTACACATCTCCACTAGCCCTGCGGCTTGTCCCATAGCTATCTTCCAATAGTTTCCCCGTCCGAATCCCCGCGGCTTTGAACCGCGGGGCCCATGCCTGTTGAAGTAGTATGGTCCTCAGACAAGTTTCAATGTTGCAAAAAATAGGGTTTAACAGGTAGTTATAAACAAGTGTGCGTAACATTAAATTGGCTTCGTGTGGGCCCCGCGGTCGCAGCCGCGGGGATTCGATAGCTTTTAATTCTCATGCACTTGTGTAGATAAGTATGCTTAATTAGCCGGGTTTTCGGCATTCCTTGTTGTCATGCAAAAATCGTTGCTATGATATTCAGGCAGAATTGACCTTTGGCATATTGGACGTTTGCCATGCTAGTCCCTATCAGTTAATTGACAAAAGGAGTTGTTAATGATTGAAATCGATCTCACCTGTTTGGATGAAATAACCAAACCGTTATTAAAAACCTTGCTAGCCTCTACCAAAGATCCGCTTTTTGGACAGGGGATCTATTATATCAGTTTATATTCCGACTTGCTTCCCGCAGGCGAAAACAAAATAGTCATACCCGTTCTTCTTAAAAATGCATTCCTGGTTACTCCGAGCAAAAATCATCCGGGAGAATACAACCTTGAAATTTTTTCAAATCAAATCGGCGCTGGCGCTTTCGCAAAGGTCTATGAGTCAGAGGGAAAAGTCAAAGTTCATCAGGATTTCAAATTTGTAAAAAGAGCAGCGGACAAAGAGCGTGTGATCAAAGCGGTGCACTACGATGAGAGCGAACGTAACAAGGTGGCCAAGGAAGCCCAGCGTGCCAACCTCGGTGATGCATTGAAATGCAAGCCCGCCTTGTTTAGCAGCAACCACTGGGCATTTTTAGTCATGAAAAAAGCGAAAGGGATTACTCTGGAACGATTAATTAACCAGATGAGAATTCGGGAAATTAATCCAACGCTTCGTGAGCTTATTACTGTAACCCGAGCTATTCTGTTACAGATAGATACGGTTCAGCAAAAAAGATACGCACATCGCGATATTAAACCGGCTAATGTAATGGTTGACCTACCCAATGGTTGCGCGACATTGGTTGATTTTGCGTTTGCAAAAGAATTGAAAAAACCTAAAATCACCTGCCATCATAACCGCGGTACCCGGCTTTTTGCTGCCCCCGAAGTCTATGAGGACGGGGAGTTGACTGCACAATGCGATGATTTTGCAGCAGGGCTTAGCCTTGCAGAGTTGTGGGGTGATACTTACCTCGATTTCATTGCAAATACTGGCAATGAAAAATTATTGTACAAGAGAAATCGTGAGGAAACTTTTACCAATCTTTATGCTCAAATGAACGTGCCGGAAACGATTAAGGCAATTCTCGATACTATCATTTATGGTTTGACTCGTTATGATCCTGAAAAACGTCTAAGCTGTAGAGATTGCATTGCCTTATGCGATCAATTATTAAAAGAGCCCAATCTTGATACATTGATTTATACCCCTCCAACACCTGAGGAAAGAGAACAGCAGTTCGACGAAATATCGAGCGAGAATCCAGACGACTATTCAAGCCAGAGTCCGCAAAGCTCAGGCTCATGGGAGGCATCAGCCTATTGCGTATAATCCGCAATCAACTACCGTGCGTCTGCGGTAGTTGCTATTGGGTTTAGCCATTTGTGGAAGAAAACCTGCCAATACATTGTAATTATCTGTATTTAAAACTAAAGTATCAGGCTAGCAAGGAATGCAGTCGAGTTATTGTATACAATGAAAACTTATTTGTTTATCTATCTGATTTCCCTATCTACATCAATTTATTCACAGCAATTTTCTAACCCATTAGATGTTAAACAGTTCGAAAAGACAGGCGTTTGTGAATCCTGTGACCTCAGTAATGATTATTATCTTTATACCGATAAGCTCGGCGCCATCAATCTCAATAACAGTAATTTAACCCGATCCAACCTGGGTATTTGGGGTAATCATCAATACTCGAGCTTCAGCCGTATAACAGCCATTGAGCTTTCTCTTGGAACGGCTGATTTTGCTTATAGTGATTTTAGCTTTGCAAATCTAAAAAATGCGAAATTGAGCCTTAATAATTTTACATCATCCGATTTTACAGGGGCCAATCTATCCGGTGCCAGTTTCGCGGGTGCTAATTTATACCAGGCAAAAATCACCGAGAAACAACTGAAGTCAATGAGCTCTATTTGCAATGCTATCCTGCCTGATGGAAAAGTTGGGAGTTGCGATTTTCGCTGATTTTACATTAGCTTATGCTAATAAATTCCGCTTATTAACTTATTCATGCGTTTTACCCTAACCCGTTTGCACTTCACATTCCTGGGCCCATACCCTTAACATTACATTGCCTTTATCCTGCAAATGGTAAGGAACAGTCCTTACTTCAACCCCGTAGTTTTTCTGCTGCAATAATAGCAAGACCGGGCCTAATAAAGGAGAAGGATTATCGAAACGATCAATTAAAGGAAAAACCCTTAATTCTTTGGCAACACGCGTCAGCTCCTGAATAACCGCCATATGAAAATCCAGATTCTGGTTATCGAGACCCGCAAAGAGATAATGTGAGCTTAGGGCTAGATCAAAATAGAAGCTGTCGAAGGGTAAACTGATATTTTGAATCCCCTGATAACGTTTTTCTTTCTTTCCTTGCTCAAAGTCTGAAAAAAAATCGTTCATCCCCTGGCGTCTTTTTTCAATCAGACCATCCAGCCCGCCATAATCTGCGAAATTATATTTGTCATGATCCTGTCTTACTTGTGCAATCATATCTTCAAAAACCAGGGAGGTCTTGGTTTTTAAAGTAGAAGCATCCAGTGAAAACAAAGGATCGCAGCTGATACAGGACCGGGTATAAGGCTTTACTTCAAGATTAAAGGCGCTGGGGCCGCAGCCGTATTCCAGAATCCGTCCTTTCAAATCGTTTTCACCGAGATCAAACATTTCCCGATAATCATCAATATGGTGCCCCCAAAGTACCAGCTTGCTCATTTACACCCCTCTTCTTGTTTTGAACCGCATTGGATTTTGCTGCGATGATTCTACTGTGCTAAGCTAAAATCTCAGTTGGATGCGTTTAACGAATAAAATCAGGTTGAAAGTTCAACTTGATTGGGTATAGTCTAGCTCATTTGCTCCACTAATGTGAGTAGCTGAAAACAAACAGGGGAAATGCTTTTACTGTTTGTTTTACTATTGACTCGAGTATGGCCTGGCTAATCAAGCCCGGACAACTCCAAAACACAGGAAATCATCATGCATACTGGTTTGCAGTTTCAGCTAGGCGAAACGATTGATTTATTGCGTGACAGCGTTTACCACTTCGCCCAGAAAGAAATCGCCCCTCTGGCAGCACAAATTGATGAAGAAAACAAATTTCCAAATCATTTGTGGCGTAAATTAGGGGACATGGGCCTCTTAGGTATCACAGTCAGCGAGGAATACGGCGGGGCGGATATGGGCTATCTCGCTCATGTAATCGCCATGGAAGAAATTTCACGGGCATCCGCATCGGTTGGCCTGAGTTTTGGCGCCCACTCCAATCTCTGCGTCAATCAAATATCGTTAAACGGCAACTCGGAACAAAAAGAAAAATACCTGCCTAAATTAATAAGCGGCGAATTTGTGGGTGCCTTAGCCATGAGCGAAGCCAATTCAGGTTCGGATGTTATGAGCATGCAATTACAGGCAAAACGTTCAGGCGACAGATTTATCCTTAACGGCACTAAAATGTGGATCACTAACGGTCCGGATGCCGATGTGCTGGTTGTGTATGCCAAAACCGAAAAAGACGCCCAAAGCAAAAGCATTACTGCATTCATTATTGAGAAAGGCTTCCCAGGATTCAGAACAGCTCAAAAACTGGATAAACTGGGAATGCGCGGCTCCAATACCTGTGAACTGGTTTTTGACAACTGCGAAGTACCTGCCGATAACATTCTGGGTGAATTGAATCAGGGTACAAAGGTTCTGATGCGCGGCCTTGATTATGAAAGAACTATTCTTTCCGCAGGCCCTGTGGGGATCATGCAAGCCTGTCTGGATGTAGTCCTGCCTTATGTCCATGAGCGTAAACAATTTAATAAGGCGATTGGCGAGTTTCAATTTATTCAGGGCAAACTGGCCGACATGTATACCCGGCTTTCGGCCTCCAGAGCCTATGTCTATGGTGTAGCCGCAGCCTGTGACAGACAACAGGTAAACCGTAAGGATGCTGCGGGCGTTATCTTATATACTGCAGAAACAGCCACACAAATGGCCTTGCAGGCGATTCAAATTTTAGGTGGAAATGGTTACATTAATGAATATCCAACCGGACGGCTGCTGCGGGACGCAAAGCTTTATGAAATAGGAGCCGGTACCTCGGAAGTGAGACGAATGTTAATCGGTCGTGAACTTTTTAAAGAAACTGAATAAGGAAAAATACAAATGGATCAAAATGATGTTGTCATTGTTGCCGCGAAAAGAACACCCATGGGAGGAATGCTTGGTTCTTTATCCAGTTTAACTGCACCTGAGCTGGGTGCAATCGCCCATGCAGCTGCAATGGAGCAGGCCAATATCAACCCTGCAGAAATCGACCAGGTTATTTCCGGCTGTGTTTTACAGGCAGGTATTGGACAGGCGCCCGCCAGACAGGCAGCCATCAAAGCAGGTATTCCCCATTCAGCAGGTGCAACCACAGTGAACAAGATGTGTGGTTCCGGCATGAAATCAATTATGTTTGGCCATGACATGATTAAGGCTGGCTCTGCGAATGTTGTTCTTGCAAGCGGAATGGAAAGTATGAGTAATGCGCCCTATTTACTGGCCAAAGCACGCGCAGGTTATCGTTTAGGCCATGGTGAATTGAAAGATCACATGTTCCTTGATGGCCTGGAAGACGCTTATGAGCGCGGCCAATTAATGGGATGCTTTGCAGAAGCCACCGCCCAACACTTTCAATTTAGCCGTGCGGCGCAGGATGAATATGCAATCCGGTCACTCACCCGCGCCCTGCAGGCACAGCAGGATAACGCTTTCCGCGCAGAAATAGTTCCCGTGACGATCGCCGGACGCAAGGGAGATACCATTGTCTCCCAGGATGAGGGTCCAGATGAAAGCAAACTCTCCAAAATTTCTCAATTGAAGCCCGCTTTCAAAGCCGATGGAACTGTTACTGCCGCAAATTCAAGTTCAATTTCAGACGGCGCAGCCAGTATCATCATTACCAGCGCAGGACACGCGAAAAAGCTGGGTATGACGCCCCTGGCAAGAATTGCGGCCCAGGCAACCCATTCACAAGCACCGGAATGGTTCACCACAGCGCCTGTTGATGCAATCCGAAAAGTAATGAATAAAGCCGGATGGCGGCAGCACGATGTAGACCTGTTTGAGATTAACGAAGCCTTTGCAGTAGTTGCCATGGCAGCGATCACCCAGCTGGAACTGGATGATACCAAGGTTAATATTCATGGCGGCGCCTGCGCCCTCGGCCATCCCATCGGAGCTTCCGGCACACGCGTTATGGTTACGCTTTTGCACGCACTGCAAAGACAGCAGAAA
Organism: Legionella birminghamensis; assembly: GCF_900452515.1. Taxonomy (NCBI): domain Bacteria; kingdom Pseudomonadati; phylum Pseudomonadota; class Gammaproteobacteria; order Legionellales; family Legionellaceae; genus Legionella; species Legionella birminghamensis. The sequence continues at coordinate 2,527,102 of NZ_UGNW01000001.1, forward strand.
TCACGCGGTATAGCAGCGCTTTGCATTGGCGGCGGCGAAGGTATCGCAATGGCGATTGAGCTGCTTTAAACAGCTGTAGGTTGGGCTGCAAAGCCCAACCTAGTCTTATTAAGATGGAAAATTATGCTTAGACAAAGCCTTATCTATCTGGTGCTGACCATTCTCGTGGTGGTCTTTGCCAGATTTGCACATACCCTGATTCTTTATATTGATTTGTTTTACACTTATATCAATATAAAACTAACTCCCCTGTTCACCCATACGGGAGTTGGCGTGTTGATTCGTAAAATTATTCTGTTGACCTTTATACCTGTTATTATTGCATTGGTCCCTGCCTTGATTTACCGCCCAATTAAGGGGAAACCAATGCCATACTTTCTTGAATTAACCTGGTGTTTATGGCTGGTCATCGTACTTAGCAACATCCTGATACGTTAAGGTAAATCAATGGCTAAATTAAGCAGTCAAATTAACCCTGCAAGTAAAGAATTTAAAGAAAATGCTGCTGCGATGCAGTCACTGGTGGACAATTTGCAGAATACCATCCAGCAAATTGCTTTAGGCGGCGATGAAAATGCAAGGCTACGTCACCTGAAACACGGCAAACTACTCGCCCGGGAACGCTTACAGCAATTAATTGATCCAGGCAGCCCTTTTCTCGAATTATCTCAGCTCGCTGCCTATCAGGTGTACAAGGATAATATCCCGGCCGCGGGTATAATCACGGGTATTGGCCGCATTCACCAGACTGAATGCATGATTGTTATCAATGATGCAACCGTCAAGGGCGGAACTTACTACCCTTTGACAGTTAAAAAACACCTTCGCGCCCAGGAAATTGCTGAGAAAAACTATCTGCCCTGCGTTTACCTCGTTGACTCTGGTGGCGCATTTCTGCCTCGCCAGGATGAAGTATTTCCTGACCGCGATCATTTTGGACGCATTTTTTATAATCAGGCTAATCTCTCGGCTAAAAATATTCCACAAATCGCTGTAGTCATGGGCTCCTGTACCGCCGGCGGTGCCTATGTACCGGCAATGGCTGATGAATCAATTATGGTTAAAAATCAGGCTACTATATTTTTAGGGGGCCCTCCTTTAGTCAAAGCCGCTACTGGTGAAGTGATTAGCGCTGAAGAATTAGGCGGCGCCGATGTCCACTGCAGGCAGTCAGGCGTTGCTGATCATTATGCCGATAACGATGCGCATGCCCTGCACCTGGCACGCAATGCCATCAGCCATTTAAACAGGCAAAAACCAAATTCACTTCAACGCAAAGAAAGCCGCGAGCCGCTTTATGACAGTTGGGAATTGAATGGCATTGTGCCGACTGATCCGCGCAAACCCTTTGATATTCGTGAGATTATTGCCAGGATTGTAGATGGTTCAGAATTTGATGAATTTAAAGCCTTGTTCGGCACTACCCTAATATGCGGATTCGCGCATTTATATGGTTATCCGATAGGTATCGTAGCCAACAATGGAATATTGTTTGGCGAAAGTGCGCTAAAAGGAACCCATTTTATTGAGTTGTGCTCTCAGCGAAATATTCCATTACTGTTTTTGCAGAATATCACCGGTTTCATGGTAGGCAGTAAATACGAGGCAGGCGGTATTGCCAAACACGGCGCAAAAATGGTCACCGCTGTGGCGACGACCCAGGTTCCAAAGTTTACAGTCATTGTAGGCGGCAGTTTTGGCGCCGGAAATTACGCAATGTGCGGCCGCGCCTATGATCCGCGCTTTTTATGGTCTTGGCCTAATGCGCGCATCTCAGTGATGGGAGGAGAACAGGCTGCGAATGTGCTGGCACAGATTAATCGCGATAAACACAGTAAGCAGGGAACCGAATGGCCTGCTGAAGAGGAAGAAGCATTTAAGTCCTCCATGCGCGCCCAGTATGAAGAACAGGGTAATCCCTACTATGCCAGCGCAAGACTATGGGATGATGGAGTCATTGCCCCTGCAGACACCCGCCGGATTCTGGGGCTTGGCCTGTCAGCTGCATTAAATGCCCCGATTAATCAAACCCGCTTCGGCATATTCAGGATGTAAGGATAAACAAATGAGTGATCTGCAATGCGAATTAAAAGGACGTGTCTTCGAAATCAGCCTCAACCGGATTGATAAAAATAATGCATTCGATGATGACTTGCTAAAAAAAATGCAGACAAGCCTGGACGAGTCCATTCAGGATCCTGCCGTTTCTGTTATTTTACTGCGGGCTAATGGCCGTCATTTTTCAGCAGGCGCCGACTTGCAGTGGATGCAGCGGATGGCCGCCTTTTCCCAGGAAGAAAATCTGGCCGATGCAATGGTTCTTGCCCGGCTGATGCATACACTTTACTCCTGTCCAAAGCCTACGGTGGCGGTGGTACAAGGGGCAGCCTATGGCGGCGGTGCAGGGCTGGTAGCTGCCTGTGACATAGCCATTGCCGGCCACTCCGCCCGATTCTGCTTTTCTGAAGTCAAACTGGGCTTAGTCCCTGCGGTAATCAGTCCCTATGTCGTCAGGGCAATTGGCGAGCGTCTGACCAAATGGCTATTTATGAGTGCAGAAGTATTTAATGGCGAGCAGGCAAAACAGTATAATCTGGTTCATCATTATATTGATGATTATTTATTGGATTCTTTTGCTTTAGATTACGCCAGCAAACTCAGCCACCTTGCCCCTAAAGCCGTTGTTGACTGTAAACCGCTCATTGATTGGGTTGCATCCAGAACGATTGACCAGCAGCTCATACAGGAAACTGCCGCTATCATTGCTGAAAAACGGGTTTCTGAAGAAGGACAGCGTGGATTACACGCTTTTTTGAATAAAGAATCCCCTAACTGGAATTAAGGATTTTCATGTTTAATAAAATTCTTATCGCTAACCGCGGTGAAATTGCTTGTCGAATCATTCGTACAGCAAAGGGCATGGGGATAAGCACCGTTGCCATTTATTCAACAGCGGATAGAGAGAGCCAGCATGTCCTGCAGGCTGATGAAGCCTATTGGGTTGGCGAGTCGCCAGCACTTGCAAGCTATTTAAACATCGAGGCGATAATAGCCATCGCCAGAAAAGCCAATGTCCAAGCCATCCATCCCGGCTATGGATTTTTATCAGAGAACCCGCAGTTCGCATTAGCCTGTGAGAAAGCGGGTATCGTATTCATCGGCCCGACAATAAAAGCCCTGGAAGCAATGGCTTCCAAACAATTAGCCAAACAGCTATTGGAAGGCACGGCTGTTCCGCTGACACCCGGTTATCACGGTGATAGTCAAAGCGATGAGCGTTTGCTGGATGAAGCACAGCGTATTGGCTTTCCCATCTTGCTAAAAGCAGCAGCCGGAGGTGGCGGCAAGGGTATGCGCGCAGTTCATGAGCTATCTGAATTTGATTCAGCTTTAGCAGGCGCACGCCGTGAAGCGGCGGCCAGTTTTGCGGATGACACCATGATCATCGAAAAACTGGTTTTGAATCCTCGCCACGTTGAAGTACAAATCATGGCCGATCAGTTTGGTGAAGCCGTTCATCTTTTTGAGCGTGATTGCTCTATCCAACGCCGGCATCAAAAAATTATTGAGGAAGCCCCTGCTCCTGATTTGCCTGGTGAATTAAGGCAGGGAATCGCTGAAGCGGCCTGCGAAGTGGCACGTTCAATCGGCTATCTGGGTGCGGGTACTGTTGAGTTTCTGGTCGAAGATGGAAAGCATTTTTATTTCATGGAAATGAACACCCGTCTTCAGGTAGAGCATCCAGTAACCGAAATGATTACTGGACTGGATCTGGTTGCCTGGCAGATAAAAATTGCTGCTGGATTGCCCTTACCGCTTAAGCAAGAAGGAATTCAGGCACAAGGCCATGCTATTGAATGCCGTATCTATGCAGAAGATCCTGCGCAGAATTTTATTCCTTCAATCGGCAAGATTAGTTTCCTGAAAGAACCTTCCGGTGAAGGGGTTCGAATTGATACAGGGGTTAGCTGCGGTTCTTCAATTAGCCAATACTATGATCCGATGATTGCCAAACTGATTGTCTGGGGTAATAATCGCCCTGAAGCAATTCAACGTCTTCAGCAAGCGCTTAATTCCTATGCAGTTGGAGGGCTTAAAACCAATATCGGTTTTCTTAAAGCAATCTGTAATCATCCCCGGTTTATCAGCGCTGATCTGGGCACCGATTTTCTCAGCAGGGAAACCATTGAAATACAATACCCTGAAGAAAAACAATCGCTGCTATTCTCAGCAAGCTATGATTACCTTCAGTTAACAGTTCAGGAACAGGATCCACTGTTCCGCGAGAATTTTTCCTGGCAATTACATTTACAGGGATTCTGGTTTTTCCGTTATCAGCTAGAGGGAAAATTGCATGAGATTAAAATTATCCCTGTTAATTCTCAGAAATTTACCGCTGAAATTGAAGGTAAACAATACACATTGTCCGCCAGCTATGAAGCTGGACGCCTGACTATCGATGATGGGCAGCAACGCCAGTCGGCCTGGGTGATTAACAGAAGTGATTGTATTGAAATTTATCAGGCTGATGGCAATGCACTGGTAGAGCGCTTTAGTTGGGAAACCAACCACGCCGAATCTGGCAGTCAAAGCGGACGTTTAACGGCTCCAATGCCGGCAACTGTTGTTGCTATTTTAAAAAATGAAGGCGATATGGTAAAAAAAGGAGAGCAGCTGCTAATTCTGGAGGCAATGAAAATGGAACACAGCATCCGCGCTCCGAAAGACGGCGTGATTTCTGAGTTTTTTTACAATATCGGTTCTCAGGTCAATGAGGGTGAAGAGTTGCTTAAGCTGACGTGATACGAATATGCAAACATCAGGCAAAACCATAGGAAAAGACCAAGATGAGTTATCCACAACAGGTTACGATAGTAGAAGTAGGCCCTCGTGACGGTTTGCAAAATGAACAAGTCTTCGTGCCTACTGAGTCCAAAATTGAACTGATTAACTTACTCAGTGAGAGCGGCCTGCGTTATATTGAAGCGACCAGCTTCGTATCGGCCAAGGCCATCCCGCAGCTGGCTGATTGCGAAGAAGTTTTCAAATCAATTAGGAAGCCTGCAAATGTTCATTTATCGGCTCTGGTACCCAACATGAAGGGGCTGACGAAAGCCCTACATTGCGGCGTTGGGGAAATTGCCCTGTTTACATCCGCCAGTGAAGCATTTAACCACTACAATATTAATTGCTCAATTGCCGACAGTATTCGCCGCTTCGAGCCGGTAATGGAGATTGCCAGACAAAAAGACATACCCGTTAGAGCTTATATATCCTGCGCCCTTGGCTGTCCTTATGAGGGGAATATTTCCCCCGATCAGGTCATTAGCGTCATGCGTGCCTTGCTTGAAATGGGCGTTTCTGAAATTTGTCTGGGAGACACCATTGGCGTTGGGACACCAAAACAAACGCAGCATTTAATTTCTGAAGTACTTGAATTTTTGCCGGTCAACCAACTCGCAATGCATTTCCATGACACTTATGGGCAGGCAATTGCCAATATTTTTACCTCCCTTGGTTTAGGGGTCAGCCGCTTTGACAGCTCTGTAGCGGGTCTGGGCGGCTGCCCTTACGCGCGCGGCTCGGCGGGCAATGTCGCGACGGAAGATGTGCTTTATCTTATGCATGGATTGGGAATAGAAACCGGCATCGATATTTATAAAATTGTGGCTGCCGGGGATATGATCTGTAAAATTTTAGGTAAAAAAAATCAATCCAAAGTGGCAACTGCCCTGCTGGCCAATCCTTAATCATGAATATTCCCAACCAGGGTATATACTTAAAATAGCCTAGTAATTAAGTAAACTCCTGACAGGAGATTTTATGGATAATCGAAATAAAATCATCGGCATTGCAACCCTGATTATCATTATACTTGTGGCTGCACTCGCATTTTATAACTACAAAGGTTTTCATTCGGTTGATACGTCTACTAACGCATCTGTGCCGACTGAAGTAGCCAGCCCCCCGGAGGGCGGAAGTTAGATTTCTGTCTTTGCGAACAGGCCCTGCAACACCCCGGATTTTTTCAATCCCTTTACGATTCTTTACTCTATGAAAATCTGAAAACCAGTGTAAGATTCCGGGTAAATTTATTTAACTCTACAACGAAGTCAGGGGAGAAAAATGGATAATAAAAAATTAACAGTAGGACTCGTTCAGCAACAATGGTATCCAAATCCCGACCAGCACAAGGAAGAATTGAGCCAAGGTATTCTTAAGGCTGCAAAGCAAGGGGCCGAGCTGATTTGCCTGCAGGAACTCACCCTGTCGCCTTATTTCTGTACCAGCCCTTCTGTCGACCCAGCGCCTTTTATGGAAGATTTGGAAACAGGCCCTACAGCCCGTTTCGTCAGCCATATGGCAAAAACAGCCAATGCCTCGATTACCGCATCCCTATTTGAAAACAAGGGATATAACACCGCTGTTGCCTTTAATAATAAGGGGGAATTAATAGCCGTTACCCGAAAACAACATATCCCCAGTGGTGAAAAATACCATGAGGATTATTATTTCAAGCCCGGGGATTCAGATTATCCGATCCATCGTGTTGCGGAGCATCGTGCAGGGCTACCTACCTGCTATGATCAATGGTTTCCCGAGTTATCCCGTATTTATGGTTTGAAAGATGTTGAGTTGTTGATTTACCCTACCGCTATCGGTGCCGAGCCTACAGCGCCCGGATTTGACAGCCAGCCGATGTGGCAGAAAGTGATGGTCGCACAAGGAATTATGGCCAATTGCTTTATCATTGCAGTGAATCGTATTGGAACAGAGGACGGGCTGGAGTTCTATGGAAGCAGTTTTATTTCAAATCCTTTTGGCGAGATCATCGCCCAAGCCCCCCGTCATGAGGCGGCTGTGCTGGTCGCAGAGCTTGATTTCAGTCAAAGAGATCTCTGGGGCCGTTTGTTCCCCTTTCCACAACAAAGACAGCCGGCTACCTATCACAGCCTGTTAAAACCGCAACAATCAACAGGACGCCATTAATGCCTACTCAAGCATCCTCCGAGAATTTTTATAATATCTCCCATTGGGGAGAAGGCTATTTCTCAGTGAATGAAGACGGAAATATCGAGGTCAGTAAATATCCTCATCAACGAGGCGTTGAACTGCAGTCGATAGTCAACAGTGCCAGCCGGGCGGGCTTGCAATTGCCTTTGCTTATCCGATTTGTGGATATTCTGCATGATCGGATTGCGAAACTTCATCAGGCTTTTTATGAAGCAATTGAAGAAATTGGCTACAAGGGCAGGTACAAACTGGTTTACCCGATAAAAGTCAATCAGGAACAATGCGTTGTTCGTGAATTATTGAAATCCCCTCATTTCAGTGTGGGTCTGGAGGCTGGGAGTAAGCCCGAACTAATGGCGGTTATCGGCATGCTCGCCCATCAAAGGTCAACAATTGTCTGCAATGGGTATAAAGACAGCGGTTACATCCGTATCGCACTGATTGCACAGCAAATGGGCCATCAGGTTTTTATAGTGATTGAAAAGCAGTCAGAGCTCGACATCTTACTCAAAGAAGCTGACCGTCTTGGCATTAAACCCAGTATCGGTATCCGTATTCGCCTGGTGACCAAGGGGGCTGGAAAATGGGAGAATACCGGGGGGGCGAAATCAAAATTTGGCTTAAATGCCGAACAGGTCCTTGATGTCGTCAGCAAGCTAAAAGCGCAGAATGCACTGGATTGTTTGCAGCTCATGCACTGCCATCTGGGCTCCCAGATTGCCAACATTCATGACATACGCCACTGCATGCTCGAAGTCGCCCGCTATTATGTTGAGCTAAGACGGCTCAATGCACCCATTGCCACCATTGATGTCGGCGGCGGATTAGGCGTTGATTATGAAGGAACCCGTTCCAGTACTGGCTGCTCCATGAATTATACTGTCAGTGAATATGCGACCAATATTCTTCTGGCACTCAAACATATGTGCGAAGAAGCAGAAATGCCAGAGCCAGATATTATTTCCGAATCAGGCAGGGCATTAACCGCTCATCATGCCGTTCTGGTTTCCAATATTACCGATGTCGAAATTATTAAAAAATCAGCGCATCTGCCGAAGATAGATAGTGAGGACTCTCATGTGATTCGTGATATCTGGGACACTTACCAATCAATAAGCGACAGCTTGCCGAGCGAAATCTACAACTATGCCCGCCATTCGCTTGATGAAGCACATTCAAAATTTAAACACGGCGTTATCAGCCTGCAGGAAAAAGCAAAGGTGGAGCAGTTTTTCACAGCGATCTGTATGGAAATCCAGGATAGGCTGGATCCGGAGAGCCCGGGAGATAATGAATTAATTAACAGTATCCATGAACAAATGGCGGCCAAGATTTTTTGCAATCTATCCTTTTTTCAGTCACTTCCTGATGCCTGGGCGATTGGCCAGATATTTCCGGTTGCACCAATCACCCAACTGAACGAAGCGCCTACTATGCATAGCGTGCTGCAGGATTTAACCTGCGATTCAGACGGTACTCTGAAACAGTATACGGGCCGTTCGAGGATTCACTCGACACTGATGCTGCCTCCTTTTGCCAAACAAAATCCTTATGTAATTGCTTTTTTCATGGTAGGGGCCTATCAGGAAATTCTTGGCAATCTTCATAATTTGTTTGGCGATACCAATTCCATGGATGTAAAATTACTGGATAATCAAGCGTTTGAAATTAATGATTTAGTCAGCGGGGACACGGTTACCAATGTCTTGAATATGGCACATTATGATACAAAAAGATTGCTGCAATCTTATGAAAAACAATTATTGAATACAGAGCTCTCTGAAGACACAATCAATACTTATTTGAATGAGTTACGCAGCGTATTTTCACAATTAACTTATCTTAACAGCAATAAAACAAAGGGAACTTTATGATTACTCCGCGACAAGCCGGATATAAGATGCCCGCCGAATGGTATCCTCATGCAGCATGCTGGATGGCCTGGCCGCGCCATGTACAAACCTGGTCCGCTATTGGACTTGAACGTGCGCGAATCGCCTATGCAAAAGTCGCGGAAGCAATAAGCCAATATGAACCTGTCATTATGCTGGTACAACCGGGCGAAGAAGCGCAGGTTACTGAATATTGCAGAGATAGCGTCCGCATTATTTCACTCCCCCTGGATGATTCCTGGACTAGGGATACTGGGGCAAGTTTTCTGCTTAATGATCAATATGAACTCGCCGGCGTGGACTGGATCCATAATGCCTGGGGGGGTAATTATCCTGACTATGAACTGGATCAGGAAATTGCCAAAGCGCTCATCCAGTATACGGAGGCGCGTTATTTTAAAGCGCCCCTGGTCATGGAAGGAGGCTCTTTCCATGTTGACGGCGAGGGTACTGTTTTGACCACACGTGAATGCCTGCTTAACCCAAACCGTAATCCAGAATTAAATCAGCATCAGATTGAGGGCTATTTAAAGGATTTTCTGGGAGCCGAACACATCATTTGGTTAAACCGGGGATTGATTGGTGATGAAACCGATGGGCATATTGATGAAATCGCCTGCTTTATCTCACCCGGTAAAGTTTTAGCTTTAACAACGAGCGACAAAAGCGATGCCAATTATTATCTGCTCCAGGAAAACCTGGAGATCTTGAAAACCGCACGCGATGCAAAAGGACGCTCACTGGACGTAATCACGGTGGAACAACCTCCAGCCACCTACATGAATGGTGAACGCTTAACCCTGTCTTATATTAATTTCTATCGTGCCAATCAGGGTATTGTTATGCCTGCATTTGGCCATACTGCCCAGGATGAAGCCGCATTTGTCCTTTTCAAACAATTGTTTCCATCCTGCAAGATTAGCCAAATTGATGCACTGGATGTATTTGCAGGAGGCGGCGGCATTCATTGCATAACCCAGCAGCAACCCGTTTCAAGATAACCCGTTTTTTAAGAAAGGAAGCATTATGAACGTTCCTGTGTGGCAGCCCAGACACCCTGAAAATAGCAGGATGCATCAATTCATGCGTTACGTCGAAAAGAGGTACTCGCATAAACTGAATGATTATAGTCAGCTCTATCATTGGTCTATCGAACAACCAGTGCAGTTCTGGCAAAGTATTGCCAATTTTTTTGTCATTGAATGGGATGTACCTCCTGAAGAAATACTCAATCAGCATCAGCATATGCTGGAAGCCAGATGGTTTGAGGGGGCGAAGTTTAATTTTGCCGGTCAATTGCTAAAACGCAATGATGATTATCCAGCCATCGTCAGCCTTGATGAGAGTGGAAAAAGGCAGGTGTTGACTTACAGGCAATTAAGGCAGCAAGTTGCAGAATGTGCCCAGGGGTTGAAGAATGCCGGGGTAAGAACAGGCGATAGGGTTGCGGCAATAATGCCTAATGTTGCCAGCACTATTATTGCAATGCTTGCGGCAAGCTCGCTAGGGGCAATATGGTCCTCCTGTTCCCCTGATTTCGGCGCCCAGGCGGCTATCGATCGCCTGGGACAGGTAGAACCCAAAGTATTATTTGCCTGTAACGGACACCAGTACATAGGCAAAACGCATCTGGCACAAGAAAAGATTGCCGAGATTAAAGCGGCCATTCCATCAATAGAGAAAGTAGTTATCTGTCCGGTTATCGATGGTGATTTTCATATTAAGGCGATTGAACAGGGCATATGGTGGAAAGATTTCCTGAAACCAGCTGATGATTGCCAGTTTACCTCCCTGCCCTTCGCCCACCCGCTTTATATTCTGTTTTCATCGGGCACTACCGGCAAACCCAAATGCATCATGCATGGTGCTGGCGGCACCCTGCTGCAACATCTTAAAGAACTGGGGCTGCATACCAATATTTCTGAACAGGATAATCTCTGCTTTTATACCACCTGCGGCTGGATGATGTGGAACTGGATGGTTTCAGTACTCGCCCTGGGTGCTACATTAACCCTTTACGAAGGCGCACCCAATTTCCCCGACAGCTATCGGCTTTTTCAACTCATTGATGAAGAAAAAGTTTCAGTATTCGGCACCAGTGCAAAATTTCTTTCGGCTGTAGAGAAAGCGGGCGCAATCCCTTGTGAGCACTATTCGATGTCCGCCTTAAAAACGATATTATCAACAGGCTCCCCCTTGCTGCCTAAAAATTATGATTTTGTTTATGAGAAGATAAAATCGGATGTGCAGTTAAGCTCCATTTCCGGCGGAACCGATATAGTCTCCTGCTTTGCCCTGGGCAATCCGGCCCTGCCCGTCTATCGCGGAGAGCTACAATGTCGCGGCCTTGGCATGGCAGTGAGTATTTTTAATGAAGAAGGTCAGCCAATACAGGAGGAATGCGGCGAATTGGTCTGCACCCAGGCCTTCCCTTCAATGCCGGTTGGCTTTTGGAATGACCCGGATAGAAAAGCGTATAAACGGGCTTATTTTGAGCGTTTCGAGCAGGTATGGGCTCACGGCGATTATGCCGAACTAACCCCACATGATGGCTTGATCATTTATGGCCGCTCCGATGCCGTTCTAAACCCTGGAGGAGTACGCATTGGCACTGCAGAAATTTATCGCCAGGTGGAAAAGATTGAGGAAGTATTGGAAAGTATTGTTATTGCGCAGAAATGGGATGACGATGTACGAGTCGTTTTATTTGTGAAACTTCGTAATGGCCTAAAGCTTAGCGAAGAATTACAACAAAAAATAAAGGATATCATTCGAAAAAATGCATCTCCACGGCATGTGCCAGCCAAAATACTCCAGGTTTCTGACATTCCGCGCACCATGAGCGGCAAAATTGTCGAAGTTGCCGTCAGGCAAGTAGTTCATGGGGAGACAGTGAGTAATTTAAGTTCGCTCGCGAACCCGGAAGCGCTTGAGTATTATAAAGACAGGGAGGAGTTGAAGGTTTAGTGGGAACACCTCGGCGAAGATTATACCGAATCCGCGCGGCTGCGACCCCCCTTCGAATCCCCGCGGGATTCGATGGTCTTCCCGCGCGGATCCAATGGTCTTCACCGCCTGGGTTCAGTAATGCATTAACCTGCGGTAAAAATATTCAAGCCATTTCCAAGCTGGCACTGAATGCTATATTCCCGCACTTTGCTATAATCGGCTGCACGCATTAATGTAATTTTCAGAGCTGCCTTGCCATCTGCGGTGACTTCAAATTTGCTATAACCAAAAGCAGGGGTTCCTGGCAGGAAAGGATCATTCAGCGTAAAATGGCGATCAGATGCAGTTATCAATTGACCTGCAACCAGCATTACAGCGTTGGGTTGAATAGAAGTGGTCAGATCAGGAAGAGGCATTTCGGAAACACAGTTTTTGACGGACCAAACAAAGCTCAACGCTTGTCCGTGGCTCACAGCATCGGCTACCTCAGAAAAACTGCTTAACTCGGCGGCCTGAACAGAGAACGCGGCACCTGCCATTAAAGAGAGGACTATTTTTTTCATTTACTGCTCCTTGCTAAAACTCGCTAAGATGCCAAGATCTTTTGGAAAAGTCAAATCAATCAATTACTTCTAAAATCTTTTCCAGCTCAAAAACATAGCAACTTTTAAAAATCTATTCCCCTCTGTTTAGAAATAGCGTATCATTAGATCAATTGCGCCGATTTGAACTTTCAGCTTGCGGGCGCACAAAGCCAGTACCTGGTTTTTGTAAAACGGCTAAAGCGGATAATATTCTATCCTGCCCCAAATCCCCGCCTGCTGTACTCCATAGGTTATATGCATGATTGAATTAGTTGGGCTTTATAAATCTTATAATCAGGTAACCGCACTGAATAATGTCAACCTTTTTATTCAGGAAGGCGAAATATTTGGCATTATTGGCCGCAGCGGTGCCGGGAAATCCACTTTACTTCGCAGTATCAATTTGCTGGAAAGACCAGATTCTGGTGAGGTTCTTGTTGACAATAAATCAATGACGTCACTAATAGACGGGGATCTGCGTCAGGCCCGCCATAAAATTGCCATGATTTTCCAGCACTTTAATTTGCTGCAGTCAAAAACTGTCTATGACAACATTGCCTTGCCCATGCGGATACAAGGAATCAGCGAAGAAGAAATTGCTGCAAAGATTGATGAGTTATTACCCCTGGTTGAACTGGACGATAAAAAATCTGCCTATCCCGCTCAATTAAGCGGTGGGCAGAAGCAGCGTGTTGCCATTGCGCGTGCACTGAGTTGCTCACCTAAAATTCTACTTTGTGATGAAGCGACTTCGGCATTGGATCCTGAAACCACAGAATCCATTCTGGCTCTGCTTAAGAAAATTAATACCCTTTACGGGATCACTATCGTACTGATTACGCATGAAATGGATGTGGTGAAACGGATTTGCCATCGTCTTGCCGTTATGGAAAAAGGGGAAATTATCGAAATTACTTCAATCGCCTCTGCATTCAATGATCCGCAAAGCCCGGCAAGAAATATGTTGTATTCGCAATTAAGCCCTCAATTACCCGCTTGTTTGGCAAGCACCCTCACCCAACGGCCCAATAACAAGCCGCTGCTGCGCCTGCTCTTCCAGGGGGATAATGCAACAGTCCCCTTCATCAGCCAAACCAGCCGTGAATTACATATTGATATTAATATTCTGCTTGCCAATATCGATCGCTTCGATACCGTGACCTGCGGGGTATTGATTGTTGAACTGATTGCCGATCAGAATTTATTGACTGCATTTATCGAGCGTTGCAAAAAAGCCAATTTAACTGTGGAGATATTAGGTTATGTCACTGAACCTGTTTTTTGATGTTGTTCAAGCAAGCCTTGAAACAGTTTATATGACGGCAGTCAGCACGATTCTGGCTACCTTAATCGGCCTGCCCTTAGGTACCCTGTTATTTACGTCCGCGAAGATAAAACCACACGCCTGGATCAATCGATTTACAGCTGGCCTAATCAATTTTACCCGCTCAATTCCTTTTATTATTCTACTGGTCGCCTTAATTCCATTCACCCGTCTTTTAGTTGGCACATCGATAGGAATTAACGCAGCCATTGTTCCCTTGACCATAGGCGCCATCCCTTTTTATGCACGATTGGTGGATAATATATATCAGGGGCTTCCCGGGGGGTTAATTGAAACTGGCTTCTCAATGGGAGCAAGTACCTGGCAAATGATTAAACATATATTGCTGCCGGAGGCCTTCCCTGCGCTAATACAGGCCACCACGGTTACGGCAATCGCTTTGGTTAATTATACGGCAATGGCCGGAACCATTGGCGGCGGCGGCCTTGGAGATCTGGCTATACGCTACGGATATCAGCGTTTTAATTCGACTATCATGATTATCACCGTTGTTATTCTGGTCGCTATCGTGCAATTTTTGCAAATGGCTGGGGATAGATTAGCCAAACGTTACACTCATTGTTAACAGGAGATTTTTATGCGCGTATTTTCCCTTATTTTTCTGGCCTTAAGCTTATTGGGCTGCAGTCAGCCCTCTCCTAACACCTTAACCATTGGAACCATCTCAGGGCCGGAAACGGATCTGGTGGAAACTGCCAAAGAGGTCGCACTCAAAAAATACGATTTAACCGTCAAAATAGTTGAATTTAGTGATTATAATCTACCCAATGAAGCATTACAGGATGGCAGTATTGATGCGAACGTTTATCAACATCTCCCCTATTTAAAAGCGTCTATGAAAGCGCATGGCTATACCCTGGAGCCGATTGGTAAAACCTTTGTTTACCCCACAGGCATCTATTCCAACAAGCATAAGGCAATCAGTGAAATTGCAGACAAGGCTATTATTGCCATTCCTAATGATCCCAGCAATGAAGAACGTGCTTTGCTGCTAATGCAAAAAGCCGGTTTGGTTCAGCTTAAACAAGATGGGAAAACGATGACGGTAGCTGATATTAGTGACAATCCAAAACAGCTGCAAATCAAGGAAATGGATGCGGCCCAGCTGCCCCGTGTGCTTGATGATGTCGATGCGGCGATTATCAATACCACCTTCGCTATTCCTGCCGGGCTGGATCCTTTAAAAGATGCAATCTTTGTTGAAGATAAAAATTCGCCTTATGCAAACCTCATTGTAATTAATCAGAACAGCGAGAAGAAAGTACAGCTTGGGGAGTTTGTGAAGGCTTTTCAATCTCCAGAAGTTGAAGCGAAAGCCAAAGAATTGTTTGGTGACGCTGCTGTACCAGCCTGGAAGTAATTTTCGCTTTCCTATCCAACAACACCACCCGAATCCCCGCGGCTGCTCAGTCGAATCCCGCGGCTCCTCAGTCGAATCCCGCGGCTCCTCAGTCGAATCCCCGCGGCTCCTCAGTCGAATCCCCGCGGCTCCGACCGCGGGGCCCATAGCTATCTACACAAATGCATTAGCTAACGAATAGAAACAGTCTAACCCAAATTGTATTAGCACTGTTCGGCCTGAGGAGGAGCAAAGCGGCTCCTCAGGCCGAACGGATTGGGATATAAGCTGAGTTTGGCTGTCTAAATTTGTGAGGATCACTCAGACATTGGCCCCGCGGTCGAAGCCGCGGGGATTCGAGTGGTCGAAGCCGCGGGGATTCGAGTGGTCGAAGCCGCGGGGATTCGAGTGGTCGAAGCCGCGGGGATTCGAGTGGTCGACGCCGCGGGGATTCGAATGGTCGAAGCCGCGGGGATTCGAATGGTCGACGTTGCGGAGATTCGACGTCTATGTCGCAGGATTCGAGATCTAAGCCATTAATAGCGATAATGATCCGGCTTATATGGACCGTTCACTTTCACACCAAGATATTCTGCCTGCTCTTTAGTGAGTGTAGTCAACTTGGCTCCAATGCGTTTAAGATGCAGGCGCGCCACCTTTTCGTCCAGTAATTTGGGCAGTACATACACCTGATTCTGGTAATTACTGGCATTAGTGAATAGTTCAATTTGTGCCATGACCTGATTTGAAAATGAAGCGGACATCACAAAACTTGGATGCCCGGTTGCGCAGCCCAGGTTGACCAAACGGCCTTCTGCCAGAATAATTAAACGCTTGCCATCAGGGAAAATAACATGATCGACCTGCGGCTTGATATTTTCCCATTGATACTGACGTAAACTTTGAATATCAATTTCAGAATCGAAATGGCCAATATTGCAAAGAATTGCCTGATTACGCATACGCTGCATGTGTTCATGGGTCACTACATGATAGTTGCCTGTGGCCGTTACAACAATGTCTACTTCATGAGCCACGTCTTCAAGCGTAACCACCCGATACCCTTCCATAGCAGCCTGTAGAGCACAAATCGGATCGACTTCTGTGATCCACACGGTAGCTCCCTGACCGCGTAAAGCCTGTGCGCATCCCTTGCCGACATCGCCATAGCCCATAATAAGGGCAATCTTTCCTGCAATCATGACATCAGTGGCGCGTTTTATGCCATCCAGCAATGACTCTCTACAGCCGTACAGGTTATCGAATTTGGATTTGGTCACCGAGTCATTGACGTTAATGGCTGGAATCATTAATTGACTCGTTCTGGCCATTTCATACAGTCTGGCAACACCTGTAGTTGTTTCTTCTGAAACGCCATGAATATTTTTGAGCATCTCAGGGTATTTTTCATGCAGAACCTGGGTTAAATCACCGCCATCATCCAATAGCAGGTTAGGTGTCCAACCCTGGGGGCCGCGCAGGGTCTGTTCGACACACCACCAGTATTCATCTTCTGTCTCCCCTTTCCAGGCGAATACCGGGACACCCGCTTCAGCCATGGCTGCCGCAGCATGGTCCTGGGTGGAGAAAATATTACAGGAAGACCATCGGACTTCAGCGCCTAAGGCAATTAATGTTTCAATTAATACCGCTGTCTGAATGGTCATATGTAAACAACCGGCAATGCGAGCCCCTTTCAATGGCTGTTTTTCGCCGAACTCCTCCCGCAATGCCATTAAGCCTGGCATTTCCGTTTCAGCGATAGCGATTTCCTTGCGCCCCCAATCGGCAAGCGATAAATCAGCCACTTTATAGTCCTGCTGTTTCTGCAGATTACTGGCTACATTGGTTGGTTTCATAGTATTCCTTGCAATTAATAGTTACTGGCTTCTGATTAAAGGGCTTTTTTTAAAGCATCGACTTTGTCCAGCCTTTCCCATGGTAAATTCGGTCTGCCATAATGGCCATAGGTAGCTGTCTGGCGATAAATCGGTCTTAACAGATCGTGATGATCAATAATTCCCTGCGGTGTTAAATCAAAATGCTCACGAATCAGATTGATAATCATATTCTCCGGGAGGACGCCAGTGCCGAATGTTTCCACGCTAATCGATGTGGGTTCAGCAACCCCAATCGCGTAGGAAACCTGAATCTCGCATCTTTCTGCAATCCCGGCAGCCACCAGATTTTTAGCAACATGGCGTGCAGCATAAGCGGCTGAGCGATCCACCTTTGAGGGGTCTTTTCCTGAAAAACATCCGCCACCGTGTCTGGCCATTCCGCCATAAGTATCTACAATGATTTTACGCCCGGTCAGACCGCAATCCCCCAAGGGACCGCCAATGACAAATCGTCCGGTAGGGTTAATAAAATAGCGGGTCTTTGCATTCAGCCAGTCAGAGGGAATGACCTTTTGAATAATTTCAGATTTAACGGTATCAACTAAATCATTATAGCCAATATCCGGGTGATGCTGCGTAGAAAATACCACGGTATCCACCGCTACAGGCATACCGTTTTCATAAATAAGCGTGAGCTGGCATTTTGCATCAGGACGAAGCCAGGGGATACTGCCATTCTTTCGTAACTCCGCCTGTTTCTCCATCAGCCGGTGAGAATAGGCAATAGGGGCTGGCATATAAACATCAGTCTCCCGGCTTGCATAACCGAACATTAAGCCCTGATCGCCTGCGCCCAGAATTTTGGTGTCCTGATTATCTACCCCTCGCGCGATGTCCGGAGATTGCTTGCCAATTGCAGACAACACCGCACAGGAAGCCCAGTCAAATCCCATATCAGAACTGTTATAGCCAATATCTTTAATCACCTGGCGGGTAATTTCTTCTACATCTACCCAGGCAGAAGTAGTTATTTCTCCGCCGACAAGAACCATTCCGGTTTTTACAAAACTTTCACAGGCAACTCTTGCCTTTGGATCTTTCGCCAGAATTGCGTCAAGAATGGCATCAGAAATTTGATCAGCGATTTTATCAGGATGCCCTTCAGAAACGGATTCTGAAGTAAATACTCTTAGCTCAGTCACTTTTATATTTCCTTTCAACGTTAATATGAGTTTGCAATCAAAATTGATATACAAACTCCTTGGTTTGTATTGTCTTGCAAGTCATACGTGCAAGACTCGATTCGTTTTAGGGATATAAAAACAGTCCCTCGCTCTTATATCGGCACTTCTTGATTATTTATTATTTTTCATCATCGCAATAAACTGCTCAAAGAGAACCTCGATATCATGAGGGCCAGGACTTGATTCAGGATGTCCCTGAAAACCAAAAGCAGGTTTGGTTTTATGTTTGATTCCTTGCAAACTATTATCAAACAGAGAGCGATGAGTTACCTCAAGACATTCGGGTAAACTGGTTTCATCAATAGAGAACCCATGATTCTGGCTGGTAATAAAAACCCGTTTTTCACCAGTGCATTCGGCAACTGGATGGTTTGCACCGTGATGCCCGAATTTCATTTTTAATGATTTACCGCCTGCGGCCAAACCTAAAATCTGAAAGCCAAGGCAAATACCAAATAAAGGGATCTCCGCATCGAGAAAAGTGCGGGTTGCTTCAATGGCATAATCACAGGCAAGCGGGTCACCGGGTCCATTTGAAAGGAATATACCATCCGGGTTTAAGTTCAGCACTTCTTCAGCAGTCGTCTTGGCTGGCACAAGTGTTATGTAACAGCCCTTATCCTTCAAAATACGAAGAATGGTATGTTTTACGCCAAAATCATAGGCCACCACGTGATATTGCAGCGGGCGGGAATCCAAAGCCCAGGCTCCCCGGCCTTCATCCCAGCGATCAATTGCCTGACGCGATACCTCGCAGGCCAAATCAGCACCATTCAAACCATTAAAGGCACGCGCCCTGGCAATTGCCTGTTCTGGCTTATCTACCTGTGTGCTAATACAAGCTCCCATTGCACCCTGTTCGCGCAGATGAATAGTTAATTGCCGGGTATCGATCCCTGAAATAGCAACAATACTGTTTCGTTTAAGCCACTCTGGTAAAGAGAGAGTGGAGCGATAGTTACTGGGGTATTGGGAGCAATTACGCATGACCAGACCTGCTGCCCAGATCCGTGAAGATTCCATATCCTCTTCGTTACAACCTGTATTCCCGACATGCGCAGTAGTCAGAGTGATGATCTGGCGGGCATAGGAGGGATCGGTCAGCATTTCCTGATAACCAGTCATTGCCGTATTAAAA
Organism: Legionella birminghamensis; assembly: GCF_900452515.1. Lineage (NCBI taxonomy): Bacteria > Pseudomonadati > Pseudomonadota > Gammaproteobacteria > Legionellales > Legionellaceae > Legionella > Legionella birminghamensis. The sequence continues at coordinate 2,546,448 of NZ_UGNW01000001.1, forward strand.
ACGAGCTCTCCCACACAGTGGCCAGAAGCACCTGCGGACAGTCCGTGGTAAACTGTTCCGTCAGCAAGAGCTAGTATAGCTGGTTTATTAGACATGAAGAAATCCTACAAAAGGGCAATAATAAGATAATCCGGTTGCAAGCAAGCGGGGCATCTCGATTTGATGTTTGTCAAAAAGGACAAAAAAAAATATTCAAAGCCGTAATTGTAGCTCAGACTTACTAAAATTTCATGTCTTCAAAAAATTTTTTTACACCATCAAACCAGGACGTTGATTTGGGCGAATGCGTTTTTTTACTGCTGTCCAATGATTCCTGCAATTTGGTTAACAATTCTTTCTGTTCTTTTGAAAGATTAACCGGCGTCTCTACCGCTACCTTACAAAGCAAATCACCGGTCCCATGTCCGCGAACCGATTTAATTCCCTTGCCGCGCAAACGAAATACTTTTGCTGTTTGTGTTTCCGCTGGTATTTTCAGGCTGACGCGCCCCTCAAGTGTCGGCACCTCGATAGTGCCGCCTAAAGCTGCCGTAGCAAAACTGATTGGCACTTCGCAATAAAGATCGCTCTCATGACGTTCAAAAATAGCGTGCTGTTTAACACTGATTTGTACATACAAATCCCCTGAGCCTCCACCATAAATTCCGGCTTCCCCTTCTCCAGACAAGCGTACCCTATCGCCATTATCAACGCCCGCAGGGATTTTAACCGTTAATTTCTTGCTTTCCCTTACACGTCCCTGACCGTGGCAGCTGTTACATGGATCGGTTATTATTTTCCCCTCACCATGACAACCGGGGCAGGTTTGCTGGATAGAGAAAAAGCCCTGCTGAATTCGCACCTGGCCTATTCCACCGCAAGTTTCGCAATTTTTTGGGGTCGAGCCTGCTTTTGCGCCTGAGCCGTTACAAGTTTCGCATGCGGCATGCCTGGGAACAGTGATTTCTACCTGTTTGCCCTGTGCTGCCTCTTCAAGCGTTAGTTGAATATTATATTGCAGATCGGAGCCGCGCTGCCCCCTTGACTGCCGGCCATGCGCCCTGCCGCCAGAGAAAATATTCTCAAAAATATCTTCAAACACATCACCGAAACCAAATCCGCCCTGACCGCCGAAACCGCCAGCAGCGCCGTCAACGCCGGCATGCCCAAATTGGTCATAGGCAGTCCTTTTCTGTGTATCCGATAAGACTGCATAGGCTCTTTGCACTTCTTTAAATTTCTCTTCTGCAACATTATCATTTGGATTACGATCCGGATGATACTTCATTGCCAATTTTCGATACGCTTTCTTTATATCGCCTTCACTGGCACCGCGACTAACACCCAGAATCTCATAATAATCCCGCTGATCCATGACTGCACACACCAATTTCTATGCTTTTACCTGAGGTAAAAGCGGAATAATACAGAAAGAGCAGGATTCATTCGACTGATTATTCACTTGGTTCGCAAAGACGAATAAACCAGAGAAGAAGCGCTCTCTCACCCTACATTAATAATTAAATTGTAGCCCCTGCAACGTAAAAAACCTTGATACGCGACACTTATCAAGGCTACAGTTTAAAAAAGATCCCCGCTTGCGCGGGGTAAAATTTCTTATTTCTTATCGTCCTGGACTTCTTCAAATTCGGCATCCACTACGCCATCAGAAGAAGACTTGCCAGTACTGCTTTCTCCAGCATGGGATTGCTGTCCGGCGTGTTGTGTTTCTGCACCTTGCTGTGCTTGCCCTTCGGCCGCTTTTTTAGCATAAACACGCTCAGCCATTTTACCAGAAGCATCGGATAAAACTTTCAGCTTCTCTTCAATGCTAGCCTTGTCATTTCCTTTAACAGCTTCTTTTAACTCGGCAATTGCAGTTTCGATTCCTTTTTTCTCATCATCAGCAAGCTCACCTGCCAAATCAGTCAGGGATTTTTCGCTGCTGTGGATCAAACTGTCAGCCTGGTTACGAAGATCTGCCATCTCTTTGAATTTTTTATCTTCTTCTGCATGGGATTGCGCATCTTTGACCATTGCCTCAACCTCAGCATCGCTCAAACCGCTGGAAGCCTTAATCACGATGGACTGCGCCTTGCCAGTTGCCTTGTCTTTTGCGGATACATTCAAAATACCATTGGCATCGATATCAAAGGTAACTTCAATTTGCGGTACGCCGCGAGGAGCTGCAGGGATATCAGTCAAATCAAACCGACCCAGGGATTTATTGGCAGATGCCTGCTCACGCTCGCCCTGTAATACATGGACGGTTACGGCTGTCTGGCGATCATCCGCTGTAGAGAAAACCTGATTGGCTTTAGTAGGAATGGTTGTATTTTTCTGAATCAATTTGGTCATTACTCCGCCCAGGGTTTCAATACCTAAAGAAAGCGGGGTTACGTCAAGCAGAAGAATATCTTTTACTTCACCAGACAATACAGCAGCCTGAATAGCAGCACCTACTGCCACTGCTTCATCAGGATTCACGTCTTTACGGGGCTCTTTGCCAAAGAAATCCTGTACGGTTTTTTGAACCAGGGGCATACGCGTCTGACCACCGACAAGAATTACTTCATTAATCTGTGAAACGGTTAATCCCGCATCCTTAAGTGCTGTTTTGCAAGGCTCAATTGTACGTTCAACCAGCTTTTCAACCAATGATTCCAGCTTGGCACGGGTTAATTTGATATTCATGTGCTTGGGCCCGGTCGAATCGGCTGTAATATAGGGAAGGTTGACATCCGTTTGCTGAGCAGAGGACAATTCAATTTTTGCCTTTTCTGCCGCATCTTTTAATCGTTGCAGCGCCAGAGGATCATTATGCAGATCAATGCCGGTATCTTTTTTAAATTCCGCAGCCAGGTATTCAATTAATGCCAGGTCGAAGTCTTCACCGCCGAGAAATGTATCGCCGTTAGTCGCAAGTACTTCGAATTGGTGCTCGCCTTCAACTTCAGCAATTTCAATGATTGAAATATCAAATGTACCGCCGCCAAGGTCGTAAACCGCAATGATAGAATCACCGCGTTTTTTGTCCATGCCATAAGCAAGGGCAGCAGCAGTGGGTTCGTTGATAATCCGTTTGACTTCCAGACCGGCAATACGTCCAGCATCTTTGGTAGCCTGACGCTGAGAGTCATTGAAGTAAGCAGGTACTGTAATAACGGCTTCTTTTACCTCTTCGCCCAGGTAATCTTCAGCAGTTTTCTTCATTTTGCGTAATACTTCTGCGGAGATTTGCGGAGGCGCTTTATCCTGGCCTTTAACCTGTACCCAGGCATCGCCATTATCTGCTTTGACGATTTTGTAAGGTACCATTTTGATGTCTTTTTGTACGACCGCATCGTCAAAACGACGGCCAATCAAGCGCTTGACGGCAAATAGAGTTTTATCAGGATTGGTTACAGCCTGGCGCTTTGCAGATTGCCCAACCAATACTTCGTCATCATCAGTGAATGCAACAATTGAAGGTGTAGTACGGTGGCCTTCACTGTTTTCAATCACGCGTACATTCTTGCCTTCCATTACCGCAACGCAAGAGTTTGTTGTACCCAAGTCAATACCAATAATTTTTGCCATTTGCCTTTGCTCCAATAATTTTTACTGCAATTAGTCAAACATATGGGGATGAATGTTGAAAATTCAAGCCAAAATGCCCTGAAATCTATGTTATTTTTTTGCCACAATCACCCGGGCCGGACGAATAATTCGATCCGCCATTTTGTATCCTTTCTGAAACACGGTCACTATTGTATTAGGCTCTGCACCCGGTGCATCCACCATTGACATCGCTTCATGCTCCTGGGGATTAAATAGCTGTCCCTGCGGATCGATCTGTTGGACGTCCTGTTTAGCCAAGGCATCCAGAAACAGCTTCATCGTTAATTCCAAGCCTTCATACATACCATCCTGCGCCGATTTATCAGCCAACTGCATGGCTTGCTCAAGGCTGTCAGCAACAGGCAGAAGCGAGGTAATAAATTTCTCAAGGCCGTAGCGATGGGCATTGCTTATATCCCTTTCAGCGCGGCGCCTTACATTTTCAAGCTCGGCCATTGCCCTGACTGACTTTTCCCAGTTTTCATGAGCCTGCTGCTCAGCCAAGGTCAATTTTTCTTCCAATGCCACATAACTGGGGTGATCCAGGGCATTTCCTGTGCCTGTCTGGCCGTTTCCACCATCCTCTTCATCATCAATTTCAACCGAATCTTCAGTGTCTTCATTGAGTTTTTGCTCGATCGTTTCTTTGATTTTTTTCCAGTCTTTTGTTTTCTCACTGCTCATCTGAACAACTCCTGAATTTACCGACAAAATAAAATGGGGCCGGCAGAAAGAAAATCAAGCCTGCTTATAAAATATTTTTTGCAGATTCTGTTTTGAAGGAAACCTGTATATGTATTGCTACTCCCCGGGAGTTATCGCATACTTGTACAATACTTAAATAATCCAAGGTGCTTATGAACGCGTGGTCGCCAATCTCCTGGCAACAGTTCTCCTACCAGCAAGCAGCAGTTTACCCTGATCAAAATCAGCTGCAAAAAGTCGTTGAGCAGTTAAGCCAGTTACCGCCGCTGGTTACCAGTGGGGAAATTAAAACACTCAGGAAAGAAATAGCACTAGCAGGACAAGGTAAGGCATTTATTCTGCAAGGTGGTGATTGTGCAGAATCTTTCAGCGAATGCCGTTCCGACGTAATCAGCAATAAATTGAAAATTCTGTTACAGATGAGTCTGATTCTGCTGCATGGGATGCGCAAGCCAATTATCCGCGTGGGAAGGATTGCCGGCCAGTATGCCAAGCCCCGCTCCTCGGATTTCGAAACAATAGATGGAGTTACGCTGCCCAGCTATCGAGGCGATTTGGTCAACTCGCCTCAGTTTGATGCCCGGTCGCGTGTTCCCAATCCCAAATTAATGTTGCAGGGTTACAGTTGTGCAGCAATGACTTTGAATTTTATCCGCGCCCTGCTTGACGGGGGCTTCGCTGATTTGAACCATCCTCAGCAATGGGACTTGCGCTTTGTCGACCATTCACCCCAGGCCGATGAATATCATTCGCTGGTTCATTCAATAGCTGATTCCCTGGATTTTTTTCAGGCCATCAATGGCCATGCATTAAACAATCTTAGCAAGGTTGATTTTTACACCTCCCATGAAGCCTTGCATCTTTATTACGAGCAAGCACTGACCAGGCGCCTGCATGACGGTCTCTGGTATAATTTATCCACTCACCTCCCCTGGATAGGCATGCGTACTGCACAGCTTGATAGTGCTCATCTTGAGTTTATGCGCGGTATTCAAAACCCGATTGGCATTAAGGTAGGTCCCAAAGCAACGCGTGAATGGTTAATAGATGTACTCAAAATTATCAATCCTAATTGTGAAGCCGGCAGAGTGCTGCTGATTACGCGATTCGGCGCCCAATCCATTTCCCAGTTATTACCTCCTCTGATTGAAGCAGTCCATTCAACCAATATCCCTGTTACCTGGTCTTGTGATCCTATGCATGGAAATACTGAGACAACAGCAGATGGGATTAAAACCCGCCATTTTGACAATATTTTATCAGAACTGCAGCAGGCTGATCGAATTCATAGTGAAATGAACAGTAATCTTGGCGGCGTTCATTTTGAATTGACAGGCGATAATGTCACTGAATGCATCGGCGGCGCACGAGGATTGAACGAAGAGGACTTAAAGCATGCCTATCGCAGCCTGGTTGATCCACGCTTGAATTATGAGCAGTCATTGGAGATGGCTATACAGCTGAGCCGTCATTTTAATCCGCGACCGGGACGGGGAGGATAGTTGCCGACAACCCGCGGGCGAAGGGCTCGTATCCCAGCGGCACCGACGTCCGAATCCCCGCAGCACCGACGTCCGAATCCCCGCAGCACCGACGTCCGAATCCCCGCGGCACCGACCGCGGGGCCCATGCCTGTTGGAGTAGCATGGTTCTCAGACAAGTTTTAAAGTTACCAAAAAATAGGATTTAAGAGGTAGTCATTAACAAGTGTTCTTAACATTCAATTGGCTTCGTGCGGGCCCCGCGGTCGCTGCCGCGGGGATTCGGATAAGCCTTCATCGCGGGATGATTCGGATGAGTCTACATCGCGGGATTCAGATAAGTCTTCATTGTGAAGTTTCGGAGTAGTTCAGGGTCTTAAGATTTGTTAGAAAACACCGATCGGATATACTCTGGTATTCTTTTTTCAAGCCAATAAACAGGGAGCCCTGGCAAATGGCCACTGATAAAACCAGCATGTCCGCCTTTTTCACTTAGCTCCAATGTAACCTTATCTGATAGTTGCTCAACCGCCGGAAGACCATCGGGCGTCATGAAGGGATCATCTTTGGCATGGATTATCAGCGTATCCGTTTTAATCGATGATAAATACGGGAGTGAGCTCGCTTTCTCATAATACTCACAGGCACTGGAAAAGCCGTTCAAAGGCGCCGTAATGTTTTCATCAAAACTCAAAAAACAACGGGATTTATCTAGCCTGTTTGACATATCTTTCCAATTTTTAGCGTAAACCTCTTTTTTGCGATGCATCATTCTTTTCCATTTCTTCAATAGATAAGTTTGATAGATGCGGCAGAATCCTTTATTCACTTTCTCAGCAACAAGAGTCAATTTGAACGGTACAGAAACTGCGACGGCTGCTTTTAACAAGTCTTGCGAGCCGGTCTCTCCCAAGTATTTCAGCAACACATTGCCTGCCAGGGAAACACCGACAGCCGCCTTTAAAGTATGGGGTTCCCTTTCAGCGAGGATATTAATACAACAGGCAAAATCGCTGGTGTCGCCTAAATGATAAACTTTTGGTAAACGGTTAGGCTGGTTTCCGCCGCCCCTGAAATGCATCATCACTGCCCGCCAGCCGGCTTTATTGAATGCCCTCATTAACCCGGCAGCATAAGCCGCATTCAGATTAACGCCTAAACCAGGCAGAATGATTACTGGTGTATTTGCTGGCAGCCCTTTAGTCATCCAGGATAATTCAAGAAAATCACCATCCGCCAATTCAATATGTTCTGTGCTATCAGCAACGATCTGGATGCTGCGGGTAATCGCAGGATAGATCGTTTGGCCATGTGCATTTCCCAGCCACCAGGCTGGTTTGAAACGGCTTTCGATAATCACTGGACTCCCTCGTGATAAGCAGGACTGTAGGTTTTGACAGCTTCCAATAAAATACCTACATGTTCAGGAGGAACATCGGGAGTTATCCCATGTCCAAGATTAAAAACATGACCATGCCCTTTGCCATAAGAAGCAAGAAGGCGCTTTACTTCATCAATAATCGTTTCCTCATCACTTAATAACAGGGCAGGCTCAAAATTACCTTGCAGGCTAAGCTTGTCATCAAGCAGTTTCCTGGCTACTCCCAAATCAGTATTCCAATCCAGACCCAGAGCATCACAGCCCGTTTCAGCCATTTGCAGCAGCCACTGCCCTCCTCCTTTGGTAAATAAAATGACCGGTACCTCAGGGTGGTGCCGTTTCAGTGTTTGAACAATTTCCTTCATAGGATTCAAGGAATATTTGAAATAATTTTCGCTCGACAACATTCCACCCCAGGTATCAAATAACATAACAGCATTAACGCCCGCGTGAATTTGTTCCAGTAGATATTGGCTGACTGCATGGCTTAGTTTTCTTAACAGAAGCATAGCTCCATGAGGATCCTTTTCAATCAATTGCATTACTCTCGGGAACTGGCGGCTGCTTTGGCCTTCAACCATGTAGCAGGCAAGCGTCCAGGGGCTGCCTGAAAAACCAATCAGCGGCATTTCCGCCGGCATTTCCTGCCGAATTAAGCGAGCAGCATCAAAAACATAAGCAAGCCGGTCGTTTAATCCTTCATAGGGAAGAATTTGAATGGCGTTTTGTGAATGCAGCGGAAAGCGAAAACAGGGACCCTCCCCTTCCACAAAATATAATCCCAGTCCCATCGCATCGGGGATGGTCAAGATATCTGAAAACAAAATTGCCGCATCTAAAGGGAAGCGTCTAAGCGGCTGCAACGTAACCTCGCAAGCCAGTTCCGGCGTTTTACAAAGCGTCATAAAGTCACCTGCCTGTGCACGGACACGGCGGTATTCCGGTAAATAGCGGCCTGCCTGTCTCATTAACCATACAGGAGTCCTCGGCACTGGCTCCCTACGCAGGCTGCGCAGGAAAATTGATTCGTTAACATTCATTGTTATATGACCTGAATAAAAAGATTTATTCTATCGCAAATCAAGAGACATACACTACAGGTTCTTTGCAGAAGACTCCCGCAAAGGGGAGTCTTTGCTCTAAGGAAGCAGGCTATCAGCCTTTCAATTGAGGTATTTTTTCCTGGAGGATTTCAGGCGCCATTTTTGCAGCAACTGCCTTGCACTGACTTGCATCAGGGAATTGATAATCACTCGCCAGATTAGCATTTTGTTTAAATACCAGTACCTGTTTACGGTGACCATCGGTTTCGCTGATGGGGCTTGCACCGCGTTTGAAATAGCGTACCACAGGCAGTAGGGTGCCATTGTCCAACTGTTCAAGCTGCCATTTAAAATCCTGATTAATCGCTGTAAGGCTGTTAAACAAGCGTTGTGTAGATGCTTGCATCTCCTCTTCTGAAGGAAATTCCTTGCCTTCATCAAGCTCCAGCCATATTTCAAGCCTTTCTGCACCCTCTTCATCATGGTAGGCATAAAATGCTTTTTTGAGTACCTGTTCCTTCAACTCTTCGTCATCAGTAATTGCACGTTCCAATTCGGTAAACGCCAGATTGGCCCCATTATAAACAACAGTTGATTCACGCCCCCAGACAAACATCAGAGGAAGATTCGTTTTAGGTTTGAGGAAAAGCCCATGTTTAGCCAGAATCGCCTGAACATCACTGCAGGCATAAAGCCGCCCTTCATCTCCCAGAACATAACGAGCGCGTTCGGAAGAGCGGTGATCATGGGTGCAAGTAAAAATCAGTTGGTTATCGCCGTCACATTCCACATGATAATTCATGGTATCGTAATGGAATACCATCGGGATCCCTTTATTTTCACCAAAAAGCTCCCGCGCCAGCCCAGGATTTTTCTCAATCGCTTTACGCAGCGCTATCTCAAATTCAGTTTCCACTCCCAGATTGATATCTAAATCAGACGCCCCATAAGAGGAATAAATCTGATTGAAACCTTTCTCTATCAGCAATTCTCGCATTGCTTCTGAAATCGCCTGGCCGCCGACTACACCGATTGCCGAGAAATCATCAAAATGATAGCCCTTGCTTTCAACATAAGCAGTCAAATCTTTTAAAAATGGCGGATAACCGGCAATAATGATTTGCTGTTTGTCCTTATTTAACTCGGCAGCCATTCGGCGTATTTCGCCCTTATAGCGGCGGACAAGCTCTGCACTGCGGCCCGTAGTTTGCTCAAAGGCTTCTTTTAGGGCATCGTATAAGTCCAAATCGCGATTTTTTAAAACTTTAGCCAGTACTTTTTTAATTAAATCACCAATTAATTCCTTATCCTGATCACTAATGTCTTTGGGGTGCTTTTGTTGCCATCGATCTAAGGCCTGTCCGCGTAAATCATTGTCATAACTCTCAATACGAAGCAACTCATCGAGGATTTTTTCCTTATCTGAACCCGTGGCAAATACGCTGCCAGTATTGCGCATGAGTTCATAAGTGGTAAGGCCCGTTGCCCAGGGACCAAGCGCAAAGGCATCAATATAATGGAGTTTTCGATCGCCAAATTGTATTTTTGCAGCTAATTGCAGGGATTCCTTTACAATCTCTACTTCTTCATGGCTGCGCACCCAAGGGGTTGGTTTTCCAGTCGTTCCTGTTGAGGTATCTACCTTTGCTTTCGCTGGGTATTTTCCATGACGGTGTGTTTTTGCATCATGCTTCTGATTGATTTTAATATAGTTTTCTTTGTTAGTAACCGGCAGATCGACAAGCCGGGTTTTTGAGGTAATTTTAAACTTGGATCGTTCCAGATGTTCTTTATATGCAGGAACCTCTTTATAGGCTTGTTTGACACGTTTTTTTGCCAATATTTCCCCGGCTTCAAAAATGTCTTTTTCCGTTCTCACAAAAAGAAAACGAACCTTTATCCGATTGACACCGCTTATTGTTTTTTTATAAAGCCAATTAAGAAAACTGCCTTTCAAATAATCACTTAATGCATTGCGCCAACTACTAATCGGCCGCTTATTGTGCTCCCCTGCATGCCGCAACTTCTCACCCGCTAAAGCCTGAGCTTTTACGGTTTCTTTATTTTCAGGATCATCGGTCCAGAACTGTTTTTGGAGAGCAGCAACCAGATCTTCATCCTTCATTTTCCTGGGATCTTTAATACCTAAATACTTGCTAAGGCTGCTGCGATTTACAGAAAAAGTAGTTGCTTCTACACTTCCATCCCTGTTTATTTTTTGGGCATTTATCTTAATTGTTTTATAGAAAAGTGAACTGAATCCATTGTGGATGCTTACCCCATTTTTTCCCAGTTCATTACGCGTATTTGCAGCACTATTTTTAAATAAAAGGCGTTGCCCATATTCAGGATGTGAAAATAAAATGACAGGACTATCTATTGCATGGGCGGCCATATTGTTTCTCTACTGATAGAAAGTAAGCGTATTTTAGTAGAGCAACATTAACAAAATATTAAAGAAGCGTTTCTATTTGCAAAACAGGAAGCACTGGCATGGCACTCGGAATACCGCCAGAAAAAAAGCGGTATTCCCGAGTGGAGATAGAATTTATGGAACGATTACGCAACTGACAAAGTCTGAATGATGTTCAAACAAGCCAATACCATTTGTTAAGCCTTGTACAGGATAGGCAGAATTATAAATATTTGGCGGTACAGGAGCTGGAGGGGGTGCATTGCCCAGACCTAATTGGCCATGATCATTTATTCCCCAGCATTCCATTTGGCCAGTAACCAGCAGGGCGCAGGCGTGGGCAATTCCTGAGCCAACATCAATGGCAGAATCGCTGAGGCCTACAACAGCTGTAGGGACTGCACTATTGATAAGATTACCGTTTCCTAATTGCCCCACATTATTTAAACCCCAAGCGTAAACCTGGCCGTTGCCTGCTAATACAGTGATATGATCTCCTCTGGCTGAAATATCAACAATACCGGATAAAACGCCTGAACCAGACAGACTCACAACGGTAACAGGTGTTGGTTCAGAAGCACTAAATTGTCCGCTGCCAGACTCCCCTTCTGCATTTCGCCCCCAGCATTTCATCTGCCTATTTGCAAGGAGGGCACAGGTGAATTTAGAGCCACTGGTAATTGCAATCGCATTAGTAATTCCAGGTACGAGGGCAGGCGGGAAAAATTGGGGCAGAGGGTTGGTAGTGCCATTCCCCAATTGACCCTCATCATTCGCCCCCCAACAAGCAACCTGGCCAGTTGCCAGAACCGCGCAGGTATGGAGCTGACCGGCACTGACTTCCACTGCGTTGCTAATTCCTGTGACGGTAACAGGCGTACTGCTATTAGTGTTTAAGCCATTACCTAATTGTCCGTATGTATTTTGCCCCCAGCATTTCATAGTGCCATTGGCAAGTACTGCACAGGCATGCGATTCGCCAGCGCTGAGATCGACGGCCGTATTAATATCCAGAACATTACCCGGAAACAGAACAGGACCGCCAGGAAGTGCAGCGCCATTACCTAACTGCCCATCTGTATTGCTTCCCCAGCACTGCACTATGCCAGTTTCGAGCATACCGCAGGTATAATTGCTGCCTCCACTGACTTCCGTTGCATTAGTAATCCCAAAAACAACGCTATTCGGGTCAGCCGGAGAAGTGACTGGCGGTTGTGGCGGAGAGGTTGTACCGTTCCCTAATTCCCCGGAAGAATTATCCCCCCAGCATTGCACTGATCCCACTGCCCCAATTTCCACTGCCAACGGCAAAGGGCTGTTATTGGCATTAGTCGCTGAAGCGGTTATGACAAAATTATTTGAGAATACCGGCGAGGGAATTGCATAGGCTATATTGCAACTGCTATTCGGCAATAAGCTGGCGCCGCAACCATTGGTGAAATAAGCATTATAGGGAGCGGGAATAGTTATCTGCAGATTATAGACAGTATTGATCCCTGTATTGCTTAAAGTAATGTTGCCACTGGTATTGGTTAATAAGTCAATACTTGTGATTGGTGTTCCATTGGATGACCATTGCAAATGGCCGGTTGTCGGAGCAGCCACGCTAATATTCAGGATTGCAGCAGGGCCTGGACGAGAGCATAAGAAGGGATCGGGATTATTATTTCCGGCTCCAAGGGTTTTACACACCACAGGACCATCATGAATACCACTGGCTGGCAATAAATTACCATTAACCTGAAGGCTCAAGACACAGGTTTGACCCGGGCTTAGAAAAAAAGGATTGCCACAAGTTCCAGTGTTAACTACCTGGCTTATGCCCGGTAACGGCTCCATTGTCAGGATACGAGGAACACTGGTGTTATTTCTTACCAGATAGCTAACGCTTGCAGTTGAATTAAACGGTACCTGCAAAATCGTTGGAGTCAGAGGTTCCAGACTAAATTTGGGGATCGCTGCTTCAGCTGCCCCTGAAAAAAGTAAGCCAGCAAAAGAAGCGGCTTTTACCCATTGCTTAAACACTTTTCATCCTTAAAAATTCGGGAATGCGTGATATTACCTGAAATAAAAAATGAATAACAGGCCGTTTAAAACAGATCGATCTAGAATATTGACTTGTTAATCGCAATTTCACGAGCCGTTTGCCGTGCAATCAGATCCTGATTGACCAGTTGCGTAAGATGCTGATCTAAAGTTTGCATTCCCCTGCTTTGACCGGTCTGGATTGAAGAATACATCTGCGCGACCTTGTCCTCGCGAATCAGGTTACGGATAGCAGAATTGCAAATCATGATTTCGAGAGCAGCCAATCGGCCCCCGCCCCGTTTTTTTAATAGTGTTTGAGCAATTACAGCCTGCAATGACTCCGAAAGCATGGTGCGCACCATCGATTTTTCATCACCAGGAAAAACATCAATAATACGGTTAATTGTTTTGGTGGCCGAATTGGTATGTAAGGTTCCAAACACCAAATGCCCCGTTTCTGCCGCAGTCATCGCCAGTCGAATAGTTTCCAGATCTCTGAGCTCACCGACAAGAATAATGTCAGGGTCTTCCCGCAATGCTGAACGTAAAGCCGCACCAAAGCTATGGGTATCACGATGCACCTCACGCTGGTTAACCAGGCATTTCTTACTGGTGTGCATAAATTCAATCGGGTCTTCTATGGTTAAGATATGATCATAACGAGTTGAATTTATATAGTCGATAACAGCAGCAAGCGTCGTACTTTTACCCGAACCCGTGGGACCGGTCACCAACACCAGTCCTTTAGGGAATGATGCAATTTCCGTAAACACCGGCGGCAATCCCAGCTCTTCCATGCCGAGAATCTTGGAGGGGATTGTCCGAAATACTGCACCCGCCCCACGGGCCTGGTTAAAGGCATTAACCCGAAAACGCGCGAGGTTGGCAATTTCAAAGGAGAAATCGGTCTCCAGATGCTCCTCATATTCCTTGCGCTGTTTATCATTCATGATGTCATACATAATTTTTATGACATCTTTATGCTCCAGCGGCGGAATATTAATTTTTCTCAAATCGCCATCTACCCGAATCATCGGAGGCATGCCAGCGGATAAATGCAAATCGGAAGAATTATTTTTTACAGAGAAGGCTAATAGCTCGGCGATATCCATATATGGCTCTAAGTCATTACTATAATTGCAAGAGTAACTCAGGTCATGGTATGACGCAAACGATTGCAGCGCAGGCCCTTCAAAGTAGAGTGATCTGGCGGCCAGAATCAGTTATTATCAGCTATTTATGAATCAGAAAATGACTATCGCTGAAAGGATTATCCGGGTAGAAGCTGATATTGTCAGACTGGAAACTGACTATCATCGCGTTCCCGGCAGCATTACTCTGCTGGCAGTCAGTAAGACCCAGCCACCTAATGCGATTCGTGAAGCCTATGCAGCTGGCTTGCGTCATTTTGGCGAAAATTATTGGCAGGAGGCCGAACAAAAAATCCAGGCGCTTCATGATCTGGCAATCCACTGGCATTTTATCGGTGCCATTCAAAGTAACAAAGCAGCAGCCATTGCCAGACAGGTGGAGTGGGTTCACAGCCTTGACAGGGAAAAAACAGCCCGGCTCCTTGCCCTGCACCGCCCCGCTTCTATGCCGCCGCTTAACATTTGTATTCAGGTAAATCTGGATGATGAGACAAGTAAATCGGGTGTAAAACCAGATGAAATCCTGCCTCTGGCGCAACTCATTACTGAATTGCCAGGTCTGCAACTCCGTGGATTAATGGCGATTCCTTTGCCCCGCCCGGATAAAACCGGACAATACCAGAGCCTGCAGCGCCTTAAACAACTACTTGACCGGGTTAATGAAAAAACCGGGCTTGCGCTGGATACCCTATCCATGGGCATGACCGATGATCTGGCTGCTGCCATTCGGGCTGGAAGTACGATAGTCAGAATAGGCCGCGCTATTTTTGGAGACCGTCTATGAGAATAAGTATTATAGGATATGGCAATATGGCAAAAGCCTTTGCAAATAATCTGATGAGCCAACCTGATATTCAATTAGCCGTCTCATCCCCTTCCCTGCCAAAAGGCCAACCACAAGCAAATCTGCTTACGCATCATGATAATACGCAAGTGATAGACAACGCCGATGTCGTTGTTCTGGCAGTTAAACCCTTTAAAGTAAATGACATCCTTGGCGAGATTGGTCAATTGCTTCCCGAAAACGCTGTTTTACTCTCAATGGCGGCCGGCATTCGTCTTTCCCATTTGGAACATTTTTGCCGCAAAGGGCAAAGTATAGTCAGAAGCATGCCCAATACACCGATTGCTGTTGGTAAAGGCGTTACAGCACTGGTTGGAAACGCATGGCTAAAAGTTGAGCAACGCCTGATGATAGAACGAATTTTCAGCCCTGGCGGCTATGCGTTCTGGATTGATGATGAGCAACTTCTCAACCCTGTCACCGCATTATCGGGCAGTGGACCAGCCTATGTGTTCTTGTTTATAGAGGCATTGATACGGGGTGCCGAGAAGTTGGGTTTAAGCAAGGATTTAGCAAAGAAAATGGCAGCACAGACTATTTTGGGGGCTATTGAATTGTTAGACCGCAGCCAGTCTTCCCCGGAGGTCTTACGGCAAAACGTTACCTCAGCAGGCGGCACCACGGCAGCCGCTCTGGATGTCCTGCAAAAGGGCGGATTTATGCAACTAATTGAAGAAGCGCTGCACAAAGCCTGCGAACGCGCCAAGGAACTGGGTGAAACCTATAGTACATTTTGATATGGGTGAGATTATACTTACAAAATAAATAGCCTTATCAATCAGGAAGATTAACATGACCGATATTCAATCCCCTCAACTGGCTGAGAAAATAAAGAATTTACTCGATGAAGCCGTCCAGGATGCTGTACTCAAAAAACAGTTGCTCGAAAACCCCTACCAGTTTATGAAAGACCGAGGTATACCTATAGAAGGATATCATATTGTTGTGCAGGATAATCCTGGATATCCCCTGTTTTTCGCTCTGGAACCGGAAAATGGACAGCCCCTTGCAAAAGGAGATCCATCTACCTCCATGGACTCCTTCCATGATTTGCATTTTCTTGACTGTCATCATTATTAAACAGGGATGAAACCATGAATAATTTACGAGAATGGCTCGACAAGCTTTATAACACTGAACGTTTGATGATTTGCAAAACAGGTGCTGATCCCAAATTTGAAGTGATGACATGGATAGAGAAGTTTGAGGGGAAAAAAGCCTGTTTTTTTCCTGAACCCCTTGGGCATACTATCCCTATTGTGGCAGGAACGCTTGGCCAGCGATCCTGGGCTGGCGAGGCGATGAATGTCAGGGAAGAGGACATGCTTGCCCATATCCAGAAAGCTTTGCATAACCCCCTGCCCTGGAATTCAGTGAACCAGGAGCAGGCACCAGTTCATCAGGTTATCCATGACAAGGGGATTGATTTACTAAAGCTCCTGCCGGTGGTAACCCACCATGAAAAAGATGTCGGGCCCTATATCACTTCCGGTCTGGTACATGGTTTGAATTTAAAAACCGGCAAACAGAATACCTCTATCAACCGCCTGCAAGTGCATGCACCCGATAAACTGGGTATTCTGATGCTGCCGCGCGATCTGCATGCCTATTACCAGGATGCCGAAAGTATGGGCAAGGCGCTGCCTGTGACCATCACTATTGGCCATGATCCAATTACCAAAATGGCCTCACAGATGATTGCCCCACGCGATCAGTCTGAACTGGAAATAGCAGGCGCCCTGCTCGGAAAACCCTTGCCCGTTGTAAAATCCTATACCAATGATCTGTTTATACCGGCAGAGGCGGAAATAGCCATCGAAGGTGTTGTTCTGCCAGGTGTCAGGGCACTGGAAGGCCCCTTTGGTGAATTTCCCAAGTATTACAGCGGAAGCTCCATGCTGCCAGTGGTGCAAATACTATGTATTACCCATCGCCATAAACCTATTTTTGAGACCAATCATCCTTCAGGTCTGGAAAATGTAGTCCTGGGCGGGGTTCCTCGGGAAGCCTCCTTATTGGAAAGGATCCGCGTTAATTTTCCCAATGTGATGGATTTAAGATTAACCACTGGCGGTCTAGGACGCTATCATCTGGTTGTCAAGATGAAAAAAACAAATCTGGGTGAAGCAAAAAATGTAATATGTTGCGCTTTTGGATGCCATTATGATATAAAGTTAGTCATCGTTGTCGATGAAGACATCAATATTGATGATCCCAATGAAATTGAGTGGGCAGTCGCTACCCGGTTTCAGGCAGAGCGTGATCTAGTGGTTATCAATGGGGCACTGGGCTCCAAGCTGGATCCCTCAATTAAAAAACATAGTATCAGCTCAAAGGTTGGTATAGATGCAACCAGGTATATGGATGATGCGGATAAATTTTATGTTACCCGTGTTCCCTCATCAGCCCATTATGTTTTCGAGGAGTCCGGTAATAAGGCTGTTCAAATTTA
The DNA here is from genome assembly GCF_900452515.1 of Legionella birminghamensis. Lineage (NCBI taxonomy): Bacteria > Pseudomonadati > Pseudomonadota > Gammaproteobacteria > Legionellales > Legionellaceae > Legionella > Legionella birminghamensis. The sequence goes on from NZ_UGNW01000001.1 coordinate 2,563,525, forward strand.
TAAAGACTATCTGGCAAAATCCTGAATTTACAATCGCATGGAGGAAAAATGCTCCCCTATTTAGTTGTTGATCGCTTGAAAAAACATGTAAAAGAAAGAGACCTGAATTCGCTGGAAGCAGCATTCAGAAAATATCCGATTGATTTTAGTGTAAAAGAATCCAAGAGTAATCACTCTTTCTGCCCATGCTTGTTTAACCCCAGGTATTTACCAGAAAGAGCATATCCCATCCTTGGCTATGAGTTATTGATTCTTGCCTGCGAGCAGCTAACCGGAGAAAATGACTATAAGCAGAAAGCCTGTATAGACATCATTAAGCTTTTACTCGCACACGGCGCATCGGCCTGGTCTGGTTCTCGTAAAACGTTTGATCCTGTGTATTATGCTGCTACAAGAAATGCAGCCGAGGTGCTCGGTGATTTTCTGAAACAGATCCCCATCTTCGGCTTTAATGAAAATGATCGGCAAGCACTGCGAATTGCAGAAAGTAAAGGATATACTCAGGTGGTAAAGCAATTTGCATACCATAAGGTAGAGAAAAAGCTCGGCGGGCAAAATGGATTTGATTTGGGTCTAGGTACCGCATTTGCACTAGCGGCTATGGTCGCTGTATTTGCCAAATTAGCTAGCCATATGCCTGCAGAAGAAAATATTTATATGAGCTTAATTTAATCATAATAACACATTTTCTTTCAACTGTGATAAAATATCAGGCAACCAAAATTGACGATAGTTTATCCTTACATGAAAGACAAGCTACTTAAATTATTTAAAAAATATCCTTTTATTCATTTTGATAGCTTGGGACTTTCGATAATCATTCCTCTCACTGGCGCCAGTAAGGTTTCAGATAATTTCACCGGGGATAAAAACGCCCCTGTGTCCCTCTACTTATTTGGCGACAATACTTGTAAATCAGATCTTGAGAGAAGGGCTTTTTTTGACGGCCCTTTTGATGAGGTTACTAAAACTTTTGATAGCAGACACTCCTTTGAATATCTTTTTAATGATCTTATTAAGGAATTAATACAGCTTGGCGCTGACCAAACTCAGGCAAGCGATAAGCAGTTCATCGAAGCGTTGATGTTTAATCTTTTTAAAGCCAAGGAAAAGGCTTTGGATTGTAAATTAAGGTCTCCTGGGTATGATACCATGCGTCGGGATTTACTATCGGGTGACCACTCGATAATGGTATCAAAAGCTGAATTTATTGTAAAAACAGTACCTGATAAAATACGAAATCTTGATATTCCAAATATTATCGACATAACTAGCCCCGCAGCGAGTGTTTTAGATAAAATAATCGCTTCAGATACCGTTTCCCTACGCTTGAACCGCATCCCTTTTAGCGATGAAAGCAGTTTAAAAAAATCGATTTCTGCAGCAGTTAATCAATTAAATACTGACAAGCTTTTAAGTCTGTTTTCTAAAAAAAGCAAGCTCTGTTTCCGCACGGTTTATTCAATTCTGCAAGAGAATATTCCACAACTTGCTAATGCCCCCGATGTTGATTTTAATTATATTGAAGCACAGTTCAGAGCAGCTTTTCCTGAGGAAGATGAGGATAAGAGAAATGACTGGAAACTTGAAGATATAGAAAGTGTTATTTTTTCATTATTTGATCCGCATATAAAAATTGAGCAGCCTCGAATCAATAATTTTCTTAGTCTTTATCAGCGATGCTTCCTGAAATACACCGAGGAACACAGTAATTACAAGGAGTATATGCCGCAAGCCCTGAGCTATCAGTTATTCATATTCCAAACATTCCTCTATTTAGCAACCCTTCAGTTACATTTAACAGATAAAAAGCAGGCAAAACGATTCCTTGATCACATTCAGGACCCAAGAAAATTATCTGAATTACTGACTCAACTTACCCGAAGCCATTCCATCCCTTCGATAGCCGAATTGCCAATTTCGCCAGGTCAATGGCAGTCTATTCTCGATGCCACTTATGAGATTGCCATATCCTATATTGATGCGCCCCACTACGATGAGCTGCGTACGGCATGCTCGGCAGTCCAGTTGAAAAACACCCATTACCTGGTCATGGGAGGGAAGCTTTGCTGGAGCACCTCGCCTCTTACAGAGAGTGGCAATATCAATACACCCGCACAAGCAAGTGAAATCTCTGCAAATAATTTTGGGCTTTTTTATGATAAGCGCCGGCATTATATTACTGAATATGATCACTTGTCATTAATCTATCAGATACTGAATTCAGACAGCGGCGAGGCATTATTATGGGAAGTGATCGAAGAACACTTAGCACAAATTACTCCTCATAAAGCTTCAGACATATTGACCCGGCTGATTAACGATAAAAAGTATCACTGCGCTGAATTATTGATTTCCCGCATTCCTTTCAGTATTTCCAGTTTTAATTCAGCATTTCTTCAGAAACCTTGTAATTTAAATCTCATTAAAACCTTTTTGCAGACTAATGATCCTTATCTGCATTTGAGTGCGGAGAAAATTTTTCTCTTTGCGGTCAAAAAGGGAGAGGCTGAACTCGTTAAACAGTTATTGCGGTGGAAAAAAGATCTGAGGAAATATTTTAGCGGTCCATTGTTTCTTGATGCAGCAAGGGCGGGACATACGGGTATGATCAAATTGATTTTATTATATAGACCCGACTTGCTTGAATATAAAGGCGCTTTCCAGCATACCGCCTTTCTTAATGCCTGCGCCCATGGTCACCCGACCATGGCAAAATTTCTCATGGACATGGGAGCCAATATTCATGCTAAATCCGTATTAAAATCTGACAATCCCCACTATTCACGGATGCATGGAAAAACAGCCAGACAATGGGCCGAAACGCTTCTAAATACAGATAAGGATGTATCGGCAAAATCCATTATCAAACTATTTGATGATTATTATCAACAATTAGAAATTAATTTTAATTCAGATAAAAATTATAAATACAGGTTTACCCAAACTCATATTGCTCAGGCTTTAGATAACAATGATCTAAGATTAGCAGAATTAATCCTCAAGAATCGTCCCGATCTCATAAATAAACTTGATAAAAATGACTCAAAAAGTCTTAATAAACTACAAGCACAGGAAGTAGACCTCAAGCGTCAGGAGAAGGAACGCAAAGAACAGGAGCGCCAGCGTCGGGAGGAAGAACACCGGCAACAGGAGCGGGAACGGCAGCGTCAGGAGGAAGAACGCCGGCAACAGGAAGAGCAAAGGCAACGACAGGAACAAGAACGCCTGCAACAGGAACAGCAAAGACAACGACAGGAACAACAACGTCAGGCCGAAGCGCGCCGGCAACGGGAGCAGAGATCCCGGGCTCAGCGTCAGCATTCATTGCGTGAGCTTTTAAAAGAGCCCATGGCAGTTTTTGATAAGCAAATTAACTTGTTTGAAACGCGGATCAAACAATCCACGACACGAAAAAACCCAGCCTATCATGACACTGTCAGCAACCTGGTTCTGGAATTAAAAACTGCTAAAGATGAGTTTTTGAACCATATAAATAAAGCATCTCAGGCTGCATTTATTGGGCGCTGCCGTTTGGCAATGGACGGGGCTAAAACTGAACTGGCCAAGCATCGGGGCTGGTATGCCTTTAATGCGGCGATGAGAAAGATCTTGGGAATTCTCGCAGCCATCACTGTGGTCCCTGCCCTTATCACTCATCAGCGTTCAGAACAAGGCTATTACGGCACCTTCTTCGGTAAAAAAGACTTAATTGACACACAATCAGTGAAAGAATTGAATAGTCTAAGAGCGGGTCTGGAGCTTACCCATCTGCGTTGCACCCCTTTCATTCGATAGCAGGCTTGTATTGAATAATTTGCGTTATCATGCCTTCAGAACTAGGGTATATTTAGGCAAAGCACTCATAAGGAGCAAATGTGGGACCTCTAAAAAGCCTGTCGCTTTTTTTTCTACTTATTGTTTACCAATCAAGCGGATACGCAGCCTCATCTCCTGCTATTGAAAGTTATGAGCTGAATGAGCCTCCTGCCATAGGGACAACTGAAGCTGGACAGCTTGTTCACTTGGGTGGATTTTCGGGATTAAGATATATGGGAACGACAGCTGACGGAACACTTCAGTTTCTGACTCATACTGACAGAGGCCCGAATTCTGCTGCCTATGAAGAAGAGGGCAACATAAAGCGTCCCTTTCTACTTCCCGAGTTTAATCCTCGCCTGGTTATCCTGTCTTTAACCCCGACCTCTAAATCACTAACAGTGAATAAGCAGATTGTACTGAAAACCATTGATAGCAGGCCTTTTTCCGGACTTCCGCCTGCAGCGGAACATAATGAACAGCCCGTTGATATTTTTGGAAAGAATTTACCCTTTAATCCCTTGGGCATCGATTTGGAAGGCCTTGAAATAGCCAGTGATCATAGTTACTGGCTGGTTGAAGAATATGGACCATCCATTTTGCAGTTCTCGTCCGATGGTCAACTCCTAAAATCATTTTCTCCTGGCAAGGGATTACCCTTTTATCTGACGCAGAGACAAATGAATCGCGGTTTTGAAAGCATTGCCTTGCAGGGAAACAAGGTCTATGTACTGCTACAAAGCCCCGTGGTGACAGATAAAGCGGATAAAAACCTTCCCTTAATTGAGTTCGATAATCAAACACAGCAGATAAGCGGTCAATTTATATATCAGCTTGATAAAAAATACTCTGATAGAACCGGAGATATGGTTGCCCTTGGTGATGGCCGTTTTCTAGTCATTGAGCAAAATGATCGAGAAGGAAAAGGTAGTTATAAAAAGATTTATTTAATTGACCTGGCTGGCGCGACAAATAAAGAGAGCTCCCCATCATCAGTAAATATTATCCCTGTGCATAAAAAGGAGTTGCTTGACCTTGCAGCTTTGGGTATCAGAGATTCAAAAATAGAAGGAATTACTTTGATATCGCCTAATCAGATTGCACTAATCACTGATAATGATTTTTCTGTTAATACTGCGCTTGATCGAAAAAGCGGGATTGTCAGTATCAAAAAGCAATCCAGTAAACTTTATATAATCACATTGACGCACTCTTTATATTAATCAATCGATAATCGAAACCAGCAGAGTCTTCCGTTTGCGAATCCCCGCAACACCTCCTTTTCGAATCCCCACAACGCCTCCTTTTCGGAATCCCCACAACGCCTCCTTTTCGGAATCCCCACAACGCCTCCTTTTCGAATCCCCGCGGCGCAGACCGCGGGGTCCAGTATGAACTCCTCATGGGCCCCGCGGTCGGCGCCGCGGGGATTCGATGATCGCCGCCGCGGGATTCGATGGTCAATTCGATGGTCGATGCCGCGGGATTCGATGGCCAAAGCATCGGGGATTCGGATGGGGGGAGATCTTGTCAAATAATTGTTATGCCGTACAATGCACACAGCAATCAATAAGGTGCAGGTGATAAAAATGATGACAGGACTTTTAACAGCAGCCTATTTTTTAGTGTCAGTAATTTTTACTCTGATTCTTTTTCTTCTCTGGTCTAGAGTGATCTTGCGTTATTACCGATTAAGCCCGCTGCATCCCGTGAATCAAAGCATTAATGCGCTGATTGGGCCTGTACTCGGCCCCATTGAACGAATGATTCAACATGAGACTCCCGGAAAACCAAGAAAAGCGCCATCCCAATATGACTGGCCAGGATTTGCACTGATCATAGTGATCGAAATTATAAAATTTATTTGCCTTGGCCTGCTGGCATATGGGCGTCTGCTGCCTGTGCCCTACCTGCTTCTTTTTGTGCTGGCTGACCTCATTGTGCAACCGCTCAATCTACTGTTCTTCGCCTTATTGATCCGAGTCATCATGAGTTGGGTTAACCCCCATTGGGAGCAGCAGAATCCAGCCGGTTATGTGATTAACCTGATGACCAATCCACTAATTCGAATAGGCCATAAATTAATCCCCAATATTTCGGGTTTCGACTTTGCACCTTATATTGTGATGATAATTATCAAGGTTATTACATTATTTATTAGTGCATCGATGCCATTGCCGCTGGTGTAAAAGTAATGCATTCCCGGTTGGGGGCAACCGGGGAGTATGGACACTTATGAGGGACTATGTGTCTGTGGCTCTTCAGAATCATCGGCTTGCTGTTGTTCACTTGATTCTTCATTTACATCATTCGTATGTTTAGCCAATTCAAGCTCATGCCTGAGATTATCTGTCCTGGAAACAGATTCTGACTTGATAGTAAAAATTGCAGGAAGCGATAAGGATTTACAGATGTCATTTATCCAGCCTTTAAACCCCTGAGTTCTTTCAATCGACGCAGAAGACCCTACTGCTAATCCAATAGTATGCTGTATCTTGGTAGTTTTATCGGCATCATCTTCCAGAATGATCGACATCAGCTTACTAAACAAATTGACCAGGATATGTTTTTCCTCAACCAGCAGATTTTCACTCGTCTGAGCAATACTTCTTCGCGTCAATAAGTAGTTAATATCTTTTGCCGTTTTGTCCAAATGCTCGTAGCTTGGATCGAGGCCTTTGGTCAATCCGGCCCACAACATCAATTCTTTGGCGCTCAAGGGAATACTTGTTTCTGCTATATCCTGACCGGTATCAAGGGTATCCTTCAACCCGCGTGCAACGGATATTATCTCATTCAAAAATATTTTTTCGCCGTTGTCCTCGCTTCCTGGCAGCAATGCTTCAGCGCGCTTGATCAGTTGGCTAAGCTCCTCTCGTTGCGTTGCAGCAGGTATAATAATGACCAGTCCAGAGCTTTCTGCCATGAGCTGGTCATAGCGGGCAATGGTTCTATCTGCCACACCTAGCGCTTTGGTGTAATCATCTTTCATGATCAGATTGGTTTCAATTCCCGCATCATACATTTCCTGATCAATTTTTTCAGCTTTCAACATATCGGCCAGGCCGCCATTTAGATCCATCTCCACATTCTGCAGCATTACCTCAGTGCCTTGTTTAATATCTGTGACTCTTTCCTTCTTGGCTGAAATTCCAGCATTCACTTCAGCAGGATTTTTAATTTTGATTTTTAGTGGCATAACTAACTTCTCTATTGGTTGCCTACCATAAAGTATAAAAAATAATTATGAAGTATTTATTAACAGTGACTGAAATAAAAGATTTTTTTTTTTTATACGCTACAAATCAATAAATTTACGCTGCAGGGTATATACTGATTATGAGGGAACTTCAGGAGACTGAAATGGCCGCAAAAATTGCAGTAGCCGTAGGAACAATTATTTTCCCCTGCATCCTCTGGGCAGCTGATTCGGTGTACTGTCCGCAGAATCACGGGTATATCAATGTAGGTATGACACAGGATCAGGTTATTGCTGCCTGCGGACAACCGCTAAGCCAGCAGAATTCCAATCGTCCTCTCATGCAAAAAATTCCTGCCCAGCAACTGTATTATAACAATGAGGGCGCGCCTACCGCTTTTTATGGCGTATGGAAGTTGCCTATTGGAAACAGTAATTATGGCAGCGCCCCCTTTCAGGGAACTGGTGGCGGTGTACAATTGCAGGTGGATGTAGTGAATAATCAGGTTCACGATATTGTTCTAAATGGCAATTCTACTAATGCCTTTTCAATCTGTGGCGGCACCAGTATTCAGGCAGGCGACCCGGTAGGTAAAGTATACGGTGCCTGCGGCAGTCCATCTATCGTCAATAATACCTTCATCGAAGTGCCTGTACAAAGTCAAACCAAACCGCAGATCTGGACCTATCAGCCTTCCCAGTATGGTCCGCCCATGTCCTTGACTTTTGTTGATGGCAAACTACAATCCATCGATTAATGTCTTCCTGAGGGTTTTAAATGAGTGAAACAATCGATGATTTAACGATCGCATTTAGCGAAAACGGTACAGAAACTACGCGCGAACTGGATAAATACGTTTTATCAAAAGGCGCCTGGACGACCATCATGTTCAAATACCAGGATTGGGACAATGCCAAGAACGATTTTGGCCCTGTCAAATATTCCATCAGACGCTACCAGAAAAGAAATAACCAGTTTTGGATGAAGTCAAAATTTAATATTTCCAGTGAGGATCAGGCCAAAAAAATTGTGGAAGTCCTGAATCAATGGCTGGCAGTCTAGTGTCCGTCTTTGCGAACAACGTGAAGCAAACCAGGCTTTAGTGCCTCATTCTGGTTCCGTTCTGCTTCGCTATGCTCGCAATGACGGGTGAATTTGGCCTCGTCTTTGCGAACGAAGTGAAGCAATCCAGTTCCATACCTTTCACATTTTTATCAATGCACTAAATACTTGCTTAATAAACACTTAATATTATTTTTATATAATCGGCTATATTTATGTACATTAATTATTTGTAATATGTCAAAAATTGTTATAGTAGGCGCTGGTTTAGGCGGCCTATATACAGCGAATCGATTAATTAATGAAAAAGTTAATCCTGAGAATATAGTACTTATCGATCGCCGTATCGGTATTTACACCAGACCTGGACATATCAATAAGTCTACATTTACTAAAGTTCAGGATAAAACAGGGATTGATACCAGCAATCACTCACCCGCTTGCCATATAAAAGAGCTGGAACGTTTCATGTACGAGTTCCTCCAATCAACGGGATGCCTTTTTCTAAACGAGACCTTTATTGATATGAAACCGGCAAAGGAAGGCCAGGAATATGGTGTAATCACTGTTAGCAATGATGGTACCCAGCATGTTTATCCTGCAAATTATGTGTATGACTGCTCGGGATATAGAGGAGTCGTCGCACAGGCAGTAAATAACTTTCAGCAGAAACAAAAACTTGACGAAGTCTTTATACCCAGTCCTCTTGTTGATCTCAACCCCATTCCTGATCATTTAATAGCCCAGATTATCGTCGCTGATTCTGAGTCAATAAAAAATTTCTTTAGTCTGGAAAGTACAGATGCGGTTCCCTCTGATTATAAATTCCATAAATCTCCTGAACAAAATATAGCGGCACGAGAAGCGCTGCGAACACTTGGCTGGCATTATGAGGCGTTTCCTACTTTTTATACTTACTCAAGGGAAGCCAAAGGAAAAGTCTGTGCCTACATGGAGGCGCCGCCTGATTTACCCGAAGCGAAACAACAGGAGTGGCTTAATTTATTGCTAGGCATTAACAGCAGAGGGAGAGTCGCTAGCTACACCCCTTTAAAACCAGCTGTTAAATATGAAGATAAACCAAGAATTATGAGCTTTCGTAATAAGATTCATGTATCGAATCGCGCCACCTTTAAATCCCCCGCCCTTCCAACAGTCCTCATTGGTTTTGACGCATTAAAAGGCACTGATTACCGCACTGCGTCCGGCGTTGATTGCGGGATCGATTGTTTTGAAATCATGCTCATGCATACTAAAGTCAATAACGGATCAATTGAATCTATTGACCTGAAGGCGATTGAAAAAGACGTTTTTAAGTTAATCGATGGCGAGTATAAAAGCAATCTGACTCTATTGCTGCAAAACCGACAGAAATCTATTATCAGTGCTTACAATTATTTCAGCCATCTTTACGAAACCGCTGCGGCAAAACTATCCGTATCTGAGAAAAAAAATTATATTTCCATAGCCACCAGGCTTGCTGTCCAGGCAGCTGCTGGCCGATTTGCAGCTATTGAAATTCGAGTTAAAGACGATCCAATTGCAAGCCTCGAAATACTTAATAAAGCTTTAAAATCAACTTTAAGAGTTCAAACCCTTTTGGGTAAGAGTGAAACTGAAATCTACTATAAAAATAATGAACGACTACAAAAGGTCATTCAGTGTATTCGCCTGGAATTAGAGGATAAAAATTTAGAATTTGAATTGGATTTACTGGCTCTTGATCCGGACCTGGCTAACGATAGCAGCCATACTCAGCGATTAAACGACTTGTTTAAACGTTTAGAACAAAATTTTAATCAGTTAAATGCTAGTCTTGCTTATAAAACGGTTCTAAAGAAAATCAGCGTTATAAGAAGTCGCATCAACCCATATTTGCAAGGCGCCAATCCAGGGGTTAATACACAAACATCTGGGCAGTTGTTTTCAGATACAGGCTATTCATCTGCCTTCTTCCAGGCTCCGAGCACTATTACTACTGAAAAGTTCGGTTCTTCAGCGACAATAATTCCTGGCTAAGAGTCGACGGAAGGACGGGCTTCCCAAACATAGCGATGAATATTTCACTGAATAAACAGGCCTGGATATATCTCTGTTTAAAAATACATTTATCGCCTGTTAAAAATAGGGTAATCCTCCGCCCATTTAGATCCAGAATCAAGTATTCGTCCAGATTCATTTTTGGTTCAACTTCATGTTTTCAATTGTTTCGAGGGTAATCTTTTGAAATTTTTCTGGTGTTAATTCATGAGACTTATCCTCCGGATCTCCATTATGTATTAAAACTTCTTCATATGAATTTTTACCGAGTAAGGTAAATAAGTTATTAAGTTCTGGAATTGATAAATTGAGTAAGGATGCATTTTCTTCAGGCATCGTTGGATTAATTTTTTTTGAAGCCTGCATTTCATAAGCGTAGGCAATTCCTATTAATAGGCCCTCATGAAATTGCTTACCCACCAGCTCAACTCCCACAGGCATGCCAGCGCTATAACCCACATTTATACTGATGGAAGGAAGACCAGAGTTAGAAGAGACTGGAGCACGCCAGGTATTGACGCTCATTGCTTCATAGGTCGCAGTTCCATGGGTCGTTATTGGTATCAGTAAAGCATCCAGTTTATGTTCGTTCATAATCCTGTGGACATAGATTTTATTTTTGGCAAATATCGATTCTGCTTTTTGATAGGTCGTGCTGCCCTTGTTTGCCATGTTCTTGAAAAAGCGAATACATTCTTTATTGGTTCCAAAATTTCGCGTGCGATTAGATTCACAAATATCCTGAAAATTTTTCCTGGTTGAGGGAAAGGAAGCCAGGTATGCATTGACATCCTGAAGCTCCCCTGCCTGGTTATTTTTTCGATCGTTATTAAACAATGGGAGATCAATATCAATGAAAGTGGCACCCATTTTATGCATGTCTTGAGTTGCGCTTTGTACTATTTTTAAAATGCGGCCTGGCATGTTTTCGAATGGTTTAATGCCGTTGACATTATGCACAATACCAATCCGTTTATTCATTAAGCCGTTCCTGTTCAAAAACTGCTTGTAGCTTTCTATTCTGGGAATATCAAGCGTTTTGGGATCCTGTGGATCGGGTTTGGCAATGATATCCAATACAAGGGCGAGCTCCTCTGTGGATTTTGCTATAGGCCCCGCAGTGCCATCCAGATTCCCCATAGGGAAAATACCCTGTTGACTAATTAAGCCGGTGCTCGGACGTAATCCAACTAATCCATGGAATGCTGCCGGGATTCTTACTGAGCCACTGTTATCAGTACCAATACCCAGTACAGCAAAACTGGCACTGACAGCGGCTGCAGGTCCACCGCTGGATCCGCCAGGATTTTTATTGGGATTGAAAGCATTACCCATTCGACCACTACGGCTGCTTATCCCGATCATGCCCCAGGCAAACTCGTCCATTCCGCCTTTTCCCAGGATAATAGCGCCTGCCTTACGTAAATTGCTCACCAGAAACGCATCACGAACAGGCTGACTTCCCAATAAAGCATAGGAACCAGAGGTTGTCGTTGTATCAAACGAATCAATATTATCTTTTAATATGACTGGAATGCAGTGAAGTGCCCCAGTGAGTTTGCCGGACTGTTTAAAAGCAGCGTCTAATTGCTGCGCCTCCACCAGAACTGAAGGGTTTAGCTCAGTCCAGGCATTGATTGGGGCAGCGCTTCTGGCACTTAAGTTATATTTTTTTATACGCTCAATATATGCAGCCACAAGATCAAAGCAGGTCATTTGATGATTTTGAATGGCATCATGAATAGAGTGAATGCTTACAGACTCTAATTGGGGTTGATTAATCTTTTGCGGTCGGGAAAAGGAGGCTCCACTAAAGGCTAATGGAATAAGTAACAGTGGAATAAAGCGATATCTCATATTTTCATTTCCCGGATTAATCAGCCTGGATCATAACACGTAGCCCCGATAAGCAAAGCGCATCAAGGTTTCCCATTGCCGCAACTTGCTTTATAATAATCCGATCAGCTAAACATTCCAGGATCCTCGCATGAAATCTCGGTTTTCACTTTTGCTTTTGACTGGCCTGGCAGCAATTTCATTTTTTTACTTCAAGTTTGCAATTTCCGGTAAACAACATACCCAACCACAAGCACCAGTCGTTACAGTTGAAACTGCTCATGTGACTGAACGCATTTTAGCTGAACAGTTTGAGACTCTGGGCAGTCTGTCGAGCATGGATAATATCGATATCAGTTCAGAAATTGCCGGGCAAATTGTTGCTATTCATTTTCAGCCCGGTGCTTTGGTAAAAAAAGACACCCTGCTCATTCAACTGGACAATACGGTTATGAAAAGCCAGCTGGCCAGTGCCAAAGCCAGCCTCGCATTAAGTGAGACTAATTATAAACGCACCAAAGAGCTGGCACAGAAAAGCCTTGCTTCCGCCCAGGCACTTGATCGGACATTAGCCGATCTGCGCGAGAAACGAAATGCGGTAAAAGTAAAACAGGCGCAACTGGAAAAGCTCAACCTGCGTGCACCCTTCACTGGTACCCTGGGCTCGAAACAGGTCAGTGTTGGGCAATATGTCAAAGTAGGGCAGCCTCTGGTTCATCTGGTAGCCAACCAGCAGCTGCGCGTAGAATACAATGTGCCGGAAAGACTTCTGCCCCGCCTTCATAATGGGCAACGTGTCCGGGTTAGTTCAGACGCCTTTCCCAATACTTTTTTTATTGGAAAAGTGAATTATCTGGCTCCCACGGTGGATAAAGACACGCGCACGATTGCTGTAGAAGCATTGATTGATAACAGCAAAAACCAGCTCTCTGCCGGTTTATTCGTCAGGGTCAAACACCAGTTGGGTTTAGCCAGAAAACGGCTGCTTGTTCCTGAGGAAAGCCTAATACCAACCATCAGCGGGCAGAAAATTTTTGTGCTTCGCGGGGATAAAGCGATCACTGTGCGTGTGAAAACAGGCACGCACCATGCCGCTATGACAGAAATCTGCCAGGGTTTGAAAGCGGATGACATCATTATTGTCCGTGGCCAGCATAAATTGAAAGAAGGCAGCAAGGTTATTGCCGTTAATCACATCAGGAGTCCGAGGTGACTTTTCCAGAACATTGCATCAAGCGCCCTGTATTCACTATTGTTCTAACCCTCATGATTGTCATTACCGGTCTTTTGCATTTCGCCAAACTGTCACTGCGTCATCTACCCAATATTGAGAAACCCTCTATCACCATTAACACTGAATTTGATGGGGCAAGCCCCGAGTTGGTTGAAAAAGAAATTACCATTCCGGTTGAAAACATGTTATCCAGCATTTCGGGTGTAGACAGCCTGCGTTCAACCAGTCTGCTTGGAAAAAGCCGTGTGACCATCGACTTTCAATTAGGGGTGGACATTAATGAGGCGATCAGCGATATCCGCAATAAAATGTCATCGCTGCAGACCCACTTGCCTTTGGGGAGCCATGCACCTGTCGTCAATAAAAACGATTCTGATGCCAATCCCGTGGTGGTGCTTGGTTTCCATGATGCGAGAAAAAATCCGCTTGAAATTACCGATTATATTTCCAGGAATATCAAACCGGTTTTGCAGGAAATTCAGGGAGTTGGCGAGGTCAGTTTCCACGGCGGTCGAAATTATGCGGTAAAAATTGCACTCGATCCGGTCAAGATGGCTGCCCGCCAGATTACTGTTGCCGAAATAAAAAACGCACTTGCACAACAGAATATCGACGTTCCCAGCGGGCAGATTAAAAGTGCGAACCGCTATTATACAGTTGTGACCCATGCGCGGCTGCAGAATGCCAGAAAATTCTCGGAACTGGTCATTGCGCAGCGGAACCATCAGTTAATCCGTTTAAGTGAAGTTGCATCTGTCACCGTCGGCAGTGAAAATGAAGATAATTTATTACGAATCAATGGCAAACCGGCAGTAGGTCTGGCTATTTTAGCCCAATCCAATGCTAACCCGGTGGATGTTGCCAAAGCCGTTCGTAAAAGTTTACTGCGTATGGAGAAAACGTTTCCTGAAGGCTTCAAGGCAGAGATCGTTTTTGATTCGACAAGCTTTATTAAAGCGTCTATCCATGAAGTGTATTGGACTTTTTTTGAAGCGTCTTTATTTGTGGGATTGGTTGTTCTTTTGTTTCTTGGGAGTATTCGCGCGGCACTGATACCTATTGTAACTATCCCAATCTGCCTGATTGGCTGCTTCTGGCCGATGTACTGGCTTGGGTTTGAGCTTAACTCATTAACCCTGCTGGCAATGGTGTTAGCCATTGGATTAGTGGTTGATGATGCCATTGTGGTATTGGAAAATTGTCATCGGCATATACAAAATGGCTTGTCCCCTATCCGCGCTGCCATCAAAGGCAGCAATGAAATCGTATTTGCCATTCTAGCAATGACCATCACCCTCGCAGCAGTCTATGCGCCCATGGGTTTCGTTAACGGTTTTACCGGTAAACTTTTTTTCCAGTTCGGGGCCACCTTGTCGATCTGTGTTTTATTATCTGGGTTAGTAGCCTTAAGTCTTTCGCCAATGATGTGCTCACAATTGCTCGATAATAAGGAAAGCCGCTACAGTCACTTACTCAATCATTTTTTTAGCCGGCTTGGCGAACGTTACAGCGAGAGTCTAATCCGGATGCTGCATCGCCCATACCGCCTATCCCTGATTCTTGCGGCATCCTGTCTGCTTGGTTTTTTCTGTTACCATCAATTGGGGGCCGAACTCGCCCCTGTTGAAGATCAATCCTATATCATTGGACCTGTTGCCTCACCCACCAACGCAAGTACGGAATATACTGATCACTACAGCCGGGAACTGGAAGCTATTTATGAATCCGTACCTGAGCAGGTCAATTATTTTGTTTCAGTAAAACCTTCTTCAGCATTTACCATTTTAAAACTACGCCCCTGGCATGAGCGCTCACGTTCGCAAAAAGAGATCAGCGATGAGCTCAGTGAAAAAATGCAGAAATTAACCGGGGTCAATGTATACCCGGTAAGCCCCAACCCCCTTGGCAATCGCGGCGGAAGCAGCAATCAGTTCAGTTTGGCCATCATGGGGAATACCAGTTACAAGCGTTTAAATGAAATTAGTAATGACGTGGTTAAGTCCCTCAGTGAATTTCCACAACTCAGGCATGTTAAAAATAATCTTGCCCTGGACAGCGAGCAGGTGAATATTGAAATCGACAGGCAGCTTGCTGCTGATCTCGACGTTAATCTGGCACAGGTGGCCGAATTGCTCTCCACCATGCTTGGCGGCAGCAATCCGGTCAATTTTAATTATGATGGACAAACCTACAAAGTCATTTTACAGCTAAAACATTCGCAGCGGCGCGATATTGCCATTCTCAACAAACTCTATGTGAAAAGCGGTCGGCATAAAATGGTGCCTTTGTCCACATTAATTGATGTAAGCCATTCCATTGGCCCAGATAGCCTGCCCCATTTGAATCGTTTAAGAACATCGAGCATCAGTGCTGAATTGGCTCCCGGTGCTCATTTAAATGAGGTAATCGATAAAATTCAGGATCTGCTGGAAAAGAAATTGCCTGATGACATCCAGTTCCGCTTTACTGGAACCGCCAAGGATTATCTTGAATCCTCTGGAAGCAGCATCTATGCAATGCTTCTGGCATTGCTCTTTATCTATTTGGTTCTTTCTGCGCAATTTGAAAGTTTTATCGATCCGCTCATTGTTCTATTAAGTGTTCCGCTGTGTCTCGTAGGCGCTTTATTGACCCTGTATTTAACGCACCAAACCATCTCCCTTTACACCAATATCGGCATGGTAACCCTTGTGGGCCTGATTACCAAACATGGCATTATGATTACTGAATTTGCCAACCAGAAAATCCAGGAAGGGATGGATAAGTTTAATGCAGTGATCGAAAGTGCAAAAATCAGGTTACGCCCTATTTTAATGACAACCATGGCCATGCTGCTCGGCGCCCTCCCGCTCGCCCTGGCAACAGGCGCTGGTGCTGAAAGCCGCCGGCAACTGGGGGTTGTTATCCTTGGCGGTATGGTAGTAGGGACATTCTTTTCGCTCTTTGTTGTCCCCTTTGCATTTATCAAATTATCCAGACGCAGCCCGGTGCCTCATTCAAGCCGCGATCTGGATTGTTTCGCCAAGGCTCGCAATGACGGGACGATGGCATAATACTCCACTCCCCGTCTTTGCGAACGAAGTGAAGCAATTCAGAACTCGACTCCTCATTCAAGCCCCGCTCTGGATTGCCTCGCCAAGGCTCGCAATGACGGAACGATGGCAATTAATCTTCTCTTAATATAAAAACTGTAAAATGGTTATTTTTTAATCTACAAAGTCGATTGGAGCAACCAATGCAAGAGAAGAAAGAACCAAGTATTAATTATGCAATTGAGGAACTTTTTTCGAGTGAAAAAGTTTATCGTGACAAATTAACTTTTTTGAAAGACGCTTTTTCGAAAGATGAGCTTGTTGGAAATCAGCCCATTTTAAATAAATTCAAAGAATTGATTCCGCAGCTTATTAACCATTCCATTAAAATTCATCAGAATGTCGCCTATGGTTTTCTTCTTTCCCAGAAAATTGAGGCAGGAAATGCTTCAACGACTGAAATAGAGAAATTTAATCAGTTGAGGGCCGAACGGGCGCATCTTTTCGCCTTGTATTTTAGAACCTATCAGGAATATGCAGAAACTTATCTTGCATTTGCACCGATATCAGGCGATGGCCGCGGCTTTCAGGCTATGAAAGAGTATATCTCTGCGAATAATACACAAGGATTTGGACTGGCCGATTATCTGATTGATCCGGTGCAGCGTGGTCCTCGTTACGATATTCTGGTTGCCGCGGTGATTAAATTTAATGAAACTTTATCAGAAGAGTCTCCAGTCAAATTAAAGGAAGAACAGATTCAGGAAGTCCAGCGAATATCAGCGCATATCAAGCTTTGCGCCCAGGCTGCTAACAAAGCAACTTCAGAGATGAAGAAAGGATATGAGTTTGGTGATTACAGTAAAGCGGCTACACAAAAGGTGATCCAAGGAATAGGCTATATCAGTAGCTATCTTTCTAGCCGCTATCAAAAAGATAATACACCGCAAGCTGCCTCCGCTAAATCAGAACAAAGTGAAAAAATCGATCTCCCTCATTTGAACATAAGCAGCAGCCTCCTGGATGGATTCGAGCCCGCCGGTGTTCCTGACGAACTGGATATCGATGATTTTGAATTTCTTGATTTTTCAGAGGAAAATTCGAAAAGTACTTTCAATTATTAAACTTAAGACATAGTGTGGGGAGTATTTTCCCCACCCTAGAATCTTTCCAAAGCCCTTTACTCAGTCTTTTGTTTTCTATTACAATCCTCCCTGCCTCGCAAGCAATTAAAGGATTTAATAATGGAAAATCAAACACTGCAGCGTTATCTTTCTTATCTTCAACAAGATCCTAATAATACCAATCTACTCCTTTCAATTAATGAAATGCTTGAATCACTGGAAAGCAGCAATGAAATACTTGTTCTGAAAGCAAGGATACTACAGCGGCTTCAGCGCTTTGAGGACAGTATTCAACTTATCTGTTCTGTGCAAGGTTTTGAACATAATGAAGAGCTCCTGGGTTTATTAGCCACTGCTTATTTTGAGCTTGAAGACGAACAGCAGGCGCTTCATTTTACAAAAGCAAGCCTGGCACTTAATCCAGTTCATGAGGATGCGCGCATGCTCATGTTATTTCTTGATCAGCAAACAAGCTTAGGCGATATCGAATCATTCCTGGCAATGCATCCGTCAAGCTACCGCCTCTGGTATCGGCTTGGCATTAAACAATTGGAGGAGCATCAGCTACTGGATGCGCAAAAATCGTTTGAGAGAAGCATTGAGTACCATCAACATTTTTATCAGGCATGGCTGGGGCTTGGCTGGTGCCATTTGTTGATGAATGATGCGGACAAAGCCTGGCATTGCTATCAATCCGCGACACAGATAGAACCCACACTTTCAGATGCCTGGTCGGGTCTGGCATTAGTGGCTATTCTGAACAAACAATGGAGAGAGGCCGCTGAATCGATTAACAAAGCCAGAGAAATGAACCCGCAATGCGCTATGCTGGGTTTGGCAGAAGCCTTATTGGCGAGTCATGACAGGTCGGAAGCGGCCTGATCATAGCTGCTTATCATGTCTTTGCGAACAAAGTGAAGCAATCTAGAGCTCGATGCCCCATTCAAGCCTCGATCTGGATGGCTTCGCCAGAGGCTCGCAAAGACGGGCAGGCAAACATTAGTGAGGTCTTTGCGTTTCCCCTTCACTTTCACCCTCATCTTTGATTTCTGGCGCATTCCCATTACCAGTCTCCGGCGTTTTTTCCCGCTCCTGTATCTTATCATGCCCTTCGTCAGTTAAAGCTGATTCCCCATTTTCTACATGGGTCGCAATTCCTTTCTGAAATAATCTGGCTGTACTGCTTGGCTCGAATTGATCCTGGGGCAAGAGAGGAAGCTCTGCAAGCGACTGGGTATCTTCTGTGATCAACTCTTTAATTTCCCGTTCCCTGTTCTTATATTCTGCATTTTCGCGATACACTTTGAATCCCAGCAGAACCCCGGAAAAACTGGTAATTACCAGAGCAGCGACGCTGACAGCAATAATGACACCTAACGGTACAGTGAATCCGGGAAAAAGAAAGGCCATGCTGAGCATAGCCAGCCCCAGACCCGCTGCTGAGGAACCATAACCAAGACCAGTCACCAGTTTTTTCTCCAGCGACCATTTTCTATCACTGGTCATTTGCTGCTTGACCAAGACCTCAATATTAATTCCAGGAAGACTCTCGCCGTATTCTTTTTTTAATTGCTCAATAAATTCCTGGGTGATGTGAGACCCTTTATCTTCAGGATACAGTTCCGAATACACTTCCCGGCTTTGCTTGATAAAGTCAATAACGCTGTAACCGACTACTGCTGCCCCGAGCACCAAACCGGGTATCGCCAGAAATGGAAATGCAATGCCAAATACAGAGGATGTTATTACTAATCCTAACCCAAGCCCCATCCAGCCGGCATCTTGCAAGAAATGCTGCCATTTTTTGCTTTGCTTCAATTCCGCCATACGCTGCTTACTAAAGGCACGAATCTGCCGCTCCATGACTGCGAGAGAGGCCAGGTTGGCTAAATCCATTCTGGAGTCTTTTTTAAGAATTTCTTCAAAAAATTTGCTTTTTAAAACCTCAAGCTCATTTTCATTTTTTAATTTGGCTAATTGATTAAGCCGTGGCTCCCACTCCTGATATTGAAGATCTTCGATAAACCACTGCGGTTGATGCTTAAGCAAAGGCTCTGCATTTTCTAAACGTAAGGCACCAAGTACAGACATGAGATGGCGATAAAAACGATAACTTGCTAATGAGTCCTCAAGATTATCTGGTAGGTTTGATTTCTTTTTCAGGTTTTTTAACAGGTTAGATAAGCGTTTTTCATGCAGCAGAAAATTATCCATGGTCTTGGCGCTTAGCATACCATCAAGGGCCTCATCGGTACTGGCATGCGCCAGTTCAGCAAACTGCCTGGCCCCTTCATCCTTGTATTTACGCTGAAAATCATCGGTTATGGCAGTTAACTGCTCTTTAATAACCGCGGCAGAAGAAAGTTCACGATGTAATTGTTGTTCCTGGGAATTAGACATAGTCAGCGAGTTATAAAGAATCCAAAATTGTAATTATATAAATTAACAAAAGTTCCATCAGCCTGGAACTGTAATATCAGGTGGTTAATTTTATCCATATTTTTTTCATTGCCATAGTTACTTGCAATGCCGATACCCTCATTCATTTTCAAGTCAATATCTAACAATTTGATTTTGTCCGGATGCTGGCGAGCCAAATACGAAGCGCTGTATTTGTTCATAAATACAGCATCAATATCCTTTTTTACCAAGGCCTCCGCTAAATTATTAAAATCATCAAAGGGAACCACTGTGATGCCCAATTCAGAGTTCTGCTGCAGGTATTCATTATACACACGCCAGGCCATAACCCCCACCCGCTTGCCCTTCAGGGATTTCAAATCTGTTAACGAGCTATCAGTCAATACAATAAACCCGCCCTCAGTAATCATATAGGGGATTGAGAATAAATAATTGAGCTGTCTTGAGGGGGTAATTGCGATATCTCCGATCGCGTAATCGATCTTTCCCTCCGACAAGGCAGTATATAATTTAGGCCCTTCCAAGGAAACAAAGCTGCACTGCCATTGCAATTTTTCACATATTTTTTTCATCAAATCAATATCAAAACCATTCAAAATGTAATGGCTGTCATTCGTTGCAAAAGGTGGATCGAAAAAAGGAGTTCCAATCTTGACAGGTGTAGCGGCAAACAGGCTGGTGGTGAGACTTAACCATAGCAGAAAACAAAATCCCTTAACTTTCATTGCGAATGACCCTTTTGATTTTGCTATTCTAACTATAGATGATCGTATTCACTTTTTTCAAAAAAGACTTTATGGATGAAATCATTTACAATGGATTTTTTTCTAGGGATATCCATTATGACAAAACTGGTCAACCTGTTGAGCATCTACCTCCTCCTCTGCACCGCCCCATCGCTACACGCTTCTGAGGTAAAACCGGAAGACCTGATTAAAATGAATCAGGAGAATGCGGGTCAATGCATTGAATATTACACTTATCAGAATGAATTATATTGCAGTACAAAGATTTTAAATCCTGGAATTAAAATTGATCAGGAAATTGTAAAATCAGAACAACAGAATCTGGTATTTGATAATCGTATATGGCAGGCAGCATGGGGGAAAAAAGATCCCGCAATAACCACAATAGAGTATTTACCAGCAGGCGAGCAGCTTGATCATTGGCAGGAACTGATTACCACCCAATTTTTTCCTGAACTGCAAAAACAGGCTACCGTAAAGCAATTCGCCAGCGTCATTATGGAAAACCTGAAAAAAATTGCCAATCCTGAAATTACTATTATTGAAGAAACACCTGACCAGATTATTTTCGAATTCAAAGTGAAAGAACCTAGTGA
This sequence comes from Legionella birminghamensis, assembly GCF_900452515.1. Taxonomy (NCBI): domain Bacteria; kingdom Pseudomonadati; phylum Pseudomonadota; class Gammaproteobacteria; order Legionellales; family Legionellaceae; genus Legionella; species Legionella birminghamensis. The sequence goes on from NZ_UGNW01000001.1 coordinate 2,584,635, forward strand.
CTCAGCCCAGGATGAAATTCAAAAAATTGTAAGCACGAATAATGGTCTTTATGTACTCCACTATGTTTACCGCAGTGCAGATATGGGCGAAGAAAGACGGGCCTTGTGGTTGAAGAATATTAAAGACAGTACGATTAAGCAGAATTGAGGGGCTTTTGGGGGAATTCCGCGGTGTATGTCACTCCGAATCCCGCAGAGCTGGCCACCCGAACCCCCGCAGAGCTGGCCACCCGAATCCCCGCAAAGCTGGCCACCCGAATCCCCGCAAAGCTGGCCACCCGAATCCCCGCAAAGCTGGCCACCCGAATCCCCGCGGCTGCGACCGCGGAGCCCATGTCTGTTAGAGTAGCATGGTCCTCACACAAGTTTCGATGTTGCCAAAAATAGGATTTAACAGGTAGTCATAAACAAGTGTTCTTAAGATTAAATTGGCTTCGTGTGGGCCCCGCGGTCGCAGCCGCGGGGATTCGAGGAGAGCGAGCCGCGGGGATTCGAGGAGAGTGAGCCGCGGGGATCGAGGAGAGCGAGCCGCGGGGATTCGAGGAGAGCGGGCTGCGGGGATTCGGATGACCCGATTCGAAATAATCAGGAACTGGCCGCTGCACGTTCACGAATACGTCCAAGGGCATAATCCAGACGCGCCAGAGTTCTTTTTTTACCTATTAGCATCAGCGTTTGATCAATCGCCGGCGACATGCCTGTACCCGTAACGGCCACGCGCAAAGGCTGCCCCAACTTGCCCATATTAATATCAAATTCGCTGCATACTTTTTCAATTAAACCATGCAATGCTTCGGCATTCCAATCAGCTTGCTCAGCCAGGTAGCCGTAAAGCTTATTCAAGGGTTCCAGAACAACCGGGCGTAAATGTTTTTTTACGGCATCTTCATCATAGGCTATATCGTCTTCGTAAAAATACCGGCTTTTATCACACATCTCCACCAATGTTTTACAACGTTCGGCCTGCAACCTTACGATAGCTGCCAATTCTGGCCCTTCTTCCAGGGAGATGCCCTGCTGTTCAAAGTGCCAGGCAAGCGCTTCTGCGGTTTCTTCTGGATCCTGTTCTTTTAAATAATGCTGGTTGAGCCAGTATAATTTTTCATAATTAAAGCTGGAAACGCCCCTGCTGACATGCTTTAAATCAAAAAAGTCAATCATCTCTTCCGAACTGAATATTTCCTGATCCCCATGGGACCAGCCCAGCCGTACCAGATAATTTAGCAAGGCTTTGGGTAATATTCCTTCTTCCTTAAACTGCATAACGCTGACAGCACCATGTCGTTTGGATAAGCGCTTTCCGTCATCGCCAAGAATCATCGGTAAATGGGCGAAAACCGGGATTGGCGCATTTAAAGCCTTGAATAAATTAATTTGCCGCGGTGTGTTATTAATATGATCATCGCCGCGGATGACATGAGTGATGCCCATATCCATATCATCAATAACCACTGCAAAATTATAGGTAGGGTGTCCATCGGAACGGATAAGGATCAAATCATCCAGCTCTGTGTTATCAATGTGGATGTCGCCATAAACCTGATCCGAAAAAGAGACCATGCCGGATTGAGGGTTTTTAAAACGAATAACATGCGGCTCCTTCATCGGGGCAAAGTTTTTTTCGCGGCAATGCCCGTCATACTGGGGTTTTTGTTTGGCAGCCAGCTGTTCTTCCCTCAAAGTTTCGAGGCGCTCTTTGGAGCAGGTGCATCGATATGCCATCCCTTTTTCCAGCAGAAAACTGGCAATTTCTTCATAACGCGCATAGCGTTCGGACTGATAAAAAGGCCCTTGATCACTATCAAGATTTAACCAGGACATTCCATCCAGAATAGCCTGCACTGACTCGGTGGTCGAACGTTCCTGATCCGTATCTTCGATTCTAAGGATAAATTCACCCTGGTGATGCCTGGCATACAACCATGAATACAATGCGGTACGCACACCGCCCACATGCAACAGCCCGGTTGGGCTCGGGGCAAACCTTGTTCTGACAACCATCAGGTTCTCCAATAAATAATCAATATTAACCTGTTATGATAGCGCAGTTTCAACGCCCGGCAAAGACCATGGGTAATCTACACAAATGTTTTCCAGCACCGAATCCCCGCGGCTGCGCCCCATAGGTGCATAAGAATTAAAAGCTATCGAATCCCCGCGGCTGCGACCGCGGGGCCCACACGAAGCCAATTTAATGTTAGGAACACTTGTTTATGATGACCTTTTAAACCCTATTTTTTGGCAACATTGAAACTTGTCTGAGGACAATGCTCCAACAGGCATGGGCCCCGCGGTCGGTGCCGCGGGGATTCGGCGGTCGGTGCCGCGGGGATCGGTGGTCGGTGCCGCGGGGATTCAGTGGTCGGTGCCTGGGGATTCGGTGGTCGGTGTCTGGGGATTCGGACGGGGAAAATATTTGTGTAGATAGCTGTGGGCGCAGGCCGAGGGGCCATGGCTGATGGTCGAAATGCAGGGATTTCGGAAATAAAATGCAGGAATTGATTGATGTTTTCATTTAAACTTTGTATCGTTTTCAAAAATTTTATCGCTTATTACTATGCCCCATAACAGGATTCCCTTATGAAGGGAATTGGTATCAAGTACCAACTCAGGTTAACGACCTTAATTCCAGTATTTCTGGTCGCCCTTCTTTTTGCTGTTTTTTATAATGGCCAGTTCAGTAAAGATTTAAATCAGCACATGTCCCGTCTGGGGGAAGCCTATATCAGGCAATTATTACCGGCGGCGCAGTTAGCAATGATGCGTAACGACCGGCGAACCCTGCAAGGCTTGATCAATGCTTCTACCGTCAATCCAGAGGTACAAGCCCTCGCTTTTTATAATGCTGAAGGCCAGCTAGTCGCTTATCGCGGCGGGAAACATTCTATCCACAAACCGTTCAAACCGCCTGAGTACACCGGTGATTATATTGAAAGTAAGCAATTCAGACCTTACTCTATCAATTTTGTCGCGCCAATTACCATTCCTAAATATAATCTATATGCGACAACGCCTTTCCGCACGCCCACAGATTTCATTCCCCTGCAGGCCGACGATATCCTGGGCTGGCTTTCTATCGATATTGATACCCAGTCGACACTGATTAAGCAGTACAAGATGTATATTATTACCATCTTTATCACTTTGCTTGGACTGCTAATCAGCCTGACGATTCATTACTTTCTATCCAAGCGTATTTATCAGCCGATTTCCCGTCTTCGCCGCAGTATGAAACAAATTCTCAGCAATGAATTTGAAACCAAAATTAACGTTTCAAGCCCAGGTGAACTCGGAGAGATTGAGCAAGGTTGTGCCCATTTACAAAAGCAGTATCTGAACATTGTCCGTGAATTGAATCATCATATCGAAGTCGCCACTGCGGATTTACAGCAGGGTCTTGAACTCCTGGAAGAAAAGAATATCCAGTTATCGTTAGAGAAAAAGAAAACAGAAGAGAAAAGCCGGCAGAAATCAGAATTTATCGCCAATATGAGCCATGAAATTCGCACCCCCATGAATGGCGTTATCGGTTTTACCAATGTACTGCTGGAGAGTAAGCTCGATGCCTTGCAGCTTGATTATGTCAAAACCATTAAATCATCCGCACAGGATTTGCTGGCTATCATCAACGATATCCTCGATTACTCAAAAATGGATGCCGGGAAGCTTCATCTGGACTGCATACCCTTAGATCTGCGCGCCTGTATTGATGAAGTATTAACTCTGGCCGCTCCCAATGCCCATAAAAAAGGAATTGATTTAATCCCGTCCACCCAAATTAATGTACCCAAAACGGTATTGGGCGATCCCTTAAGAATCAAGCAGATTCTGAGTAATTTGGTAAGCAATGCAGTAAAATTTACCGATCATGGCTATGTTCTGGTTCGTACTTCTATTGAACAGGAATCGGAGAAAGATTATTTTCTGTGCATCTCAGTGACTGATACCGGCATTGGCATCTCCAGCGAAGACCAAACCAAGCTATTTAATGCCTTTAATCAAGCCGATACTTCCATCACCCGCCGCTACGGCGGTACGGGGCTTGGTCTTGTTATCTGTAAGAAACTGGTTGAAGCTATGGAAGGCCGTATTATGCTTCAAAGCGAACTCAATAAGGGCTCCACTTTCTCCATTTATATCAAGCTTGAAAAATTATCTGCTTATGAAGTAGAGAAAAACCAGAGCCATCGTTTCAATAATATCAAAGCACTTTGCTTTGATGACAACAGTCTGCAACTGGAGGCGCTATGTAATGGACTGGGCTATTGGGGTATTGAATCAGTACCGGTTACTTCGTTTAATCAGCTGGAAAAAGCATTCGTCAAACATCAGGATTGTACGATTGCCTTTGTAAATGTGAATGAAGGTTGCGAAAAACAGGTTGCGCAAATCCTTAGCAAACAATCCATGCCAAGCGTTTTAATTTCCAAATGGCTAATTCATAATCCCCAGTCTCTCGGGGCCAAGGCATTCTTATTCAAGCCAATCAGTATTCAAAAATTACACGAAGTAATCGAACAGCTTTCCAGTCAGACCACAGCCCCAGTAGCAATGGATCAGGAACTGGATAACCTGCGCAAGCAATTGCGTCTGATTCACCCTGAAATTCTGATAGCGGAAGATAATCCGGTCAATAGAATGCTCTTAAACTCACTTCTCAGCGAACTAAGCAATATTGAAACGGTAGAAGACGGGAAAGAAACTGTCAAAGCCTGCAATAGCAAACGGTATAATTTACTGTTGCTGGATCTGCAAATGCCTCAGTTAAATGGCCTGGAGGCGGCGCAATTGATCCGACACCAGTCTTTAAACAAATCCACCCCGATTGTGCTTATCAGTGCCAGCGGCAATGATATCAACCAGGAAAAAATGAAAAAAGCCGGCATTAATCTTTGCTTGCAAAAGCCAATTGATGAAAAACAGTTGCTCAGCCATCTTCTGCGCTTGCTGAATAAAGCCAGGAATCAGGCCATAGACTGGCCCTTGTGCGTTCAGAAAGTATCAGGTAATCAGGCTTTAGCCGAAGAATTCCTTAAGCGCTTTGTAGCCGAACTTCACAAGAGCCGCTCTGAATTTCTTGAGCTGTATAGCAAAAAGAATATTCAGGATTTGCAAAACGCCGCCCACAAGTTATATGGGGCCTGTTGTTTTTGCGGCGTACCTCGTTTACAAACCCAGGTTTCCAAACTTGAAAAACAAGCCAAGGAAGCAAAAAAAATTGATGATCTCAAGGCTACATTCGCTGAATTAATCCGCAATATTGATGAAGTGATCGATGAATATGATAGTCTTTATGCCACTTAACACGTAATTATTTAGGGAGACATAATGTCAGTAAAAAATGCAATTTATGCCCAATCCGGGGGCGTGACCGCTGTAATCAATGCATCCGCTTGCGGTGTAATCCAGACTGCCCGTAAGCATCCTGAAAAAATTGGGAAAGTATTTGCGGCTAAAAATGGCATTATCGGCGCTTTAAATGAGGAACTTATTGACACTTCCCTTGAGAGCGATGAGGCTATTGCCGGTTTAATGAACACGCCCGCCGGAGCATTTGGCTCATGCCGTTACAAATTAAAAGATAGCGGCTCTGAGTATGAGCGCTTAATCGAAGTGTTTAAAGCCCATGACATTGGCTATTTCTTTTATAATGGCGGGGGGGATTCTCAGGACACTGCCAATAAAATTGCCAAAATGAGCCGGGAAATGAATTATCCTATTACTTGTGTCGGTATTCCAAAAACAGTCGATAATGATTTACCGTTTACCGACAACTGCCCTGGATTTGGTTCAGTTGCAAAATATGTGGCCGTTTCAACAATGGAAGCTGGTTTTGATGTGGCGTCAATGGCTGCCTCTTCTACCAAAGTTTTCATCCTTGAAGTCATGGGCCGTCATGCTGGATGGATTGCTGCCGCCAGCGGCCTGGCTTCGCAAAATAAAGGCGAACCGCCCCATATTATTTTGTTCCCCGAAATTGTTTTTGATGAACAAAAATTTCTTGCCAAAGTAGATGCCTGTGTTAAGGAATATGGTTACTGTGTCGTTGTGGTTTCTGAAGGGATCCGCAATCAGGAAGGAAAATTCTTAAGCGATGCCGGACTTCGCGATGCCTTTGGGCATGCTCAATTAGGCGGCGTTGCCCCTGTAATCGCCCAATTAATTAAAAGCAGCCTGGGTTATAAATACCATTGGGCCGTAGCGGATTATCTCCAGCGCGCAGCGCGCCATATCGCCTCACAAGTCGATTTGGAACACGCATACGCCTTAGGCAAAGCAGCTGTTGAACTCGCTATTAATGGACACAATGCGATTATGCCCATCGTGAAAAGAGAACAAGACTCCCCTTATAAATGGTCAATCAGCCACGTGCCTTTAAGTGAAGTTGCCAACCAGGAAAAAGCGATGCCCGCAGATTTTATCAGTGATGACGGATTTGGAATTACTGAAGCCTGCCGTCGTTATTTGAGCCCGCTAATCCAGGGCGAAGCCTATCCTGATTACCACAACGGACTACCGGTTTATGTTCGATTGAAAAATCAGTTAACAGCGCAGAAATTATAAATAACCGTCAATACAAGCAAAATCCCCGCCAAGGCGGGGATTTATCAACGATTAAGCTCGACAACTCGCTGGCCGGTATTTGGCAAGCAATGTTCCTCCTTGCGTGCACGTCCAGGTAACATCGCCATTTGGCTGCAAGGCAGGTGTCATAAGAAGAGTTCCATTGCCTGCAGCTTGAGTATAAGTAATGGTGATTACACCGTTAGCGCCAATAGTAATAGATTGTACATTTGCCGTTGCGGCAGGGCTTTGATAACCTGTTTCAGCTTGCGTTGCCGGCAATGCGCCTCTTGAAATTGCCGTTTCCGATACCGCCAATTTGGCCGATGCTGCCATATTCAATCCCTCAGTTACCCGGGCTCGAATGGTATAATCCTGATAAGCAGGAATGGCAATCGCAGCCAGAATACCGACAATTGCTACAACAATCATCAGTTCAATTAATGTAAAACCCCTTTGCTTCATGCTAGTCTCCTCAATTAAAATTCAGCAATCTGCTTTATTAAAGCAAATACAATGCCAGCAAATGAAATATTCTATTTTTCAAATGGATACCGATTATTTTAAAACGCTTAGGCTTGTCAAATAAAAATTTAAGCCAGCAAATACAAAAAAATGGACCAATTTAGTCATAAACTGACATAGCCTTAAAATACAAATGGATTATAATGAAGCCATCATGGCTTTTAATTTTAATATTATGAACCGAACTAAGCGCATTGAAGACTGCTTGCATCAGCATTTATCCGTTCATTATCTTGATGTCCAGGATGAATCAGGACAACATCATGTACCGCAAGGTGCAGAAACTCATATCAAGCTGATTCTGGTTAGCGATGCATTTAAAAACCAGTCCAGAATCAGCAGACATCGCTTAATTAATAATCTGCTGGCAGACGAATTCAGCCGCGGCTTGCATGCGCTTAGTATGCATTTATTTACTGAGGAGGAATGGCGGGCGAGGCAAGGTGAAACCCAAGGCTCCCCGCCTTGCCGGGGCGGGTTTAATCAGGGCTAATGTCTTCGCTGCAGAAGGAAGCGACAAGCCCTGATAAGCAGCACTTTCAAAGCTTGATCATTTGGGCCCGGCTTGAGCTTGCGGTGCATCTTCAGGGACGCGCACAACGATCATACCCAGATTTACTCCGTGGATAAGAGTCACTAGCGCATTTAAATCAGCGGGAAGGCAACTGTAATCATCTGAGGTAAGGGCAGCGTAATCATTACCTAAACCCATTGTATTTGAGAAAACGCCGGAGAGATAACTTAAATAGCCGTTATTATCGCGTAAACCTAATACAGTAATTAAATTTATTACCAGTTTAAACGCTAATTCGCTGCTTTTTGCGTCCTCGCTAGTCAATAGATACGCTAAACCCGCTGCAGTACCGGCCAGATTCAATATTTGCCAGCTCAATCGCCATGAACTTTGTGTACTGAAAAATCCGAACATGTCTCACTCCTGTTAATATCGAATCTCAATTTAACATCATGAAAAAAAGAGATACAAGCCTAATGATTTTTGCATTTTGATTACTTTTTTTAGATTTAATAAAAATCAGTTTATTCAAGCGTCCCAATCCCCTATAATGTATATCTTTTTATCAGTATTTGTTGTTGGAATTTTTGTTAATGAAAGCCTGGTCCTCCGAAAAAATTTCTGTTTTAGCACTTGTTCTCCTCATCACCGGAGCGATCGACAGTATTCGCAATTTACCTGCAACAGCACTTTTCGGCTCCAGCCTTATTTTCTTTTTCAGTTTCTCTGCCATTGTTTTTTTAATCCCGGTGGCATTGGTATCGGCCGAGCTCTCTTCAACCTGGTCGGAAGAGGAAGGCGGCGTTTTCTCCTGGGTTAAACATGCCTTCGGTGAAACCATGGCTTTTTTTACGATTTGGCTGCAATGGATCAACACCATGGTCTGGTATCCCACTATTCTGTCTTTCATCGCCGGAACCCTCGCTTATCTGATTAACCCGGCACTTGCCCAAAATAAGTATTACTTGATTGCCGTTATTTTGACAGTATTCTGGTCCCTCACCCTGCTGGGATTAAGCGGCCTCAAAGCCTCTGCCCGCTTTGCCAGTTTTTGTGCGATCTTCGGAATGATTATTCCAATGGCGTTTATCATCCTCTTAGCCATCATCTGGTTAATTAAGGGTCAACCTATTGCCGTTGATTTAAGCCTGGATCATTTGCTCCCCCACTGGGGCGATACGCAGTCCTGGGTATCACTGACAGCCATTATGACTTCTTTTCTTGGGATGGAGCTTGCCGCGGTGCATGTGAGAAATGTTGAATCACCCCAGCATAATTTTCCCAAGGCCATGTTTTTTTCCGTTTTACTGATTCTGTCAACCATGATCTTCGGTTCCCTGGCAATTGCCTTTGTCTTACCGCAGGATCAGATTAGTCTTGTCGATGGGGTGATGCAGGCCTTTAATAATTTTTTTCGCGCCTATCATATGACCTGGCTCATGCCTCTTATTATCGTTATGTTGTTGCTGGGTAGTTTAGGAGGGATGGTCAATTGGATTATTTCACCCGCCAAAGGACTGTTACTGGCAGCAGACAATGGCTTCTTGCCGCACTGGCTTTATCGTCTCAACAAACATGGCATTGCCTCACGGATCCTTATTTTGCAAGCGGTGCTTGTGACCTTACTATGCAGCGGGTTTCTGCTGTTCCCCAGTGTGAATGCAATCTACTGGCTGTTTACAGATTTGAGTACTGAATTATACATCCTGATGTATGTATTTATGTTCATTGCCGCCTGGCGTTTAAAAAGTAAAACCGCTAACATTGCCCGCGCTTTTCAGATCCCCGGCGGTAAAATCGGATATTATGCGACATGCCTTCTCGGTTTGACAGGCTGCATTATTACTTTAATTGTGGGCTTCATTCCTCCCGAAAACAGCATGGATATAGGCGGAGCCAACCATTTCCGCCTGATCTTTAGTTGCGGAATAGTATTGATGATTTTGCCTGCTTTTGTTCTTTATTTAAGGCGAAGAAGGATGCATGCTTTGGTCTAATGGGGCCCTCCTCCTTCGTATCCCCACGGTCGAAGCCCATAGCTATCTACACAAATGCATTCGAATCCCCGCGGCTTTGACCGCGGGGCCCAATGAATCTTATTCTCAGCCTCAATTTACTAAGCAGTTCATTCAATCTTTACTTCTGGCAGGATTATAGTTTTTCTAAGTTCTTGTTTAAACCCACCATGGGCCCCGCGGTCGTTGCCGCGGGGATTCGATAGCTAATGCATTTGTGTTGATAGCTATGGGTCGCAGCCGCGGGGATACGCATCGTCTATTGCCCCGGGAATGAGTTGCTCTATTCCGCAGAGCGAGGCTGTGTTCCGCGGCGCGCTGACTTAGCCTGAACGAATCAATCCTGAACCATCATACAGGCTGCATCAAAATCCGCCTGCGTATTAATATCCTGTCTCGGCCTGACACAGGCTTCCTCGATGCGAATTTTATATCCTGCCCATAAAACCCGTAATTGCTCCAATGACTCGCAAGTCTCCAGGGGGGCTGGTGTAAAACTGACATAATCAAGTATAAATGCCGCGCGATAAGCATATAAACCAATATGGCGAAATATATGTTCCATTGATTCCGGATTATCCCTGTTAAAAGGAATCGCACTGCGGGAAAAATACAATGCATTATTGAACTGATCGCGAACGACTTTAACCACATTCGGATTGTGTAGTTGTTCCTTCGTCTCCACAGGCCAGCACAGGCTGGCCATAGGCACTTCTGCATTTTGAAGGGTGGCGGCAACCTGCTGAATCAGCGAAGGTTCAATAAATGGCTCATCACCCTGAACATTCACGATGATATCCTCTGGTCGATAACTGCCTTTTCTAATTACCTCTGCAAGACGATCAGTTCCCGTTGGGTGCCTGCTATCAGTCATGATCACCGGAGCGCGAAAATTTTCGGCATGGTTTGCAATAATTTCACTGTCAGTCGCGATAAGCACTGACGAAGGTTTAGCCGCTACTACTTGCTCATAGACTCGTTGAATAATTGTTTTACCAGCCAGTTCCAGCATTAATTTGTTTGCAAGCCGGGAGGACTGATAACGTGCAGGAATAATGACATGATAATCAACACTCACAACTGCTCCTTCTCTTCCAGGGGAATCAAACGCCCTTCCTGTTCCAGCATGACTGGGATGTCACCGCGAATAGGGTAGGCGATTCGATCAAATGCGCAGATTAACTCCTCATCTTTTAATACAAGCTTGCCCTTGCACAAAGGGCAAACCAGAATTTCCAGCAAACGTTTGTCCATAGAAACTCCTTACTGAGTGATCTTGTTGCGGATATAAACCGGAGCAGCAGCAGCAACATCCACCGGAAAAATCTTACCGGCCTGCACCAAATGAATCATGGAGAGGGCATTGGGATAAGTCTCAATTTGCTGACTTATATTTCCCCGGGTGGACTCAGGCAAAAGAGGCAAATAGGGTTCAAAGCCTATGCCTGCCAAAACGATTGCCTCTCCAGACCCAACATGAATACTGACGGGATCGGATACCTGCTCTACTGTTTCATGCCGATCGTTAAAAATGCCCCAATAAACCTGCTGCATTCTGGCATCGATCATGGCCAGAATGGGGCATTCCGGATTAATTTTACCAGATGTCCTGACATTCCAGGCAATCGCCATAAGACTGCTGACAGGGAATAAGGGCAAATCATGCGCATAGGCCAAGGCTTTGGCAACTGAACAGGCAATTCTTAAACCCGTAAAGCTGCCAGGCCCCTGGCCGAAGACAATACCATCCAGCTGCTGCAGGCTGGTTTGATGACTGGCAAGTAATTCCTCAATCATGGGCAGCAGGGTTTGAGCATGCTTTCGCTGAACACTTTGTTCAATGACCATTTCACTGCCGTCAATGCTGATTGCAGCAAATGCATGCGAAGTGGAGGTATCAATACTCAATAATTTCTTCATCTAATGCCAATTGTTCAATAAAACGTAATACGGTTTGCTCATCGCGGGTTTTGCGAAGGGTGGGCAAACTGGAAAATATTTGCCTGCCATAATCCCTGCCCGTCAAACGGGGATCGGCGATCATCAGCACACCGCGATCATCAATATCACGGATAAGACGCCCCACACCTTGCTTTAAGGCCAATACCGCATTGGGAAGTGATAACTCATCAAAGCCGGACAACCCCTGGGATTTTAAATAAGCCATTTTGCCCCGGATCACAGGATCGGTCGGACTGGCAAAGGGTAGTTTATCGATAATTACGCAAGATAAGGCACTGCCCTTCACATCAACCCCTTCCCAGAACGTCGCAGTACCCAGTAGCACGGCATTACCCAGCTGGCGAAAACGGGCTAATAAAATCGGCTTTGCCTCATCCCCCTGAATAAGCAGCGGGTAGTTTAATGTATTGCCAAGCAATTGAGCAACCATTTTCAGTGCGCGGTGGCTGGTAAACAGGAAGAAGCAACGGCCCTTGCAAGCATTGATAACTGGCAAGGCTTTCTCCAGCAGCGCTTCATAATAACGAACATGTTTGGGATCAGGCAAATCCCTGGGTAAATATAATAAAGCCTGTTCCTGATAATTAAACGGACTGGGTAAAATCATTGTCTCAGCATTTTCCAGCCCCAGTGGTTTGAGGAAACAGTTAAATGAGGACTCCAGGGTCAAGGTAGCAGAAGTAAAGATATAGGCCGCTTGCTGTCTGCTGATTAGTTTTTTAAATGCCTGGGCTACTTCAAAGGGAGTGGCATGGCAGGTCAGGCTTTGTTTAAATCGTTCAATCCAGCGGATAAAAGGCTGGTTCCTGTCAGCCAAGCGTAAACTCAGCGACTTGAGCTCTTTGAATCGCGCCAGGCAATTGCCTATCCCCTTTTGCTCTTCACAGGCTGCATTTTCAATCCCGGCAATGAATTGATCAAGAATACTGAGCAGCGAATTCCAGGATGTTTCAAACTGCTTTTGTTTAATGACTTGCTCCCAAGGCAATTTTTCCTCTTCTCTGGCGATGGAGAGCAGCAACTGATCAATGGTTTTATCAAGTTCCATGGCCAGTTGTTTAAAGGGCTGATTGGGTAAATCCAGTACCGGCCATTCAAGCAGGAGATCATTTGCCGCTTCGGTTAATTGTCTGGTGCTTAAACGCTCACTGTTAAAAATCGCAGCAATCTCGGCCAATTGGTGTGCCTCATCAAAAACGACCACCTCCACACCAGGCAATAGTTCCGCAAATCCTTCTTCCTTCAGTTGCGAGTCTGCAAAGAACAGATGGTGATTGATTACCACCAGATCGGCATCCATGGCCTTTTTTCTCGCTTTTACGAGAAAACAGTCTTTATAGTGCTCACACTCGCTTCCCAGGCAGTTATCTGCTGTCGAAGTCGCATAAGGCCAGACTGCTGAATCTTCATTGATTTCAGGCAATTCGGAGCGTTCGCCAGTTTGCAGTAATGGCAGTTTTTCGCGGATAAACAGTAAATCATGTACCGCTTGTGCTTGAGTAAAGCGCCCTTCCTGGGCATGCAGCTCGGTTCGGTGCCGGCAAATATAATTGGCCCGCCCTTTTAAATTCTGAATTTGTAAGGATAAACCAAGCGCCCTAATCAGATTGGGTAAATCTTTTTGAAATAGTTGGTCTTGCAGAGTTTTTGTTGCAGTAGAAATAAGCGTTTTTTTGCCGCTAAGGAGACAGGGAACGAGATAAGCAAAGGTTTTTCCTGTCCCAGTACCGGCTTCAGCAATCAGGATAGCGTTTTTTTCAATACTGGCTGCAATAGCAGCAGCCAGCTCCACTTGCGCCTCCCGAGCTACAAAACCGGGAATAGCGGTGGACAATCGGCCATTTTCATTAAAAAGCCTTCTGCAATGAGCGATTGGATCTGTGCTGACTGAAATAGCGCTCACCAGTCTTTTTGCAGATATTGCAGTTTGTCTTTCACATCTTCCCAATCTTTCGCATCAGGAGGACCATCCTTTTTCACGGTGATGTTGGGCCATTTTTGAGACAACTCAGCATTTAATTCCTTAAAAACTTTTTCATTATCCTCTAAATCATCTTCTGATTTAATTGCATTTACAGGGCACTCCGGTTCGCAGAGGGCACAATCAATGCATTCATCCGGGTTAATCACCAGAAAATTAGGACCCTCATAAAAACAATCCACAGGACAAACTTCCACACAATCTGTGTACTTGCATTTAATACAACTTTCAGTAATTACGAAGGTCATTTCTTTTCTCTCAATAAAAATGATGCTTATTAAAACATAGAACTCACGAATTAATCCAGATAAAGAAGCGGCCCCTTGGGCACAATTTGGGTTGGATTAATCATGCGATGGCTAAAATAATAATGCTGTTTAATATGCTCGAAATTCACAGTATCGGCAACGCCTGGATGATGGTAAAGCCGTTTGAGATAAGCGAATAAATGCGGATAATCCATAATCCGCTGGCGATTGGTTTTAAAATGCCCGAAATAAACGGCATCAAAACGAATAAGGGTGGTAAACAAACGCCAATCTGCTTCGGTTAGCTGTTCACCTACAAGATATTGACGGCCAGATAAACGCGATTCCAGAAAATCCAGGCTATCAAACAGCTCCACAAATGCCCGCTCGTAAGCCTCCTGTGTCGTGGCAAAACCACAACGGTATACACCATTATTAACAGTGTTGTAAATTCGCTCATTAAGTTCATCAATTTCGGCACGCAGTTTGGGCGGATAAAAATCCTGGGTATCACCAGTAAGGGCATTGAAGCGGCTATTAAACTGGCGAATAATTTCTGCTGATTCGTTGGAAACAATCGTTTCTTTTTGGGTATCCCAGAGGACTGGCACAGTGACACGCCCTGTATAATCCGAAACCGCTTTTGTATACAGTTGATGTAGAAACTTCAGATCATACAATTTGTCCCCAGTCGCGTTAGAATCCTTTTTAAACTCCCAGCCATTATCCAGCATATGAGGATGAACAATGGACACGTCTATTATTGATTCGAGCTTTTTTAATTTTCGGAAAATCAGGGTTCGGTGGGCCCAGGGACAGGCCAGGGAAACATATAAATGATAGCGATTGGCTTCGGCAGGAAAATCAGCCTTGGGATCAGGACTTATTGCCTGGTGGAACTTGACATTTTCCCGTTTAAATTCCCCTTTGGTTTTATCAGTATCATACCATTGATCCTGCCACTGCCCATTTACTAATAGTCCCATGAACCTCTCCTGATTAATTATTATCCTAACAGGAAACCAAATCCTTTGGATATCTCGGCCAGACTGAATTTATTAAGAAACAGGGAAAAGCTCATCCAGGCGCTTAGAGCCGCCAGATCACGAAAGGGAGGCGGTAGATAAACAGCCGGCATTAACAGATCGTGAGCGCGCAGGTCCCTTAATAAGGGTATATCATCCAAGACCAGTTTGCCGCAGAATAACAGGGGAATCGCATCAACCCGCTGTTGGCTTATGGCAAAACGAATAAAATTGTAAATAAGAACAAAGCCTTTCGAATAGGATAAGTCCTTGGTGAATGGACCGCCGGTGGGGGTACTGCCGCGAAAGACTCTGACGGCATGATTATAACTGTCATCTTCCGTTAAGCCGCATTCGAGGAAATAACGATAGATATCAAGAAAATTAGCC
Source organism: Legionella birminghamensis (assembly GCF_900452515.1). Classification (NCBI taxonomy): domain Bacteria; kingdom Pseudomonadati; phylum Pseudomonadota; class Gammaproteobacteria; order Legionellales; family Legionellaceae; genus Legionella; species Legionella birminghamensis. The sequence continues at coordinate 2,599,859 of NZ_UGNW01000001.1, forward strand.
CCCTGGCGTACTTTATCCAGAGCGATGACCCGATTGGTAATTTTACGTACCCGTCCAGGATAGGAGGAGAAAGTTACTATTTCGGTAATAACGGCTAATCCCTCTTGAATAACCGAACTGGAGGGAGAGCCTTTACCCAAAAAAAAGCAATAAGGCTGCATGGAACCGTTTAAGGTAGTGCCAACATGCACCCAGCCCTCGTGTACCTCAAGGTATTTTAAATCGCGATCGCTAAACATGGCATGCTGGCTTAACTTAATATTGTCAGCACCAGCGGAAGCATCTGCAACCATATCATCACTGACCACTACGGTCACTTTACCCGGATGCTGATCAAAATAGGCGCCCAGCCGGGCTTCCAGTATTTGTTGGGCCTGAAAAGGGGTATGGCGCTTTAAGTCAGCATCCGATTGCAATTGAACATCAAGGGCAGTTAATACATCGAACAGCAAGGTGCCCAATTCGGATAAACGCGGCCCGCCGGAATAAAAAACATCATTAGGGCTGCCGTATAAATCCATGGCAATTTCACTAAATGCAGGTGTTCCTCTGGCTTCCAGCATTTCAACTGCACGGCTGTACTCTTCACACTGGCGTTTTAACAAACGGGTAACAGGAGAGTATTGCCCCAGGGTATTATTTGCATCACGCAATATCAGACGAAACTCTTCTTTCTTTTCCTGGGCGTCGAAAGGCAGCGGTTTGTTATCATAATAGGCTTTATTAACCGGAGGCAGCTTTTGGGCTTTGTGTTCGAAGAACTCATTTTTAATGGAGTCATCCCATTTGATACTGTCCAGTATTCGAATTTTACGTTGCGCTTCCACCATTCGCTTGGAAAGCTCCTGGATAACTTTTAATTCGTCAGATTCACTGGACATTTCTTGTCAACCTCGCTGTTAGCCTGCTTGCTCACCTGCATCTAGCGGCGGAACAATACTTACTTGGGCGTTTTGTCTTTGATCAGGCAAATCGTAGAAATGACTGATATTTTCACTGGTCAGGGGCGGCGGTACATTAAGTGATGGTCCATTATGGCTTCCCAGATATAAATTTTCCCCATTGCTGGCATAGCGCGAGCAAGCAGAGAACAACACCATTATTATCATAACTATAAAGCATTTTTTCACAACTATCCCCATTATCTAAAAGAATTACAAAACTTTTTTATATTTTTCAGCATTATACGTCCTGCAAACCCCTGGATTCCGTGGACAAGCCACGGAAAGTAGACCTCCCCCCCACGGGAACATAGGCGACAGCCCCCCACGGAACCTCTCATCATCCTCCTACGTCCTGCGGCTTGTCCGCAGGATCCAGCGGCGGCAATTCATCCACCAGTTTAACTTGTTTGCTCCCAAGGGAGCAACACGGCTTTTCCTAAATCAACTGCAAGTCCTGCAGCGCTTTTTCCAGTGCTTCATGATAACTTTCAGACAAAGGAGTCAGGGGCAGGCGCAACTCATTTTCCAGTAAGTTCATTTTACTTAATGCCCATTTGGCAGGGATTGGATTCGCCTCGCAAAACAGTAACTTGTGAAGAGGCATTAACTGATCGTTATAGCGTAAACAGGCAGCCTGATCGCCATCAAATGCCGCGTCGCACATTTTGGCCATCAATCGGGGAGCGACATTGGCTGTGACTGATATAATGCCCTTGGCACCTGCCAGCATCCAGCGTGCGCCGGTTTCATCATCCCCGCTGTAGACATCCATTCGGGACTCACAAAGGCGCAGTATTTGCTGAAGCCTTGTCATTTGCCCTGTCGCCTCCTTGATACCAATAATATTTGAAATTTTGTCTAGCCTTGCGACTGTTTCTGGCAGCAAATCACAGGCAGTACGTCCGGGAACGTTATACAGAATGATTGGAATGGCAACATTTTCGGCAACGTGGCTATAATGCTGAAATAAACCTTCCTGAGTTGGCTTAATATAGGCTGGAGTCATGATGAGCGCCGCATGCGCTCCGCATTCCATTGCCATGCGGGTTAATTCAATGCAATCCCTGGTCGCATTGGCAGAAGTTCCGGCGATTACCGGAATACGCTCGCGGGTCTGCTCTATAACAGTTTTAATGACCAAGTGCTTCTCTTCTTTATTCAAAGTACCTGATTCTCCCGTGGTCCCTGCAGCCACGATCGCATGGGTGCCGGCGGCAATATGAAATTCAACCAGCTCGCGCAGCGCTTTTACATCCACCTTGTCTTCATGCAAGGGAGTGGTCAAAGCAACAATACTACCTCGGAACATAATGCCCTCATTTTTTTAGAATAATTTGCCAATACTACTGGTTGAATTATTTTTTCTCAAGGTTTCTTACAATAGATATAAAGTCATTTTTTAATCTAAATGATCAAAAATAGACTATCATGATTATGAAGGACCCTTAAAAGATGAGGAAAAACATCATGAAAAAAACCTTGGCGATTCTAACCTTTGTCGGCGCATCAACTACCTTTTTATCAGCCTGTACTAATACTGAAGTAGGAACTGCAACAGGTGCTGCAGCAGGTGCAGGTATTGGCTACGCGGTCTCCGGAGGAGATGCATTGGGAACAGCAATCGGAGCAGGTGCCGGTGCGCTGGTGGGCCATCATATAGGCAGGGAACAGGACAGACGCTACTATTACAATCGATATTACTATTATTGATTTGCAGGCCTCGTTGAGGCTTGAAGAGTATAGCTCCATCTCGAAGGCTTTGGGTATTGAGCCTTTGAGATGCTGGAGACAAGCCGCAGTAAGCAGGCCAAGTTTTTATTTGCATACAAAACTTATCGAACCTGTCCTCTCCAGGTATGCTTTTGAGACTTTGCTAAAGTCTTCAGTATTTAACTGACGCCTCATTTCAGCTATCACATCGTTTTCAGTGATGTGCAGTTTATTCATCGTTTTTTCCTGAAACTTTCCGTCATTGAGCAGCAAATAACAGCGCCCTTTCAAAATGTGTTCACAGGTTTCAAATCTTAAAGTGAGCATTGCAATAATGCGATGTAAAATGATGAGAGAGAATGTTGCAACCAGTGTTGATAATAAGTTTGCTGAACCATTAATGCCTCTGCTGATCAAGCCGCCTAATATGATAAGCAGCAGGTAATCAAATGAGGTTTGCAAATTAAATCGGCGGTTTCCATAACGTAAAATAATTGTGCTAATCAAAAAAAGGATAGTCGCTCGAATTATCATGTAGAGATAAGCCTGATCTTCGTTGATATGCTCCAGTATTTCCATCCAGTCCATTTATATTCCACGTGATTACTAACCTGTCATTCCTGCTTAACCTAACACGCCCCCTGCTATTCTTCAATACACATTTCTTAAATTAACCCATTGAATTGATGCGCTAATTCAAATTGCTGCTATACTTCTTCTCAGACCATTTTACAAGGATTGTGCTATGAAACTTCAGAATAAAGTTGCTGTCGTGACCGGTGCCGCCAGCGGAATTGGTAAGGAAATTGCCCTGCTCTATGCCAGTGAAGGCGCGAAAGTTGTCATTGCCGATTTGAATCTGGATCAGGCAGAACAGGTTGTCAGTGAAATTAAGGCCAAAGGCGGTGAAGCAATGGCTGTGGCAATGGATGTCACTAATGAAGACCAGGTTAATAAAGGGATTGAAGACGCCGTTAAAAAATTTGGCAATATCCATGTTCTGGTTAGCAATGCCGGTATTCAAATCATCGAATCGGTTGATAAACTGTCCCTGGCCAATTGGAAAAAAATGCTGGCAATCCATCTGGATGGCGCCTTTTTAACAACGCGCGCCTGTCTGAAACACATGTATGAGTCTGGCGAAGGCGGCAGCATTATCTACATGGGTTCTGTTCACTCCAAAGAAGCGTCAAAATTAAAAGCCCCTTACGTAACTGCAAAACATGGCCTTCTCGGACTGTGTAAAGTTGTCGCTAAAGAAGGCGCTGCCTATCGCGTGCGCTCTAATGTGATTTGCCCCGGCTTCGTAAGAACACCGCTTGTTGACAAGCAAATTCCGGAACAGGCCAAGGAATTAGGTATTAGCGAACAGGAAGTGATTAAAAATGTTATGCTGAAGGAGACAGTAGACGGTGAATTTACGACAGTGGATGATGTGGCTAATACCGCCCTGTTCCTGGCAGCTTTTGAAACCAATGCCCTTACTGGTCAATCCATCGTAGTTAGCCATGGCTGGTTTATGGAATAATAGCGTATAGCAAAAGGAGTTGAACATGAAGGAATCTGACGTGAGGGACAAGGCATTTGCCATGCCTTTATGCAGTCCAGCCTATCCCCGTGGACCCTATCGCTTTAATAACCGCGAATATTTAATCATCACTTATGAAACAGATATTGATTTGCTGCGCGAATTTGTACCGGCACCACTGGAAGTTACCGAGCCCCTGGTAAAATTTGAAGTCATCCGCATGCCCGATTCTACCGGTTTTGGTGATTATACTGAATCTGGGCAGGTTATTCCGGTAAGTTTTCGCGGGCGCAAGGGAGGCTATACGCATGCCATGTATCTGGATGATCTGCCGCCGATTGCTGCAGGGCGTGAAATCTGGGGTTTCCCCAAGAAACTGGCGAATCCCAAGCTTTACGTAGTGCAGGAAACCTTGATGGGCATCCTTGACTATGAAACCACACGTATTGCTACCGCCACAATGGGCTATAAATATGAGAGCCTGAACCACAAGAAAGTCCATGAATCCATGGTTAGCCCCTGCTACTTACTGAAACTCATCCCCCATGTCGATGGCACAACCCGTGTATGCGAACTGGTCGAGTATGAATTACAGGATGTGGTCATCAAAGGCGCCTGGACAGGTCCTGCTCAGCTGGAGCTTTTCCACCACGCGCTGGCCCCCATTGCCTTGTTGCCGGTCAAAAAAGTGGTTAGTGCAGTACATGTGCTTTCTGATTTGGTATTGCCTTACGGAAAAGTCGTATACGATTATTTGAAGTAAGGGGGAGTGCTTTCCCACGTATCCCCGTGGCGTAGACCCACGTATCCCCGCGGCGTAGTCCCACGTATCCCCGCGGCGTAGACCGCGGGGCCCATGCAGGATGTGCCAGCTGAAGTGCTCAGCAAGGATTATTAGATGGGCCCCGCGGTCCTCGCCGCGGGGATTCGGGTACTTTACCGCGGGGATTCGGGTACTTTACCGCGGGGATTCGGGTGCTTTACCGCGGGGATTCGTGGATATCGTTGATCATAGATTATTTTAAGTGGAAATAAGGAAATATATGCTGATTTTAGTTGGATATCTGGTTATTTTGGCGAGTGTATTCGGAGGATTTGCGCTAGCCGGTGGTCATTTGAAAGCCATATTCCAACCCGTGGAATTACTGATTATTGCCGGAGCAGCACTGGGTTCATTGATAGTGGGAAGCAGCCCGGCTGCTCTAAAATCGATTGCGAAAGCAATTCCTGCAGTTTTTAAAAGCCAGAAATCGCCAAAAGTAGTTTATATGGATCTGTTAAGCCTGATGTATGCCCTGCTCAATAAGGCCAGGCAGGAAGGGTTGATGTCTCTGGAAGCGGATATCGACGACCCCGAAAATAGTGCCATTTTTAGCCAATACCCGCGCATTACAGCCAAGCATCATATCATCAGCTTCATTTGCGATTATTTCCGCCTGATTATTACTTCGAACCTGCAGCCATTCCAACTGGAATCGCTGATGGATGCTGAAATAGAAACACATCATCAGGAAGAAATGATTCCCGCGAATGCAGTCACAAAACTTGCAGATGGAATGCCCGCTTTTGGTATTGTCGCAGCTGTTCTTGGGGTAGTGCATACCATGGAGTCCATTAATCTTCCACCGGCACAGCTAGGCGTACTTGTCGCACAGGCTCTGGTGGGCACTTTTCTGGGTATTCTATTGGGCTATGGTTTTATTGGTCCTGTTGCGCAAGCGATGGAACAACGCGCCAATCAGACACAGATTATGCTGAACTGCATTAAAGTCATCATCCTGGCCAGTTTGCACAATAACCCGCCTATCATTTCTTTAGAGTTTGGACGAAAAGTATTATTCAATGATGAACGACCTTCCTTCAATGAGCTCAGTGAGGAAATTAAAACGCCCAAAACGGCATAGGAATTCATATGGCCAGCAAAGAAGAAACACCCCCCATTATTATAAAAAAGAACCGGGGCCATCATTCTGGCCACCATGGAGGCTCGTGGAAAATTGCCTATGCGGATTTCGTAACCGCAATGATGGCCTTTTTTCTGCTAATGTGGCTGCTGGCTTCCTTAAATAAAGCACAGAAAGAAGGCTTGGCTGAGTATTTCAAACAACCGCTCAAAATATCGTTGATTAGCGGTGACAGTATGGGATCCCGTGAACTGACTGTACAAGGCGGCGGTGATAATCTGAAAAAAAAGGATGGCCAGGTTTCAGGGGATAACCAGCCTGCCAAGGAGGGTCAGCAATCGACTGCCGGCAATCTCCAGCAAAATGAAATGAAGCAGTTACAGGAACTGAAATCCAATATCATGCTCAGCATCGACAATGATCCTTCTTTGGCTGAGTTAAAAGATAGAATGTTGATGGATGTCACTTCTGAAGGATTACGTATCCAGTTGATAGATAATGACGACAAGCCGATGTTTGGATTGGGCAGTGACGAAATCGATCCGGCCATGGCGCAAATCCTTGCGAAAATTACAGTGCTGTTGAACGAGGTTCCTAATAAAGTCACTATCCAGGGTCATACAGATGCCCACCCCTACCACAATCCCGAGGATTTGGAACAAACCAACTGGGAACTCTCAACGCAGCGGGCTAATACCGCAAGAAGGGCTTTGCTGAAAGCAGGCTTGAAGGAGGATAAGGTCATGCGCGTTACCGGCTATGCATCCACGGTGTTATTGGATAAAAAGAATCCGTTGAATCCAAAAAATCGGCGCATCAGTATCATTGTGATGAAGAAAAATGCATCCGCTAAACTATTAGAGAATGATTAGGGCAATCTGTTCAGCCTGAGCATAGTATAGCTCCGTCTCGAAGGCTTGAACACCGTACGAGCCTACGAGACGCCGCTTGGGCTCCTCAGGCCGAAGAACCACAATAAACACAACCTATTGCAATTGCAGGTCTAAGTAAACTGATTCGTCAGGAACGACACTCTCCGCACGCTGCTCATTGCCATCCGGTTGAAAAAAGGACGGCCGATTGTTCTTTTGTCGATCAATATTTATTACAACCAGTTTGGCCTTAGCCCAAGCTATTTCTTTATCAATTTGAGAATACAATTCAGTACTATTAATACACTCCTTATCTAGCCCTTTCTTGCTTATATTAAGATGAATATTGCTACCAGTTTGACTAATGTATTCTTGTAGCTTTTCTTTTTGCAAGGCTGAAACAGGAATAAGATCCATTCGCATTTTATTTTTAAACCAATCTATTAAGCCCAGCATCATAAGTCCAAATAATGGCGTCAGACAACAAGCCCCGATCAACTGGTTTAAAGTCGTTTCCAAATTATGCCTGTTTGCATCGTCATCCATATACTGAAAGTCGGTTGAGTTTAAAATGTTACACATTGTGTCCATAATATTTAAACATACCTGAATATACAGGTCTGGGCATACTATATTTTCTAAAGGCGAGTAACCTGATTGGTTGCAATAAGCCATAGGATCTGAACCAAAGTGAAGAAAGTTTGGATAGTAATCCATGCACCCAAAAGAAACTGGCCTGCATTCCTCACCCCTGTGTTGCATAAATACGAATCTTTGCTTATACAAAAGGTCCTTCTGTTCCCAGTAAGGATTGAAGAACTTGTGATTTAAGCGGCCGATTACCGCTCCCAGTGCAGCCGTTAAAGTAACGCTGCCTAATACAGTTGAGGCTTGCCACCTGAAGAAGGGTTTCTTATATTGACTCTCCATTTCCTCGATTTCTGCTTTGAACTGTTTTAATTGATCAATTCGTATTTGCAATGCTTCTTGTTCAGAAATTACACTAGCCGTCTGTGTTTCAGGATTTATATCCGGATTTTCCACATTTATCTGATGAGAAAAACCATCACCTCTTTGAGGGAGTGAAAAAATACTAAAAACCTTACGAAACATAGACTTTCCTTATAAACTAATCGCCTAGTCATTTTTTAGTCATTCTAGCCACAAAGGATATGTCTCGCAATACAAAATATTTGCTTGGTTTCTCGCCTTTTCTGGCAATAGATCTCTGCTTTGTACCTGCCAAGGCTAATCAAATCCTCGCCTGCAATAATTCCTGCAAAGGTTTGGGAAGCAAGGATTGAAGTTTTATTCGTAACTTGTCTTCGTTTTTATGCCATAAGGTGCCCAGGTAAATGATAAGGAGGCCGATACAGGCCAAAGCCGCAGGGAATCCCAAACTGTCTTTAAATACATTGGATGCCAGATGTCCCAGATAAAAGGCCACACCTATTCCACCGAAGATAACAAACACTTTTCGGTTTAGAATCACACCAATAATGATCATCACTAGATTAATGCATAAATAGAAGAATTTTGACAGCTCACTGTCAGAACTCTGGCAGGTTAGCCCTCCCCAGAAGGCAATTACACCAAAAATATAAAGCCAGAATGCGTAATCAGCTGAGTGGCGCGAACGAACATCCACCCAAAAAGCAATCAGAACAGTGATTAGTCCGATATACATGGAAATCATCGCCTTGAAATCAAAATCCATAGAATGCGGATCAACAATTAAAGCAGCCACATCCATGGAAAGATACCAGAGTGTTACGGCGATTGGCATAATCATGAAAGGATATCGATACAGCCAGGCCATGATGACGCCGACTATTAGAGTGCCTAACTCCATATAAATCCAGTGCCAGTGCACCCAATAATGTAATTCATTGTAGACACTGTCATCAGGCCACCACCCCATCCCTTTTTGTAAACCATAAATCGCAATTGGGGTTAAAACGATTACAAAAGTGGCACAGATCCCGGCGGGTATCGGGTAGTTTTTCTTGGCCATGATATTGGCCAAGCCAAGCCCAACCACTGCATAAAGTAAGGAGACATAGAATATACCCATGCCGCCATAATGCTCCCAGCTGACATTCATGAACAAAGACATGGCACCAATGGCAATTAAGCCTCCCAGATAATAGAGGACATTGGTTAAATCAAAATGGGGTTCATGGGCTGATTCTACTTTGATGAATTCAAGTAACCGGGCTGCCTGAGTTTCATCAATGATTTTCTCTTCAACTGCTTTATGCAAAAGCCTGCTTGAAATTTTCATAGCCCCTCAATCTAAACTGAGCTTGTTTAAATAAATTATAGGTGGCTTGAAAAAATCTGAGATGAAATCTAAAAAAATATTTTAATTGAACTATTTAACGGTAAAGAGAATGCTGAAAAACAGCCATAGCACCAGGCAAATAAGCCAGGTATAGCGGAATGGCACTACGGTTTTACGCTTGCGCAGTGTAATGAAAATAAATGGAGGAAACAGTGTCAGAAATAATAAAAACAGGATCTGCACGGTTTCAGCAGCGAACTGTTGAAAAGGAAACAGTGAAGCGATATAACTCATAGCTGAATGGAAAACATATTTATTGGCAAGCAAAATCCATACGATCCAGTCTTCATATGCAGCAACAATAAATGATGCAATTAATAAGGGGAGAATCAATTTTACCCCGGGCAACGCAAAAATTTTCTTAAAAACACCGCCAAATTCTTCGGCAAAGAAAACGATAATTGCTGAGCACAATACAACCAAAGCCAGGGTTAACAACACAATTCGTTCTCCAGTGTCGAAATCTGCGAAAATTGCTATTGATCAAACTATAACCCTGATGGACTTTGCTTATCAAGTTAATTAACAAAGCCCGCCGGAAGTCGCTGCAAGGGTTTGATAGCACAGCAGCATGTGTTAATATTAAACAATTCGCCCTTGAGACATATCGGAACATGCTAACTGCCTTGCAATTGCTAGAATACTTTTCAAATCATGTACAATCTCCCGTAATCGCCCACCCTGATTTAAATCCTGAGACTAAAAAAATCATGGAGGCGGAATCCACATCAACCTTTTTTTACTTTAAAAGCATCACAGTGGAATTAGCGCGGGGATTGAACCAACAAGAAGCAATTACTCAAATCAGGTATTTTCTAAAGCGGCGCTGGGAGTTCATAAAAAAAACCAATTGGGCTTACACAAGACATCCGTTTCTTCCGGCTAACCAGCTTTGCCTTCAGGTCGCTGAGCAAATAGCAGGCAAGGATGAGGCGGTTTGCCAAATCCTTATGCCAGGTACCCGCAAAATCAGCCGCAAGACAGATTCGCCTTTCTCTTTTAAAGATGAAACAGAGGAAGATGGACACTTTCCTGTCCATAAATACCTCCTGGCCGCCTCAGAGGGGGAACTGCTTTCTCTTGAAGATATTTATTCAGCCGGGGTTGCCAATACGAACAGTATCTTTCCTGACTTTCAGGAGTCAACTGCAGAAATACAATATTTACTAAAAAGTATTGAGTTGTGGAATGTGAAACAGGCAGCCGGAAATTCCAGTATCAGACTGATGGACGAGCTATTTCGATTCCATAAACAGCAATATGATGACAGCACACTGGGCTTTGCCATCAAGAACCTGGCTCGGCATGCTTATAAAGCTTCAAAAGAGGATGCGGGAACCGAAACGGTCGCCGAGATGAAATTGCTTGAAGAGGCGATCAGAGAGTTTTATGCAATCTGGCGGGCACTTTCCAGAGAGACTAAAAAAGAACTGTTTCAGATGAAACTGGAACACTATGGCAGTCCAAGGCCATTACCACTTTATTTCTTTGCATTATTTGTCAGACTATTGGATTGCCCTCTCACAAAAGCAGAGTTTTCTTCGCATAAAGGCGCCCAGATCCTTAATTGTGCGCATATTATTGCGAACACGCTTGAGGAGTTTCTAAAACAGCATCCCCGTTTGTTCAACATCCCAAATCCCCTCAAAACCCACGCTGCGAACACTCAGCAAGGGGTTGAACCACTTTCAGACTTGCTCAGTCATTGTTTGGAAGCACTGGAAAAACGGGGACAAACGCTTGAAATCCAGGAGCCTAATTTATTCAAAGAACTTGCTTTCTCCATTTATTCAAATCAGCGAAATGACACATTTATGACGGCGAGAATTATTGCCTATTGTGTTTCCAGCTTTCAGGATTTAATTGACGTCATTGATTTATCGGAAGATTTATTTAAAGGGCTGATTCCTTTGATTCGACAGCGAACTCAGCAATTTAAAGATTCGGATAAGCTATTCAAACTTTTAGAGAAAATGACAGCGCAAGTGCAACAGTTACTCCTGACTGAAGAATTTTTTCCTCACATTTATAAACATATTTCATCCTACAGTAAGTTTACCAATATTTATTTTGCATTAGCCCCCAATCTCCAGGAGAAGTTCAAAACGGGTTTTGTTAAGGAGCTTATAAAAGAAGTTCATGATGTCTCTTGTGTAGTGAGAATTGCCAACCAGTTTTCATCTACTCTGATAATTCCCCTTTTATTTGAGGAATTACAAACCTTTCTTAGCAACTTTTTTAATGGTAATGTGGATTCTTTTCTAGGCCTATACAAGCAGTTGCATTCGACCTCACAAAATTGTTTAGCAGAACTGTTTTTAGACTCTTTAAGCCAATGGCTTTCCCCTGACAATTTTAATGAATATAAGGATTTCCTGGATTTACCTTTGATAAGCCTGGCAAGGGTCTGGAGCGAAGAAGTTAATTCATTCACAGAATATCTAGCACTATTGGATAAATGGTCCCGACATCCAGATTTAATTTCAGACTTCAATACAGTCAATGCCAGCAAGTTGGCAAGCTGGATTATGACAGAGGAAGATCTGGATCTATTATTAGAAAAGATGCCTGTCAAGAGCTGGATTCCCATTTTCAACTATGCGAAAGTGATATCCTCCTGGGCATCGTTTCAAACATACTGGCAGAAAATCTCTCCGTTTCACCGTTCTGATTTTCTGGATAGAGTTAATCTGAAAACATTTATCAAGACTATCGAAAATCTGCAGCTTTTACTGAATTTTGTGAACAAAGATAAACACAAGCAGCGGGTTTTAAGCCGCTTCAAAGCCAGTGATTTGAATTGTTCAGAAGAAGAGCTAGCCGCTCTTCGTCCACCATCCAGAATGGAACAACTCGAGCAATTGCTAAATAAGTTTTCACGATGCACTGATGCAAATGAAATGCTTGAAGCGGTAAGAAAACTCCAGAACAGTATAGCCAGTGAGTATCAACGCGGTCCGCGTCGTGGACAGATACAGCAAACGCTTCAGGGGGCATATCAAACGTTTCTGAGACGGGATGAACCCACGCACTGGCCATCAAATAGTCTTCATTCTTTTTGGAATACAGGTGGAACTCCGTCTACCCAAAGCGTTCTTGATGAGGTGGAGGACTTTCATCCCACGCCTTAATTTTCCAGGTCGTATTCCGCACATTTGTCTCCACGCGCAGGCGGGATCCAGTGCATTGGTACACAAGTGACTATGTACTGCGCTTTATGCCTGAGAGATCCTCACAAAATTTAACCCTCTTATCAGTGCCTACATACCCAAAGCTCCTGGTACCACCAAGCTCCTGGTACCGCCAAGCTCCTACGTACCGCCAAGCTCCTACGTACCGCGCTTTATGCGCGGTAACCATAAACAGGATGGTGTATTTGTCATACTTTTTATCCACAGAAGCCCTGCATGGATACCGCGCATAAAGCGCGGGTACGTAGGCACTGAAAGGGGAATACTTTTGCTACCCCTCCAGCTCCTCCCAGCGGGCATATAGCTTGGCCAGCTCGCTCTCATCCTGTTGCAACTGCTGGCCAAAGGCAGCAATTGCCTGGGTGTCTTGCTGGTAAAAATCAGCTTCTGTCATTTTCAGTTGTGCTTTAGCAATTTTTTCTTCCAGGGCTTCAATCTGCTGTGGTAATTTCGCGAGTTCACGCTGCTCATTAAAGCTTAATTTAGTTGAAGCGGTGCTGCGTTTCGGCGCTGCTTTTGCTGCGGGTGTCGCGGTGGTCTGACGTTGCGATTTTTTCTGCATGCGGTAATCATCATAGCCGCCCACGTACTCATGAAACTGCCCTTCGCCTTCCCAAACCAGCACGCTGGTGACCACCTGATTGATAAACGCGCGGTCATGGCTGATCAGGATTAGCGTGCCGGGGTAATCAACCAGCATACTTTCCAAAAGCTCCATGGTTTCAATATCGAGATCATTGGTGGGCTCGTCCATCACCAGAAAATTAACGGGCTTGGCAAGCAGTTTTGCCAATAGCAGGCGATTTCTTTCGCCGCCCGACAGACTGGAAACGGGCTGGTTAAAACGTTCAGCGGGGAACAGGAATTCCTTGAGATAGCTGGCCACATGCTTTTGTTTGCCATTGATAGTGACATAATCAGCGCCTTCAGCCACATTAGCCATTACCGTTTGCTGTTCATCCAATTGCCGCCTTAACTGGTCAAAATAGGCAACCGCCAGAGATGTCCCCCGTTTAATGCTGCCAGAATCCGGCTGCAATTCGCCAAGAAGAAGGCGAACGAGCGTAGTTTTGCCACAGCCATTGGGCCCAATAATTCCCAGTTTATCGCCACGCGTAAGAAGCAGTGAAAAATCGCGGAGGATTGTTTTATCCCCTATTTTGTAATTCAGTTTCTCCGCTTCAACGACTACATTCCCAGACTGGGCGACCTCAAGATTGAGCGTTTTTACTTTACCAAGCTGGGTTCTTCGCGCTTTATATTGTTCGCGCATAGCCTTCAAAGCACGCACCCGTCCCTCATTACGCGTCCGCCTTGCCTTAATACCAGTTCGTATCCACACCTCTTCTTCTGCCAGGCGTTTGTCGAATAATTCATTATGGCGCTGCTCGGTAACCCGCATCGCCTCACGCCGATCAAGATAAGTTTCGTAATCGCATTCATGGGTGTAAAGTTTACCCCTGTCGATTTCAACTATACGATTCGATACTGCACTAAGAAATGCCCGGTCATGGGTAACCAGCAGCACTGCGCCCTGATAAGTTTTTAAATAGGACTCCAGCCATTCAATGGCTTCCACATCCAGATGGTTGGTGGGTTCGTCCAGAAGCAAGAGATCAGGATTGGCGATTAAAGCAGCAGCCAGAAGCGCGCGCCTTTTCATTCCACCGGATAATTTATCCATCCTCGCTGATGGATCAATGCCAAGGCGCGTAGCCATGGTATCAACCCTGGGCAGGAGATCCCAGGCATGCAAATTATCCATTTTCTGCTGGCAACGGGCCAAGGCATCTAAATCCTTGCCTTGTGATAATTGATGAAACTCAGCAAGTACTTCGCCTGTCTCGCCCAGGCTTTTCACGAGAAAATGATACACGGTTTCATTATCATGAACCGGAACTTCCTGGGTTAATCCAGCAATTCGTAAACCGCTAAGGCGGCTGATTTGGCCGCCATCGGGAATTAATTCGCCTTGTAATAAGCGCAGCAAGGATGATTTACCAGCACCATTCCGACCTACCAGGGCAACGCGATCCTGGGGCTGGATTTGCCAATCGGCTTCATCAAGCAGCCGATTACCGCCCACATTCAAGATGACCCGATTCAATGTCACAATACTCATGGCACTTCTCACTTACTGAAATCAAAATTTGTTTGGAGGGAGGGACTTTTGCCCAGCTACTTCTCAATAACCAGCTTCTTATTCGTTTGCGTAAGGCTAAAATGGGATAACACGTTCATACCCATTAATAAAGTATCTTCTTCGCTGCCCAGGATGATAACCGCTTTTACGTCATACAGGGTAAAGTTGCCAAAACTGAGTTTGCTAACCCGGGTTAAAGAGCCCTCCACCGTCCCTTTTGCAATTTGCATGGTAATCGGGTAGCGCCCGCTTAAGTTTAAATCCCGGGCGACTCTCTCGGGTATAGCCAACAGTGTTGCCCCAGTATCCACAATAAAATGAACAGGTTTATCGTCAATCGTTCCATCGATACGATAATGGCCCTGTTCATCTGCGGTAATAATGACTTTACCAGGATGGCTTTCGAAGCTGCCCTCACCCGACTGGCCATGAAAATAAAAAAATACAAACAACAGGCCAAAAAAAAGGATCCAGGTGATAATAAACATACGACGCCCGGTATGGGCATACTGATTATTATCCACCCTTAATTATTCCTGAGCTGAATTGTCAAGCACCATAATACCATCCATCTCTACCTGGGATCCCCGTGGTAAAGCAGATACCCCGATAGCCGCCCGTGCGGGAAAAGGCTCGACAAAATAACGGCTCATGGCTTCATTCACGAGAGGGAAATGATTTAAATCAGTCAGATAGACGTTCAATTTAACAATATTCGCCAGACTGCCTCCAGAGGCTTTACAAACAGCGGTCAGATTATTTAATACCTGATCAATCTGCAGTCGAATTTCATCACTACATATAATACCGGTTGCCGGATCCAGAGGGACCTGGCCTGAAAGATAGACAGTGCTACCGCAGCGAATAGCTTGGCTGTAAGTGCCAATGGCGGCTGGCGCCTGCTCCGTATGGATTGATTGCATTATTATTCCCCTTGTTTCTTTCGATAAAGGCGCATGACCACATTGTTAGAACGAAGGCGCCGCATAACACGCGCCAAATGGGTTCTGTCACGCACACTGATTGAAAAAGTGACGGCATTATGACGCCCGTCGCGCGGATCCACATTAATGTTGCCGATATTGGACTCTGCTTCAGAAATAGCAGTCGCCAAGGCAGCAAGAACGCCTCGCTGATTGGCCACTTCAACCGTAATATCGACCCAGAATTCACCCTCAACCTGTTCATCCCAGCGCAGGGCGATGAACTGCTCGGGGCTTCGTACATGATGAATCATCTGACAATCACTTGCATGCACGATAATGCCTCGCCCTTGCTGGAAACGACCGACAATGCTGTCGCCAGGTATAGGCTGGCAGCATTCTGCAAAATGGACCACCATCCCTTCGGTGCCTTTGATGGCCAGCGGGCGGCTTTTACCATTTTTATCAAGCTCGGCCGGTTCAGAGCGAACCACCAGGCGTTTGGCGATCACCATTGGCATTTGATTACCAATCCCAATAGCATAGAGTAATTCATCACTGGATTTATAATTCAAGTCATGAAGTATAGCCTGTAATGATTCGGGGGGTACTTTCGCATAATCGGATGATAATTCCGCAAGTGCCTGCTCTAACAGACGCTTACCCATTACAATGGACTCAGCATGCTGCTGGCTTTTCAGAAAATGGCGGATATTGCTTCTTGCTTTTCCGGTAACGACAAAATTAAGCCAGGCCGGATTGGGATGCGCTCCCGGTGCAGTGATAATTTCCACCGTCTGCCCATTGGTCAAGGGAATACTCAGCGGCACCAGCCGGCGGTTCACCTTGGCCGCCACGCAACTATTCCCTACTCCTGAATGCACAGTGTAAGCAAAATCAACCGGCGTAGCACCCTTAGGGAGCTCCATAATATGGCCCTTGGGTGTAAAAACGTAAACCTCATCAGGAAATAAATCGATTTTGACGTTTTCAATAAATTCAAGTGAGCTGCCAGTGCTGCGCTGCATTTCTAACAAACGCTGTACCCACTCCCTGGCGCGCAGTTGGGCCTCATTGACTTCCAGGCCTGCAGATTTATAGATCCAGTGTGCCGCCACACCATTTTCAGCCACTTTATCCATATCGCGTGTACGAATCTGCACTTCCAGGGGAACACCGAAAGGGCCAAATAACGTGGTATGTAATGATTGGTAGCCATTTGCCTTGGGGATCCCGATATAATCCTTGAAACGCTGCGGAACAGGTTTATAAGTGCGATGCAAAGCACCCATCACGCGATAACAGGCATCAATATCTTCGGTGATCACCCGGAAAGCAAACACATCGGTAATTTCAGTAAACGAGGCCTTTTTCTGGCGCATTTTTCGATAAATACTGTATAAATGCTTTTGTCTGCCAAATACATGCTCATAGGGAATATTGAGCTGCCTAAGCGCTTCTTCCAAATCGTGTTCGATTTTTTGAGTCAGCTCCCGGCGATTTCCCCGTGATTTTTCAACTGCCGATTTGATGGCACGGCAACGCATTGGGTAAAGTGCCTGAAAGCCCAGATCCTCTAAACCGACATAAATGGCATGCATACCCAATCGATTGGCAATCGGTGCGTAAATCTCCAGGGTTTCAATAGCAATGCGCCTGCGTTTGGACGCTGGCATTGCCCCCAGAGTTTTCATATTGTGGTAACGGTCGGCTAATTTGACGATGATAACCCGAATATCTTTGACCATCGCCAGAACCATTTTGCGGAAATTTTCCGCCTGGGCTTCGGCGCGGGATTCAAATTTTATTTTTGTCAGCTTGGTAACGCCGTCAACCAGAGCGGTGACTTCTTCACCAAACAACTGGTTTAGCTCTTCCTTGCTGACTGAAGTATCCTCAACCACATCATGCAACAGGGTTGCCATAATGGTTTGATAGTCAAGACGCATCCGGGCAAGAATCAGCGCAGCTGCTACTGGATGGGTAATATAAGGCTCACCTGAGCGGCGCATTTGTCCGTGGTGAGCTTTTTCCGCAACCAGATAAGCCTGATGGCACTTTTCAACCTGCTGTTGCTCAAGATAATGTTGAAGCTCCTCGTGTAACTCCTTAAAGTAGCTCACAGAGCACTCCCTTCGCCTAAACCTGTAAAATATATTTGCAACTGATACCGCCGGTCAGGACAAAAACATTAATTAATCTTTATCCAGGATATCTGGTTTAACTAATCCCGCTGCAATTTCTCTTAAGGCAACGACAGTAGGTTTATCGTTTTCCCACTCAACCAAAGGCTGCTCGCCGCGGACTGCAATTTCACGCGCTCTCTTGGTTGCAACCATCACTAATTCAAAACGATTTGCAACATGTTCCAAACAATCTTCTACTGTGACACGTGCCATAAATACCCCCTACGCAGTGCAAGTGTTAAGTTATAACCAAAACAGTCTATTTTACTTGGATGCCAGTAAGAAGGAAAGTAATTTTGCAATCTTTACAGATTGCCTCTGTATGTTTAGCCGATTGGCCAAGACGATAGCTCGCAGTTCCTGGGCAGCCAGATCAAAATTATCATTCACTATTAAATAATCAAATTCAGCATAATGGCTTAACTCTTCCTGTGCCTGCTGCATGCGGCTGCCAATAACAGCTTCATTATCCTGTTTACGATTTTGCAGGCGCTGCTTTAAAATTTCCAGCGAGGGCGGAATAATAAAAACACTGACTGATTCCGGGAATAACCGTCTGATTTGCTGTGCGCCCTGCCAGTCAATATCCAGCACCACATCAATCCCGGATGCCAGCCTCTCCTTTATCTGGGCGACTGATGTCCCATAATAATGATTGAATACCCGGGCATATTCGATAAATGCCGACGCTTCAATCATTGCCTGAAACTCGTTCTCGGAGATAAAAAAATAATCGACTGCATCTTTCTCACCGGGACGCATTAAGCGGGTGGTATGCGAAATAGATATCTCAATGTCAGGCAGGCTGGTAACCAATTCTTTCACCAGACTGGTTTTTCCGCCGCCAGATGGGGCGGCTACGATAAATAAATTTCCTGTGCCATCATTCGCCATTTATTCTTACTCTATATTTTGAATTTGTTCTCGCATCTGCTCTATGAAAACCTTCATTTCTACGGCAGACTGCGTCAGTTCAATTGAATCCGATTTGGAGCTTAAGGTGTTAGCTTCGCGATTCAATTCCTGCATTAAAAAATCCAGACGCCGCCCCGCAGGCTCTTTTGCGTTGAGGCTTTTGCTTACTTCCTGAACATGAACAGTTAAGCGATCGAGCTCTTCAGTCACATCCATTTTACTTAGTAAAAGCGCCAATTCCTGCTCAAGCCGATTATTATCGACTTCAAGGTTTAAACTATGCAGTCGCGTAAGCAGCTTATCACGCGCCGACAAGGCATTTTTCTCGGCAAAGGTTTTGGCTTTGCCAATTTCAGCCTGCAATCCCGAAAGTCGTTTAAGCACATGCGAGTGCAGTGCCGCCCCTTCTGTTGCCCGCATTTGCTCCAACTGTTTTAAAGTACTGCCAAACAAGTTTAGTATAGAAGGCGAAAATTGCTCTAAAACAGGTTGTTCAATTGTAACTATACCGGGCCAGGCCAATACCTTTGAAAGGCTCATATCATTCGCTAAATGCTTATCCCCTGAAAGCTTTTCGGCAGTTCCTATTAATGCATTTAAAAGGGGTTCATTAATCGAAATCGCTTTATCCAGGCCTGAGTTATCCTGGTGTTTTAACTGACACTCCAGCTTGCCCCGGCTAATCTGACCACGAAGCATTGATCGCAAATCATTCTCAAGAAAACGCCATGATTCCGGCAAGCGAAAGGAAACATCCATATATCGGTGATTGACTGAACGGATTTCCCAACAAAAAATCATGCCGTCTATTTCAATTTGCTCGCGTGCAAAAGCGGTCATACTACTAGTCATAATCAATTTACACTAATTATTTATGAGGATGGCCGACTATAAACTAAATTTGTACAAATGCAAGTCTGCGTGCATCATCAGGAATAAAGGGTTATACTTGCACATTTTATCGAGGAGCAACCATGCGTCCCAGCAATCGTGAGCCCAATCAACTTCGTTCTATTCAATTACATCGCAACTATACCCAGCATGCCGAAGGGTCAGTCCTTGTCGAGTTTGGCCAAACTCGAGTCATCTGTAATGCTTCAGTTGTAGACGGTGTTCCACGCTTTCTCAAAGGGAAAAACCAGGGCTGGATTACGGCAGAATATGGCATGCTGCCGCGGGCGACCCACAGCCGCTGTGAACGTGAAGCCAGCAAGGGCAAACAAGGTGGGCGCACGCTGGAGATTCAACGCCTGATTGGCCGTTCTTTGCGCGCCTGTTTTGATCTTAAAGTCCTGGGTGAAAACACCATAACCATCGATTGCGACGTACTTCAAGCTGATGGCGGAACGAGAACCGCAGCGATTACTGGCGCCTGCCTGGCTCTGCGCGATGCATTGAGCTGGATGGTTAGCCGTGAAAAGCTTAAAAGAATGCCTGCATTCACCTATGTTGCAGCGGTGTCTGTCGGTATCTACCGTGGACAATCTGTTCTTGATCTCGATTATGCGGAAGATGTACTCGCTGAAACAGACATGAATGTAGTGATGAATGAGGCGGGTGATTTCATTGAGGTACAGGGCACTGCTGAAGAAAACAGCTTTAACCGTGCTCAATTGAATAATATGCTCGACCTGGCTGACAGCGGTATCAGGGAATTAATTAACCTGCAAAAATTAGCTTAAGCCTACCCGCCCTTCTCTTCCTGGAGCGGGGCGGCTTTGCAACTTGTATTAGTCCTGAGACTTTGTTACCCTGCAATTTTGACCTTCTGCCTAAAAAATGGATACTCTGGAAATTAAAGCGTTAAAAATTGCCACCCGCATTGGAGTGCATCAATGGGAACAACAAATCAAACAAAATCTGTTTATCGATATTACTATCCCGTCTGATTTTAGCCAGTGCGAAGATGCTCTGGATAAAACCACCGATTATGATGCCCTCTGCCGCAGTGTTACAGACTATGTCGAATCGAATTCCTTTCAGCTGATTGAAACGGTTGCTGAACACGTCGCTGCTCTGGTTAAAAGGGAATTCAAGCTTGAGCAAGTATGCGTAAGTGTTAGCAAACCGCATTCGATTCCCAATGCAGGAGATGTGCGGGTAACCGTAAGCCGCTGAAGCGCAAACCGTTCAATGCCCGCGGCTTCGACCCATAGGGATCTACATACAAATGCATTAGCAATCGAATCCCCGTGGCTGCGACCGCGGGGTCCATGTTTGGTGGCTGAGCATGCTCTTCAAATGAATCCAATGTTTCCATAAATAGCAAAAGCAGCTAAAACAAGTCCTACAAACATTATCTTAAATTAGCAAAACCAATATTCTACATAGGCCTCCTGTGGGCCCCGCGGTCACAGCCGCGGGGATGCGAGTGTATTTGTGTAGAGCTATGGGTCGACGCCGCGGGGGTTCGATGGTCCATGCCGCGGGCCATCTTTAACCAGATCAATAATCACATTCCCTTTCTCATCCCCTCTTTGGCCTCGGCAACCATCTTTGCCGCCTCCAGTGGAGGAACCTTCAAGGTAATATTCCCCTTCTTATCAATCCAGTTTAAATATTCAATACTGGCTCGCGTTCTGTGTCCTTTTTCATAAAGCGCATGATGGAAAATCTCTTCGAGACTTGCATTCTTATAATCAATATTGGAACGGGCGACCCCCCCAAAAAAACCATTTCTGTCCTTGGCCAGCCTTGCGCCATATTCCTGTATAAACTGGCGGCGTAATTCACTCATTGTTGAACTGGCTTCCTGGCGCTGGCTCTCTGAGAGGAAATCAGGCGCAATAAAATTATATTTAAACTGGTATCGCAAATAAAACTGATGGGCAAGTAAGGCATGCATATCAGCGGAGGGATGAATCTTGTCCCAGAAAATATATCCTGTCGCTGGCGACACCCCGTCTTCAATATCAAAATCTTCAGAGTCGCAATAAGAATCGCTTACCTTTTCCGGATCAAATCCCCATTTTGCAGGATGCTGAATAATATCGGTAAACAAAGTGTTAATATCAAAACATTCTACAGAACAATAAGGATAGCGAACTTTTAACTCATTGCATGCAATTCTTAATTGCTCATTGAAATAAAGGGTACAGGACTGGGCATTACTTTGTTCATATTCATTCTTTTGCTGGTACATTGGGGTAAATGATAAATCAGGTAAGTTAAATAAAATAAAGTTTCGATACCCCTTCTTAACCAACTCTTCTACATTTCCGATTCTGGCCGCCAATGCCTTTTTGGCTTCACTGATTGTTGGACGCTCATTGACAGTAATTAAATCATTGGCGCCAGACCACTCAATGACAAGCGTCGCCTTCTTCTGCTCTTCCGATACCTGGTGTGCGGTATCATATTTCAACATTTTCTCCCGCATTTCTTCCAGCGTAGAAACAACCATGCGGTTAAAAAAAAGACTCAAGCTTGAAGTAGGCACCCAGCTGTAATCATGGGCACTTAAACCACCCTCACTATAATTTCTGACGAAATCGACCCCCTTGTAGCGGACAACCAAATCATCATCGAGATCATAACTGTTCTGCACATGCTCCCTAACCCGTCTGTCATGGCTTATTACCGCATCGCTGATATCGCTTGCATCCATTTTGTATTCTTTGCCGACTTCTCTGATGATGAAGTTTTCAGCAATACCGGCACTTAAATGATCACTCCAGGCATATCCATTTGTAAAACGGCCATCCGGTGATTTCTTATCCAGACCAGTTATCCATTTCATGGGAATACATCCCCATAAATATTTATTATTAATAGTGCCTCGGTCAGTAAGGCTATCGCCCATTAATACAAAATGCGAAATCTTTTCCGGGATCATTTTTTCTTCCTTGTTGTTATTTTAATTCAAAAATTCTGAGCGTCATGCCCAGAAGAACAGCAGCATGTCCTATAAATTTCATATCGACCGTTTTTCATTTCGCCTTAGTATTAGGGATAAAAAATCATAACAAAGCAAAGTGATCTATTTTAGACCAATTTAAATTTACAGCTTATAATTTGATCATGGGGTTGAACTCCTTCTTTCCTGGCAATGGATTGCAGAAAATAACAGGATAAAAAATGCGAAAATTACCATTTAAAAAGTCCGCCCTTGTTTCGATTGGGGTAGAACTGGAATTCCAGTTGATCAATCCAAAAACCTGGGGACATCGCTCCTGTTCGAAAGATTTAATCAGGGATGTTCCCGGAAGCGGCTTTGAAACACGTATCGTTCCTGAAATTACTCAAAGCATGATTGAAATTAACTCATCGGTTCACCAGTCAGCAAAAACAATGTTGGAAGAATTTTCGGAGCTTCAGGTCTTTCTTTTACAGGAGGCGGAGAAACTGGGCGCCTATATTTGCGGAGGAGGCTCCCATCCTTATGAGCGCTGGACAAAACAGAAAATTTTCCCGGCAAAGCGCTATAAAAATCTGGCGCGGAAATATCGTTATCTTTCTAAAAGAGCGACCATTTTTGGTCAGCATATTCATATTGGCTGTTCCACTGCGGAAGATGCCTTGTACCTGACCCATGCGCTGGGACGTTATGTTCCACAATTTATCGCCCTGGCTGCCTCCTCCCCCTTCTATCAGGGCGTGGACACGGGCTATTGCTCTTCCCGCTCCAGTATTTTTAGCGCTTTCCCCTTAAGTGGAGTAATTCCCTATCTTATCAACTGGAATGAATTGTCTGAGTACTACTATAAATTGCGCCGTCTCGGAATAATCGGCAGCATGAAAGATTTCTATTGGGATATTCGGCCAAAACCAGAGTTCGGTACTGTAGAAGTCCGCGTATGCGATACGCCTTTAACCTTGGGCAAAGCGGTGCAACTGGCTGCTTATTTACAAAGCCTGTCCCTTTATTTGCTGGAAGAACGTCCAACGCAGGTGAGCCATGATCTTTATTTTCTATACAGCTATAACCGCTTTCAGGGAAGCCGGTATGGCTTTGAAGGGGATATTATTAACTCGGATAATGGCCAACATTGTTTAATTCAGGACGACATCCTCAATACACTAAAAAAAATAAACCAGCAAATTGAGTATTTAGGAAACACAGCCATTCTTAATTCACTGCAAACGGATACCCTCAATAAAGTAAATGATGCTTCCTTACTCAGAAAAGTATTTAAAGAAAGCGGTTCGCTGAATCAGGTAGTAAAATTGCAATGCGAATTATGGAAGCAGCCACTTGATAAATATTCTCAAGAAGGTATTGATTCTCTCAGCCAATGAACTAGCATAACATTTATAAGTTATAAATTGTTACCAGGGAGCAGGTTATGAGTATCAGGATTAATGGACGCGGCCAGGAAATACTGCGTGATCCATTACTAAATAAAGGCACAGCCTTCACTGAAGCTGAAAAGGAATTATTTGAATTACATGGACTCCTTCCCTGCAATACAGAAAGTATCCTTGAACAGTTAAGACGCTGCCGCGATGCCTACGATGCCAAAGATTCTCCCCTGGAGAAACATATTTATCTGCGAGCCCTGCAAGATCGCAATGAAGTGTTATTTTATCGCTTTGTTATGGATAATTTAATTGAAGTCCTACCCATTATCTATACGCCAGTGGTGGGTGAAGCCTGCCAGCAATTCCATCGGATTTACCGCCAGCCCCGAGGTCTGTTTTTAAGTTATCCCGAGCGGGATAAAATGGAAAAAATTCTTGCATCCGTAGCCAAGCACCGTCGAATCGATGTCATTGTTGTCACGGATGGCGAGCGGATTTTAGGCTTGGGGGATCAAGGTGCCGGCGGCTTGGGAATCCCTATCGGGAAACTATCGCTTTACACGGTCTGCGGTGGAATTCATCCAGCGCATACTCTCCCAATCGTATTGGATGTAGGTACCAATAACCAGGAAAAATTTAATGACCCGGAATATCTGGGCTGGCGTCATGAACGGGTAACCGGTGATGATTATGATCAATTTATCGAACAGTTTGTTCAGTCAGTAAAAAAATGCTTTCCTAATGTGTTATTGCAATTTGAAGATTTTGCCCAGCAGCATGCCTACCCAATTCTTGAAAAATACCGTGATCAGCTGTGCACCTTTAACGATGATATTCAGGGTACTGCGGCAGTCGCAGTCGCTGCTATTATTGCAGCGACCCGGGTTTCCGGAATGCCCTTGAAAGATCATCGCATAGCCTTACTGGGCGCAGGTTCGGCGGGATGCGGCATTAGTGAGCAACTGGTTCAGGCGATGATTAACCAGGGCTTGAGCGAAGCAGAAGCACGCTCCCGCTTTTATCTGGTAGACCGCATGGGTTTATTGCATGAAGGAATGGAAACTATTCTGCCCTTCCAAAAAGGATTTGTCCGGTCAGAAAATGCCTTAAAGACCTGGTCAGTAAATAATCGGCAGCAAATTGGCCTTTTTGATGTGATTAATAATGCCAAGCCAACTATCTTACTCGGCGTTTCTGGCCAACCCAACCAGTTCACCGAACCGATGATCCGCGCCATGGCCAGTTACTGTGATCGTCCGATTGTTTTTCCGCTTTCCAATCCCACTTCAAGAGTGGAGGCAACCCCACATCAAATCCTGGAATGGAGCGCTGGCAGGGCGTTGGTCGCTACCGGCAGCCCTTTCGAGCCAGTAACGGTTGGCTCGCATCAGATTGAAATCTCCCAATGCAATAATTCCTACATCTTCCCTGGTGTGGGGCTGGGAGTTGTTGCTGGGAAAGCAAGACGGGTAAGCGATAAAATGATGATGGCAGCCGCAATGGCCCTGAGTGATTTATCCCCGGCAATGATTAAGGGAGAAGGCGCTCTTTTACCGGAGTTGAAAGTTATTCGCGATGTCAGCCGTCATATTGCCAAAGCAGTAATATTACAAGCAATTAAAGAAAAACATGCGGATAAAATCAGTGATGCCGATATCGAAACCGCCATTAAAGAAACCATGTGGTACCCGGAATATCAGGTTTTCACCAGCTAGACGGTAGGCTGGGCTGTAAAGCCCAGCAAAACGAACGCCGGGCCGTAAAGCCCACCTAACAGATTTATAAGGATTTTAGTATGCGGCGTCAATGGTATATTGGATTTGGGCTAGTCCTGCTAAGCTTCGCTTTCTTTCTGGTAATGATGCACGATACTATCTGGTGCCTTTTTTTTCTGGTTCCAATTATCCTCGTAGGTATTTACGATCTGGTTCAGACCAAACATTCCATCCTGAGAAACTTTCCTGTCCTGGGCCATTTCCGTTTTATTATGGAGTTTTTACGTCCTGAAATTCAGCAATATTTTATCGCTGATGATCAGGAGGAGCTCCCTTATAATCGCGAAATCCGAAGTATGGTCTACGAACGGGCTAAAAATGTCCGTGACACTATTCCCTTTGGCACCAGCCGTAATATCACTCAAGTGGGTTATACCTGGGTCTTGCACTCGCTATCTCCCAAACATGTATCAGAAGTTGAACCACGCATTGTCGTTGGCGGTCCTGATTGCAGCAAGCCCTATAGCGCTTCCCGCTTAAATATTTCGGCCATGAGCTTTGGCTCCTTGTCCCCCAATGCCCTTATGGCGCTTAACAAAGGTGCGAAAATGGGAAATTTTGCCCATAATACTGGCGAAGGCGGACTAAGCCCCTATCATTTGCAAGGTGGCGACGTTATTTTTCAAATCGGCACTGCTTATTTTGGCTGCCGGGATGATAACGGCAACTTTGATGAAAAAGAATTTACCAGTGAAGCGACGCGCGAAGAAGTCAAAATGATCGAAATCAAGCTTTCGCAAGGCGCAAAACCCTCCCATGGGGGGATATTGCCCGCCGCCAAGGTCACCCCTGAAATTGCAAAAGTCCGTAAAATTAAAATAGGCGGCGATATTCTTTCCCCGCCTGCGCATACAGCCTTCGATTCACCCCGTACGCTATTAGAGTTTGTTAAACGTTTGCGGCAACTATCCGGCGGAAAGCCAGTGGGGTTTAAGCTTTGTCTGGGCAAACGCCATGAATTTCTGGGAATCTGCAAAGCCATGATGCTAACAGGCATAACGCCAGATTTCATTACAGTTGACGGTGCGGAAGGCGGTACAGGTGCGGCCCCTGTTGAATACACTAACCGCGTAGGCGAACCTTTGGAAGCGGCTTTGGTCTTTGTCCATAATGCATTGGTGGGGACTAATTTGCGGGATAAAATTCGGATCATCTCAAGTGGAAAAGTGGCAAGCGGGTTTGATATGGTGGCCAATATTGCCATGGGTGCCGACATGTGCAATGCAGCGCGGGCGATGATGTTCGCGGTGGGCTGTATTCAATCAAAACAATGCAATGCCAATACCTGCCCTACAGGTGTTGCAACACAAAATCTTCGTCTTCAGCGCGGCCTTGTTGTTGAAGAGAAAAAATTTCGCGTGTTAAATTTTCATAACAATACTGTAAGAAGTTTCCTTGAGATAGTCGGTGCAATGGGATTATGCAACCCCAGTGATCTCTCACCCGAATATTTAATGCGGCGTGTGAGTGCCGATTGTGTCAAACCTTTTAATGAGATCTATGACTATTTAAAACCAGGCCAGTTACTGGGGGAAGATATCCCCGACTGTTTTAAAAAGCATTGGGATAAGGCGGATGCTGAAAAATTTTAAAGCAAAGAGAAATTATTAACTGTTTAGATCAGGATGTTTTTTTGTTAATCATTCTGAAATCTTCAGCGACAAAAATTTTCAAAAATATGAAGAACATAGCTTGATCAAATGCGCGACTCTAATATAATTAAATTAACCTTTTGAAACTGTAAGCAAGCTTTGATGCGGCTGACAAAGTTCTGAAGGAGTACCGTGTCGCCAGAACACTTTTTCTGGCTTTACAAGTGTGTTTCATATAACTTTTTCGAAGGAAGGATTCATTATGAAAAAATCGACTTTAGCCGTGGCCGCATTATTGACTGCCCTTTCAGCTGCTTCTGTTGTTCCTGCAGCTTATGCTGATTCAACTACAACTCAAGCAAGCGGTTGCGCTGGTTGCAAAGGTTGTAAAGCTTGCAATGGCTGTAAAGGCTGCAACGGATGCAAAGGCTGTAAAGGTTGCAATGGCTGCAAAGGCTGTGGCGGCTGCAGCGGTAGCTAATATTTTTTAAAAAGGAAGCGTTTTAACGCTTCCTTTCTTTAGTGTGTAATTCCCATGTCTGAATTTTCATTCCCTGATTTAAGTAAAGCAAAACAGGCTCGTCTTTTGGCTTATGCTTCCCAAATTTTGGAAGCCCAGCAACAAATGACAACTGCCAAAGGCAAAAACATCATTCATTACACGCTGCAAAAAAAACGCCGCCATGAGTCAATGAGTCATTATCCCAAAGGGGATCGCATTGATCGCCAAACGGGCGCCCAATATTTTTATCATTGCCATCGCGAAGATTTTGACAATATGGAGCATGGACACTTCCATTGCTTCCTGCGCTACAAAGGGATCCCTGCCAGAATCAAGCCTAGTCCTTTACCCGATTGGGATAAGCACATGGATAACCCGATGGCCCATATCGTCGCTATTTCGATGAATTGCTACGGCCAGCCCATCCGTTTATTCACTGTTAATCGCTGGGTATCATCAGAAATCTGGTATGATGCCAAACATGTTTCAAGTTTTATCAAACAATATCAGATGACTCTGGAAGATGATCCTTATTGGCAAATTCTGGATCAATGGGTCGAAGGTATGCTGCATTTATTCGAACCCCAGATTACCTGGTTGCATCAGGAAAGAGACCGGCAGATTGCCAGGATAAAGGCAGACAATCCGGGGGCGAATCCTTATGAGGATCATCGCTTCGAAGAATTGTCTCAAATCGAAATTGACCTGCCTACACAAGTTCAGTGGGTGTTAAACTCTATAAACCAGGAAAATATTGCCTGATTACGTCCTATGGCTCTATGGCGAAGCCATCCAGATTGAATCCCCAACAAGGCATCGATCTGGATTGCTTCACTCTGTTCGCAATGAGGTTTCTACTGTATAATACGAATTTTTACACCTGCCAGAAGCGTACTGAAATGAAAAAGATCGTCGTTGTTTAAGAACAATAATAACTCAATCTGAACGGATCGACTGCTTTAAACAAAGCAGCTGTTATTTATTTTTTGAAAACAATGAGGTTTTTATGCATTTCAAGTTACCACCTGTATGGTTAATTGTGCTCATCGCTGGGCTTCCTCAGCTTTCTGAAACAATATATACGCCTTCTTTACCTGATATTGCCCGAAGTTTACATACCTCGGCATCGATGATTGAATATACCCTTAGTATTTATTTATTCGGTTTTGCCATTGGCACCCTGGTCTGGGGTAAATTTTCGGACAGATTTGGTCGAAAACCCGGCATACTAATCGGCTTGCTTATCTTTATTCTCGGCTGTATGGGATGCTATTTTTCTACCACGATTGAGGGACTGATGCTGAGCCGTTTTATACAGGCTTTTGGAGGGAGCATCGGCAGTGTACTCGGCCAAGCCATTTGCCGGGATGCATTTCAGGGAAGTGCCTTGGGTAAAGTCTACTCTGTGGTCGGCAGCGCCCTGGCCGTTTTTCCTGCGATAGGTCCTGTGGCAGGAGGGTTAATTGCTGAAACTCTGGGTTGGCGTACTATTTTTATTGTACTGGCCTGTTTCTGCCTGTTTTTATTTTTTTTAATCACTCAGAAACTGCCGGAAACCCATCTGCCAGAAAGAAGAACAAACATCTCAATGAGAGCAGTCGCCAATCAGTTGGTTAGGAATAACAAAGTGATGGGATTTGCTTTTCTGGTCGCTGGATGTAACGGTATTTCTTTCAGCTATTTTGCAGAAGGCCCCTTCTACTTTATCAAGATGCTTGGTTTATCACCCAGTCAGTATGGTATGAGTTTTATTGCGCTCGCAATGAGTACCATGATGGGCGGTCTGGTGTCCAAACGTCTGCATACCCATTACTCTTCCGACAAAATAATGCGATATGGTCTGCTTATTATTTTGATAGCGACAATTTCATACAGCAGCTTTGCTGTGGTTTCCAATTTGCCGCCCGCAATAATGATTACGGCCAGTCTTATTATGCTAATGATTATTATGTTCGGAAGCTGCATGGTAACCAGTAATGCGCTGGCTTTGGCCCTGACTGATTTTAAATGGTGTATTGGAACAGCATCCAGCCTGTTCGGATTTCTATACTATTGTTTAATTTCTCTTTTTACAGTAGGTATGGGCTATTTTCATAATGCTACATTATGGGCCATGCCGCTTTATTTTTTGGGAATTGGTCTGTTTATGTTTTTGGTCGACAAACTGATGATTAAGTCTTGAACTTAATCTGCAAATCACCATAGTCATAAATGTTTTTCCTTCTCGACTCCCCGCGGCTGCGACCATCCGAATCCCCGCGGCTGCGACCGCGGGGCCCATGTCTGAGTGAGCCTCAGCTTATATTAATCCGTTCGGCCTGAGGAGCCGCTTTAGCGGCGTCTCGAAGACTTCGCTTGGTGCCAAGCCTTCGAGACGGAGCTTTGCTCCGTCTCAGGCCGAACAGTGTTAATACAATTTGGGTATGGGCATCGACCGCGGGGATTCAATCGTTGCCGCCCATGACGGTTAAGCAACGACCTCTGTAATTTTTTCATAAAATTGACCTGGTGAGATCTCATCAAGAAGACTCAACCATTGATCCCTAACCTCGTCAGGTATTTCCTTTACATGCTGTGTATGGCTTTCATGGCTATCCCAATACTCAACGCAGGTAAATCTGTTTTTATTAGACAAGTCCTGATACAGGGCGATACTTTGAAATCCGGGCACCGATTTCATCATTTCAAAAGAATGAATGAATTCTTCACGAGTGGACTCTTTTGTGACAACGGTAAACATAAAAACCATCTTTTCCTCTTTACTTCTATTAATTCATCGGGCTTGATACGCTTAGCGAAGGATACTTCAATGCTTAAGTAATTTGCCAGACCTAAATTGAGAAATATCTCAAGACATTCTAATAAAGTTTCTTAATGATTAATTGCATGCAATTAACTACACTTTAAATTAAGGACAGTTGCAGATTCAGGAACAGGAGTTCCATGAAAAGGGAGCAGCGCAAGGATGCGCTGGGCCACAGGGAAGTGGGTTTGCAACTTCCACCCTCTTTTAAATTTCTTCCATAATATTAATAGGCACAGTCTGGGTTGCTTCACTTCATGCGCAAAAAACACCACCCGTCTTTGCGAGCCTTGGCGAAGCAACCCAGATCGAAGCTTTATCTAAGGCACATTCCTGGTTCTAGGCAGCTCGGGTTGAATTATCAGCTTCTACCGTTAAACAAGCATCGACTAGCTCGATATGATGATCCTTTAGCACCTCACCCAGAAAAATTTCGCCTACGTTCTGAAAGCGCCGAATCGAGTCAGTGACTAGATACTCAATTCGCCCTGGAGAAGTCGAATCAGTTTGCAAATGATGCGAGTACAGAAGTTTCTGGAAAGCATAGGCAGTCGCTTCAGCAGAATCGACAACCGCTACGGATTCTGGTAGCAGCGTAGCTAACAGAGGCCGGAAAACTGGGAAATGAGTACAACCCAGCAATAATGTGTCTTCATTTTTAAATTCAGACAGATAATAAAGCAAGGCTTCCCGGGCCACTGCATTATTCACCATCCCCTCTTCGGCCAGTGCCACTAAAACGCTGCAGGCACGTGCACTGATAGAGGCCTGAGGCAACTGCTCGGTAATAAGCCGCTGGTAGGCATTGGATGCAATAGTCGTTTCAGTCGCAAACACGCTGATCTGCTGATTTCGTGTAGCCGCCACAACGGCACCAGCACCAGGACGAACCACACCAATTACCGGGATTTCAGTAAACAGGGCTTGCAAATGCGGCAGAGCGGCTGTAGTCGCTGTATTACAGGCAATGACTAATGCCTTAATGCGCCTCGCAATCAATAATCTGGCCATTTGTACGGCATATTGCTGGACTGTTTCTGCGCTTTTCGTACCATAAGGCAAACGTGCGGTATCACCCAGATAGATAAATGATTCTCTGGGCAATAAGCTTTTCAAGGCCCGCAGAACAGTTAAGCCGCCCATCCCTGAGTCGAATACGCCTACTGGCAAATTATTATTATTCATGTTGTCCTTAAAGTTGTTATTAGCCGCCAACCATTGGGCTTGGAGGTCGGTTTCGTACTTCTTCCTCGAGTTTCTTAAGCTCACGTCCTTGCTGAATACTATCTTTATAGGCTTGGGCAATTTCGGCTGCTGATTGTTCCACTTGATTAAATTCAGCCTGGGCTTTCACCTGTTGCGAAGCCAGATTGCTAAATCCTCTGGTTAATGCTTTAAACTCAGGATGGCTTTTTACCTTTTTATAGGCGGTATTACTACCCCATGATCGGTCATCAGATGGAACATAGGAGGTCGTACCCATTTTAATGCATTTTTCATCAAACTTGAACTTGGGATGCATTTCACCCAGCGCCAATAACGCACCATACATTAGCCTGGTTTCTTTCGGGTCATCACCTGTCAATAGAAAGGGGCGTTCAGGCGTAGGGGCAGCAGCCAGACCCGAAATAATTTTCATAGCCATGAATATAGCGTCCTTAGTCATCTGTTCTTCTGTACGATTATCATTGGGAACCAGGGTCAGTGACATTGACGGCGAATAGACAGTTTGGCCGTTGCTGGTCTTCGCAGCCATATCCTGGGGGTAGCGCCGCTCCAGAATAGTGCTGGTAGTAACCAAAACGCTGCCATCCTTCTTTTTGGTTTGGTGCTCAATCACGTAGGGTCGAAATTTATTAATATCGACCTTTTTGGTCGTATCGTAATCTTTAACCTGAACGCCTACATCGACCTGCAGCGCCTGATTATAAGTAGCCTGTTGTCTTTGCCCGTCTTTTTGTTTAATCCGGTCATTAAACTCGCTGATATCACAATCCGCTTGAACCTTAACCTTGAAATCATTGAAGACGATCGTCTGCTTGCCTTCTTTTGCCTCTTCAACAGCAGCCAGTAATCCTTTTTGCATACGCTCATCCGCAGCATTGGGATTACCCTTTAATGCATCTTCTATTTTGAGATACATATTTAATTCGGCACTGACTTCATCATGCGCTTTTTTAAGAAATTGCCTTTCTTTGGTAATTAAGTCCGCTTTTTTGCGGTTCGGCTCATTTTGTGGTAAAGATTTATACTGCTCCTCAATCAGAGCCAAATGCGCTTTAAGCGAAGGGATAACGATATTGCACAATTTTTCAGTATTTTTTAAATCTTCCTCAATTCGTTTTGCATTGGTTTTGCTTAATCCTTCATTTACAGGATCAAGCCAGAGGGCTTCTTCCACTTCGCTAAAGGCTTTCAGTGCAGATCGCGTGGATCGTTGCTGGGCTTTCTGTAAATTGTGCAGCTTATCCAGATTGGCCTGAATCTCAGCATGGCGGGTGCCTAAGGCAGCAGTCAAATTCTCAAGACTCATTCCCTTAAGCTGATCGCTCTTGAGATTTTGTTTTAAAGAATTATAAGTCCCCTCAGTTAATTGGCGTTTAAAATCTGCCGGCATAACTGCATCCAGAGCAGGATCGCCCTGAATCAGATTAAGCAACTCGTTTCGATCTTTCGCAGCGTCTATATGCGCGCACAGGCTATCCAGCCGGGCAACAGGAAACTCCTGGGTTTTGCGAAGCCCCATAAGGAAAGCCGCCACCCTTCTTTTTCCATCAGGATTCGCTGGACTTACCGCCTTACGGTAAGCAATTAAGGGTTCGTTATGAGTATGCTGAGTTACGGCATCTATTTCTATAGCATTGTTAACTAGATTAGTTCTATCGTCATTAAAGCCAAATGCGCGGTTAAGTGCTGCTTCATTGATATGGGTATTGGAACTGCCAAGCAGTCCCCATAGCCGATTAACTGACTCTTTTAAACCCAGTAGGCCATAAAGCTGGTTGGAAGTATCCTTGGAAGCGAGATAGTCATTGATGCGGCGAACCTGATCGGCGTCTACTTTAACGTTCAGATTTCTTAATACATCCGCCAGGGCCGGATTATGGATTTTATTAAGCAAGCGTTGATTGGTATTTTCCTTGCTTAATGCCTCCACGTCCAAATGCCTTTCCTGCAGCAACTCTTTAATTTGCTCAGGCTTGGTCCTGCTTGCCAGCAATGCAATTAACTCAGGTTTTGCCGCCAGAGAGGCCTGTTTGGCAGCTGAAAGGCTTTGCATCACTTTTTTCAATTCAGGCCTTGCATCCAATGGCACACCAATCGTTTTTTCAGTCTGAATCTGCATTGCCCGTTCACTGGCCGCCTTTTGCACCATTTGCATACGAGCAGGATTTACCCAATCCTGTCGTTGGATTCCCAGTCCAGTTAAGGCCACTTTGAATTCAGCTTCTGAAATACCGGGTTTGGAAAGATTAACCAGCAAGGTCAAATCCTGATCCGCGGGATATTGTTTGACCAGCGCCTGGATTAACCCAGCTTCCAGGTTTTGACTATCATTTTGATTTAAACCATTAAGTAAAGTCCGCACTCCATCTTCAAAACCAGCCCAACCAGCCGCTTGGACAATACCTGACAGCTGAGCATAATCTTTACCAGCAAGGAGTTGCGGCATTAGATTAAGTTGGGCAGACGCACGAATTTTCAAGTTATAGTCTGATCCAAGGTCTGCATCGATTAAATCATTGGCATGCTGATTTCCCAAAACAGCCGCCACAGCCTGTTTCAATCCGCCCTCATCATTGGCCGTTGTTATCGCGGTTAATTGCTCTGGGCTTGCATTTTTTAGCACTATCGGCAGCAGGCTGGCTAATGCCATTTTACGGGCTTCATCCCTGCGTGCTTCGTCACGAAAATAATCTTTAAAGGGTTGCAGCTCCTCCGGTTTAGGATTGGCAGCCAAGAATTGAGAAGCATAGTTTGCGGCAGTAAAAGCGGGATCCAGCAAGGTGGCCAGTTTATCAGCGTGGGCAGTGGCCTGTTGCCATTCGGGCTCAGATTGCGGTGATCTGGGCAGTAAATTACTGCGGATGTGGGCGAGTGCGCTTAATTTTCTAATTTCATTGAGATCAGTGATTGCCTCGCGTGCCGGTTTGCCCGCGGGGTTGTCTAAACCAAAAGCATTGGATGCTGCTAGTAGCTGGGTGAGATCCTGAGGCGTTTTAACCCTCGCCATAGCATCAAGAGCGGCAGGATCATTCATTTCCGCAATCTTATAGGCAAATGC
Source organism: Legionella birminghamensis (assembly GCF_900452515.1). Taxonomy (NCBI): domain Bacteria; kingdom Pseudomonadati; phylum Pseudomonadota; class Gammaproteobacteria; order Legionellales; family Legionellaceae; genus Legionella; species Legionella birminghamensis. Next base: position 2,634,717 of record NZ_UGNW01000001.1, read on the forward strand.
CTTGCTCGCAGCGATTTGTCGAAAACTGTTTTTATTGGTCTCGGTTACAGCCTCTTTAAAATACTGGTTATGTGCTGCTTTATGATCGGCATCCTGGCTGCCATATCGATTTGCCAAAGCATCTTGCAAGCCGTTCAGCTCTGTAATTCCAGCTATCTGCAATAATAAAACCTGTTGGCCTTTAACTTCCGCATTCAATTTGGCTTTAATTAATTCGCTGCCGATTGTTCCCCGCAGGTGTGTTGAGTCTTCCGGAGTTACTTTTCCCTGATAGAGGGCTCCCAGATTATTTGCAAAATCAGCATCATCATTTCGCTGAAGTACAGTTGTTAACCGGACGTGCTCACCTGGATTAGCTGCCCAGTGGGGAGCAGCTGTCTCAATGGCCTTGACAGCGAGCGAGCGGGCGATATGAGCGCCCACTTCTGCTGTGGTCATTTTATCAGCAATATTTTGAGGGATTTGCCAGGATACCAGCACTCGTCTAAATTCAGCATCATTATTGGCATCAATTGCCTGCAACATAGCATGCAAGTCTTGCGGATTTTTTGCCGCATCAATCTTCCTGATAAGATAAGCAGTCTGGGCAGCCAGGCTGATTTCTTTAATTTCATCATTGGAAAGGACAGCCTCAGTAGCTGGATCCCAGGCTGCAATTTTAGATTTGCTTAAATTACCAAAATGGTTTTTATGACCCTCGTTCTTAGTTAAGAACTTACGTATCTCAACAGGATTATCCAGAATGAGACTCGTAAGGTATGTTTCGTGGGTTTTTGGAAACATTGAAATCACACGCTGACGTGTGGCTAACTTATAAAGATCAATAAAACTGGGGGGGCCGTCTTTATTCAGATCATCAACCGGCTCGGCAACATTATACTTCTTCCATGTATTCTTATGCGCATTAACTGCTTGCTTAAACGCTGCTTCATCATTGGGATCAACAGCATAAATCGCTTCAAAGGCTGCTTTAGCCTCTTCATCAGCGAAAAATTTTGGGTTTTTAAGAGCTTGTTGTAACGCTACATTTTGAGGCATGAGAATACTCCAATCGCAATTCTTCCATTATTCTAGCTTTAAAACCTTAAGAAGTCCTTAATAACATTATTTTTGCTACTTTTTTAACAAAATCATCTATCCTTATCATTATAGCAAGTGAATGGATAAAATAAGAATGAAAACAATAGCTATTTTGCTTGTTTTAATCCCCGCCTTGAGTATGGCTCAAGGCTGTATTATTGGTAATCCCCCTTCCAAAGCAAGATATGTTTGTATTGACGGACGCTCCCTTAGCTGTACGGGAAAAGGATTGGTGTGGAATGCCAAACGGGGTTGCTTTCTGAGCAGGCTGCCCTGCTGCGCCTATGAGGCAGAGCATTATGGTTATTATCCTAATCCTGCACGAATGTACAGAGCCTACGAACAATGCAGGGTCGATTATCCGTTTCGCCTGGGCGAGATGCAAACTCATTAATGTGGCATTCCCTGAACTCCTGCGGCGCCAACCATCGAATCCCCACGGCACGACCAGCGAATCCCCGCGGTCGAAGCCGCGGGGATTCGTATGCACAATAAACGCGGGGATTCATACGGGCAAATAAACGCTAATATTCGTACGGGCAAATAAATGCGAAGAGCCGGCGCAAAATCAAACCCCCTCGGGGAAATCTTCCTGAATGCTTAAATCCTGGATACCATCCAGGCCTTTCTCTTCAGTCAGACGAATCTGCAAGCCCACATTATTTTTTGAGTCAGCAAAACGGATGGCATTCTCCTGGCTGATTTTTCCTGCCTTGTAAAGGTCAAACAGTGCCTGGTCAAAAGTCTGCATGCCCTGCTCCCGGCTCCTACTCATGACTTCCTTAATTTCATCAATCTTCCCCTTTTCGATTAAATCAGAAATATAAGGGGAGTTTAACAATATCTCTACAGCGGGCACCCGCTGTTTCTCAAGGCCGGGAATGAGGCGAAGCGATACTACCGCTTTCAGGTTGAGGGAAAGATCGAGCAGTAATTGCTGTCTGGCATCATCGGGAAAAAAATTAAGGATACGATCCAAAGCCTGATTAGAATTATTGGCATGCAAGGTCGATAGGCAAAGATGACCGGTTTCAGCATAGGCTATAGCATGCCGCATGGTATTGCGATCGCGGATTTCGCCGATTAATATCACATCCGGTGCTTCCCGCATTGCATTTTTCAAAGCAGACTCATAGCTTAGGGTATCCAGCCCTACTTCACGCTGATCAACAATTGACTTTTTATGACGGTACAGATATTCAATGGGATCTTCTATCGTCAAAATGTGCCCGCGCTGATTTTCATTGCGATAGTCTATCATTGAAGCCAGAGTGGTTGATTTTCCTGAACCCGTTGATCCGACAACCAGTATAAGCCCGCGCAGTTCAAGAATAATTGATTTTAATACACTGGGAAGCTGCAATTCCTCAATACTGGGAATTACCCCTTTAATATAACGAACCACCATGGCCACTTCGCCGCGCTGACGAAAAAGATTGATTCTAAACCGGCCGACTCCCGCCAGGGAAATTGCCATATTTAACTCCAGGGTGGCATCAAATTCCTTCCGCTGCTCATCATTCATAATCGATGCCGCAATTTCGGCCATTTGCTGGGATTTGAGAGGCGATTGACCAATTGGAGAAGTGATCCCCTCCATCTTTATATGAGGGGGTGCACCGACACTGAAAAATAAATCAGAGGCACCCCGTTCGACCATTAATTTGAAAAAAGGCGTAATATCCATATTCATCCGATTTTTCTTTTTTTATATTTTAAGTGTAGATAATGAAATGAATTTAACCAATTAGTCTAAAATTATAGATAAGGACTGGCGTCACTCTGCCTTAATTAATTAACTTGTCTCGGCTTTGGGACCTTGGCTGTTATCAGGTTTGTATCAGGAGACATTGCTAATGAAGAAAAGCATAGACGATGCAATGTCATTGCATAATCCCCGCTTGCTAAGCGCTTCCTATTTCGCATTTCTCGCGATCATCGGTACAATTCTCATTGATACCCTTCTTGTTTTATTTGGCCTTGAGCAAATTCTTCCCGTGTTTGTCGCAGTAGTTCTTGCTGGTTTTACAGCCGGGGTCTTTGGTTTTCTTTTTGGAAAAAAAATCGTTCATTGCCCCAGGCCTTATCGATTGAGGGTGTTTCTTTACGGCCTGTTCATGACCCTTAGTGCCCTGCCCTTTTATGACTTTCTTTTTCTCTACATTTTAAAAGAATACGATACTTATCTGGAACTTATCCCTCATTCACATAGTTTAATTTCTGTCTATTTATTTATTTTAATCAACAGTTTTATCATAGTAGGATGGTGGCTGGCCATTTTATCAGGACTTGCTGCTGTGTATTTACGCGGCCATTTGGTATACATTATCCTCCATAGCGAGCTCGAGCAGCATGACTTCTGCATCAAAAGAAAAACAATAACCAGACATAAGCGATTATGAATACAAGCGAACAAAAACCAATTAGCCCCCGTTTTGCAGCAAGCATTTTCTTTGGCATTTTTGCCTTATTATTCCTGATTTTTACGCGTTATACATTATTACCGCTTAAGGTGAACCAGGGATTTTCCCTGGGATATGCCTTGATTATTGTACCCCTTTTTGGAATGATACTGGGCGCATTGTTTGGCAATCAGCTGGTCAAACCCTCTCGCTGGTGGCGTCCTTTTTTACTGGGCTTGTTATTGGCCATTGTTTACCTGCTTCTCATCAGTCTCGCTGTTTTAATTAATTCCTACTGGAACGATCCTAACTTCAGCAAATTATCATTCCGTGATTACTGGGTTGTGTACGGGGCTATTTTTCTGTCTGTAACGTTCATTATTGGTCCTTGGCTAATGCCCGTTACTGCATTGATTGCTGTGTATTTTAATAAACATTTTTTTCCCGGTTTGCGTGATGTTGACAAACTCAGGCATAAGGAATCATAAATCGGAATGATTGATAGACAAACGCTATTTCCCTTAATGGCAGAGGGGGCTGTCGTAATAACACCGACCAAACGTCTTTCGATAGCGCTTTTAGAAGAATATTTTCAGTTTTATAACTGTAAGACTGTCAAAAAACCCGTTTGCCTGCCTTTTCAGAATTTTTTACGCCTGCAGTACCATACGCTGTGTTTTAATAATTCGGAAAACAGGCATCCATTACTCTTAAACAGCAGTCAATACAATTACCTTTGGCAGAAAGTTCTCGGGCAACAGGAAATTCCTTTGCACGCAGGTCTGGTCGAGACAGTCAAAGATGCATGGTCCAAATGCCAGCGCTGGAAGCTGGATACTAATTCCCCGGCTTTTTCCTATACGGAGCAGACCCAGGCATTTGCGAAGTGGTCAAAATTGTTTCAGAGGGAGCTGGATAACATTCCAGGGATTGTCGATGAACAGCTGGCAGAGTATCTGACTTCATCGCTTCTATGCCTTGATTTCACCACCAGCATTTGGGTATGTTTTGAAGAATATACCCCTCAGCAAAAAGCACTACACGATAAATTGACGGCACTCGGATGCAGGGTTCTCCATACGCCCCTAAACGTCACTATCGCCTCAACCCGTTTATACAAGGCTAAAAACGCCAGCGATGAATATGAGGAAATGATTCTGTGGATAAAAGAGAGACTGGCCGATTCAGCAAGTGTAGGTGTTGTTGTCCCCTCTTTGGAAACAGAGGGAACAACACTACAGCGCTTATTGCAGCGCAGGCTTCCTGAAATAGTGTTTAGCATTTCTCTGGGTCAACCTTTGAGCGATTATCCACTGATTGGCCATGCACTAAACTGGCTCAAACTGGATGGTTACTCGCTTGGCAACCATCAGGCGCGCTTACTGCTTCATTCACCTTATTTATACAAGGCCAATGAAGAGTTTCTCAAGCGCGCGCAAATGATGCAAAACAGCCTTTCCCTCCAGGAGGAAGTGATTAACTGGGGTTACTTTTTAAATGAACTTCGTGGATCTGCTCCGCAATTACACAAAGCACTTTCTTCAATCAGCGCTTATCCGGAAACTGCCTCTCCCTCAGAGTGGGCCAGTCATTTTCGCACAAGACTGAACACACTTGGATTTCCGGGCGATCTTAGCCTGAATTCCGAGGATTATCAGTGTTTTCAAAAGCTGCTAAATCTATTCTCTGAATTCAAGCAACTCCAGCTTCTTACCTGCAAAATGACCATGGTTGAAGCAATTGATGCTTTAACCGGCATTGCTTCCAACACCATTTTTCAACCCAAAGCAGAAAAAAGCAATCTGCAGATTATGGGAATGCTTGAAGCAACAGGTATTCGTTTTGACGCCCTCTGGGTTACCGGAATGACCGATGTATGCCTTCCCAAAAAGATTAAACCCTCTCCCTTCATTCCATTAGAGTACCAAAGGGCTTATATCAGCTCGGAGCATGCATTGTTTTTAGCAGAGAAACAGTTTGAATCCTTTCTGCAGAATGCGCCAGAGATTATTTTCAGCTATGCCGCTATTGAGGAGGACAAACCGCAACTGCCCTCACCCTTGCTCAAGCACATGCCAGAGAGGACTGCCCTGGCCATAAAGGATATCCGCTCAGGTATCACCCTGGAGAAAATAGAAGAGACTTACCAGATTCCACAGAATAAAGAGTCTATCAAAGGAAGTACGGGTTTATTGGCAAAACAATCGAAATGTCCCTTCCAGGCTTTTGCGGCGCACCGTCTTCATGCCCAGCAAGGCAATCCCGCCTTTGATGGTTTAAATCCCCTGGAACGGGGGCAACTGGTTCATAAAGCACTGGAATGCTTCTGGCAGCAGGTCATCGATCAGAAACGCTTACTTGCGATGTCAGAGGACGAATTAAGCGAGTTAATCAGCAATTCAATCGATTTAGCCCTGGATCCTTATCGACAACACAGACATTACTCATTTTCCTCTTTAATACAACAGGTCGAAATTAAACGGCTATGCCGCCTGCTGAAAACTTGCCTCGAATGGGAAAAAAGACGCCCTCCCTTTAAAGTGGAGGCACTGGAGAAAAGTTTCAAGTTAATGCTTGGCGGAATTGAGTTTAATATGCGTGTAGATCGCCTTGACCAGCTTGAGGATGGCAGTAAATGGGTGATTGACTATAAAACCAGTATCCCTGTCAGCCTTCCCTGGAACGAAGAACGGCCACGGGAGCCGCAGCTTCTGATGTATGCCTTGCTTGACGGGGCGATCGACACACTGGTGTTTTCAGCACTGAAAGAGGGGCAGCACCACTGCAAAGGGGTGAGCAGCAGTAATTACGAGATAAAAAACATTCAAAGCCTTCCGGAAGAAAACTCTTGGGAAAATGCCCGTCAAAGCTGGCAAAAAAGTCTTGAACAGCTGGCAAAGGAATTTGCAGAAGGATTATGCGCCCCCCAGCCGCTTAATCGTTCTATCTGCCAACAGTGTAGCTATACCTCGCTTTGCCGGGTTAAATGAAAAACCTTAGTGCGCAGTGTCCAGCCTTGATAAGCATAGCGCGTCAAGGTTTTGAGGGGATCACCTGCCACTATTGCAAGTCTCTGATTTATCTTTTAAGCTCTTGATTTTTGGAAAAGGATTTTAACTGATGCGCACTCCTGCCAAATGGCTTTTCCCATTACTTGTCGGCTTTGGCTCGACAGCTTACTCCGACCATCCTTCCAGTTACATGCCTGTTGACATCAAAGAAGATTTTCAAACCATCATGAAACGCATGGTCGATCAGAAAGATGCGGTTGAAAAAAAACATGCTGACTTGCTTGAGCAGCGCTATGATCTTAGCAATAAACCGGCATCCGGCACCACCATGACGGGCGGCAAGGCGATTCAGGAAGGCGTCAGGGTGAAGCTGCCTGCAGGGATAACCTGGGATTCCTTATCGAAAATGACGCCTGAAGAAATTCAGGAAAAAGGTTTATATCCCGCAGGATTTCTGCCCTTGCCGCATCCTAACCATCCTGAGGGTGGCATGTTGTTTCCCAAATTTGTCATTGACGAATTTAATAAACAGGAACAACGCGATTTAACCCGATTTGATTTGGACTTCGATATTCCCGATCATTTTCTTCCCATCTTCCCGGCACCAATTTTTCTCACAACCCGGCCTGATCTGGGCGATGTGTCGAAAGGCCAGTTAGTTAACATCAATAATTATTATGAACTGTTTAACGGTCTCCTTAATCCCAAACAGCTCGAAGGCTTACGCTTACTGGTAACTCCTTTCCCGCAGCAGCAGTTTAATCAGACAGAAGACAGACGAACGGTGGCTCCCAGCCGCGGAGTGGCCTGCTTTGACTGCCATTCAAACGGCCACACCAACAAAGCGACGCATCTGGTCGGCGATATAAGGCCCCAGGAGTTTCGTCATCGGATTAATACGCCCAGTTTGCGCGGCGTGAATATTCAACGTTTATTTGGCTCACAAAGGGCTTTAAAAACTGTTGAAGATTTTACTGAGTTTGAGCAAAGAGCCGCTTATTTTGATGGCGATCCGGTTATTGCAACGAAGAAAGGGGTTAACATTCTTGAACGTGGCAGCCAGGTTCACTTCATGGCGGAATTTCAGGATATCCTGGATTTCCCACCCGCTCCCAAGCTGGGAGTGGATGGTAAACTTGATCCTGCCAAGGCAAGCGCTGAAGAATTACGCGGCCAGGAACTCTTTTTCGGCAAAGCCCAATGTTCAACCTGCCATGTTCCTCCCTACTATACCGATAACACGATGCATAACCTGCAGACTGAACGATTTTTCAAACCGGTTATGATTAATAACATGATGGCAGTTGGTGACGGGCCAATCAAAACCTTTCCATTAAGGGGAATTAAAGATTCGCCGCCCTATTTGCATGACGGCCGTCTGCTAACCCTGGACGACAGCGTTGAATTCTTTAACCTGATTTTGAAGCTCCAGTTAAATGAGCAGGAAAAGAAAGATCTAGTCAGCTTTATGAAAGCGCTTTAACTTTAAATAGAGAAGACCCCCAGATTTAAAATGGATCCCGCGGTCTCCGCCGCGGGAATTCGTGCTAGTCGACAGTCGAATCCCCGCGGCTGCGACCGCGGGGCCCATGTTTGGTGGCCGAACATACTCTTCAGAAGAATCCAACGTTGCCCTCAATAGCAAAAGCAGTTAGGAACAAGTCTTTCAAACTTATCTTAAATTAGCAAAAACCAATATCGTGTGGGCCCCGCGGTCGAAGCCAAGGCGCCTAGCCCAAGGTCACCCCTGGCGAATCGTCCGTTGGAAGAATACAGAATTTTTCATTGATGATGGCTAATTCCTTGGCCTGGCGGCTAGCAGCTAACTTATCCGCTGCCTTTTTTATTTCCTGGCTAAAAAATGACATCGTTTCTATATTTGAAGGGCCTTCTGGTGGTTTTGGCAAAGGCTCCTGGACAACGGGCCATTTTCCTAAAACGCTTCCATCTGTTTGTACAAACAATTGAGAATGGGCGGTTTCTTTCAAATAGGCTGTCTGAAACGACTGGTTAGCACTTATTAAACCGGGATTTTCATCCTTGTGCAGGTAAGCGGTATTTCTTGCAATTTCCAATATAAACTGAGCATCGTTATACTGACTATCATCTGTCTTAATTTTAAACAACCATTGCAACAGGTGTTTGTGGAGATTCTTAAAATCATGATCCCCTGAACCTTTTTGCTGGTAATCAATAATCATTTTTTCAAATAATTTACAGCACATATCACTGACAGGCATTCCATTACTCCATCGATGTATTCTTTTTCATTTAATATCAATTTGTGTAATTTTACAACCAAATAGCCTGATTTAATTAACAACTGTTCAAGAAATTAATCTAATCCCTTGATTTTTTATTATTTTATCCAATAATGAAAGGTTTTTCGAACGCAGTAAATTATGCATCATTTAATTTTAGGTTATGGCTATTGCGGATTCTATCTTGCGAAACATTTATTGGATGAGCATGAGCAGGTCACCGCTGTTTCCAGACATTATGAACCCTCCCTGGCGCTGCCAGGATTAAAACATATAGCCAGCGACTTGTGTAACCTTAACATCGCTCAAGAAGCGGATCTTGTTATTTACTATCTTGTTCCCCCTGTTCCCGCAAGGGACACAGACAGCCTTCTTCATGAGTTTTTAAGCAAAACACTACTAAAACCCATGAAAATTGTATATTTCGGTTCAAGCGCTGTGTATGGAAATCATCAGGGAAAATGGATAACGGAACGTTCGAAATGCCGTATTCAGCACGCGCGGCAACTGAGACGTCTAGATGCAGAGGAACAATGGAAGCAATTTGCAAAAAAAAACGGGGCAGCCTGTGTGCTCCTTCGTATTGCTGGAATTTACGGACCCAACCGCTTGCCCATTGAAGCAGCGCGCACTCAAAATCCCCTTTTAATACCTCAGCAAGCCCCTTATACTAATCATATATTCGTTATGGATTTAGTGAAAATTGCTTCACAGCTTGCCATGAAACGCAGCGCAGAGGGAATTTTCAATATTGCAGACGGCCACCCGAAAAAGATGGGCGCTTTGCAGCAGCTGGTTGCCCATCATCTCGACTATCCGGCAGCAGTCTTTCAAACCTGGGATGAAATATGGAAAACAGCCAGTGAAATGAAACGGGAAATAATGGAAAGTTCAAAACGGTTAAGCATCGAATTACTTGAACATGAATTAGAACAGGTTCTACAGATTACTCCCATGACAGCAGGCGTTCTCAAAAGTCTTGCCCTAATGGCTTAAGGATAAGAATGAACATATTGATTGCAGGCGCTTCCGGACTTATTGGCAGGAAACTGGTTAAAGCCTTAGTCGCAGATCACCAAATATCTGTGTTAGGGCGAAATATTAAATTACTGCAAGCGATATTTTCTGATCCTGTAAAACAGCTTGACTGGGATCATCTGGATACTATTGATCCCCGGTCATTCGATGCCGTCATCAATTTAAGCGGCAGGAATATTTCTTCACTGCGATGGAATAATACAATCAAGCAGGACATTATTAATTCACGTGTTCACACGAATAAGGTCTTGATTGACTGGTTGCTTAAACACCAAGCCAGCCCCCATTTTTTCTGTGCAAATGCCGTTGGCATTTATGGAACACAGGCAGACAATGACAGCAACGCCTTCGATGAGAACAGTGCAATTGATGATGAAACACCCCATGATTTTCTCAGCAAAGTTGGTATTCTCTGGGAGCAATCCCTGCAACTAGCAATCGATGCCAATATACCAGTCACCATTACGCGTTTTGGCGTTGTACTTGATCGGGAAGGCGGCATGCTGGGAAAACTGGCTCCTGTTTTTAAATTAGGCATCGGCAGTATCCTGGGAAAAGGCCAGCAAATTATTTCCTGGGTCGATATGCAGGACGTTATTGGCGCTTACCAATTCCTGTTAGCCAATCCCGGCCTGACCGGCCCATTGAATGTATGCGCCCCCGAACCAGTGACGCAGGAGATATTCGCCAGAACACTGGCCCGTGTTCTAAAACGGCCGCTGCTATTTCGCATTCCAGGCTGGGTTATCAAATTACTTTTCGGCGAAATGGGAGAATGCCTCTTGCTCAGCGGCCAGCGGGTTCTCCCTAACCGCCTGATGGACAATGGCTATCAGTTCCAATATCCGGATCTCGAAGATGCGCTGGAACATCAGTTTGCCAACACAGAGCCCAGGCAACATACTAAATCAGGCCTATAAGCCGTGGGTATCTACACACCACCCCTACGCCCTGCGGCTTGTCCGCAGGGTCCAGTGTTTTTCTATGAGTCTTATGGATCCCTCGGACAAGTGGTGGGACGTAGAAGCTAGGTGCAGACTGTGTTTTCAGAGATGTGTAGATACCCATAGGTCGCAGCCGCGAGCATTCGATATTTCTAATTCCTTAGTGTGTATAGCTATGTTTATTCTCTACGTCATTTAGATAGGGTCTGGCCAGCTCACACATCACAGAACATCGAGCCAGACGCACCGCGAGACTGACTTTGTGGGAAGACATGGTAAGGAGCCCATTACTGAGCGATTTATTAATTATTTGCTTGATCTCATCAAGCGTAACTGCATGATTAATTTTATCCATCAGCACTTTGGTATATTCCGCCTTGGTCGCAGTCAAGGCATGATTACGGAATAAGCGGGTAGCCAAAGAGGCTTGAAACTCGCCCTTTTTTAAAGAACCTCTCGAATAGAAATAGCGGGTTAACTCCCGAAGACAGCTCTCCTTGAGGTTATCCAGATTTATTTCTCGCTCATCCAACAGTACTTTGTTTCCTTTTTTTACAGCATCAGCCAATTTATCTTTAGCATTCAATTTAAAAGGAGGTAATGGATTTAGGGGATGAATTGCCTTGTGAGCCCTGTGGTCTACTATTTCAGCGGCCAGCAGACCTGGCGCTTTAAAGGATACGCGCTGCGCATCGTATGCAGCAGCTAATGTTTTCAACAGATTAGGCTTGTCTTTTAAAAAACTCACATCAAACATGTCAGGCCTGTTAGCCTTGATAAATAACAAGGCTTTTACCGTGTCAACTCCCTGTGGACGGGTAAAGCTGGCAATATAAAACCAGGAATCATGGGGTGCTTGATAGGTATGCCAGTAAGACTGGCTGACGAGGCTTCTTCGCCTTAGCTTTTTATTAACAATGACTTCCTCTCTTTGTTCAAGCTGCACAGCGAGGCCTATGTCAATACAAACCAGCTCCCCATCTTTGGTTTTAAGAATATTTTTTTGGGTTACCGCATCTATAACAATACGGCCTGTACGATTGAAAATGTCAATCACAGACTGACTGATTTCCTTATCACTTGCCTGCTTCCCTTCGATATAAGGGCAACACCAACCTTTGCCAAGTGGCGAATCTACGACTGTTGCAGAAGGCTTGATATGTGCGTTTATCTCGTTCCATATTCTTACAGAACGTTCCGGCTTATCGGTTGCGGAGCAGTCCTTCGCAATTTTGAGCACTGTGGTTTTATCGTCATTGACATAAACTGTATTAAAAGCCCCCTCACCTAATTTTTTCCACCCCATTTCAAACTCACAACAAATCACTTTGTCTAATTTTACGCCATCCTTAGATTAACTTAAAGCAATTTTTAACTGGACTTTTCATTGAAGAGCCTGGAACAGGCTTATCTACTCGCCTTTCCTCTCTTCCAAAGAAAAACCATATTTGTTGCGTTGACAAGGATGTTAAATATTTATACAATTGTGCAAAACTTACACATCACAGGACTTTATGAAAAAGAGTTTTTTAGATATCTATTTTAGAAATGCCCGAGGCGTTTTAAGAATTTCTTTTGATATCGAGCTATGGAAATATGCATGGCCAGTATGTATAGTTCTATTACCCTTTACTCTTAGTTTGGGTGCAGGAATAAAAACCTTAATCGATTTTTTTTCAAGAAAAAATATTCCCGAAACCAATCTTAAGGCTGTAGATAATCACATAGCCACTTTAGATTCAGATATTAATCCACTTCTTGAAACTATTAATACTTATTCTTCTCATGCAAAATCATTATCAAGCCAAAAGCTTTGTACATCATTAAATAAAATTGAGATAGAAGCAGACTCGGATTTGGCAAAAGACATCAACAGAAAGAAGCAAATCTTACAATACGAACAATTAGGCATTGATAAAGATCCATCGCTTTTGGATAGGTATAGAAAAAGATTTATCGCTAATTTAAAACTTGATGAAAGCCGTCAAAAGCGTCTTGATGACTATAATACCCAACAGACAAGGCATCATATTACAAAAAGAAACAATAATATGAAGGCGATCATTAGGGAGTACGTAAGTGCACCCCATAATTATGGTAAAGCAATGCAACAGACTATCTGTAACCATTTCTTCCCGTCAGAAAGGCCAACAATAGGGTTAGAATCTCCTGTAGAAAAGAAACAAGTCCTTCCTTAGCAAGAAGCCTGCATACCGTTATTCATGGTATGCAAGTACTTGGAAATGCTTGACTTTTGTGAAAATATACTAGGGTTTAACTATAATCGACTTCAATAATGTCGTACTCAACCTTTCCGCCTGGTGTTTCAACCACGACCGTATCATCAATCTGCTTGCCAATTAAGGCACGGCCAATCGGAGAACTATAGGAAATTTTGTTTAATTTGATGTCCGCTTCGTCTTCACCCACAATCTGGTAACTTAGTTCATTGCCCGTCTCTGTATGGCAAATAGTAACTGTCGCGCCAAAAACCACCTTGCCATGGTTTTCCAGCTTGCTGATATCGACGATCTGCGCATGGGAAATTTTGGATTCCAGTTCTTTAATACGTCCTTCAGTGAAACTTTGCTGTTCGCGTGCAGCATGGTATTCGGCATTTTCTTTTAAGTCGCCGAGTGCCCTTGCTGTTGCAATCGCCTCTATAATCTGAGGGCGCACTACTGTTTTTAAATGAGCTAACTCTTTCTTCAGTGCTTCTGCACCTGCAATTGTCATTGGATGCTTATGCATCATATCCACCTCTAATGTAAATCTTGTAAACGAGTGACCGTTTCACGATCCTCATATTTCATTGCCAGGCAAGCTGCCTCAGCACCTGATAAAGTCGTAGTATAGCTAACTTTGTGCTGCAGGGCATTGCGACGAATTGCAAATGAATCCGCAGCAGCTTGCTTTCCCTCAGTCGTATTTACGATAAAATCTATTTCGTGGTTTTTAATAAAATCCACTACATGAGGTCTTCCCTCTGCTACTTTATAAACCCTGCGGCAATCAATACCGGCAGCATGCAATACCAGTGCCGTTCCGCGGGTTGCAATAATTTCAAACCCCAGTTGAATCAAGCGTTTTGCAATTTCGCCGATTCGGGTTTTATCCGCATCCCTTACAGAAACAAACGCCCGGCGCCTTTTAACAATATTACAGCCTGCCCCTAATTGGGCTTTAGCATAGGCCTGGCCAAATCGTCTGGCAATACCCATCACTTCACCCGTCGATTTCATTTCCGGCCCTAAAATAGAATCCACACCAGAAAATTTAATGAAGGGGAACACCGGTAATTTGATCGAGTAAAAAGCCGGCATCGGGTAATGTTGACTAAGACCTTGCTGTCTTAAAGTTTGCCCCAATTTGCAGCGCGCTGCAATTTTCGCTAAGGGAAGCCCGGTTGCCTTGGATACGAAGGGAACTGTACGCGATGCCCGGGGATTGACTTCCAGGACATAAATATCATCTGCCTGAATCGCAAATTGCGCATTGATAAGTCCAACAACGCCCAGTTTTAAAGCCATTAGCCGCATTTGCTCAATCAAGTCCTGCTGGACTACAGAGCTTAAACTAAAGGGCGGTAATGTACAGGCTGAATCGCCCGAGTGGACGCCGGCCTGCTCAATATGCTCCATAATACCGCCAATCATAACGTCATGGCCATCACAGACAGCATCAATATCGACCTCAATGGCATCATTTAGAAACTTGTCCAGCAATACAGGTGAGTCATTGGAAACAGCGACTGCATGCTCAAGGTAGTGGCGTAAGTCTTCTTCCTGATAAACCACTTCCATCGCCCGCCCGCCAAGGACATAGGAAGGTCTTACTACCAGGGGATAACCGATGCGCTTGGCAACTTCAAGCGCCTCTGGCAGGCTTCGTACCGTGCCATTGGCTGGTTGATGCAGGTTCAGTTCAGCGACCATTTTCTGAAAACGTTCCCTATCCTCAGCCATGTCGATAGCGTCAGGCGAGGTTCCAATAATGGGTACGCCATTCTCTTCAAGCGCCTGGGCTAACTTCAAGGGAGTTTGCCCGCCATAATGCACAATCACGCCCATGGGTTGTTCAACAGCAACAATCGATAGCACATCTTCCAGCGTTACCGGTTCAAAATAAAGCCTGTCGGAAGTATCAAAATCGGTTGAAACGGTTTCGGGATTGCAATTGACCATGATTGTCTGATAACCCTCTTCCCGCAGAGCCATAGCCGCATGGACGCAACAGTAATCAAATTCAATACCCTGGCCAATTCGATTGGGCCCGCCTCCAAGAATAATGACTTTCTTAGCATTAGGCTCCGGGTTAGCCTCACAACTTCCCTCATAGCAGGAATATAAATAAGCAGTAGAACTAGGGAATTCGCCAGCACAGGAGTCTATCCGCTTGTAAACTGGCTTCACTCCCAATCTCAGACGATGTGCGCGCACCTGCTCTTCCCGGCAATAAAGGATCTTGGCAAGAAACGAGTCGGAAAACCCGTGGCGCTTCAACTGCAATAGGTGTTGTTTATCCAAATCAGTAATGGTTTTGCCATACAGCGCTTTTTCCTGCATCACCAAATCCTGGATTTGGTGAAGAAACCAGGCGTCAATCTTGCTTTCCTGCTGGATCTCTTCCAGGGTCAGATCCTGACGGAAAGCATCAGCAATATACCAGAGGCGATCCGGGGTGGGTTCGCGCAGATGGCCTCTTAACCGGCTTAAATCCTCACCTTTCTTGAACAGGCTATTCAAACCATTGCGACCGATTTCCAAACCCCGTATGGCTTTTTGCAATGATTCCTGAAAATTACCGCCAATCGCCATCACTTCGCCCACCGATTTCATCTGCGTTGTCAGTGTAGTCGGAGTCTGGGGGAATTTGTCAAAATTAAACCGTGGGATTTTTGTAACAACATAGTCAATACTGGGTTCAAAGGAAGCGGGCGTTTTGCCGCCAGTAATTTCATTATCCAGTTCATCCAGTGTGTAGCCAACCGCCAGTTTTGCTGCAATTTTGGCAATAGGGAATCCAGTGGCTTTTGATGCGAGCGCCGAACTTCTTGAAACCCGTGGATTCATTTCTACTACGAGCATGCGCCCATCTTCCGGGTTAATGGCAAACTGGACATTCGAACCCCCTGTGTCCACGCCAACGGCCCTCAACACTTTGATAGCCGCATCCCGCATGCGTTGAAACTCTTTATCAGTGAGTGTCTGGGCAGGTGCAACTGTAATCGAATCGCCGGTATGAACGCCCATCGGATCAAAATTTTCAATGGTACATACAATAATGCAATTGTCTTTTTGATCCCTGACCACTTCCATTTCATACTCTTTCCAGCCAAGAACCGATTCATCGAGCAACAGTTCATGAGTGGGCGACATATCCAGGCCGCGTGTACAAATTTCTTCGAATTCCTCGCGGTTATACGCGATACCCCCGCCGCTGCCGCCCATGGTAAATGAAGGTCTGATAATCGTGGGGAAACCTAATTGTGCCTGTACCTGAATGGCTTCTTCCATGCTATGCGCAATGGCAGATCTTGGCATTTCCAGGCCTATTTTTTTCATCAACTGGCGGAAGCGCTCGCGATCTTCTGCCCGGTCGATTGCTTCCTTGGTAGCGCCAATCATTTCGACTGAATATTTTTCCAGGATTCCGTGCTTTGCCAAATCAAGCGCACAGTTCAAAGCAGTCTGCCCGCCCATGGTAGGCAGAAGTGCATCGGGCCGTTCTTTTTCAATAACCTTCGCCACTTCCGGCCACAGTACAGGCTCAATGTAAGTAGCATCCGCCAATTCCGGATCCGTCATGATGGTGGCGGGATTGGAATTAACCAAAATAACGCGATATCCCTCATCTTTCAATGCACGCACCGCCTGCGTACCTGAATAATCAAATTCACAAGCCTGGCCAATAACAATCGGGCCTGCACCAAGAATCAAAATGGATTTAATATCTGTACGTTTTGGCATGACAACTTAGAAAACAGTTTGAGTGACCTATTCTAACGATTTTAGTCAAAAGATCCTATCTTATCTTTCGTTTTATGTTGTAAGCCTGTGAATTTTCTGCGGCGCATATGGCTTTCGAAATTTCCCGGGCTTTAAGTGCACCGAATCCCCGCGGCGTCGACCCATAGCTATCTACACAAATGCATTAGCTATCGAATCCCCGCGGCAACGACCGCGGGGCCCACATGATGCCTATTCAGGGTATCAGTCTTGTGTCTTTTTACTCTCTATTTTTTGGCAACATTGCAAACTCAAAGCGCATTTTCGGCCACCAGATATCCCTTGCGGTCGACGCCGCGGGGATTCGGAGTGAGAAACACATTTGTGTAGATACCTATGGGTCAAAGCTGCAGGAATTCGAAAGGGTTCGCGGTTTGCCTAGAAGCTTACAGCAAACCGCTTAACCTCCCCCAGGCTAACCCCATCAACTCGTGCAGGGCGATATTAAGAAAGACCATATTCTGGGCATTGGGGATGAAGGTTTTTTGCCAGCGCTCATCACCCCAATACAAGGTGAAATCAGTCGGGGCGGCAATGGGATGTAAACCCTGTGCCTGGCAAAGTGCCATTGCCCTTGGCATATGAATGGCTGAGGTGACCAGATAAAATGGCTTGTCCCCTACCCAGGTTTTTATGGCTTTTGCCTGATCCGCCGTATTTAAAGAACCCGTCTCTATCTGTAATCTGGATGAATCAATCGGGTACAGTAATGCGAGTTTACGCATGCGGAAGGCTTCAGCAGTTTCCTGGCCATAACCGCCTCCGGAAAGCAACAGGTTAGCTCCGGGAGTTTGCCGCCATAAACGCAAGCCCTCCAGGACACGCTTGACGGATGCTGCATAAAGCAAGGATTGCGGCGGTAAATTTTTTACCTCGGTCTGTCCGCCGCTTAGCACCACAATCCATTCGATTTTGGGATCGGTTTTTTTAATTGGCGGGTATTGCCTTTCAAGTGAATTGGTTATAAACCGAGGCAGCCAACCGGTACTAATAAGCAAAAGCAGCATTAAAAAAATACTAAAGCCGGTAAACAATCGCTGTGAGCCTTCCAGTTTTCGTAACTTGTACAGTAGAAAAATAAAAAATAATATCAAAAGAATGAATGGATTAATGACGGCTTCAAGTAGATGGCGAACTATCATTATCTTACCCGCTTCATAAGATACAGGCCTAAAAAGGCAAATAAAACGGTCGGCCCCAGGGCGGCAATAATCGGCGGCCATTGGAGCACCTGGCTTACCGGCCCAAAAAATCGATTGATGATATGAAAGCCGAAGCCCATTGTAGCGCCGGCCAGCAATTTGGAGCCCATGGTTGAAGAACGCAGCGGTCCGAAAATAAATGGTATCGCCAGAATCATCATGACCACTGTGGTAAAGGGTTGAACAATTCGTTGCCAAAAGGCCAATTGATAATTCAATGCAGTCTGATGGTTTTGTTTCTGTGCCCGCAAATATTGCCTGAGTTCCTTTAAGGTCATCTCATCCGGCTCACTGCTGCTTACATTGAGAATGGAAGGTTTCACTGAAACATCCCAGGGCATTTTATCAATATGCTGTGTGAGTGTGCGCTCCTTCTCAATGATGGTTTGGGAAATATTTTCCGCCCACCAGCCGTTATTCTCGAATTTAACCGTCCAGATTTGACGGGCAAAAACCATCTGGTGGTTTTCATCAAAATGATACTGGCGCACATCAACCAGTGTATTATCCTGCTGCACCGTTCCTATGGTAATAAAATCATTCTGATAACGGAGCCAGACTCCATGCGATGTTCTTAAAGCCTGGCCGCCGCTGATGGCCTGTACCTTGACATCATTGGCATAATAAGCGAGCCGCGGCACCACTGTTTCCCCTATGAATGTCACCAGTACAATCAAAATCAGCGAGGCTTTTAAAACTGCTGTTGTTATTTGCCCGATGGACATCCCGGCTGCCCGCATCACCACTAACTCGCGGTTATTGGCCATAACGCCAAGGCCAATCAGGGAACCCAGAAGACTTGCCATTGGGAAAAAAAGATAGACCTGATAAGGCATTTGTAAACAGACATAAATGGCCGCCTGAATAATACCAAAGTCGCCCCGTCCCAGATCCTCCAGTTGATTAACCATGAGAATAAATATCTGTAAACCTGCTAACAGCAGTGTGACCAAACCAATGGCCAGGAGAACGTTATTGGCAATATAGCGATCGAGTAGTTTCATGCCAGCTTGATCCTGTTTCGCCAGATTAATAGCAATCCGATGCCGGCAACAATCAAATGCAGCCACCACATGCCAACCCAAACCGGTAACTTCCCTGCAGCAATCCAGTCACGGGCCACGAACATAAAATTGGCATAGATAATAAAGAGCACAATAGCCGGTAATAATTTGGCATATTTACCAGATCGCGGATTCACCCGGCTTAGAGGGACAGCAACCAGCGTCAGTGTCAATACCATAAGCGGTATGGATATCCGCCATTGCAGTTCAGCCGCTTTTTTGAGATCAGAATTAAACCAGGGGAATAGTGAGGCAGTCGTTGCGGTGCGCATGTCATTGTCAATTTTAATATTGGGATGCGGTAACCTTGCCTTGTATTCCTTAAACTCTGCGACCTGATAATCCGCATGCCCCGGCTGTCCCTGATAAATGCTGCCATTCTGTAAAATCAAATAATCTTCCATGGTTTCCGGATCGGTTTGTGCATAAGCTTGTTCGGCCCATAATATATCCCACTGGAACTGATAATCCTTGATGGTCTGTCTCGCCAGAAAGATATTTTTTGCCTTGCTGTGGTTCCTGCTCATTGACTCCACATAAAACACTTCCTTTCCTCCGGAAATACCGCGGAAGCGTCCTGGCACAATGGTTTGAATCAGGGTTTGGACGCCCGTAGTTCGCAGCAACTTGCCTCTTTCAGTAGCAATTACCGGACTAACCCACATCGTCAGGGTGGTGACAACGGCCATAACAATGATGGCAAGAATAAAACTGTGCTTCAGTAATTGCGAATTCCCATAACCGCAAGCCTGAAGGACAGTCATTTCGCTTTCAGCATAAAGACGTCCATAGGCGACTAGCAGGGCCACATAAAACCCTAAAGGCAGGAGCAATCCCATGAGGTTAGGCAACTCCAGCATCATTAGCTTCATGATGATAACAATGGGGATTTGTCCACTGGCAGCCCGATTCAAATAGCGCACAAACTGATTACTCATAAATATGAGCATTAAAATGCTGGTAAGCGACGCCAGTGTAATAAAAACTTCTTTAGCAAGATAACGGAATATTAACACGACCTTCGGTCTCTATAGGCAGAATAATTAAAACCATTTGAATGATATTCAAGATTGGGTAAACTACCAGTTTTTGCGACTTATAGGAAGTCAAATGAATTACGGATTAATCCAAACATTGCAGGATGCATCAAATGAATGCCTGGTACTGGGTATTTTTTCAGAAACCAAGCCCCAGGACTTCTCTTCTATTGATGATGCTCAATTGCTCGATCTGCTGCCGCGGCTAATGGCTAAAATGAATGAAGCAGGAGACAGTATCTGGCAAAGCGACATTAACGGACGCGCTTTATTTCTTGTACATTGCGGTAAACGGGATGAGTTTAAAGCCTCCTCACTGCGCAAGCGGGTGGAAGAGGTAACTCTCGCCCTGTTAAAACAGAAAATCGGCAAGGCCTGCATTGCCCTGCCCCCTGTTGGCAAACAGGATCCTGACTGGCAACTGACTCAAATGTTGCTGGCGGTGGATAGCCTCTGTTATCAGCTGACTGATTATAAAACTCAGCAAAAGAAACCACGCAGTTTGCAAGCGATTGACTTTTACTTACCCAATACCAGCGATGCTGCCCTGTCAACTGCACAATCAATTGCCGAAGGGATACGCCTAACCCGACGCCTGGCCGATTTACCTGCTAACCACTGCACCCCCAGCTTTCTGGCACAACAGGCAGAGGTGCTTGCTGGTGATTTTTCGCAGATTAAGACACGAGTCCTTGGCATTCCTGAAATGACAGAGTTGGGTATGGGTGCCTTGCTGGCTGTCAGCAAGGGCAGTGCAGAGGAACCCCGCCTGATTGAAATTGCCTATAATGGCAATGGCAATCAGGCTCCCATTGTTTTGGTTGGCAAAGGGATTACCTTTGATTCTGGCGGATTATCCATCAAACCGGCCAATGCCATGGATGAAATGAAATACGATATGTCCGGCGCCGCCAGTGTCCTTGGCACTTTAAAAGCCTGCGCCCTGTTGAAATTACCCGTTAATGTTATTGGTCTGATTGCAAGCGCCGAAAATATGCCCAGCGGGACTGCTGTTAAACCGGGGGATATTGTTACCAGTATGTCCGGCCAGACTGTGGAAATATTAAATACTGATGCGGAAGGCAGACTGGTACTAGCAGATGCCCTCACTTATGCAGAACAGTTTAACCCTGAACTGGTGATTGATATTGCCACGCTAACCGGTGCAATGGTTGTCGCGCTCGGTACGGTTACCACGGGATTTATGACCCAGGATGAAGCGCTTGCAGAGGATATCATTGCTGCGTCTTTAGAAAGCGGTGATAAATGCTGGCGTATGCCTCTTGACGATGAATATCAGGAAGCCTTGGACAGCCCGCTGGCGGATATGATTAATGCATCCTTTGATCGAAGTGCCGGAGGTATTACCGCTGCCTGTTTCCTGTCCCGCTTTACTAAAAAATATCGCTGGGCGCATCTGGATATCGCAGGAACTGCCTGGGTTTCTGGCAAAAAGCGAATCGCAACCGGCCGTCCTGTTCCTTTACTCATTCAGTTTTTAAGCCATGTCGCCAATTCGCGTTGATTTTTATTTATTAGGGGAGACTGACAGGCAAGCAGCAAAGCTGCTTGCCTGTCGTCTATTGGAAAAAGCCTATCTACGCGGGCACCAGGTTTTCGTTTACTGCAATAACCGTCAGGAAGCAGAGAGCCTGGATGAGTTACTGTGGACTTTCAAGGATGACAGTTTTATCCCGCATAATTTACAGGGCGAAGGTCCCGAGCCGCCGCCGGCTATCCAAATCGGCTATCAGCAGGAACCGCGAGGTTTTCGCGACATTTTACTTAATCTTAGTGATGAAGTGCCGCCTTTCTTCACAAAGTTTAAACGCGTTATTGAATTAGTCGTCAATGAAGAAAATGCCAAAACGCTAAGCCGTTCGCATTTTCGCCACTATCGGGGGGCAGGATGTGAGATTAACACGCATAATGTTTAAACTAAATATACTCATTATTCAAAACAATCTGCAAACCGGAAGCCGTCAACGATAAAAACTTATAGCCAGGATCAATTGTTGTTCGCTCAAGCCATTCATTGGCAATACATGCATCCGCCAATCGCTGCATGTCTTCTACTGAAACCGGCTTACCTAATTTGTCGCTTAATTTTGCGGCAGCCTCTTCTTCAAGATCAAGAAACACCTGTTCGCGAGTCACCCCCCTGTCAACCATCTCGTCGTAAAACATTTTTAAAATATCCACTTCGTTCATGATTGCTTTTCCCTTTTATTAGGTTTCCGTCAAGGCTCCGATCTGGATTGCTTCACTGCGTTCGCAAAGACGGGATGACGACTAACAAATATAATTTAATTTTAGCAAACATTTCTCAAGCTTGAAGAAAGAAAACTTGTCTGTCTGTTTAGATTGATCCAAACTGTTAAATTGAACATTAAAATTAAGGTAGATCACATGAAAAAGGATAATCTTGTTGATGGTCGTTCCAGCCAGTCCTCTGCCGGTTTTTTTAGCCACTCAGCCAATGCTAGCCAACCCTCATTACTGATTAGCGATACCTACCAATCTATCGTAATGCAATATTATCAAGCGAGCCATTACCTGACTAAAGCTTATATTCTCCGGCAACTCTCTGAATTACGCACACAGGAGCATGAATCCGCGCAGCCCTATCTGGAATGGTTTGAGAGCAATATTGAAAAGCTGTCCGCGCAGGATTTTGGTGAAATGGCGCTTTATACTCCCGAATTGCAAAAAACCATTTTATAGTCAACCATTAAAGCAAAGGGAAACAGAGAAACTTTCATGGGCGAATCTCGTCTAGCTTATATTTTAAAGCGGATTAAGCGTATTTTTCTGCCGCCAACGGATGTCCACGAGCCGCAGACGCCGATGATTATTGAAAAAGATAGAAGAATACCTCTTCGTGATGGAGTTCATATCAGCGTTAATATTTATCGCCCGGATGATAACCAATCCCATCCGGTCATTCTCTGCTTCCATCCTTATAATAAAGATCAACTGCCCAAAAAATCTTTTCTGGGAAAGTACCAGCCTTTAAAACCCTATCGCTTCATGCGTCAGCCATCCAGCTCAAGCTTCTCTTCCCTAACCGGCTGGGAAGCGCCTGACCCTGATTTCTGGGTAAAAAATGGCTATGTATTGATTAATGGTGATATGCGTGGCGCAGGTAAATCAGAGGGCAAACTCGACTTGCTCAGCGATACCGAAGCGATGGATTATTATGAACTGATCGAATGGGCAGCTGATCAACCCTGGTCCAATCGAAAAGTGGGCTTAAATGGTGTGTCTTATCTTGCACTAAGCCAGTATCGGGTTGCCGCTTTACATCCACCCCATCTCGCCGCCATTTGTCCCTGGGAGGGATTTAGCGATATCTATAAAGACCTCGCCCGCCCAGGAGGAATCCGTGAGGACGGCTTCTACCTTTTTTGGACAAAAATGCTAAAACCAGAAATGCGGGACATGCAGCTCAAACAGATTACCCGGGACAGCTGGTGGCAAAGCCAGGTACCGGATATCAAACGCATTGAAGTGCCCGCCCTCATCTGCGGCAGTTTTTCGGATCAATCACTGCACACCCAGGGTTCATTCCGCTTATATCAGGAAATCCAGTCAAGACATAAATGGTTATATACGCATCGCGGGGGTAAATGGTCGACTTATTACAGTACGGATGCTTTAAAAACACAACTGGATTTTTTTGATTATTTCCTGAAGGATAAAGCCAATGGCTGGATGTCCGCACCGCGTGTCCGGCTTGAAGTACGGACAAGCCGCAATAAGATACATAGTATCACCCCGCATAGCGATTGGCCCTTAAAGGAAACCCAGTGGCTGCCTCTGTATCTGCAACCTCAACTGCAAATACTTCAAGTCAATGAATTGGAAACTAAGCAGTTACAGGAGTTTTCACTGACAGACGGTAATCTGCAATTTAGTTATACCATACCCTTTGATTTACAGATTATTGGGCCCATGAAGCTTAGGCTTTGGTTAGAGTTAATCGATTGCAAGGATATGAATCTTTTCGCAGGGATCCGCAAATTTCATCAGAATGAAGAAGTGTTTTTTGAAGGAAGTTATGGCTTTGGTCTCGATATAGTAAGTAAAGGCTGGCAGAAAGTATCCCTTCGCAAAATTAATGAAGAAGAGAGCCTTCCCTGGCAACCTGAGCATCGCTTTCTGGAGCAGCAATTTCTAAAACCGGGTGAAGTGGTCTGTGTTGAACTATCTCTTCTTCCTTCTGCTACGTTTTTTCATAAGGGGGATGAGCTGCGGCTTGAATTACGGGGAAACTGGTTTTTTAAACAGAATATTCTTTTATCACAATTGAGTAAATATGAACCGAGCCAGGCAGGGATCTGCCGCATTCACTGCGGCGAGGAGTATGACAGTTGTTTATTAATTCCCTTGCTCAAACCCTTTAAATCTAAAGATAGTGGAGAATAGTCATGTCCTATGCACAACGCTTCCAGGCCGGCTGGCAATTTCTAAAGGCCTGTTTTCGTTTTCTGGTAAAAAACCCCAGCCTGCTTATCCTTCCAATTTTCAGCATGCTGGCTGTCATTATTGCTATTGCCAGCCTGTTCATCAGTTCATTTTTTGAACTCAATATTGTTGTTCACCTTTATCAGAATGAAAAGCCGCTGTTCTTTGCCTGCCTTATTCTTTTTTACTTTTTATTGACCTTTATCATTATTTTTTTCAATGCCTCTCTAATAGACTGCGTCCTTCAGCGCCTGCAGGGTCAAAAGATGAATATTTTTCAGGCCATGGCCAGCACGCTTAAAAAAATAGGACCTTTACTGGGTTGGGCTTTGATTAGCGCCACCATTGCCGCCTTTTTCAATTTCCTCGAACGAAGCCACAGTACAATCGCTGATATTCTGAGCGCTATTTTTGGATTTTCATGGTCAGTGGTTACCTATTTTGTCTTGCCTGTTATGGTTGCTGAAAATGTGGGACCGATTGCCGCCATTAAGCAATCGATTCATCTTTTGGGCAAAGGATGGCGCAAATTACTAATCGTCAACTTTCTCCTCTTTCTGATTATTGCTGTAATCGTTGCTATCAGTTGTTTTCTGGCCGAGCTTTTCAAACTGCAGATTCAATCAGGCGGCGGATTCACCTTGGCAGCGGGACTGATTTTTTTCGGATTATGGCTGATTATCAACACCACCTTTAATGCCATTTTTAATAGTGCTTTATATCTCTATATTAAAGGTGAACACCCTATTAATTTTGACGGTAGTGTCATACGGGACATGATAATCAATAAAAATAATAATAAATTGCCTGAAGATCTTAAACGGTCCTAAATTTACAAAACTGAACTCATTCCGTTTGTCAAATTAATAATCTGTTAAGCTTCTTTAGGTAAAATTCACTGGTATTGTTAATTAGTGAGTTCGACAATGCCTAAATCCATCCTTGTTTTTGCTCAATGTGCCAATCCTAATGCCAAAGGTGATTATATGTTGGCAGTGCAGATTGTCCAGGATCTGGCCCGTGAGCTAGTTCATAATAATCCGGAAAATTTCGAATTGGTGCTCACCTCAACGCGCGAAAACATGCATCATTATGAAAAATTGCGCGGCACTATTATGGATAATAAAATAACCTTGGTAGGGATGTTGCAAGCCACCGCTATTCCATTGGAAGATCTGGTTGGATCCGAAAGGCAGGTAGTCGCTTTTATTGACGCCAATCGCTGCAAAGTTGCCCCCGATGAACTGATGCTGGAAATTATTGATCCGGAATCAAAATATGTCTATGCAGGAGCAGCCAACAAACCGGATTTCTCAGATCTATTCACACAGATTGCAATTAGAGAAAAAGTCCGTTTAAATCAGCCTAAATTATTCAATTATATTCCTTCGTCACAACAGCTTTTTAATTCCTGCGGAATGAGTACTAGCAGCCTGGGTTTACCTTCCATACCCAATAAGGATGAGCTTGCCCCTCTCACCTCAGACCAACAAACCCTGATTCCCAAAACGGCTTATGGATTTGCCTATCTTAATAGTTTGGGGGATGATCAACAGAACCTCGGAATAATCCGCAATTATCTTGAAATAACCGGCCATCACAATTTTGTATTAATAGGCAATTTTTCCTATATGGACATTTCCACTTTTCAAAAGGAAATGAAGTACATTTTATCAAAAAACGGCTCAACCTATATAGGAACTATTCACACCTATCAAAGTATTGAGAATAATGTAATGAGGGAGATGGTATCCAATACTCATGGAGATTTAGTAGCCACTACAGGCGTTCAAAGTACGCTTGAGGTTATTGCTGAGCAGAAACTGCCTTTTTATCAGGATTTATCAGGTAATGAGCGTTTTGTCGCCAGTTATCTGGCTGCCATAAAATCACTTTTAACCAGAGAACTGATTGAACCCAATTATTTAAAACTGGCTATTGAAGTCACAGAACTGCTTTTTGCTGATAAACCTCTAAATATTGCAAATCAACAGAAATTGCAGTCTCATCTGGCTATCAACTCACTCTGTAACCGCATCAAGAATGCTAACAGTCAACTGCTTGCCAATGCCCAAGGTAAACTGGCTCCTCGTTTGCTAAGCTTCATCACGCAATCGAATCCAGACCAATCGAAAGACTTACAGGCTCAATGTGACAGCGCCCGCCTTAATCTGCGGAAAACTGGCGAGGCGGTCAATCCCGTTACCGATCAGGCATTGCGACGCGCAGCCACCTGGGGCAAGACATTTGAATTAAAAGTATTGCTAAAATCCCTGAGATCCCAACCGGCTCTCATCGATGCAGCAGATCCACAGTTTCAACGCTCAGCCCTGCTTTGGGCAGTTGTAAAAACCAATGCCACTTGCATGCGTTTATTGTTGAAGTCTGGAGCCAATGTTAATCATCAGGATGCTGATCAATTAAGCGCGGCTCATCATACAGTTAACTTGAAAAGAAAAGATTTGCTTGAAATTTGTATCAAGGAAGGGGCTAACCTCAATCTGAAAGACAAGAAAGGATGGAGCCCTCTTCATTATGCGGCTTCCAAGAATTTCGAAGAAATAATTGCATGCCTTATCAAAGCCGAGGCGGATCTGAATATTGCAGACATTAATGGCGATACGCCGCTTCATTTAGCATCAAAAGGCAGACGAAAACAAGCAATTAAACTGCTGGCCGAAGCAGGCGCTGATTTGCATTGCAGGAATGCCGAAGGCCTTTCTATTTCCGACGACTCCTGGACAGTCACCTTTATGGCCGACAATTGCATTCTGCCAGTTAAACCGTCTGCCACAGTCCCGACTATGTTCAGTGAGGGCGAGCCGGAAGAGGATGTGAATGACGAGTTCTTCGACGATTTAGAGCCTGTTGAGCAACGTAAGAATTGTGAGGTTAAGTGTTTGATTCAGTAATATTTCACGATAAGCTCTCACGAATCCTTGCGGCATGCGATCACGAGTGCATTGCCCAAAGATTCTAAGGAACGGCGCCGACCGCCGAAGCCCCGCGGCTTCGACCGCGGGGCCCATGCCTGTTGAAGTAGCATGGTCGTCAGACAAGTTTCAATGTTGCTATAACAGGTAGTCATAAACAAGTGTCCTTAACATTAAATTGGCTTCGTGTGGGCCCCGCGGTCGAAGCCGCGGGGATTCGATAGCTTTATTTCAAATGCTTTGTGTAGATACTTTGGGTCTTAGACTTGGGATGGACTGACCGCTTGAAGCGGTACGTGTAGGATATCAAAAGTCCTTCCGCAGATAATACCGATCATGCTTTAAAAGATAGGCCTTGATTTCTGCAATCAACTGATAACCTTGCTTTAAGTAAAAATCCAAAGCCTGAAAATCAAAGGTATCGACAAACACAGCGGCAAGCTTCTGCTGGCGCGCATACTCATCAACCACACGCATAATGCCCGACCCTACTCGCTGTTGTCGAAATGACTCTTCAACCCATAAAATATCAATATAAGCTGCATCACTATGAACCCAAAGGGTAGCGCCGCCAATAACTTTATTGTTCTCATCTCTAGCAAAAACACTGCAATTAACTGCTTTTTCGCCCAAATGCGCCACATTAAAATCAATGATGCCCTTTCTCAAAACACTATTATCGACTTCTGAGGGTTTAAGTTCCAAATCAATGCTAATATTCGCCATATAAACCCTGTATAATTAAAGAGTAATAAAACAAGAATACTCTTGGTAGCTTATAGATATCAAGCGCAGAAAACCCCTAAGACGTATCCGGCGAGGCTTAATCCATGGCTGAAGACAATTTATCAGATGAAGACAAGGAACTGTTCCGAAAAGCAATGCAATCAGTTAAGCCGCTTCGTCAATCGAATAAAAAAATCAGCACTTACAAAAAACCAGCACCTGTGCCCTCAAGGCCCCAAGCCCCCTTTACCCGAGCCGAACCAACTGTTTTCCTGTCGGATTCCTATCGGGAAGAATTACCAAGCGACGCAGTTTTATCCTGGACTGCCCACCCCATCCCCGCAAAACGGATGCGCGAATTGAAAAGCGGGCTTATCAGTATTCAGGGAAGGCTCGACTTGCATGGCAAAAGCCCTGATGCAGCCCGTGAAGCATTAATAGAATTTATTAGGAGGCAAACTCAATCAGGGCATCGCGGCTTATTGATTATTCATGGAAAAGGGGGTTTACGTGGAGAAAAGCCGATATTGAAAAATCTGGTCAACTACTGGCTGCCGCAGCTGCCCACAGTACTGGCTTTTCATAGTGCCCTGGCAAAAGATGGCGGCCATGGCGCAGTCTATGTACTGTTGAAAAAAATGAGTAAGTCTCAAAATTAATACACTAATCATTGAATTTATATTGATAAACGCTTACCATCAGCCCAAAGTTATAAATCCTGACATCATGAGTAAACAACCCATAATTATTGGCATTTCCGGACCCTCTGCTTCCGGTAAAAGCCTACTTGCAAATACTATTGTAAATGAACTTGGATCCGAGCAAGTGGTCGTTATTTCTGAGGATGCTTATTATAAAGATAATAGTCATCTGCCGTTTGCCGAACGCGAAAAAATTAATTACGACCATCCGGATGCATTTGATCATGCCTTGCTTTGCGAGCATTTAAAACTGTTACGCCGATCAGAAACGGTTAATATTCCTATTTATTCGCACTCCAAACACATCCGTTTGCCAGAGACCAGACATGTTGGCCGACATGCCATTATTGTTCTCGAAGGGATATTATTATTTTCGGACAAAGCGCTGCGTGAAATTATGGACATCCGTATTTTCATGTCGACCCCGCTCGATGTTTGCCTTACCCGCCGGCTAAAGCGTGATGTGGTCGAACGGCATCGTTCATTTGAGTCAGTGGTTCATCAATATGAAACCACGGTCAGACCCATGTATTTGCAGTTTATAGAACCGTCCAGCCGTTATGCTGACATTATTGTTCCCCGCGGCGGAGAGAATCGAATTGCAATCGATATGATTCAGGCAAAAATGCGTGAGCTGCTGGCCATGCATAATAATGAATAAAGGAGAGTCTTATGGGTTTTTTAAACGGCAAAAAAGCATTGATTGTCGGCCTCGCCAGTAATCGCTCGATCGCCTATGGAATTGCCAAAGCATTTCATGAGCAGGGAGCCGAACTGGCTTTCACCTACCAAAATGAAAAACTGCAGGGCCGCGTAGAGTCCATGGCTGCTGAGTTCAACTCGAAATTAACTTTCCCCTGCGATGTAGCCAATGACGTACAGGTCAATGCCGTATTTGAGCAATTGGGCAGTCACTGGGATAAGCTGGATATTCTGGTTCATTCAGTTGCTTTCGCACCTGCGGATCAGATTAGCGGTGATTTCATTGAGTCCTGTAATCGGGAAGGCTTTCGTATTGCGCATGATATCAGCGCCTACAGCCTCGTAGGTCTTGCAAAAGCTGCCCTGCCGATGATGGAAGGTACACAGGGATCCATTATTACCCTGAGCTATTATGGCGCCGAAAAAGCAGTACCTAATTACAATGTAATGGGCATTGCCAAAGCCAGTCTGGAAGCTTCCGTACGTTATCTGGCTGCCAGCCTGGGCCGTCGAGGGCTAAGGGTGAATGCCATTTCTGCCGGTCCAATTAAAACCCTGGCAGCAGCGGGTATCAAGGACTTTCGCAAGATGCAGAACGCTTATGCGAATACAACCCCGTTAAAGCGAAATGTAACTGCTGAAGAAGTAGGTAATACAGCCGCATTTTTAGCCTCCTCCTTATCTTCAGGTATCACTGGTGAAGTGATCCATGTAGATGCCGGCTACCATGCGGTTTCAATGTCAAACCTGGAAGAATAAATCCTATCGTAGCCTGGGCTGTAAAGCCCGGCATTATCGTCACCCTCCTCCCCCAATTGTAAAGAATGTTGTATTTTTCTTCATCTTGTGTAAAATTACCACGATGAAAAGAAAGCTAATTTATATAATTGTTACAACACTTGGTGTTTTTGGAAGTGCGCTTGGTTTTTTACCCCACAAAGGGCTGCGGGATCTCTCATTTGTAACACAGGCGAGCTTTATCCTGCCTATTCCCGATACCAAATTTTCCACCCACATGCCCTTGATTAAAGCACCGCTGGCCAAAGCACAGGCCAATCAAAAGCCTGCTATCCCTATGGTCGTTAACAAGCTGGCAATCAAGCAAATTCCCTTTCACCAATTACCCGGCTGGGAAGATGCAGATGTCAAAAAATCACTGACCGCTTTTAAAAAATCCTGTGAAACATTTCTTAAGAAAGACCCGCAACATCCGGTAGGGTCAACACAGATTGATTTGAAAGCCAAAGACTGGCAACCGGCCTGCAGAGCGGCACTGTCTATCGATGCCGCCTACGAGGAAGACGCTCGGCAGTTTTTCGAAAAATGGTTTTATCCCATTGAGTTTGGCAAAAAAGAACCCGTAAAAGGGGTATTCACCGGTTATTACACACCACAGGTAAAAGGAAGCCTCACCCGCTCCCAAAAGTATAATACTCCTATTTATGGTCTACCCAATGATTTACGATGGAAACGAAATACTTATTATACCCGTGAACAAATTGATAAAGGGGTATTAAATCACAAAGCGCCAGTCATTGCCTGGATTAACAGCCCTGTTGATCGCTTGTTTTTGGAAATTGAAGGAGCGGCAGTTGTCAAATTAAATACCGGTAAGGATCTTTATCTCAGCTATGCAGGCGAAAATGGCGCACCCTATACCTCTGTAGGCAGTGTCCTGATAAAAAAAGGTATTATGAATAAGGATAATGCCTCCAAAAAAGCAATTAAGCGCTATCTATCCAACAACCCGAATAAGGTCAATCCGATTCTTCACCAGAATAAGTCTTTTGTATTTTTTCAGAATCTGAAAAAGAAAGCTGCGCTTGGCGCTCAGGGGATGGCATTGACACCGGGCTATTCACTGGCAATTGATCGCAAATGGATCCCGCTTGGCGCCCCCCTGTGGTTGGTAACCAAAGTACCTGATCAAAATGAACAGCAACAGAAACAATTCAAACGTTTAATGATTGCACAGGACACTGGAGGAGCAATTCGCGGACTCGTGCGAGGGGACATTTACTGGGGAGCCAGTGAAAAAGCTGCTTATCTCGGTGAGCACATGAAAAACCAGGGCCGCTATTGGCTGCTGCTGCCTAAACACGCAGTGCATAAAATACAGTACAATTATTTTTCTACCAAAGTTAAATTAGTTGTCCAGGCTTTAAAGCATT
Source organism: Legionella birminghamensis (assembly GCF_900452515.1). Taxonomy (NCBI): domain Bacteria; kingdom Pseudomonadati; phylum Pseudomonadota; class Gammaproteobacteria; order Legionellales; family Legionellaceae; genus Legionella; species Legionella birminghamensis. Next base: position 2,666,464 of record NZ_UGNW01000001.1, read on the forward strand.
GGCCTGCATGGATTAAGCACTCAATAAGATAGGGAATGGACCCCGCGGTCACGCCGCGGGGATTCGGGTTTTCTTAGGCTGCGGGGATACGGATATTCTTAGGCTGCGGGGATACGGGTTTTCTTAGGCTGCGGGGATACGGATATTCTTAGGCTGCGTGGATTCGGGTTTTCTTAGGCCGTGGGGATACGGGTATTCTTAGGCTGCGGGGATACGGGTATTCTTAAGCCGCAGGATACGGGTATTCTTAGGCCGCAGGATACGGGTATTCTTAGGCCGTCAGGTATACGCGCTGTGCGGCATTGTATCCCCGCGGCATCGACCGCGGGGCCCATTCTTCTAAATCAATTAAACCTCATCTCAAGAAACCTTCGTAAAAGTACAAGATCCCTTAAAAGTTTCGCCAATAGAGTTTGTGTTATTATATAACACAGCCTTAATTTTCATCACCAGCATATTATCATTCAGTGATAAAGTGGCTTCTGAAATAAGTGTTATAAGGTTTTTATCATCATTGCCAGTATGGACGGTTGTTGCATTTGCAGTTAATTTGGTTTTAGTTGGATTCCAGGTAAAACGCACTTGTGTATTATCATAAGTAGCTTTACTTGAAGAAGCCATTGTAGTCATGGCTCCGTATATAAATTCCTGGCCGTCCAGAGAAATGTACTCATCAGATTGATCTATTTCCATTGGTACCGATCCATCGATATCGCTGCATGTCCCTATCCAATTTCCAGAGAAGTTCGCAGCTTTAATTTGCGAGTTAGCTGATATAGCAGTTTGCTCTTTGGATTTTAACAAATTTTTATTTGCAAATATTAGACTCTGCAATGCACTACCCGCATTGGCTGTGCTGACGACAGCTGCTCCCAAGAGAACAGTCGCAATGGTTTTATGTAACATCAAAATCTCCAGTGGTTATGTTTATTGCTTAAATGTGATGGAGGGAGTGGACCCCGCGGTCGCAGCCCATAGGTATCTACAAATCTCTGAAAACACAGTCTGCACTAAGCTTCTACGTCCCTCGGCTTGTCCGAGGGAACCAGAAGACTCATAGAGAAACACTGGACCCTGCGGACAAGCCGCAAGGCGTAGGGCATGTGTAGATAGCTATGGGCTGCGACCGCGTGGCCCATTTCCCCAGGAACAACTTATTTAGAGCCCATCCCATAATTTGCAGGAGGCGCAGAAGGGGTCGGTCCCGTGTATAGATTGGGATATAAGCTATAGGGCGTTGGCTCAGAAGAACCACCTAGAATATGCTGATCATCCCGTACCTCTCCTGTGGCCGTATAAGGCTGGGGCTGAGCACTAAAGAAATGTGTCTGCCCTCCTCCTGTTGAAGGATGATGGTGATGATGCGTTGGCGCTTGACCATATGGCTGAGAATAGCCGTTGTAAGGGCCTGAATAATGTTGTTGAGGTTGTGCCCTCAATGAATACAATACACCATTCAATTCAAACTGGGTGGCTTCGCCGTTACGCAAGCGGCTAATTTGTTCGAAGTAGTAATCATGACTGACATAACGATTCTGAGCAGTTGGCTCTGCATAATGCTTATCTTTTTCTACACGCTGTGCAGCTATGTCCCGTTGCAATTGTGCATACACATGATTCAAGGCATTCGTTACAGCTATGGGATCGAGACCTTTAGCCTGGAGGTTCCAAACTTCGCTCTCGCTTAACTGGTATAAATGCATCAGAGAAAAATGCTTGTCCCCTGCTTTTGCTACAATGAGATTACCAGCGCGAATATCCCGAATAGTATTCAAGTGTTCCTGAATTTCCTGGCCAGATTTAGTAAACCAGCGCGCCCATACCGATGGAATTTTTTTATGGTTGGAGCCTGAGTTTTTCTTATCCAATTTTGCCATTTCCAGACGCAATGCGATGATTGCCATCACTGCCTGGAAAGGATCAACTCCCTTTGCTTCCAGATTCTGTGACTCTTCTGGTGTTAACCTGAAGCGGTATGCATCATTTGGATCGATAGCATTGGGATGATTTTTCTTAATACAATAATCCTGTACTGCATTGGTAATAAACGCGACTCCAGCTGCTCCCAGTATTGTCATCACTACAATACCAGTAATAGCGATACCAATAGGGTTACTGATTCCCGCGCTAAATGCTAACCACATCAGCGGCGTTGAAAGCAAAAAAGTTCCTACAAGGGCACCGGCAGCAGCACCTGCGATCATGCTGGCAAGTGAAACAGCCGCCTGTAACCACCCCTCATTAAAATACATACGTTCCAGGTTACTACAGATTTTCTGAAGAATATAATAGAGGGCGATAAATGTTAAAACAGCTGCAACTGCGGCTAACAGGATGAGTAAAAGCATTGCCAGCGCTTCACCATTATTTTCCCCGTCATGATCATGGTGGCCGCAGCAGCCATCATAATGGGCATGGTGGCCATGAGAATGCAACATCATATCCCACATCAACCAGGTAAATAGAAAATCACTGTGATTGGCATAGTAGCAATCGTAATCACGATATGGATGATAATGTATATCGATATTCAGGAAGAGAGGATAGCCGCTGTAATTGTAATAGCTGTTGCGAAAACTGGCAGGCAGCCTGACAAACTCAGGGACAGAATTGCAAAAACTGTAAAGAACCCGGAGAACTTTATTCTGATCGTCTGATGAGAGCTGTTTCCATGGGCTTAGGGGGGCGTTCAAAGCATGATAGACACGTCTGGCCAATTCCTGAAATATCTCTTCCTGAGTCAACCGCTGATAGGTGGTCGGATTTCTTCCATGCTCTTTAAGGTGTTCATAATCACCGGATAAATTTAAAAACAACTTAGCCATATCATTTTCGGTAAATACTGCCATAAACTTACCTCATACTGCGAGTTAAACTAATCCTCAGGATAAAAGTCTTTCCTTGTTTTTATCCCGGGTATTGGTTTAAAAGTTAATGTTTGTCAACTTTGGCTTTAGCCACCAAATTATTGACGTACAGATCGTAATCCATTAATCCATAATTTGCTTCTATTTGTTGTGCCAAACTGGCTTGTTGTTCTTTGTCCAGATTTTTCAGTTTACCATCGGTAATCTTTTTCAGGCGAACGATAACGAAATCACCATTTAATAATTTTCTACCATCCTGACTATTTGGCTTGGCCAGACTAAACGCAAGATCGTTGATCATGGCTTCGGCCTTGTCTGTGTCACGGGTGGCATTGTCAATTTCCTGCCATTTTAACTGGTTAGCTGCAATTAACTTCTCGTCTTCCGAGGAATCCAGTTTAGTGGATAATAAATTGGTGCCTAACGCTTTTGCCTTGTTGGCCGCGTTCTGCAAAGCCAGGCGATTGATGATATCTTCACGTACTTCAGCTAAGGGCTTTTCACTGGCCGCTATGTGTTTTTTAACACGCAGTACCAGAACGCTATCGCTATCTAACTGAACAGGTTCACTGTTATTGCCAAGCTTCAACACATCATGGCTAAAAGCAGTATTAACCACTTGACGATTTTTACCCAGTTCAGAATCATCGCCCTCTCGGCTTAATGGCTGCGTTTGCTCAATCTTGAGCTTTAATTCATCAGCTACAGGTTCCAGCGAATCAGGGCTCTGGTAGCTGAGATCGGTCAGTTGTTCAAGTAATTGAGCATAGCGAGCCTGCGATAATTCAGTCATTAATTGATCTGCAATCTGCTCTTTTACTGAATCAAAAGGTTTTAGTTGGGCAGGTTTGTAGTCGATTAATTTAAAAATTTCAAAGCCATTGCTGCTGCGGAACGGTGCCGAAATCTGCCCTGGCGTTGTTAAATCAGATAAGGCTTTATCGAATTGGGTCTGTCCTGCCATTATCCAGGGTAATACACCGTCATTGTTAATAGATAACTTATCAGCTGACATTGTTTTTACCCACTGCGAAAACTGCATTGGATTATTTTGCAATGCCTGAAATGCTTCATCGGCATTCTGTTTCACCTGGTCAACTGCCTCATCCGAAGCGTCAGCTGGAAGCGCAAACAGGATGTGGGCCACTTTCCATTGAGCGGGTGTCAGGAAATTATTTTGGTTTTCCTCGTAATAACGCTTCACTTCCTCGTCATTGATTTTTAGATTTTTTCGCACATCCTGCATGGACAAACGAACGTAGTTGATCACCACTTTTTCGGGTGAAATAAATTCTTTTTTATGGCTGTTGTAAAAAGCGTCTACCTGTTCATTACTTATCTGCGATTTATCCATAAATGATTTGGTAGAAATTTGCAGATAATCATAATCCCTTGTCTGCATGTATAATTTCACAAAACGCTTTACTTCCCCGGGCAAGGCAAAGGCTGTACCGATGAAAGCAAAACGCTGCTGGTTAAGAAGCATGCCCTGACGCACTTCCTGCTGGAAGGATTCGGGTGTAAACATAGCACCGCTAAGTGCCTGCTGGTAACGCTCGGCGGAGAAATGGCCGTCCTGCTGAAACTGTGGAATACTTTGAATTGCAGCATTAGCCTGCTCGAAACTGACCTCAAAGCCCGCCTTCTTGGCAGCCTGTACAGTCACCTCATTCATTATCATCCCATCAAGCACTTCTTTTTTCAGTGCCATGTCGCTTTCTGTCGACATTTCAGATGGATCGCGCTGCTGGCGCGCGCGTCGATAATTCACTTCAAAGGCCTGCTTGGTAATCGGCTGATCATTGACCGTAACTTCCACATCAGAAGCCTGGTGGGATTGCATATAATAATCGACCCCGAATAAAGTAAATGTTACGGCAATCAGAATTATAACTATCCAGGCCACAAGACCTTGTATACGTTCGTTCAGCTTCTGCAACATTATTGGAGTTCCATTATTGATTGTTTACAAGAAAATAATTCGCTAAAAACCAGATAAAAAAAACGCGCCATACGGCGCGTTAATTTGGCGGAGTGGACGGGGCTCGAACCCGCGACCCCCGGCGTGACAGGCCGGTATTCTGACCAACTGAACTACCACTCCAATTCTTGGTGGGTGCTGCAGGGATCGAACCTGCGACCCTCGCCTTGTAAGGGCGATGCTCTCCCAGCTGAGCTAAGCACCCGAAAACTTACGCTTCTTGCACAGCCTCTTTCAGAGACTTTCCTGCTTTAAACTTAGCAACTCTTGACGCTTTAATTTCAATCTGTTCGCCAGTTTGTGGGTTTCTTCCAACACGGGCAGAACGGTTACCAGTTGAAAAAGATCCGAATCCTGGTAAAACCACCTGATCACCACTTTTGAGTGCATCAATAATGGTAGACATAAACATTTCAAGAACTCGTCCAGCATCAGCTTTAGTGACACCAGAACCGTTTGCAATAGCTTCTACCAATTCAGTTTTGTTCATCTTTTCCCCTATCAGTTATTCATCCTTCCATGAGGCGAATTTAATCAGAATCTTTTGCCTCAGTCAAGCAGTCACTTCCTTGGGTTGCCCGCCAGTAGCGGACAACGGTGTGAACTATACTCGGTATTAATGGGTATGTAAATCCTTATTTTCATTTTTTTTTGTAGTTTTTTCTGAAATGACTTCTTTGGCTTCTGAATTGTCAGATTCTGGAACAACAACAAGCGGGCTGCGCTGTAATGCAAGCTCTAAAACCTGCTCAATTGTTTTTACCGGATGAATGTGTAATTTCTTCAATACATTATCTGGTATTTCTTCCAAATCCTTACGGTTCTCTTCAGGGATAATGACATGCTTAATACCGCCACGGTGAGCCGCCAGCAATTTTTCCTTTAGGCCGCCAATAGGAAGCACCTGCCCTCGTAATGTAATCTCACCAGTCATGGCAACATCAGCCCGAACGGGGATATGCGTCACGACTGAAACCAAGGCTGTACACATTCCAATACCTGCGCTTGGACCATCTTTAGGGGTAGCCCCCTCTGGCACATGCACATGGAAATCGTTCTTGTCATAGAAATCATCACCAATCCCAAAGGACTTGGCGCGACTTCTCACTACAGTCATTGCCGCATGGATAGACTCCTGCATCACCTCTCCCAACTGTCCGGTATGCGTTGTTTTTCCTTTACCGGGCATCATTGAGGCTTCAATGGTTAACAGTTCTCCACCGACGCTGGTCCAGGCTAATCCGGTTACTTGTCCAACCTGATCAAACTCCTCAGCGAGACCATAGCGGAACTTTTTCACGCCAAGATATTTTTCAATATTTGTTTTTGAAACCGTGACTTTTTTGGTCTTTTTGCTGCTGAGAATATCTTTGACCACCTTACGGCAAATACCAGCAATGTCCCGTTCGAGATTACGTACCCCGGCCTCACGGGTATAGTGTCGAATAATTTCGCGTACCGCACCTTCATTGATAATTAACTCATTCTCCTTGAGTCCATTAAGAACCATTTGTTTGGGAATGAGATAGGTTTCTGCAATATTTACTTTTTCATCTTCGGTATAGCCTGCAAGTCGAATAACCTCCATTCTATCGAGCAATGGTGCAGGAATCTCAAGCGAATTGGCGGTAGCAATGAACATGACATCGCTCAAATCATAATCGACTTCCAGATAATGATCGCTGAATGTATGGTTTTGCTCAGGGTCCAGCACTTCCAACAAGGCAGAGGCTGGATCACCACGGAAATCCATGGCCATTTTATCCACCTCATCCAGCATGATCAGCGGATTTTTAACACCCGCTTTACAGAGCTTCTGGATGATCTTACCAGGCATAGAGCCAATATATGTTCTTCGATGTCCTCGAATTTCTGCCTCATCGCGCACACCGCCCAACGCGATTCGGATAAAGGTTCTACCGGTTGCATTGGCGATGGATTGGCCTAAGGATGTTTTACCGACCCCTGGAGGTCCGACCAAACAAAGGATGGGGCCTTTCATACGCTTGACCCGCTGTTGCACTGCCAGATATTCAATAATTCGTTCTTTTACTTTTTCCAGGCCGTAATGTTCTTTGTTTAGCAGGTTTTCAGCTTTGCGCAAATCAAACTGAATTTTATTCTTACGCTTCCAGGGCACGCTCAACATCCAGTCCAGATAGTTACGAATAACAGTGGCTTCAGCAGACATGGGCGACATCATTTTTAGCTTATGTAATTCAGCCATGGACTTTTCTTTGGCTTCTTTGGGCATACCGGCTTTCTTGATTGAGTTTTCCAATTGCTCAATCTCGCTGCCTTCTTCACCCATTTCTCCCAATTCTTTCTGTATTGCCTTAATTTGCTCATTCAGGTAATACTCTCTCTGGCTTTTCTCCATCTGACGCTTAACACGGCCACGGACTCTTTTTTCAACCTGAAGCAGATCGATTTCGCCTTCAATTGCCCCCATTAGCCGTTCAAGCCGGACACCGATTTCCAGAGTTTCCAACAGCTCCTGTTTATCGTCGACCTTCAAAGTTAAATGTGCAGCTATCGTATCAGCCAGGCGGCCTGGCTCTTCTATACCAGCAAGTGAACTTAACACTTCGGGCGGGATTTTTTTATTTAATTTGATATATTGCTCAAACTGGGACATTAATGAGCGCATTAATATCTCAATTTCCTGGGGATTGACTTCTCCAACCACCTCGTCCACTTCTTCAAGCAGCGCTTCAAGATAGCCCTGATCTTGTTTATAGCTTTTTACATGAGCCCGTTTTTCGCCTTCTACCAGCACTTTAACGGTGCCGTCAGGCAATTTTAACAATTGTAATACGCTGGCTACAGTGCCTATGTTGTAAACATCAGAGGGCGATGGATCGTCGTTGGATGATTTGCGCTGGGCAACGAGAAATATTTGCTTGTTATCAACCATGGCAGCTTCTAATGCTTTGATTGATTTTTCCCGTCCTACAAATAAAGGAATCACCATATGTGGATATACCACAACATCTCTGAGAGGCAGGACAGGCAGATATGAGAACTCATCATTCTCAGGAGATGGGATTAGTTCATTTTTACTAGACATAATAAACCCTTATTCAGACTACAATCCGTTTATTCCTCGAGCGTTAACATGCAATTTGCATGCCTCGAGGAATACAATTTAAAGGCGGATAGCATTTGAATGCAGGTAGTGTCTACCTGAATTTGCAATAGCCTCCGCCTACAACCTGAGGTTTTTCAAGTTTTTGCTGAAAAGCAGACACTAAAGCAAATTCCTGAATTTATTCCCCCCCACCAGCAGCTGAGTGTTTACCATCTCTTTCTTCAAAAATCATGATGGGTTTATTGGTATTACTGACTACACTCTCGTCAACAACAACCTTCTGGATCCCTTCAAGTGACGGCAATTCATACATGGTGTCTAAAAGAAGATTTTCAAGGATCGTTCGTAAACCGCGAGCACCAATTTTTCGCTCCAATGCTTTTTTGGCAATTTGCCGCAATGCATCATCCCGGAATTCAAGCTCAACAGACTCCATTTTAAATAAAGCCTGGAATTGCTTGGTTAATGAATTTTTTGGACGGGTCAGGATGTCGACCAAAGCATCTTCGTCAAGTTCATGAAGTGTCGTTACAACGGGTAAACGACCGACGAATTCTGGAATCAAACCATATTTAACCAGATCTTCAGACTCCAGCTCATCAAGAATCTTTTCGTTGGCTTTGCTGTCTTTGGAGTTCTTCAACTGGGCAGCAAATCCAATACCTGATTTGTCGCTTCGTTCACGGATCACTTTCTCAAGACCAGCGAAGGCCCCCCCGCAAATAAAGAGAATATTTGAGGTATCTACTTGTAAAAATTCCTGCTGCGGATGTTTACGGCCGCCTTGTGGAGGTACAGAAGCAATGGTACCTTCAATTAATTTCAGCAAAGCCTGCTGTACACCCTCTCCAGATACATCGCGTGTAATCGAGGGGTTATCCGACTTGCGGGAAATCTTGTCGATTTCATCGATATAGACAATACCTTGTTGCGCTTTATCTACATCGTAATCGCATTTCTGCAACAGTTTCTGGATAATATTCTCTACGTCCTCCCCTACATAGCCGGCTTCAGTCAGTGTAGTGGCGTCAGCAATGGTAAACGGAACATTTAGTAAGCGTGCCAGCGTTTGGGCAAGCAAGGTTTTTCCGCTTCCAGTAGGACCAATCAGCAAAATATTACTTTTACCCAGTTCTACACCATCCTGGGGCTTATGTTGCAGACGTTTGTAGTGATTATAAACAGCAACAGACAATACTTTCTTGGCATGGGGCTGTCCAATAACATATTCATCCAGGAACTTTGAGATTTCCTTGGGTGTTGGTAAATGTGTCTCGGTATCTTCTATCGTCTCTTGTGTTTCTTCTCGAATGATATCATTGCACAACTCGACACATTCATCGCACACAAAAACTGAAGGACCTGCAATTAATTTTTTGACCTCGTGCTGGCTTTTGCCACAAAATGAGCAATACAGAATTTTTTCGCCATCACCTTTACCGGTTTTACTCATTAACAAACCCTCTCGTGCCGATTCCTCTTATCAGGAATTCAATTTTAAATTTAGGGATTCGGCAGCAAAAATAATTTTTTGTTGCCAAACCTGATTGCTTCCATCTGCTCTGCGATGGGATATCAGACCTAACAAATAGCAATCTAGTAAAATTTTAGACAATCAATAAAAATAAGCCAAGTAGATAATGACCTAGTGCAAGTGTAGACTGGGCTACATTGCATAATATTATAACTTAAACCGAACTGCTGGGCTTTTCAGCCCAGCTTAAGGCCTTGGATTAGCCAGCCTGTTCAGGTGTTGCAAATGCATTACGGTCGTAGAGCACTTTGTCAATTAATCCGTATTCTTTGGCTTGAGACGCACTCATAAAGTTATCTCTTTCGGTATCACGCATAATTTGATCTGGCGTTTTATTAGTGTGCTTTGCCATGATGCTGTTTAAGCGTTCACGCACTGCCAGTGTTTCACGGGCATGGATTTCGATATCTGTAGCCTGGCCGCGATATCCGCCCAGTGGTTGATGAATCATCACTCTGGAATTAGGCAGACAAAAGCGCTTGCCCTCAGCTCCGGCGCAAAGCAACAAGGCTGCTGCACTGGCCGCCTGGCCAATGCAGAGTGTACTTACATCCGGTTTGATAAACTGTATGGTATCGTAAATTGCCAGACCTGCTGTAACGACGCCTCCGGGTGAATTGATATACAGATAAATATCTTTATCCGGATTTTCAGATTCAAGAAAGAGGAGTTGAGCTACAACCAGATTAGCCATATGGTCTTCAACTTCACCCAATAGAAAAATAATACGGTCTTTCAACAGTCTTGAGTAAATATCATAGGAACGCTCCCCTCTTGATGTTTGCTCAATAACCATTGGTACGAGGCCGCTGGCATTTCTTATCAGATTATCTGGATGACCTGCCATTTGTTTACTCTCCTTTCTCAGTGTTGTCCCTTTTTGGATTCATTACTTCATCATACGACATTTGCTTTTCAATGAGTTTAGCACTTTCAGCAATTTTTTCAGAAACCATTTCTTCCATCACCAACGCTTCAACTTCCGCAGTGCGTTCTTTGCTATTACGGTACCAGTTACGTAACTCATCTGGATTCTCATAAGCACTGGCGAATTTGTCGATCATTGCATCAACGCGTTCATTATCGGCTTTTAATTCATGTACTTTGACATATTCTGAAAATAACAGACCAAGGTGAACGCGACGTTTGGCTTGCTCTTCAAATAACTCTCTTGGGAAATCAGGAATCTTTTCATTTTCATGATGGGCATGCCCAAAAAGGCGATGATACATATCATGTTTCAGATGTTCAATTTCCTGGTCAATAAGCGCTGCTGGCAAGTCAAAGCTGTTAACGGACATCAATTCATTAAAAATTCGTTCACGATTCATTGAACTGACGCGACGCTCAAGTTCTCGAGTCATATTTTCCCTGATATCTTTTTTCAGAGCAGCCACTCCGCCCTCTTTGATGCCGAATTTTTCAGCAAAGCTGTCATCTAATGCAGGGAGCTCGCCTTCGTATACTTTATGGATAGTAATTTGGAATACAGCTTCTTTTCCAGCCAGTTCCTGGTGACCATAGTCGGAAGGAAATGTCACTTTGATATCAAAGGATTTACCTGCTTCACCGCCAACAAGTCCGTCTTCAAAACCAGGAATCATTGAGCCGGAACCAATAACAATTTCATAATGTTCCGCACTGCCGCCTTCAAATGGCTTATCGTCGATAAAGCCCTTGAAGTCGAGGTCAACTTTATCGCCTTGCGCCACGGCACGGGACACTTCTTTCCAGACCTTATTTTGTTCCTGCAGTTTGTTAATCATTTCATCAACATCCGCATCACTGATTACTGATTTGACAACTTCTATTTCCTGACCACTCAGTTCGGTAATTTTAATTTCAGGAAATACTTCAAAAACTGCGGTATATTTGAAGTCCTTGCCTTCTTCGAGCTCTTCAGGTTCAACAAAAGGGGATCCCGCTGGAATCAATTCGTTGTTTTTCAGTGCTTCGTAAAGCGTTGACTGGACCATTTCACGGGCAACTTCTTCACGTACACCTTTGGAGAAACGGTTTTTCACGACATCCATTGGCACTTTTCCTGGTCGAAAACCGGCAACTTTGGCTTTACGTGCAAGATCACGTAAACGCGATTTAACCTCATCTTCAACTTTTTCGGTAGGCACGCTAACGGTAATCTTACGCTCCAGACCATTCAGGGCTTCAACAGAAATTTGCATCTAGTCACCTCTTGGATATTTTTTATCATGTAATGGTGCGAAAGGAGAGACTCGAACTCTCACGGGTTACCCCACTGGAACCTAAATCCAGCGCGTCTACCAGTTCCGCCACTTTCGCAAAACAGGGTGGAATTATCGAACAGTATGACTTGGTTGTAAAGACTCGGATGCGAATCTTTAGCCTTGAATTTTGATACAACCAGAAAACGTGGTCGACTATATAGTATAGTTGTTTTCCAGCATGACCTGCTAACCAATTCAGACTCATTGATGTTTATAAATGGGGTGAACGATGGGACTCGAACCCACGACAACCGGGATCACAACCCGGGGCTCTACCAACTGAGCTACGCTCACCATCTCGGAATACTGCACTTAGGCTGGCACGCCCGGCAGGATTCGAACCTGCTACCCTCGGCTTAGAAGGCCGATGCTCTATCCAGATGAGCTACGGGCGCAAAAAAAATTTGGTCGGGGTGGAGGGATTCGAACCCCCGACATTCTGCTCCCAAAGCAGACGCGCTACCAGACTGCGCTACACCCCGCAAACCCGTCCTAGGACAGAGCGCAGATAATACCTCTTGATTTTAGTAAGGTCAACATTTTAGAGAATAAATTTTTATTTGTTGTGAAACAAAGGGCTGTACCGATGATACAACACCGTTGCTACCAGGCTTGCGCTCGGGTTAACATATTTAAGAAATGCTATAGAGTCCTTAAGATGAAGAAAAAATTGCTGCCGCTCTTCGATAGCCTGGATCAGCTGGGAAAAAATCAAGATCATGTCATTCTGCCCTCTCCCGATTGCTATGCCGACTTTATGCATACCCTGAATTTTCTAAGAAGCTACTGTGGCAGTCTTGGGACGTTTAACAGTTACCGCCGGGAAGCAGAACGCCTTCTGCAATGGTGCTGGTTAGTCAGACACTGCAGTTTAAAGGAATTAAAGCGAGAGGATATTGAAGCATTTATCCGATTTTGCCAGCATCCGCCGCTGAACTGGATTAGTGTAAAAAAGGTGCCTCGTTTTATTGAAAAAGAAGGCAAGCGCCAGCCCAATGAAGCCTGGCGGCCTTTTGTAGCGACTATCAGTAAAGCAGCCCGCAAACAGGGACAAGCGGTTTCAATTGAGCAATTCTCCCTCTCCCAGGGAGCAATTCAGGAAATATTTGCAATTCTAAGCACCTTGTTCAATTTTCTGATCGCTGAAGAATATATGGTTTCAAATCCAGTTGCGCTAATCCGGCAGAAAAGTAAATTTATTCGCAAAAGACAGCAGAATGCGCCTGTAAGAAGGCTTAGCCTGCTGCAATGGCAGGCAGTATTGGACGCAGCAGAAACATTAGCCGCTGAAGATCCGGAAAAGCACGAACGTACCCGTTTCATTCTGAGTATGCTGTTTGGCATGTATCTACGTATTTCAGAGCTGGCTGCCAGCGAGCGCTGGATTCCCAGCATGAATGATTTTTCAAGAGACAGTAATGGCTTCTGGTGGTTTACTACGATTGGCAAGGGCAATAAGGAGCGCCAAATCGCTGTCAGCGATGCCATGCTTGATAGCCTAAGCCGCTGGCGTCGATTTCTGGGCCTGTCCAATCTGCCTACGGCAGCTGACAACAGCCCTCTGATTCCTAAAATTCGTGGAAATGGCCCAATGACTGACACAGCCCCTCTTCGCCGCCTGGTGCAGACCTGTTTTGATTTGGCGGCTGAGCAGCTGCGCCGCGAAAATTTTATTGAAGAAGCCGATGCACTGAGCACTGCTACAGTGCACTGGCTGAGGCACACCGGGATTTCAGAGGACGTCAAAATTCGTCCGAGAGAACATGTGCGCGATGATGCCGGCCATAGTTCAAGCGCTACGACTGATCGCTATATCGATATTGAGAAAGCGGAGCGCTATCGTTCGGCGAAAAAGAAACTCATTGAGCCCTGTGATTAATTTTTTAGGCCATTACACCCACAACATTTACTTGAGAGGGCACTGAGTAAACTGATTCTGTATTACCTGTATTTGCAGTACCAGTAGTATCTCCCACATTGCAGGCAGGTAAGCCATCGAGTAATACATTGGGCAAGCCTGTCAGCGGCTGGAATATACCCTGAGTTGTTTTCGACTTCACTCCCCCCAACTTCCCCGGCTCATCACCATTGGAAGTCCAGATATAGGTAAGGATGTTACAGCTAGGTGCCATATCGATTAATATATTGGGGACAAAAAGCACGCTGTTAACCCAGGTAGCAATATTGGGAAACGGTGTTGGCTCTTCAGGAGGAACCACGCAAACATCGGTGTTTCCCAGGGTTGTTACCGAGCCCCCCCACATACATGCCATGGTCATTATTTTCACCCAAGATGAATTTGTTTTGCTTTTATTTTTGCATCGTCTTCAGCAATCAAGCTTAGCTCACCGCAATCTACCCGGTAATTCTTTTTTATAATGCTTCGCAAACGCCCCAGTACCTGATGCTCCAAATCCTCTACCCATTGGAAAAGACGAATCGCCTGTAAATTGAATGTATCACAGATTTCCTCAATTGTTTTAGCGAAAAACTTCAAGCGATGAAAATGGAAACTGCATTCATTTCCTTCAAATTTGCTGTGCTGCAAATGAAAACGGGATTGATCGGCATTTAGTGTCAACTCGGTGGCATTCAGGGCGATTAACGGTGCCTTGATTTCAATCGGTTGTTGCAGGCTGATGCTTGATCTGCAATTATTCTTTCTATTTAAAATGGCAAGAATATAAACTTCCTCGTCCCCCAGATAGGCCATTACTTCATCATCAACCAATGGCTCAAATAAACAGGAAAACGCCTGTTTTGCTTTGACAATAGAATTGAGGAAGGAAAACTTTAAATGGAAATGCCCACCCTCGATGAATTTTACAGCCGCAGGGTAAATGCCCCCTGTACCGGCCACTCCCAGAATTTCACTTTCTTTTAACATGTTATTTTCCCTAAATGCCGAAGCCTAAGCCGTCTCTGCATCCCACTGTTCTGCTTTTAATAAATCCGGATTTGTTTTTTTCATATATTCCCCCGACTTGATGTTCCAATTAACCTGATACTCTTTTACAGCATGTAAAGAAGCACCATTCATATCAGCACCGGAAAAACGACAGTTTTTCAATTCGCTATGATCGAAATTTGTAGAATCAAGGCAGGTATTTTCGAAATCCGTATCCTTGATAATCGCAGAATCGAAGGTGGATTTTTTAAGATCGCAATCATTAAAAATGCAATCATCTATGACAGCACCCATGAAATTAACAGTATTTAACTGGGAATCACTGAAATCTATCGCTGTTAGTTTTGTTTCCTGGAATACTGAGGCTGTCAGGTCCATTTTTTCCAATGACAGCTGCCTGATTGTTGCCTGAAAGCAATTTAGATGGCGAATATCAATCGGTTCTAAAATAGCGGCTTTATCAATAGTGGCTTTCATTAGTGAGCAGTGAAAAAAAATACATTGCTTGAATTCTGCGCCCTGAAGTTCTGCGCCAGTCAGGTTGCAAGCGGTCATATCCACTTTTAGAAAACTTCCACGGTCAAACAATGCTTCTGTCGCAGTTGAGCGCGACCATTGGATATTTTGCATTTGCATCGCCAGTAAATGGCATTTTGAAAAGTTACTCTGTCTAAAATCACTATTAGCAAAATGACAATTAACTAATTGGAGACCTTTGAAATCACTCTGCGCAATAATGCTGTCACTAATCGTTAATCCATTGATTTTGCTTTGATTGAATGTAGTATTTTTCCAATTGGAATGAATAATACCCACCTTGTTGAATGAGCAGTGAGTAAATGTATTGACTGTCATTTCAAGCTTCTCGAAAGAAACATTGTCGAAGCTGCAATGTTCGAAAACGGCGGCAAGAAATTTTAAATTTCGAAAAACACAGTTTTTAAATTGGCAGTTTAGAAATATAGGCCGTAA
Source organism: Legionella birminghamensis (assembly GCF_900452515.1). Taxonomy (NCBI): domain Bacteria; kingdom Pseudomonadati; phylum Pseudomonadota; class Gammaproteobacteria; order Legionellales; family Legionellaceae; genus Legionella; species Legionella birminghamensis. The sequence continues at coordinate 2,682,063 of NZ_UGNW01000001.1, forward strand.
ACTATCCAAACCAGTGAACAAAAGACCATCAAACAATTGCGCTTCAATCGTTTTGCGTTCCGATAACGCCTTTTTTATTGCCGCAAGATCCATTATCAGGTTTCCGCCTCATCATAATAACTCTGTTGTTCAAGACAATGCCGTTTTGGTGTGTCCATCAATGTACATGTGTTGAATGTTGCAGCATACAAATTGCAATGGTCAAATTCGGATTCAATGAAACGGCTATTTTGAAAATAGCCCTGAAACAAATTGGTTTTTTTAAAATCTATCCTTTTCATTTCACTATCCAGGATCCTTAGCCGCTTGCCGTTACACTGGACAAATTCAGCATTCAGCCACTGGCTATTCATAATTTGCATGTTTTCCATGTTACAGGCCAGGCAGGAAATATTGTCAAACTGCCCGCCAAGCAAGGCTGAATTATTCAACTCAGTATTGAGGAATTTCGTTTTGCTAATTTGGGTATCCGCATTCGTCCGGCAATTTTTGAGATTGGAATGGGCAATCCGGCTATTGACTATGGTGGTGCCGGCTATGCTTATTTTCTCCATTTGGCAATGTAAAAACCGGCTTTTTTCAAAATGGGACTGGATAAGCTCAAAAGAGTCCATCTGACAGTAATCGAACAGACAATTAGTCAGTTTGCAGTTTTTCATCACGCAGAGCTTAGCGGTTAACTGATTGATGCCCAGGCCTTCAAACTGGCTGTGCCGGCAATCTGAATTAGTGAAATCAGCCTCGGAAAGTTCTACCTGTTCAAAAAAGCAGCGATCAATATGCGAATATTTCATTGCGGCTTTACTCAAATCACAAGCCTTAAATGTACAATCCGTGACAGCCCAGGCTTCAGCTTTTGCTGATACCAATTGAACCTGATTAAATCTGGAATGGCTGATCTTTGCATGAACCAGAGCAGCGTTTGAGAAGTCACAGGCTTCAAATTGGCATTCCAATAACTCAGCTTTAGATAAATTTGCGGACTTGCCTTCCACTTGGCTGAATTGGCAGTTTCTAAAAAGCGCAGCACTCAAATTGGCCGTTACCAGAGTCGTTTTTTCAAGCCTGGCATTCATCAGGGTTGCCTGTTCGAGATTTGCATGGTTGAATTTAGTCTCAACCAGTAGGCAATGACTTAAATTACAACCGCTCAGGTCAATTCCAGAGAGATCCAGGCCAGACAGATCGAGACCTGAGAGATTCTCGTATTTCAGATCAGTTTTATCCTGATACGCTTTAATAATATCCTCTCGGGTGTAAGTTGAAGGGCTGGCTGCCTTCAGGCGGTATTGTGCCATTTTACCGGTTGCATCGAGCATGCGAATTCGTTTTTCTATTAAGTCGGCCTCTTTCAGTAATTTCTGTTTTTCCGAGTCTGGCTTGTCCCCTTTAACAATCTCCTCTTTGTATTTGGCAATATTGCTAAATAATTGTTTGGTCGCCTGCGAAGAGGGTTCAGCCTTATTTAACTTCAACTCTTCTATCATTTGGCTGGAAAAGGATTTGGCTACAGCGATTTGCGCATTGGGAGACAAGCCATTCAGTAGACTCGCTAATTGTATACGAAGTTTCGCTGTATCCGGATCTTCCTCCTTCTGAACGCGTATTTTTTTCAATTGTTCAGCCAGATCAGTGCCTACCCCTAGTTTTGCGGAACTTTTCACGCCGTGAAGAGGCGCTGGAGGGAGTATTTCGATGGGTGGATTTTTTAAGCGAGTTGCATAATACTCAAGAGGCTTTTTAGGTGTATCCAAAAATTCGTGCGCACTGTGTATAAAAGCTGGTTTTTTTCCTGCAGGGCTTAAGGCAATCTGGCCATGCCAAATCAAAATTCCCTTCTCATATTCGGGCATCAACCATACTGTATCCAGCTGAAGCGCTATTTCTTCCAGTTTTGCCTGCTCATCCTGGTGTTTATAAAAGCATCGCATACGCATACCGGGCAGAGAGCCGTTAATTATTTTTTTTCCCGGATGCATATTTTTAATGCTGAAATTTTCATCCCCACTGAAAAAGCCATCGCGTTGCTGATCGGGAAGTGCACGGTTGAAATAAGACCAATCGATATCTTTGGGATAAAAAGGACGTTCCTTTTCGTACCAGTCACGATCAAAAGTCCCCAATTTGGATTTAAACGCCTTCGCATCTAAAGGATAAGGCAAAAGCAAAGCTGGCAACGGTCTGGCTGAGGATTCTGTAACTAAGTGGTTGGGAATTTCAATATTGGGCAACTCATCGTGCCCGGACTTTTGCGAATCAGCATCCCCTTTTCCCTGTGGATTATAGGGATTCTCCTTGCCGCCGAAGGCATTTTCATAAGACAAGGGCATGCTTTCAAATACGGCAGGTTTTGAGGCTTGTCGGACCAGGCCTTTAATTATCCAGTGCCGTTCGCCGAACACCAGTAGCTTTTTTTCCATATCAGCGAGAATGATTTCTACTTCTGATTGCCTTGTTTCGGGATCATAGGCGTAACAGCTGCCTTTTACAAAATATTCAGATCTTAACTTTGGAAGGTAAAAATCCAGCATTTCATCGTCCTGGAAATTCTTTTTGGCGATAGTCCAGAATTCCTGAAAGCTTGAAAAAATCTTGCGTTGATTGAATGAAAACATGGCCATAAGCGTAACAGATAGCATGTCTTTGTTATTATGACGATAAAAAACGGGGATAAGTGTATGAGAAGCATCACGAAGTATTTTCATTGCACTCTTAAAGTTTACTTAATTCCAAGACCATTTTTGAATCAATTCGAGCAACCATGTTCAGAACCTGTTCGAACAAGTCATCGCTGATTTTATTCCTGATTGACTTCATTCCACGATATACCAGACTTAATGCATCCAGGGTCAATACTGAATCCCAGGTTCCCAGTTGATGTTTCTCTATGATTTCCAGAATAAACAATAGATAAGGTTTGATAATCGCCCGGTTGCCAGCCTTTAGCAGCTCTTCACAAATGGCCATATAAGCAGTTAGACGCACCCTCTCAGAGACTGCCTGCTTGTTAATTTGCTCAAGCTGTACAATTTCCTGTTCGATGTTTCTGCGGCTGAAGGTTTTGCCCAGGTTTCGAATCTCATCAATTTGATGCTGTTCGGCAGAGGATAAATGGCTCATTCGATCAGTAAAACTCATCGAACTCGTTGTTCTTAATTCATTCAGCTGATCCTGTGCCCACTCGCTTAAGAACGCGCTGCCATTACTGAATTTTAGTTTTTCAATGCCGGGGAAGCGTTGCAGAAATTGGAGGAGTTCTCGTTTGACCACAGCAAATGCCTTATCGTATTGTTCTCCCAGTTTTTTTAGCATATCGATACTCAGTATTTGCAAATCGAGCCAAAATGGTTCATCGGGAATGACTTCTTCAACAACACGCAGGGTTTCGAGATAATCTTTGCCTTCCTGAATAGTGTTGATTCTTTTAACGCTAAAGAAATCAGGAGCGGCAATAGCAGTTACTCCCTCTTCCACTACAGGAGCTGCGCTTATACTTCCCCAGGCGGCAAGCCGATTCAAATAAAAGGGATATGGGAGCGTCAAATCAGCCCTTATTAATTCACGAGCAGCCCGGGTCAGTATCAGAAATCCTTGTTCCAAAGGCAGATCGTCATCCTGCGGTACTGGCTGCTTTGCAGTTTCTGCAGTTTTACCCTGCTTTTCCTCTTTGGGAGGTTCTGGTATTTTGAAATCCAATTGCCGGAGATATTCATTTAATGCAGCAATTAGCCCAGCGAAGGATTCATGCTCCAATTCATGTCCAGCCAAAAAATTCTTAATGCCGCTTAAGTCATGAATTGATTGTTGTATATCCTTACTATTATCTACTGGCTTTATATATTGGATGTAATTGTAACACTGGGAAGCATACCAATTAAGAAAATTTACTTTTGCATGCTGCCGGTCTTGTGGATGCGAGCTTTCCCAATAATGTTCAACCAGGTAAGCTAAAACCTGGCTGCCAACTTTTAATCCAGGGTACTGGTATTGATGAAAAAGCGCATAAGCCAGATAGCAGGCAACCTGGAAATCTTTAGACTTTTCAATCAGCAGATAAAGCGAATTATTGCAAACAAGATTCCAGTCAATCCCACTGGATTGGCCTGCCCTTGATAGTTTCTGCATTTCATTACGCAGGCGGATGTATCTATCATCATCCTGGCAATTTGCCCCAACTGGATCACTCTCAGTGATGGGCCTGGCTACCAATTTGGCGATTTGATCAAGTTCAAGCATGTCAGGACTCTTGTTCCCAGCAATCGGTAATAATACGGGGCACTTTAACGACTTGCTCCAACTTTACTTTGTCCACCTTAATTTGTTTCAAGGCGGCAAGGTATTGACCAATCTGCCAGGTTACGTCATCCGCACCACTCAAGCTATAGTATACATGGATAGCATTAATTCGATTGGCATGCAGATATTTGGCTTGATCAGGGAACAGGCTTACAGGATAGGTGACAATCCCTTTACTGTAATCCTGTAAGAAGCGTAAAAACCCATCGTTGCCGGAATATTGAATCGTTAAGGTAGCTGCCGGGAAATAAATATCAATTTCAACTGGCCCGCAAGACTCCAGGGTCCATTTACGGATGGTTTTCTGCGATGGATAATTGAAGTTTTCCAGAGAAACCATTTCCTCATTGCACTTGACATTTAACACTGTTTTATAGGGCAAAGCCGTTGAACCTATTTGCAGATTGACCGGTTTTGCCTTGATAGTGATGTCAGTAGGCAATTTCGCATCCAATTCTTTCTTGATTTTTACCAGGCTATTATCGCCGGTATCCATATTTAAACCAGACTTCAGGAATTGTAAGTATTCTATGGACAGAGGGAATTTATGTTTGAGAACATAAACAGGCACAAAGTTATTCCCCACCTGCTTCACAAAGGGTTTGGTGTATTTTTCATGGAAGGCGTAGACCACGCTGGCCTTCCCGAATAATAAATCGTTTAAGTCCTCTCCTTCAATGGTTGCTGTGCGCAAATAGACTTCATCCAGCCATTTTTGCTGAATATAGCAGGAAGCATAACGATTGGTATAATCAATATAGAAATCCAGCGGACCGCGCATCAGCACCCAAAACGGATTGGTATCATCCAGCTGGTCATAATGATCCATAGTGCGACGGATACCCAATAAAGCCTGATAAGCCTGGATAACATTCGACGTGTCCCGGCTCAGGCTGGACTGGCTTTCATATAGGCTCTTGGCGCTGGCAAAGGCTTTCACTGATTGAACGAAGGGTTTCGCATACAATCGTCTTAGCAGCCCCCGATATGTCAAGAAGGCTTTAGCCGCATCAACCTGGTTATCAAAGTTCAACTGATTACTGGCCGCTTTGACTTCTGCAGGCGAGGCATCTTTGGGAACCGGCTGATTGGAGGTTTGAATTGATTGTGAAGGCTGATTTAGCTGCGAAGGCCGTGCATTAAGAACCTCGCCCCATTTAGATAAGGTGTTGGATAACTCTTTAAGCTGAACGCCCTCAGTGCTTTCGTACTGATAATTCAATAATCCGGCAAACTGGTGGATCAATTCAATCCATCTCGGGTTTTTAATGGATAATTTATGCGCAAACTCATTATTAATTCGATCCATTAAACTGAAATAGACTCCATTTGGAGTCATCATACTATCGAAGGTCTGATCCCATTCAAACTGATAGGCAAGGGTTCTTTCGCCGTTTGAGAAATCCAGTGAAAACTGCTGCCATTTGTTAACACGCGTTTCTTCATACCATACCTTGAAATTACTTTCCTGACGGGAAATGTCAATGTAAACAGGCAGTGCAAATTCGATTTGCTCCAACAATTGGTTAATGGCCAAATAGCCTTGGATGGTGAAGGCAGGCTGGACATCATACTCATGAATACTAATACTGCCTGGCCAGAAATCATTCAGGCCAATACTATAGGCGCCAGGTCGAGTATTTCCCCATTCAACCAGCCAATGCAGATTGGAGTTTAAATAATGGGAATCTTCAAGCCAACGCAATAACTTGATTGATTCAAGGCGCAAAGCTTCTTGATTGTTATTCCAATAAACATAATCTTTATATAAAACACCAAAAGCGTTCTGAATATCTTCGGAAATATTGTTGTAGCCTAAATAGCGAATTTCGGGATTGGGCATACTCATTAGTGCTGGCCGGTCAGCACCCCCCAATTTGGCCTGTACAGCATTTACACGAGTCACCATATTCTGTACAAGATAAGCTTTCTCACGATCACTGACCGCCTCGCCCTGGCGCAGCAGGTTTAATATTTTACTATCCAGTATATCCAGGGCATGGGCTTTAAATTGTGTAGCATACAAATCGGCAAAGAAATCATATAGACGGGTTAATCCTCCGCGGTATGGGAGTATTTTGATCTGCCATTGGTTTTTAAACCGATCCACGGCATTCATCAGAATATGGAATTCGTTAAATTCGACCAGATTAGCCTCAAGACTGGTTCCATAAACCTCTTCTGCCGGCAAGAGCTGAACCAAATCGAGCAGACGCTTGGAAGTCTGGGTATAAACATAATATAAATAACCCGCCAAACCCAGACAGGCCAAATACCATAAACCCAGCCTGATATATTCCCTTCGTTGCTGCCTGGCCAGTTCATTTTTCAGCGGCATCATTGGGCACATTAGCCGTTGCTGAATTTTATCAATCAGATCATAGGCGAAAGCCTGGTCTTCAATTCCCTTATTCACAAAAGTCCCGGTCATATACACACCCAGCAAAACCGGGGATTCGCTGTAGGAGGTTGCCGAGAAAAATAGCTCGCTAAAGACGGTATATTGTTCCGTTAAACCCGCAATTGACAAAGGGAACTGATACACTTTGGAATCAAATTGTTTCTCCCGGTTAAACAGGATGATATCAATAACATCCTGAGCGCGCTCACTTAAATATTGTATCGGTTTGCTGGATGAGGAGTTTCGCATCGGATCATCAACGACATATCCCATTGCCTGATTCAGCATGCTTTCAGGAATAACCTGTATGTAGGAATCAAAGCCTTCCAGCTGTTGACATTCTGTAATTATAAAGAGGACTTGCTGACGATAACCTGTGATGTTACTCACCTGATTAATTCTGTCCCTTAATGATCGGGCATAAAAGGATATTTCACCCTTATTACCCCCGGTTAACAGGGACGCTGGTATCTCCACCACTATCTGCTGAATAGCCGGTTGTTTCTTTTTACCTTTTTTTATGGTTTCAAGAAATGCCTGCCATTGACGCTCAATTTTCCTCGGCGTATTGGTCTGTAACAAGGTATCGTCTACATACCACATCACATAATCTTCGAGAATAACTGCTTTATTTCTTTGTAACTCCAGATCTTCGGTGTCGCCGACGTTAAAATGGGTGTGGAGTTTGAAGACATTCATCTGAGAGGCCTGGGGCGTACCGAAGAAAAGGACCCAGGGCATGTGCCAGAACCGTTTGACGCCACCAGCAACATTATTCTGATGGATATAGTTAACGGCATTATAGAGGGTAAGGCTTAATCCGCCAGTCTCTACTTTTTCGCCAACCAGTTTCTGCTTTTCAGTTTTGCGGTTTCGCCACCACTTCTCTATTCCATAACTCATAGAAGTTAATAGATAAAATATAAGCGAAATGCCGATAAAGATCAGTGGACCCATCCAGATGGGGAAATCATGCCCTACCACTAATAGCGTAGAAAGCAGCCCGAAGATTACTAGCGTAATCATCCAGAAAATTGTTTGCCCGATTAACCTCATTTAATCTCTCGGTTATTTGATCATTTGATCATTTGTAAATAATTATCAACAGTGTTATTGATGACAAAGTAAAAGAAGAAATAAATCAGTAACAGGACGGGGATGGGGATGAGCCACAGGAACCATCGTTTCCAGGGAGATCTGCCGGTATACATTTTCCCATCTGCCTTGCATTCATATCCTTCAGGAAAAGCTATAAAGCGCTCCACGTTATCAACCATTTCAGCATCGGGGGTGATATGTTCAAGCGCATATGATTTGTATTTAATTAAATCGGGTTTATCCAAAGGCCTGTGATATTCGCCTCTAAAGCCCAGGGTTAAACAACGATAAAAGATGCGGAACAAATCGACCTGTTTGGGTGGAATCTTGGATAAATAAATAAAAAACTCTTTCCCCGCATCAGTTGTATTGAAAAACTCAGTTTGCAAAAATCGATGCTGCCACTCTTTTTTTCCTTCCCAGCTGGAGTTTTGCACCAGCTCATCAATCCAGGCCACAACAGCAAATAAGGCCGTGTTCACCTGATCTTTATCCAGCGAACCACTGCGGTTGCGAATTTCTTTAATTCGAAACAGGACTTCTTCCCTGAACTCGTTAAAGCTTACCGTAGAAAACTCGCTGTCCTTTAACTCGCTCACATAATGGAATAAATCGTAAAATAATGATTGCAAATTCAATTTAGGCTCCCACCGCAACTATATCGATAACCACATCAATAGGTGCTTTACCCATGTAAAGGGCTACTTTGAGCTCTCGCTCTATTTTTAGCCACATTGAGGATTTATTGTCAATTTTATAATACAAACAGCTTGGCCCGCGCGGTATGCCTTCGGGTGCTGCACTTAATTTAGTAATGGGTACGCCAGGCAATGCGTATTCTATGTAGGTCACAATGTCAGAGTAAGCACAGAGTTTACTCGAATCTTTGACTACCTCAGCCACTTCTTCCTGATTATTTTCAGCATAGATAACCAGATAGTACCGCCGTTCCGGCCGGATGAAGTAGGGCCCAAGGTCTGCATAATAATAGTTATTCTCTTTTATCATGCGGTGAATACGGCCAGGATCAGCGACGATGGTGATGATTAACTTTTGCAGCAATGTGCGCACTGATGAAAAGCAAGCAGTTAAATTCTGATGATTATAATCTGGCAGTATTGTGCTGTTCTGCTCGCTGCTGCTAAACAAATTGACTTCTGTGCTGAAATAACTTAACTCACAGACAATCGTTTCAAGCAAAGTAAACAGCTGCCAGGGATGTACGTCACCTGTTTTCACATATTGCTTCAATACAGGTACATAACGCAGCAAAGAACGTAAAGAAAAAAGGCGGCCGAAATTCGCCTTGTCTATATGGCTGGAATACCAGTCAATAGGCAGCTTAAATTTTTCCAGCTGACTGCAGACCCCCATTAAATTTTCAAGCAGTCCCCGCATACCGCTAAACAGATTTTCAGCCGCGGCCATACTGACGCAGGGCGGAATGTATACCGGGTTGTTTTTGATCTCATTATCAACGCGCCTTAAGTCAGCAACCTGGATTAATGTGTAATTATGAGTGTTTTCCAGTTCCAATTCCCAGAACAATTTGACAACAAATTGCAGTGTTTTGAGCTGCGCCTGCGATTCCTGATGATAGAGATCAGCAGTTTCCACCCCAGAGGCATTGCTGACATAGCGGGTGGTCACTCCCGTTAAATCTTCCAGCTGATTGACTGAGGTTACATTTTTTTTCGATAAGGATAAGTCCTTTACCCCAATATAGACCTTCATGGAATTGGAATTAGCCGGCCAATCTTTTAAAAATGAGCGGGGCAGGAATACCGCATTGGCATCCACTTCAACATATTCCCCTGTTGGCAGGAACAAAGCCATCTTTTCCACTTCAAAACGGCCATTTTTTAATGCCTGACTATTCAGGCTTAATTCAGAAAACCCCCAGAAAAAGGGCGTCACATAACGCATTACCTGATTTAATAAAAACTGCTGATGTAACTCGGAACATTGAAAATGTTGCGGTTGTAAAAAAAGTCCATGCTCCCAATCAACTGCTGTTTTCCAAACCATTTGAGCATTATCCTATTTCAATGATTCATTAGTTGTTTCTTTTGAGGTGCTATCGGTAAAGTTAATGCCTTTCGCACCCAGTACCAAACAAATGGCAATACGTCCCATTTTACGATTCATTTCCCAGAATGTAACAGGCTTCCAGTTCTCAAACACTGGAATTTCGAATACGCGCACGACCTGATTGGGTACCAAATCATAATAACCAGCCACTACAATAATCCGTCTTGCACCGGCCAGCCGGGGGAAGGTGAATACCTTCTTGGTACCGGGTGTAATAAACAGGGTCTGCATATATACTTTTTTGTTCGAATCTGGCTTGCTGTCGGAATTAACAGAGTCATCTGCACTGTCAAGAAGTTTGGCAATCGAATCAGCAGACATCAGTTGTTTTTGGACATCTTCTACCTTTTCAACCTGAATAATAACAAGCTTTAGGGTGTGTTTTTGATCATTGTATAAATTGAGATCCTTGCTAGCCTCAATACGCATCAAAATAGCATTATCCTGGTAAGTATCTGCCAATTGAGGTTGTTTGGTATTGCCTCCCATGGTACAGGCAGTTATCAATAGCACAGAGAGAAAGAATAAATTTTTTAACACCGACATTCCCTATTTATGTATTATTATTTTGCAGGTAATGCTACACAAATCAATGATAACAATAGAATATCTAAAATAGCAAGTAAATGCCTCTGCGTATAGCGCTGTTCTCGATTGTCCGCCATAACGACCAGATTCATGCCCCCCTATTCCATGACTACAATACTATGATTCTTAATCGCCAGACTTAGCACGTTCACTTCTCTGTTCTCGGTCATTGCTTCGAGTATATATTTGGCCAGATGAGGCATTATCTGGGAATGGAGCGTCAATTCAATTTCTCTTGCCCCTAACTCAGGCTCATTATAATGCTCTGCCATGAAATCAATAATTTCATCTTTAAAATGCAGCTTAATGCCATGGGTACTCGCCAACTGCATTTTAAATGCATCCAGTTTCTGACGGGTGATTTCTTTTAGCGTTTCTGCAGATAATCCCCGATAAACCACCACTGTCATTCTGGCAAGCAGCGCGGGCTGGAAATGGGCCGATAAAATAGGCCAAATCAATTTTATCAATTGATCCTGAGGCAAATCCGCGCAACGAAGTATCAGATCGCTGGCCAGATTGCTGGTGAGAAAAATGACCGTATTTTTAAAATTGACTTCTTCACCTTCACCGTCAGTCAGGCTGCCCTTATCAAAAACCTGGTAAAATAAATTCATTACATCCAACGCTGCCTTCTCCACTTCATCGAGAAGGACGACAGAATAAGGACGCTGGCGCACTGCCTCAGTCAGCATTCCGCCCTCGCCAAACCCCACATAACCCGGAGGTGAACCAATTAACCGGCTTAAGGAATGTTTCTCCTGAAATTCCGACATATTAATCGTTGTCAAATATTGACGGCCGCCAAATACTCGCTCGGCAATCGCCAGTGCTGTTTCAGTTTTACCCACTCCGCTTGGCCCCACCAGCAAAAAAACACCAGAGGGTTTATCGACTGAACTCAGGCCTGTTTTAGCTGCTTTTAAGTGTTGGGCAATGGCCTCAACGGCTTCATTCTGCCCTTTTATCTGCTCCTGAAGATTCTTCTCCAGATGAAGAAGTGCTGAATATTCACTCTTCAGTAATTTCCCTAAAGGCACGCCCGTCCAGTCTGAAACGACCCTGGCGACCACTTCCGGTGAGACTTCATAATCAATTAAAGAGTTCATTCTATCATTGATGGATTGAAGCAATTGCTGTTGTTTCTTTTGCAATTCCTTGCTGGGCTTTTTGCCAGACTGCTCAATGTCATGCCGCAATTCCAATAACCGATTAATTAAACCCTGTTCTTCCTCCCAATCCCTTAATAACTGGTCGTGAGCCGATTTCTGCTTTTTAATCCGCTGCTTTAAGTCCTTGAGTTTTTTCTCCCCTACAGCTTGTCCTTGCCTTTTATCCCGAGTTAAGCTGGATAGCTCCTGTTCAAGTGCGGTGATCCGATTTTCCAAAGCACTTGCCTCAGCTGAGTTCGCAGTCAGATTAATCTTTACCCGCGCAGCGGCAGTATCCACTAAATCGATTGCTTTATCAGGTTGCTGACGTCCAAAAATATAGCGTGTGGATAGTTCTGCCGCAGCTTCCAAAGCATCGGTTCGAACACTGACGCCATGGGCTTTTTCATAGATTGGTTGCAGGCCCCGCAAGATCCGGATAGTGTCTTCTATGTCCGGTTGCTGTAATTTGATTAATTGAAACCGCCGGGCCAAAGCCGCATCTTTTTCGAAATATTTTTTATACTCGTGCCAGGTGGTGGCTGCAATGACGGATAACTCGCCGCGTACCAGTGCTGGTTTTAAAATATTGGCCGCATCCAGCCCGCCCTGCTGCTGTCCAGAGCCAATTAAGGTATGTGCTTCATCAATAAATAATATCACTGGAAATTTTGCGGCGCTTACCTCTTTTAAAACTGCTTTAAGACGTCTTTCATATTCCCCCTTAACGCTTGCCCCTGCCTCTAATAAGCCCAAATCCAGGGCAAGAATGGCGGTATTTTTTAGAAAATCAGGCACATTTCCCTTATGGATTTCCAAGGCAAGCCCCTCCGCCAGGGCTGTTTTCCCAACGCCGGGTTCGCCGACAAGAATCGGGTTGTTTTTTCGTCTTCTACCCAGGATATCAATCATCTGCTGAATTTCGCGCTCTCGCCCAAATACGGGATCAATCTGGCCGGCACGCGCTTTTTCGGTCAGATTAATGCAAAACTGCTGTAAAGATTCCCCAAGCCGCGATTGATTCTCCGAAGCTTGTGAAGCTAACTGCGAAGCATCCCTTTCGATTGACTGGGCAGTATCAGTCTGCCAATGGCTCAATAACCCCTCAAAAGGAAGAAGTTGAAACACTTCATTAGCAATATGTGTGGAATAGTAATTGTGCTTTTTAATCAGTGCAAAGAGTAATGAGCTGGAGCGTATTTTTTCCAGGTTCTGCTCCAGGGTAGCAATTAACCAGGCATCCTGAATCCAGTCAAAAACAGAAATTGAAAAGCTGGGTTTACCCAGGTGTCCGGGTTTTAATTTGCCGATACCCGCATGGATATCAAAGCGGATATTGTCGGTTACCAAAGCCTGTTGCTCAAGGATAAGACTGATATCTGAGCGTGGATTGGACAATAGCTCAGTAAGCCAGTGGTCGATGGTCACTTCCCGATGAGTTTTTTGCATACATAAATTGACCGACTGCTCCAGGGTCAACGCCGTATAATCATTGAGCCGCTCTAATAACACCTTTAAATTGACGGTTAGCATAGTTACCTGCCGCTGTTATTGTTAGCAAACACTGGCGCTTAATTTACCAGTCTGTTTTTAGCCAGTATCTTACTGTAAAGGATTCAATTTCTTTTTCAGGTGCAAGCCAGCTGGCCACTCCCAGAGGATACATTGGGGATGATAATTGCATTCCCTGCAGCGAACCTCTGTCAAGAATGACCTCCATCATGTAATGAAATGGTTCGCGCACGTACAACTGAAGCAGCAGCTTCATCAAATGGATATTAGCGCTGTCCATTAAAAATGTGGGGAATACGCTTGCATTCAATGGTCCGATACGAATCAGCACATTATTACTGCTTGCCCTTACTTTACTGCCGAGATAGGCCGTTTCACTCAGCTGATGATTGCTCTCGCCAATGTGACAGCGCTGATCAAAGGGGATAGATTGCATAGCCAGAAAAAAAGATTTTACCTCAATGGGTACGTTGAAATAATCAGTTAAAAAATCGCGAAGCCCATTGAGACTTCTGTGGGTATTGATCCAATGGCCAGAATATTTTAATAGCCGCATGTAATGAGGGATTTTATGCCGTACTTCCTTCAGAGCCAGACCTACCAGACCAAAAATTGCATTTTCAATATCGCGGTTATGATGCTCAATAAACTGTTCAATAATTCTATTTCTGGACCAGACACGATACATCAATTCATATAAGCGCCGATGGATAATATTAAGCAGGTATTTCACTTCACCTATTTCATAAAATTCATCCTGTATTAATTGTTCGGTATAAAAGGTTGGTAATGGAGAAGTGGTGCCAAATAAACTCAGAAACGTAGCCGTAAGAATATATTTATTCTTTTCCTTTTTGATATCTTCGATATCAGTTTCGGGAAAAGCAAGACTTAGCCATGGAATAATATCCAGGCTTGAGGAAATCCCCTGTTTATTCTCCTGCTCAATCTCATGATTGATTAAACGTACTGCCTGATAAAAATTAAACGTTCTCGGTTGGGACAATAACTTTTTAATTATTTCTGGTTCGGATTGTTCAATCTTGGTTTCCATTTCCAGGTCTCTTTAGTACGTGAATTCTTCAGATTCAATTGGGTAAAGGTATTTATTGGTGAATTCTGTGAAAAATAAATGTCCAGGACACAGCCAAACAAATACATGTCGCCAATACTTTTGTAATGATCGGGTTCACATACCAGGGTTATGCTCACTCCGGAAATCATTTCAGCAAGGTAAAGGCGTCTGCTTTTTTGAACTAATATATCCTCTACACCCTGAATTCTGCTCATATTTAAATGATAATTTTCACCTTTTTCATAAAGATAAAGATTAACAATTTGTTTTAAATAGTGTTTATCTAAAATCTGAACAAAATTGAGAGCCAGCAGAGATTGAAAGTTCCAAATCAGGGACTGATCATGTACCGCCGGAATATTAGAGGACGGAGGAATGATATTGGTAAAACTTAAGTTTTCCGGTGATGAATCAGTAAATTGGGTGATATCGCCCTCATCCAAAAGCCTGGTCAAATCGCCATTGGTACAAGTCAAGGTCACCGAAAGTGTTTCATCAACTGGATATTCCTTGCCAAAATCATAGAAAAACCCGAGATAAAGATCGCGGCCATTGCCGCTAATGGCTGGCCGATTATGGATCGTATATTTACTGTTTAAGTCCAGTTCATCATTGAAATTGAGCGCATGATCATAAACAATTTGCCTTTTTTCCCGCTGGCGATAGCCGATAACCTCTTTCACCTCATAAATCTGGTAGTGCTGATCCGCATTGTCGCTGGGGAGCACCCGATATTCCGGTTTTTTATGATCGAGCTGAATCGGATCGGCATGGAATTCGAATAAATTAATAATCGGTACGCTGTGCAATACCAGATTGCCAGTCTCCGGAGGAGTGAACCACACAGGGACATCTTTCAATTCGAAAGCAATCTGAAAACGCAGGGCATCGCTCTCACGGAGCCATTTCTCAAGCCCGGTCAGCTTGAAAAAGAGAAATTTATAAGGTTGATTGATGTACTGGTGCAGAATGCAATGGGTATTATCATCTTTAAACGCCAACGGGTATAAAGGATCGTCCGACTCCAGCGCACACGCAATCAGATTATCAAGCGGCAGGCTGTATTCTTTTTCATTATCTGCGCGCAATAAGATTCGCTTCACATAACGTTGCAGCATATAAAACGTATTACAGGCATCTTCCCAGGGCTGCCTGATAAAAAAACGCAGTTCCTTGCCTGTCCAGTTCTGCAAGGTAACTCCGCAAAGCTGGCAATCGACTTGCAAGAAGCTATCCCCGTGAAGTGATTCTTTAAAAATGATCTGCTCAATGATCACCGGTTCCACTGCAACATCAACCACAGTACGAAAAAGACACTGCGTACCATTAATGGGGATGGAGGCCAGCTCCGTGCCTTTCTTAACCAGAATTGCCTCCCCCAGATTGGGTTTAGGGATAAACTGGATAATCGAAGAACTGGGTAGCGGTTTGGAGTATTGTGAAAAGAAAATCTGCGTCAGGTCATCCACCATGTCCGGCAAATTATCATCCAGCAGGATTTGAATCTGACTGGTTAAGAAAGCTACACCTTCCAGAAGGCGCTCAATATCCGGATCTGTACTCTGTTCCCTGAGCATGGGAGCTATTGCTGGATAAGCAGCAGCAAACTCTTTAGCCAATTTCTTAATTTTGCTTAGTTCAGATTGATAATAATCGAGAATCATGGCTTATCCTTCAGCATGTAAAGCCTTAAAATTATTGGTTTCAGGCACTATAGTCTCACTATTACTCTACCATGACTTGTGAGAATCGTGGTGAAATAAACCGATATTTCTTCGAAAGGTTGTTTTAAAGTGCCGTCAATATGACAGCTGATTAATTGCTTGTCCGGATTGATTGTCAAATTGCTTATCCTGACCTGGGCGACTCTCGGTTCATAGGTTTTAATTAAATGGGACAAATGCTGAACCAGTTCTTCTTTGCGGGCCAGGGAATAATCTTCCACTAAAGCGGGCGATTGTGACAAACCATAATTATCATCAATAAGCACATTTCCCTGACGGGTTGAGAGTATTTGCTCAATGTGTTTCCTGATTGATTCGATTAATATATCCGGTTCGGATTGATCCATGGACTGGGAATCTTTCCTCGACCAGCGTCTTAATCGCTCGGTTAAACGCTCCCCTCTCACTGGATTCTCCTTTGGTTATAAACCCAAGATAGTTGCTGGGCTTTACAGCCCAGCCTACATATTCAAATTCGGCGTACCGCGGTTTGTCCGCGGTATCAACCCTAAGCTTCCCGAGACAGGCGGCTTAAGTTCCAGCTAAACTCATGGCGGTTGAGATTGTCAACTATCTTGAAAGAGGTTGGATGCAAATCAACAATCACCAGAGGACCTGCGACATGCGAATAAACATAGTCCACCTCAAGCACTTTAGCCTGATTCAAAGTAATCAGCACAGCGGCCTGTACTTCGCCATTTGGACCTGCACGCAAACAGTGGATATCGCAGGTACTGACATCCTCCCCGGTAAATATACTTTGGGTTAAAGGCACGATTCCTCCGCCGTCCCAAAGTGTGGTAAGGCGGAAAAATTTTGCATCGGGCACACCAATTAACTGATCCTGAGCGTCAAAACTTCTGGATGTCGATGTTTTGAAATCCACTGCCTGTACCCATTGCTCATAGCCCTTAACAGAACTGTTGCCCTTGACCACGCCAGCCGCAGTAGTTGTTATTCTTGCCATCAGCTTATATTGGGTACGTACCACTTCGCCTTCGGGCAATAAGGGTACGACATTAAGTTCTGGTTGTTGCATAGCCATTTTCTCCTTAAGCGGCGGTTTCCAGGTTACCTACTAATTGTAGAGTAATATAGGAGCCCATATATTTAAAATGAGGTCTGACAATTAAAGTGGATTTATACCATCCTGGCTCACCAGCAACATCCTCTACCGTCACTCTGGCATAACGCAATGGTTTTTTGGCTCTCACTTCGGCCACCGGATTTTCCATGTCCACAACATAACTGCCGATCCACTCATTCAGTTCACGCTCCATATCGACCCGCTCTTTATGCATACCCAGTTTCTCGCGCTGCATCACTTTCAGATAATGGGCCAGACGGCAAATAATGAACATATAAGGGAATTGGGTTCCCAATTTGTAATTGGCTTCCGCTTCCTTGTTCCCACTGACATCGACAAAAGTTTTTGGTTTTTGAATCGAATTGGCAGAGAAAAAGGCAGCATTGTTACTGTTTTTACGCATAGTCAAAGGGATAAATCCCTGTTCAGACAACTCAAATTCCCGTCTTTCAGAAATAAGTAACTCTGTAGGAATCTTGCTTTGCACTTCTCTCATGGCATCGAAATAGTAACAAGGTAAATCCTCTACTGTACCACCCCCTTCCGGGCCAATAATGTTAACGCACCATCGGTATTTGGCAAAACTGTCCGACAATCGGCCAGCAAAAGCAAAGGCAGCATTTCCCCATAGGAAGCTGTGATCACCCTGGCTGACATCTTCTTTATAATTGAATGTCCGCAGGTTATAACTTCGGTCATCATAGGGCATACGCAGCATAAAGCGGGGTAAAGTCAAACCAATATAGCGAGCATCTTCTGACTCGCGCAGGCTATTCCATTCGGCATAAACCGGGCTCTCGAAGATTGCTGCAATATCATTAAGGGCTGGCAAATCCGTCATTGATTTGACATTAAAAAACTCAGGTCCTGCCGCTGCTATAAAGGGGGCATGCGCCATTGCACTGACAGCGGCAATGTTGCGCAGGAGTGCTACGTCTTTATGGGAGGGGCCAAAGGTGTAATTCCCGATGATAGAAGCATAGGGTTTACCACCGAACTGACCGTATTCAGAACTGTAAGCCTGTTTGAACAAGCCCGACTTAACGATTTCAGGAGAATCCAGAAAGTCTTCGTATAGCTCTTCCTTGGAAACATTAATGAAATCAATCTGACTGTTTTCACGGAAATTGGTTTGATCAACCAGGAATTTTAATGAACGCCAGGCCGATTCCAGCTTTTGGAACTCGGCATTGTGCAGAATTTCATCCACTTGAACGGACAGCTGTGCATCGATATCGGCAATCACATCATCTACCATCGCCGAGGTGACCGCTTCATCAGTCCGCTGCTCCTCTACAATTCTGTCAATAAAAGCCCGAATTCCGCTTTTGGTGACCTCATAACGCTCTTCTTCCGGTGAAATTTCAATGCCGGCCAGCAAATCATTGATCACTGACTTGTCCTGACCCTTTCCCGGATTCTCTTTTGTATCAGCCATCACTATCTCCTCAAATGAAATGGGCTATTGCCTAGTGTTCTTTTTTATCTTCAATACCCAAATCCTTTAGCAATTTATCCCTTAACGTCGGATCTTTAACAATTGCATCCAGTTTTCTTCTGAATTCAGGTGTGTTTCCCAAAGGTCCTTTCAGGGATTTAAGCGCATTTCGAAGCTCCATTAAGCGTTTCAATTCCGGAACCTGCCTGACGATATTATCGGGCTCGAAATCATGCAGGGACTGAATTTTCAACTCGAGAGGAATATAATCATTCTTGTTGTTGCTTAAACGGTTAAGAACACGTGTTGAAATTTTGATATCATGAAGTTTCAGAATTTGATTGAAATTATCCTTATTAATACTAACTGTCTGTCTTTTTTCCAGAGGAAGCTTGGAAGGTTTGTTGGAAAATTCTCCTAAAACAAGCTGTCGTAAAGGGAGCTCCACCATTTCCTCAGCCCCTTCAATACTGGGCTTGTAAACGATGTTGACCCGTTCTTTTGGGGCTACCGATTGATCTTTGCGTGCCATTTTCCTCTCCATTGTTCTAAAAAGAATATTGTCTTTGCAAGACTTTATAAGTTAACCATAGCACAAATTATTAATTTTTCTGCCAATTCGTCAGGAAGCAAGATAAGTATAGGTGTACCCAGGACAAGAAGTTGACAGCCATTGCCCCAATAGCTATTGTTGTTATTGACGTGTAATGGAGAATTTCATGCAGAATCAGATTCTTATGCCCACAATGCATGGTGCTCAGTTTGAAGGAACAGAGACCGAAATTTTGCAGTTTGAAGGCTCAATGGGTATTTCGGAACTTTATGAGTTTCGTGTTGAACTGGCTTCCAAACGTCTTATTCTTGGATCAGAAATTATTAATCAGCCGGTAAAAATGAGCTTTGCCACCAAAGCCGGGGCAGAAAGCCCCGTGCATGGCCGTGTGGAACACTTCAGCCATACCGGCAGCCTTGACGAATATTATGTTTATCAGATGACCATCCGCCCGCAGGTCACGCGCCTGCAGAAAACCAGACGGACACACGTTTACCTAGAAAAAGAAATCAAAGGGATTCTGCAGGATGTTTTCCAGAGAAATAATATTACTAATGTTCGTTTTGATTTAATGCAAAACCACCCCGTTCGCGAATTTGTGTTTCAGTACAATGAGCAGGATTGGCAGTTTGTAACCCGTTGGATGGAGCATGAAGGCTTATTCTATTTTTTTGAACAAACACCTGAGAATGAGATTCTGGTAATTACTGATAGCAATTCGACTCTGCAGCTCAATAAAGACATTAATCGTTTGTTCTATCATGGCTATACCATGGATAGCGAATTTGATTCTATGGCCAATTTAATCTATGACTTCCAATTCACTACTTCTTCCCAGCCAGCGGAAGTGAAAGTCAAATCCTATAACTATCAGCAATCTTCCAAAGCCTATGAATCAACCGCAGTAATTGATCCTCAAGGGGTTGGGGAAATTGTTTATTGGGCTGAGAATGTTAATAGCCAGGAAGAAAACCAACGGATCGCGAATCAGATTGCCGAGAGTTTCAAATGGCAGAAAGAAATTTTTAATGGTACCTCCAGCGGCGCTTTGATTAACCCAGGCAGCTTTATAAACCATCAGCATTTTAATCTGCCACAACTAAACAAAGCGATGCTGATCCTTAACTCCCAATACAGCGGCTCACAAAAAAAATCTTTTTTTTCCTACCACTCAGCACCCATTGAAGCAGCAGACGATCATTTTTCCTGCAATTATCAGTCAATTGATAAAGTCATCCCCTTTCGCTCCGTTTTGCAAACCCCAATTCCGAGGATTAGCGGCGTACTTCCCGGTTTTGTTGACCATGAAGGAGGCGAGGATACCGTTCAGATTAATGACAAGGGCCATTATAAATTCCGGATCCCGATCACCGAAGACGGCCCTGGTAAAGGTTCTCGCTGGGTTCGTAAACTGGAAAGTTACATTGGTGACAAGTATGCGTTTTCCCTGCCGATGAGGAAAGGAATGGAGGTTGCCATTGGCTTCCACTTTGGCAATCCTGATTTACCCATCCTCCTGGGCGCTGTCGATAATTCAACCCACCGGAATCTGATTGTCAGCGACAACCAGCAATATATGGGTCTTCAAACCAAAGAGAAAAATGTTTTCTTCATGAATGAACAGAAAGGCAAAACCCAGGGGATCAAGTTGCGCACACCTCATAATAACACCACGATGGTACTGGGGACAGATGACATCTTTCAATCCCAGCAGGACATGGGCTATTACCTGAGCACATTAAGCCATTCAAGCTCCTATGTAGGTAAAGATGCAAACATTACCGTCAAAGGCAGTAAAAATTTGAATGTGAACAAGGATTACATGCGATTTGTGAAAGGCAAATCTACCATGGTCTGCCATCAGGATACCAGTTATCAGGTCAAAGGAGATGAAACAGTCCAGATCAACCAAAGCCAATACAATTATATTGATCAGAACCTGATGAACTCCATTGGCAATGCCATGATTACAGAAGTGAATGGCAACAGTGCCTTGCATGTATTGGGATCCCATATTCTTTCAGTAAAGGGGTTCACTGGTAATTATCATCTGGGTGCAACCATTCAAAGTTATACAGGTGCGCTTATTGGCGATGTCACAGGCCTTTCTGTCTTTTCCGTATTGGGAGGAGATATTGAATATCTGGGGCCTTTCTCCATGAAAATAACAAACGGCTTTAAGTATTCAGAAGATGCAGGTGTTAGCATGGCCATCGCACCTGCAATAATTCAGCAGGCCGCAGGTATGATCATGTTTCAGGTGGGGACATCGTCCATCATCCTTGAGCCAACCGGCATAAGTATTGTTGCGCCTACAGTTACAATTACCAGTCCTGCCCTGAATATTTCTTCAGCTGCGACATTTGTTGACAGCGCCGAAGTCGGGATAACCGGTAATGTCACGATCGGTGGGGGAATAGTAACTTTGGGAATTCCTAGCCCGGGAGCGGCAGCTGCCGCCGCTGCCGGCTCAGAAGCAATCGCTTCAGCAGCCGCTGGAGACGCCGCTGCGGCAGCGGGGGCCGGAGGAGCGGCTGCAGCTTCCTCAGCGGCCAGCGCCACAGCATCTGCTATTGCCACAGGGGTTGCTGCGTTGGCTGGCGCCAAATTGGCTGTGGGCGCTACGGTATTTACTACTGAGGTCATATCAACACTGGCCGGCAAATCGCCGCCCTCTCCGCCCGGTCCAGCTTCTGCACCATCAGAAGTTCCTCCGGCACCGAATGATGGCCTGTAAAATTTAAGAAAAACCGAAAGACCATCCAGCGGACGGTTTAGTTTCCTCCAGTAAATGAATTTCCTTAATTCTGCTTACACGGTGTGAAGCATTCCACCGTTCCGGATCCCATTCTGCCCAGTCATAGGCTTGATACCCCAATGCTCTAAGCCCCTGAAGCCCCCTCTCCCTGTATTTTTCTTCCCGCTGCGTTTCCTCCTGCTGCTCATAGTAACGCAGGTTATAAAAAGGGTTAAGCGGCACTGCTTCCACTGCTTTATGGAAATAGGAAAGAGGATTTTCCTTCAGATCAAAGAACAAATTAATATCTCCCATAAGAAAGTAAGCTTTACCCAAGATCAATTTCTGGGTCGGGTCGCTTACCCCCTTTAACAAATGCGCTACTTCCTTCAGCGTATTCAATATTAAAGTGAAATGTTTCTCGTGCATGGCATGATGTTTTTGGCGTGTCTCATAATCAGCGGAATAGCAAAGAGATACCCTGATAAGGCTGCAAAGGTAGTCTGCCTGTCTCATAAGCGCCTTAACCAAAGCCTCCAGGTGGTATTCGATTTCAGGCTTTTCTTTGGGAGCACAGGTTCTCAGCAGTTCGATAGCTTTTCTGATACTGGCAATATCCGATTGCGAAATGTCTTCATTGCATGCAATATCAGCATCAGTCAATACTTGAGCATATAATCGTTTGCAGGACGAATGATACTGGACTCTGCGCTCCATGGATTCAAATTCACAAGACTTTCTGGCAGCATAGAGAGCCCGTAAATAGCCTTCAGACGCCTTACCCCATTCACAACGCTCTCTAAAACTACGGCCAATCTTTAATTGGCTTTCAGATTCAGCATGAAAATGACTGGCCGCAATGGAGCGGAGATCAGCATCGAATGTGATGACTTTGCTGTGGGTATTATACAGGGTGTAAGCTTCATCAAACTGTTTATCCATTATCAGTAAACGGAAAATACTGAGGGGATCATTCTTTTCCAGGTCAGGATCAAGCTTGGAAGCCAAGCGTATACTGGCAATATTTTTTTTATCCCTGGCATAATGTTTTGCTAATTCCCTAGCCAGGGGAGTACCCGGAGTCACCATGGCCTGATGCTGGCTGGCAGTAAAATGCTTTATCAGATAAGCGCAGGCTTTTTCAGTATTTTTCAATTTCTCAATCAGCTTGAAAGCCTGGGCAAACTCATTTTTTTCCAGAAAATACTCAATAAAAATTTCTTCGTTTTCCAATTGAATATCCGGATCATAATACAGAGCTCTTTCCAGATGCCTTTGCGCCCTGAGCTTAGCCCCCTCCATAAAATAATTAAGGACTGTAATATTATAAAGAATGCTTTTTTTCTCCTGCAGTGCTTGAGCCAGATACTGCTGAGCCACGGTTTTTGCATAGCGGCTACCCCGGAAAAAGGAATATTTCTGATAAGAATGAGGTTCCAGCACCTTACTGACCTCATCGATTATGTGATTATCTTGCGGATCCAGGCAGGGAACCAAATCGCACAAACCCAATGTCGCAAAACTGGTACCAAATCGGGATGGGGAAGCCACTCCTGCCATCATTTCAAACTGAGGAAAATAAAAGGAATGCTCACTGTAGTAATTGATTAAATCGGTTTGTAATTGCAGTGAATTAGCTGGATTACGTTCCTGATTCACCACTGACAAAAATCCTGAGCCCAGTGGGTATTTTACAATTTGATGGATAGGTTGATAACCATGCAAATAGCCATAATAGGCCAATTTACGAAGTGATAACTGCAGTAATTGGGGATTGCAATGGTTGGTAAATCCCAGCCAGCCTTTGAATGATTCAAAATAATAACGGAACCAGCCTGCAGGACGCAGTGAAAAACCATTGGTATAAATATAGGGAGCCCTCGCCAATTGCTGCCATTTCGTTTGAAACTGATGCTGGTTGAGTTGAAAAAGAATAACGTCAGGATAGAAGCCCACCACTGAGCGATAACTCTCCGGGATTCGGTTCTTCGCTATTAGATTGATACTGGTCACCAACTTCTCTATCGAACTCTATCTATGAGAACAATATAACATATTTGCTTGTAAATGAAGCAGATTAATCCGCATTCACCTACCACGCAGGTTTGAATTATGGGCGAACCGCTGGACCCCGCGGCGCAGCCCCGTCCGAATCCCCGCGGCACCGACCGCGGGGCCCATGCCTGTTGAGTAGCATGGTTTTCAAACAAGTTTCAATGTTGCCAAAACATAGGGTTTAACAGGTAGTCATAAACAAGTCTTCTTAACATTAAATTGGCTTCATGTGGGCCCCGCGGTCGCTGCCGCGGGGATTCGAGAGCTTTTAATTCTCATGCACTTGCGTAGATAACTATGGGCCAAGCCGCAGGGCGTGGCAACCGAACGCCGCTTGTCCGCAGAGTCCAGAGAACCAGACAGCAAACTTGCTTTATGGCAGGTGATTCTCCGTATCCGAGGTTTTCTGAGCCAGCGGTTCCGTATGGGTTGTTTCTGTTGCTGTGTATGCAAAAATGGAAAACCAGAACGCAATAATTAACGTCGATACCAAAGTTTTCATTATCTGCTCCTTCCTGGAAGAGATAAAGCGACCAAGTCCAACTTCAGCTAAAGTCTATCTATCCTATAATTAAGAAAACTATATAAACATAGTTGAAGGTTTAGCATTTCACAAGCCAGGAATTTATCATGGACCATGTCAGTAATTCTCCAGATCAGGAAGACTCAGCGGAAGAGCCAGCTGCAGTTGAATCAGCCAATGAAAAAAAATTGGATACCGAACAGGATGAAGGCCGGTTGGATCATAAAGAACGGGATCCGAGAACGGGTGATTTTCGCAGTGCAGACTAGTGGATTATTCTTTATTTTTTTGAAACAAAGGGATTATCCTTGATGTAAAAACGGAGTAATTTTTTTGCCCATTCTTTCGCATAGTCGACACCGATACGGGGTCTTTTTATAATAGATACTGGTGCCCGCCTCGCTTCATCGTCTAATAGATAAAAACGATCACCGAGCAAATCATGCCCATATAGTTCTTTGGTGATACCCATTGCTTTTGACAGCAGTCCCGGCCCCTGGGTTCGTTGATTGATATTTTTCACAGGTTCCAATGCCCGCAATAAAACCCCACAGCCTTTACCCTCTGTCTCGGTAACGATATTAGTGCAATAGTACATCCCATAAATGAGGTAAACATAAGCATGCCCCGCCGGCCCAAACATAACCTTTGTCCTTGGTGTTAAGCCCTTTGAAGAATGCGCAGCCAAATCATGTTCGCCGATATACGCCTCCACCTCGACAATGCGGCCTATTTTTTCTACATTATCCTGATGATGAACCAGGTATTTCCCTAGCAAATCCTGAGCTACGGTAATGGTATCCCGGCTGTAGAAGTCACGCTGAATTTTTTTCATATAAGACAAACACCAAAAACTTTATTAATATGTTTAACTAGTTCTCCACCAACCCTCAACCACTAACAGGGAGCAGCCATGAGCAACAGCGTTAATTATATACCAAATGATTACAATCACATCACCCCCTATCTTATTGCCACAAACGCCCGTGAAGCACTGGAGTTTTATAAAAAAGTGCTGGGTGCAAAAGTGGTGATGTGCATGGAGGGTCCCAACAATAGTATAGGCCATGCAGAGCTTCGTATTGGCGATTCCAAGTTTATGCTTGCAGACGAATGTGAAGAAGCACATGCAAAAAGCCCGTTAAGCTATGGCGGCTCGCCTGTAGGTTTGTATGTTTATGTAAAAAACGTCGATGAGGTTGCAAAGCTTGCTGAAGCGGAAGGCGCAACGATTACCCGTCCTCTGCAAAATCAATTCTATGGTGATCGCACCTGTACGTTTACCGATCCTTTCGGGCATATATGGTCAATCGGCACACATATTGAAGATGTATCCGAAGAAGAAACAGCGCGGCGAATGGAAAAAATGATGAAGGAGCATGGTAAGTAGCCCCGTCTCGAGCAACCAGACTACATTTTAACACTAATCTCAGCAGGGGACTGTTCATGAAAAATGCCAGTCCTCTGAGGTCTGCAAAAGCTAAACCCACAACCATTGCCCATCTCAGCATCAACCGTTTTTTCTTCTTCCAACCCCAGGTCATTTGGTTTAAAGGTTTGTTGTAAACTAACATAGGAATCCTGTTCTACCTCACTATCTGAGTCAGAAGCAGTATTTCTCAAATGGGACAAGGTCTGTTGTTTAAAACGCCAGAGGTTCAAAAACACCAGGCTCATTTGCAAAATCATAAGACCTGCCCCTATTCCAGGATTAAGGACAAATCCAGCG
Source organism: Legionella birminghamensis (assembly GCF_900452515.1). Lineage (NCBI taxonomy): Bacteria > Pseudomonadati > Pseudomonadota > Gammaproteobacteria > Legionellales > Legionellaceae > Legionella > Legionella birminghamensis. The sequence continues at coordinate 2,708,121 of NZ_UGNW01000001.1, forward strand.
GCAACTAATAGTGTACTCGTTAAAAGGACAGCAAGCAGATTATAGCCAAGAGTAAAATACAAATTCTGTGTGATATTACTCATTGTTTGTCGGGCAAGTATAAAAATGGTAGCAAAGGGCAGCATTGAACCACTTTGCACAATTGCTCCCGCTTTATCCAGAGTAAGCCGGTGTGATGAATTAGACTGAACGCCTACTCCAAAATCAGCGTCTGTTACTGCTATCGAATCATTCGCCGCATCACCAATCATCGCAACAACCTTGCCGTGGGCTTTTAACTCCTTAATTAACTGAGACTTGGAGTTATCTTTATCTTTACCCGCCAGCGCAACCCTTCCAGCACGTATATTGGAAAGAGGTATATTTAAACGTTTGCCATAGCGATTCGCTGTTTTCTCACAAGCCCCGGTGCTAATAAATACCTCAATCCCGTTTTCCTGAAGCGTTTTCAGGGTATATTTAGCATTTTCCCGCAAGGGATCAGTTAATTTGAAGTAACAGGACAGCTTTCCATTAACCGCTACATAAACAATAGAGTCTGCATCCTCAATATCATTCTCATCCAGCACCATAGAAATGTTTTGTTCCTTCATGAAATCTTCATTACCAATACAGATTTCATCGCCGTCAACTATTCCGCTTATTCCTGAATGGTGGCTGTCTTTAAAATTACCGATAGGCAGCGACTTATACTCCTCACCGAATGACGCGGTGTACCTGAATACAGCCTCTCCGATGAAGTGCTGTGAGTTTTTTTCCAGGGCAGCGATACAGGAAAATAAATGTTTCTGATTACAACCTGGATCAATAAAAGTGACTTGCTTTGGCTCAACCTCAAGAACTCCTGTCGTTAAAGTCCCGTGTAAATCAAAAACAACAGCATTCACTTTTGAAGCCAGTTCCAGAGACTCCGGGCTTACGAATTGGACGCCATGCTCAGCTGCCTTCTTCATAGCAACCAGCACCGTTGTTGGCACCACCAAGCCGAGAATGCAGGGACAGGCTGAGACCAACACTGATATCGCACATTGAATGGCCAGAGCAGGAGGAAAAAAAAGGCCAATAACCAGTCCGGTGATTGCAGATACAGCAAACACTGTGGGAATAAAATACTGCATAATACGATCAGCGGTCTGCTGAATAGGCGCCTTGCGTATTTCTGCTACCTTTAAGGCAAAATCCATATGGGCCAGATGCGAATTTTCTTTTGTTTCAGTTACCCGCATGAATAAAGGAGCGGAATATTTCGTCAGACGCATTCCGGAAAGCAGGGACTCACCCCGCTTAAGCTTTCGTGGAAATGGATTGCCATTGATGCAGGTTGTAAAAACAATAACCCCGTCTGTCAGACAAATTCCATCAAGAGGAATTATTTCACCCTCTGAAATGTAAAGGGTCTGCTCTCTAACGACCTCTTCAAGAGGCGTTAAACTGAGTTGTTCTTCTTCATACACCTGAACAAATGCAGGCAGATCATCCTGAAACGCTCTTGCAGTGATTAATTGACTGGTCAGAAAATTTTTGATTCCCTGACCAATATGCCGAAAGCCCAAAATCAAAAGAGCTGCTTCAAACATCATTGATAGCCAGGGAACAAAAAACGCTGCGATTGAAACAGTAACAACAACCAGGGTACTCAAGGCAAATAAAGTATCCATTCCCATTTTTTTTGATTTAAATATGTCGAAATAAGCCTGTTTAAATGTAGAAAAACCAATCAGAAAAGTGAGAATACTGCTAATGCATCCAATAGCAATCATGGCCGCAAGGGGGAGACCGCCTGTAGCAATGGATAAAATTAGTAATATCAGCCCAGCAAGGGTTCCAATCCCCCCCTGAAACCAATGGGACAGCAGGATATCTTTCAGTCTTTCCCAGCCGTTTTTTTTACGTGCTTCAGGAGGCGGGTCGGGAATGGCATGCTGAGAAGGAGAAGACGGATAATCGGTCTTGAAATTTAAAGGATAGCTCTTGAGGAAAACGCAATTGACTCCCATTTCCTCATCAAGAAATCTGCAAACATTGCTGCCTATCTCCTGATCAGGTGCTTCATGTTCCCAGACAATGATATTCAGCGTCTTTCTTGCGGGATCGGCATTGTATTCATACCCTGCATTAAAATCAGCTTTAAGACGCTTCTCAATTGGCCCTGTACAGCCGCTACAGGTCACATCAGGAATAGAAAATTGATAAATAATGGTCATGAACCGCCCTATTTAAATTGATCAGGCATCCATTTTTCGAATCATTCCCTTCATGTGTTCGCTGCGGGCAATCTCTGCCTGCGCCTTTTCCGCCTGCAACCTGCTATGGTAAGGGCCGAGAAGCACCCGGAACCAGATCATCTGCCCTTGGGGAACTGAAGTCACTATTACATCAAAACCTTTCAGTACAAGATTCGCTTTTACCTGTTCAGCATCCTGGCGGCGATTGAAGGAAGCAATCTGCACCAGATAATATTCTTTTGAATTTTTAGCTGGAGCTGGATTGGCGGCAGGTTTACTCTCAGCCACAGTAACGGCCTGCGGCAGGGCAGGAGCCTGCGTTTTCGCGTTGACTGGTGCCGCAGTTGGTCGGGTGACCTGTGTAGCCTGCTGTGCAGTGTGAGCGGTAGCAGTATTGGCAGGAGGCAAAGCGCGAGGTGAAGCACTACCTGGACGATTTGCCAGTACCTGGGGACTGGAATCTTTTGCCAGCAAGGTGTAAAACTCGAATTTGGGTTTTGGCGCTTCCGCTTTTTTAGCAGGAACCGTTGCTTCAGGATGTAATTCCTGGGCGGCCAATACATGTTTGTTTACCCACGCGCTTAAACTGGTAAAATCAAAAATAGTCGCAGTAAGATAACCGCCCAAAAAAGATGCCAGCAACAGTAACAATTGCCGGGGCGCATTGCTTCTCTGTTTTGCCTGTCGTTTTCTTACATAGTCCTTGGCCATCACATGCTCTCAGGGCAGGAAACACCCAACAATTGTAAACCATTCCTTAAGACTTGCCGTACAGCTGTCAATAGCGATAATCTCGCAGACCGCAGCGTATCCTGCTCACACAATAAAGTCACGGCATTGTAATAGCTATGAAGCCCGTTCGCGAGCTCCCGCAGATAATAAGCTATCTGATGCGGCTCACAAGTATTGGCAGCGGATACGATCACTTCCGGATAACGGCTAATCAGGGTCATCAGGGAAATTTCATGAGGTTCAACCAATTTAGCAATATTTGCCAATCCGATTTCCTCACTCCAGCTTAGCCCTCTGTCCTTTAATTGCCTTAACACGCTGCTAATGCGCGCATGCGCATATTGAATATAATACACTGGGTTGTCACTGGATTGTGATTTGGCCAAATCCAAATCAAAATCCATGTGCTGTTCGGGTTTACGCATTACATAGAAAAAGCGGGCGGCATCCTTACCCACTTCCTCACGAAGTTCACGTAAAGTAACAAAGGAACCGCTGCGGGTAGACATCTGTACACGATGTCCGCCTCTATATAAAATGGCAAACTGCACCAGCAGGACATTCAAGGCATTATCATCATGCCCAAGGGCATTCACCGCTGCCCTTACGCGAGAAATATAACCATGATGGTCAGCACCGAAAATATCAATAACCCGGGCAAAACCACGATCATATTTGTTCCAGTGGTAGGCAACGTCGGAAGCAAAATAGGTAGTCTGGCCATTAGCGCGAATGAGCACCCGGTCTTTTTCATCCCCGAAATCGGTCGCTTTAAACCATAAAGCCCCCTCTTTCGTGTAGGTATGGTTTGCATCTTTCAGAGCCTGGATGCCTTTCTCAATAGAACCGTCTTCAAGTAAATGCTGTTCTGAAAACCAACAGTCAAAATGAACGCCAAAATCTTCCAGATCGTCTTTAATATCATCCAGAACCGAATCTAGCGCTTCTTTATGAAAATATTTAAAACCATCAAGGCCGAGCAATTGCTTGCAGCGCTCGATCACTGCATCGATGTAAACTTCCTTATCGCCGCCTTCCGGCTCATCCGCAGGCAAACTTTCTTTAATTAAGCCCCAGGGCTGTTTGTACTTTTCACCATGGCTTTCAAAAACCATTCGCGCGATATCATTGACATAATCCCCACGATAACCATTGGCCGGAAATATAATCGACTCTCCGGTCAGCGTGAGATACCTTAACCAGACACTGACGGCCAGAATATTCATTTGCCTGCCAGCATCATTCACATAATATTCCCGGCTCACTTTATAGCCGGCGGCACTTAACAAATTACCCAGAGTTGCGCCAAATGCAGCACCGCGCCCATGCCCTACATGCAAGGGGCCTGTGGGATTGGCAGAAACAAATTCAATCAAAACAGGCTGCTGATTACCGAGATTGCTTCGCCCATAATTCTCCTGCTGCTCGAGAATGGTAGCAACCACCTGGGATAGGCTGTCCTTCTGCATGAAAAAATTAATGAACCCGGGTCCAGCGATCTCGATTTTTTCAACACTCTCATGCTGACCTATCGTCTGAATCAACAATTCTGCCAATTGACGAGGCGGTTGGCGGCAAGGCTTCGCCAATATCAGGGCGAGGTTACTGGCGAAATCACCATGCGATGAATCTTTACTGCGGTCAACTTTAATCTCTACATCTACGTCTGAGGGAATAACACCAGAGGTTTTCAAAGAGCGAATCGCATCGGCAAGCAGATTTTCAACAGTCTGTTTCATGGGCTTAATTCATTTCGTCAAAAAGCAACTATTATGCGCTTTTTCATGTCATATGCAAAGTATTGAATCCTGATATTGCATTGGAATTATCATTTTGCAGGATATTCCCTTTGTCTTAACCGCATACGTATCTATACAAATGCATTAACTATCGAATCACCGCGGCGTCGATCATCGAATCCCCGCGGCAACGATCATCGAATCCCCGCGGCGTCGACCGCGGGGCCCACATGATGCCTATTCGGGGTATTAATCTTGGGCCTCTTCACTCTCTATTTTTTAGCAACATTGTAAACTTAAAGAGCATGTCTGCCAGACATGGGCCCCGCGGTCGCAGCCGCGGGGATTCGGATGAGGAAAACATAAAAGTCGTGAGGACCATCCGCTTAAAACATTCTCCACAGAGAGGCTTTGGGCTTGGTCATTTTAAAATTCCTGTAAAAATAACAGGCGGGATATAGAAGCAAGAGCCCTATAAGCCAAAAACCGAGAAGACCGCCTGCAGATGTAAGCCTGGCGGGCAAGAGTACTGAAATAAGATAATACACATACCAGTGGCAGACAAAAAAGAACAGCGCGCACTGACCAAAGGTTTTCAGCGGCTGCAATAGCAGTGGGACATGCCCCAGACGATTTTCCAGCTTAAACCAAGTGAGAATTCCCAAAAGGTTAATACCCCAGGCAAACAGGAAATAGGAAAGGCTGGGCGGGTATTTATTAGAACAGAAATAAGACCGCCAATCCAGGTGCTCGCCAGATACCAGGGTTTTGTAATCGCCCCATGAAATACTGCCTTGCAAATAAGCGGTTTTAAGCAGAAACCAGGCAGCCAGCAAACTGAAAGCTATCCATTGAAGCAGTTTAATACTCTGATCGTCCCGGCGGGATATAATTTTACCGATAACCAAGCCAAAAGCGACTGCGGGAAACCAGGGAAAAGGCATAAAATCAAAGTCCACATCAATGCCATTGATAGTATAGGTTCCTCCCAGCAATAGTATTATCTTCCCCCAGCCCGGTGAAACGTCAGCAGCCTGAGTCTGGAGCATCACTAATTGATTAATAATGATTATTCCTGCAGCAATGACTAAAGGTAGCCAATAATCAACAGTCGAATAGGCTTTGCCCCAGGCTGTTTGTTTTATGCTTTCCAGTAACCGTAAACAACAGGCAGCCAGCATCATGCAAATACCAAGCCCATAAAGTACGCCAACATACAAGTAGAAGTGAGGAGAGGAAATTGTTTCAAAAACTGCCATTATCGTAAACTGAACGGTCAGCATTACAGCGCCCCGGGTCATTAAATACCGCCAGACCTCATTAGGCGGGTATCCTTCCTTCAGGCGGGATTGCCATAAGAAATAAATTCCGATCCCCATCATCATGAAAAATCCGCCAGCTACAATGGAGCTAACACCGACTTGCTGAAAAAAATCCAGCCAAAAATCCCCCTTCCAGGCAGGCGACGCATCTAAATGATAATTGGAGTAGTGCTCTCCACCCAGATACTCCCGGCCATGGGAGAAAGCCATCAGCATCATGATCATACCACGCTGAATATCCAGGGCTCCGAAACGGGATGCCTGGGCGCCGGTTTGGATTTTCGCTTCATTTGAGAGGGCAGCTTGCGATAAAGCCGCCTGATTTTCAGGTAAAAAATTCAAGATAATATCCTTATTAAAGTTCCACAGGAATTGAATGGACCCCAGGCCCACTATTCACCATGGAACTATCTTGCATTTTTATTAAGGGTTTATCAAGCGCCCGCATACCTCGATAGCAAATACTCACCTACCGCCCTGATTCCCATCGCCTCTCCGCCCTCCGGCTTTCCAGGTTTGGATGAAACGTTCCAGGCCATCACATCAAAGTGAACCCAGGGAATTCCTGCGGGAACAAAACGCTGTAAAAACAGCGCAGCAACAATTGCGCCTGCATAAGGCGAAGCCGAGCAATTGGATAAGTCGGCAATTGAGGAATCCAGCAAAGGCTCATAAGCAGCATACAGGGGTAGACGCCATACCGGATCATTGGCTTTGCCTGCAAACTCATATAATTCATTGGCCAGCTTATCGTTATTACAAAACAAGGCAGAAATTTCTGTACCTACCGCTGTCCGCGCAGCGCCGGTTAAGGTTGCAAAATCAATAATAAGCTCTGGTTTGTCTTCACCGGCAAATACCAGGGCATCAGCCAGTACCAGACGCCCTTCTGCATCGGTGTTATCGATTTCAACGGTAAGACCGTTTCTCATGGTTAAAACATCACCCGGACGATAAGCATCAGGCCCTATTGAGTTCTCAACGGCAGGAATCAGAACCTGGAGCCGAATAGGAAGCTCTCTAGCCATAATCCACTGGGCAAGCCCCAGAACCTGTGCTGCACCGCCCATATCTTTTTTCATCAAGCGCATGAAGTTCGAAGGTTTAATATCCAGGCCGCCGGTATCAAAGCAAACACCTTTACCGACCAGCGTTACTTTAGGATGTTTTTCATTGCCCCAGTTCAAGGACAAAAGACGGGGTTGATTGATGGATGCGCGACCAACGGCATGAATAGCGGGAAAGTTGGCAGCAAGAAGCTCATCCCCTATCCATTCTTGAAAGCTCGCCGAATAACGGGTAGCCAGGGTCTTCATTGTATCGGATAAATCCTGAGGCCCCATGCAGTTGGTGGGTGCATTAATCAAATCACGCACCAGAAAAGCAGCGTCAACATCCTGAAGCACTTCGCGAAGATTATTTTCTAATATTAACACTCGTGGTTGTATTTCCTGCTTTTTATAACGGTCATAGCAGTACTGGGCCAATCCCCAGAAAATGACATGGGCATTCGGCAGCGCCTGTTGTAATTGATAATTTCCCTCGGGCAAACGCAGTGCAGCAGAGGCTAGCGCCAATGAATAATTATTCGCATCCCCTGCTCCGAGATAGACCTTCTGACTTTTGCCATTTTCCCCGCTGATAATGCAGAGATCGCCGGTATTTCCCTTAAACCGCTGGGTATAAAATTGATTCCGCTCAGATGAAAGCAGTTCCGGCATTCCCGATGCCCAATCCTGTTTGCTAAGCAGAATGACAGGTATGATATCCTGAGCCTGGTTTTTGTAAAATAATTCTGCTTGCATAATTTACTCCTTTATTAATCCACGGAACTGTTTAGGTCGCACGCCAGTCACATAAAGTGCTGCAAAATAAATCAGAATTGCCGCGGCAATGTGAGCAGAAAGCAGCAAGAGCCTCATCACCGATGAAAGATGCAGCCACATTGCGACATCGCCACTGGCATAATAGAGATAAACGGCAATTAATGTATTAGCAAACAACAACTGCATAATAAATTTTAGCCAAGCTTTTGCGGGATGGTAGATTTTTTTTCGCAAAAGCAAAAAAATAAGCAATCCACAGTTTACATAACCGGCAAGCGAGGAAGAAAGCGCCAGGCCTGCATGCGCTAGAGGCCAGATTAATACGGCACAAAAAAGGCTATTCACCACCATGGCAATAGCCCCTACCTTCACCGGCGTTTTGATATCCTGACGAGCATAAAATCCTGAAGCCAGTACTTTAATCATCATAAAAGCGGGAACGCCGCTGCCTAAAGCAATCAAACTTTTTTGGGTTTGTAAAAGATCGTTCAAGTTAAATTTTCCATAAGAAAAACAACAGGCAATCAGAGGCATTGAAAAAACAGCCAGGCCGATACCAGCCGGTAAACCAATCAACAAGATGAGTCTTAATCCCCAATCAAGCGCCCGCGAATAACGCTCAGTGTTCTGCTCCGCATGGCGGCGTGATAAATGAGGCAAAATGACTGTAGCAATCGCTACCCCAAATACCCCAAGGGGAAAATCGGTGAGCCTGTCGGTATAATAAAGCCAGGAAACCGATCCTACCTTCAGGAAAGAGGCAAAAATGGAATCTACCATCAGATTCAGCTGGGCAATTGAAACACCAAACAGGGCAGGGATCATTAACTTCATCACCCGCCTTACGCCCTCATCTTTACGAGCCAGGCGCGGTCTGACCAGCAAGGTTCTTTTGTAAAGAAACGGCAGCTGAAATAAGAACTGCGCCACACCGGCAATAAATACTCCCCAGGCCAGCGCAACAACCGGCTGCGGCAACATCGGGCTTAAATACCAGGCAGCCAGGATCATGCTCAGATTTAGCATGACCGGCGTAATCGCTGGAATAGCAAAATAGCCATAGGTGTTTAGCACAGCGCCTGCCATTGCAGTTAAAGAAACCAGCATAAGATAGGGAAAAGTAATACGCAGCATTTCGGTAGCCAGTAAACTGCGGGCACTTCCTTCTCCAAAACCGGGCGCAAAGAGAAAAATAATCACAGGAGTAGCCAGAATCCCGATGAGGGTTACGACGGAGAGCACCGCAGTTAATTGTCCTGATACCCGCGCGATAAAAAGTCTCACATCTTCAACAGGCTGCGTTTGCTGATATTCCGCCAGTACTGGCACAAAAGCTTGTGAGAATGCGCCTTCAGCAAATAAACGCCGCATAAAATTAGGGATCCGAAACGCTACAAAAAAGGCGTCCATTCCCGCCCCTGCGCCAAATAGCTGGGCAATCACGACATCGCGGGCAAACCCGGTCATTCTTGAAATAAATGTCATCACTGAAACCAGTGTGGTTGAGCGCAGCAGGCTTTGTTGTTTTGGGAGCATTATCTCGGTCGCAGACATAGTCATTCGAATCAGGGAATAAAAAGGGATTATCCCATTAATTAATTAATGAGTCTAATCGCTTAGTCCCTCCGCCCGAATTCCCGCGATCGCAGCCCATAGCTATCTAGACAAATATTTTCCCCGTCCGAATCCCCGCGGCACCGACCACGGGGCCCACAACCCAGCTCAATCTTCGACCTCGCGGTACTAGCCCATAGGTATCTACGCATCACCACTACGCCCTGCCGCTTGTCGGGCAAGCCGAGGGAAGTCCAAGCTAAGAGCAGACTGTGTTTTCAGGGATGTGTAGATAGCTATGGGTCGATGCCGCGGGGATTCGGACTGAATTATCCATGTAATCTGCCCAACTCCGTTATTTTATCCTTGGCTGAATTAATGGATCCTGCAGCCCTGACGTGCTTTGTACTCCAGTATTACCTGTATTTTCTGTCCACTTTTCAATATTTACCTGCGCAGAAGCACCAAAAAGTCCCAGACCAACACCCGCTGAAACCTTGGTATTATTACCATTGTTTGAGAATCCGGCTTTGATTCCAGCACTTCCCGCATGCAAACTAGCTACCACCGTGACTTTAGTACAGGAACCTTTCTGGCAAACTGGCTTCGTCTCAAGAACGGTCTGCACTTGGGCTAAAGAAACCTGAGCACTAAGCCCAAGCTCTTTGTCTGAGGCAGAAGCATTGAGGTCTACCGCAAATAAATCAAGGCGGGCTTTCTTCATTTTTGCAACCTCAAGACGGGAAGAGGCCGTGGCACTGACTGCAGGCACACCGCTCTCGCTGGTCATATGCGCCACCCCAACACTGGTCGTTTGAGTCAGCTCCAGTTGGACGTGGGAACTTATATCAAGAGGGGCAACGTATGAGGTACTGTTTGTAACCCCCACTGACTTGTCACCTTGTTTCAAATTCACCCCCGGCCGGCTGAATAAACCGTTTCTGCTCGTAGACATCTGTTTATGGGGCGCCGCAGCAAACTGCCCATCCTTTTTGTTTTTATTCCCAGTATACCGCCAATGCTCTCTGCCTTTTTTATCCTTCTCTTTCTGTTTTGTTTCAGTTTTTACAGGCAACTTGCTCCGTTCAACCTTGCTTGCCGTTGCAGGTGTTGCTCTGGCGACTTTATTCGGGGGAAGATTATTATTCCGGTTATTTACAGGCGCGGCTGGCCGTTTTACTGGCAGGGGAAGATGCTTTAATGGTGGCGGTGAAACTACAGTTTCCTTAATAAGGCTTAATGGCGCTTGCTCCCTTACTGTTGGGGCAGTCTTTTTGACTGCGTCTTCCAACTGCTGGCTGAATTGCCCCTTCTCGCCAGAAGTGTAAACAGGAACCATGTCAGGTTGTTTGGCCGGTCCAACTGTCAGCTTAACTTGCTGGCCGTCCGTTTGAACACCTGCGCCGGCGCCGCCTCTAAGCACTTCTTTAGCCGCTTGTTCGACTACTCCAACTGCACACTTTAGCACTTTAGTTCTGTTTTTATGTACACGCTCCTTCTTCTGTACTTCCAGTCCGTCAAATCGACGCTCGCCTACATTTACAGCAGTCTCCTGAGCCTTTTTAAATATATTGTATGCCGCCCCTCTTTGATCATCGGTAAAATTACCCCCCGCTATTGCGAAGCCTGCATTAATAAAAGCCTCTTTTTGTCTGTCAGTCGGAGTTTTTGTTAGATGCTCATTGCAAATCATAGTTAATTGTGCTTTTTGGTCTCCATCCAGAGAAGAGTACCCGGCTTTTTTAAATTCATTGTCAATTTTCTGTATATATACTTGCACAATAAGATCTTTCTGAGGCGCTTCATTGAAATATTTAATCGTCTGTATTGTAGCTGGTTTTTGCGATTCATATTGGACAAGTAAAGCTTTGGCAGCATGCTCGATTCGATGAGCCTCCATATATCGGCTAGCCGAGCGGATCAGACGCTTCTCATGTCTTTGTGAACTTCCATCCTGATCCTTTTCAAACTGTATTCGCATAGCTTCTTTTGCGGCGTTATCATGATTAGCAGGATCCCCGCCCCAAAACTTACAGGCCAAAATATCGCTCATTCTTTTCGCAATAGCGTTTATACCTCCTCCCGCTGCCCGCTCCGCTTTAACTAATTTAACTGCAGTAAGGGAGTCGTCCCATTTTTCGGGAGGCACAAGCGGTTCGACTTTAGCTTTTTTAGCCCTCCCACTGTCATCGTCATCCGCTTTCCTTTTACGGGAGCTTTTTTCGCCAGTCTCTTCCGCTAACCTTTCAGTCAACTCATCCAAATCCATCGTTCCCTGCCATTCCTCCACCTTTTTGGCAATATCGTAATCCTCGTAATCCTGCTCGCTGCCGCTCCATATAACCCGCTCATTGCCATCTTCATCCTGAACGATTAATTTTATTCTTCTCTCCTGATGCTGCATATAGGCCTGGATGCCGCCAGCGGCTCCTGAGGCCAGAGCAGTAGCGACTAGAGAAGAAGGGGTCAGATTATGTCCCAAAGGTTTCTCAAGAAGGACATTTTCGGTTACTTGTGAGGTTATCTGACTGCTGGTAGCCGCCGAAGCCGCTGTTAGCGACTGACTAACCGTAGCATTTAGAGCCGAACTGACAGGATTAATCATTTTACCCAAAACAAATCCCGATGCTTTGGATGTATACTCCGATGTTTTACCCCCGACCACATTGGCAATCCCGCCCACCACAACATCACTCAGTAAATCCTCACCAGAAGGTAAGGGCTGTTGAGTGACAACAGCTTCGAGGGCTCTACCCGCAGGTTTGCTTAAAGCGCCGCCTACAAGCATTGCTGTAACTCCCTGCCCTAATAGAATATTAGCCCCCCCACCAAGCAAACCGGTACTAGCACTTACAACCCCGGTTGAAAGATACTTGGCTGTACTTAAATTTTCATCCTGTATTGCCTGCGTTAGAGTAGCCACCCCCGAACTCCAGACTCCGCTGGCCAGCCAAGGGTTGACAGGAGTAAGGGCTACAGCCGCTGCGATCTGCAGGCCAGAACATGTTACCTGAAGTATTTGTCCCCCGGTTACGCCCCCTAATAAACCATAAGGTTCACCAATGACCACCTTTTTTTCAGTGGAACGCCTGTCATCGAAGACCTGGACAAATTTACTATGATTACTGGTACAAAATTGTCTTAACTGATGTTGAATATAGCGGCAAAGAAACTGTGAATCATTTGAGTAAGCCGGAAAAGTTGATAAATTGTCCTCTAACCATTTGGCCAAATGATAATTACTGCTGTGGTGAGTTTGACCATCCCTATTTCGTAGCTTAAATCGCAGCTTGTCGTTATAGAGGTAAACAGAAATCGTATGGTCTTTAAAATTAAACTTTTCTTTCATAGCGGATTTAAACGAGGTAAAAAAACCATATGATATCATATTATTGACATAGTGCGCATATTGAGAACACACGTGACAACTTCGTCTTAGCCCAATATTTATAAATATCCAAAATTTATGCCTGTTTGAAACTTGATAAATATTGACAAAATCGAGTGCATTGTGCATGATTAGCATCTTTTGATATATAGTCCGTGGCCTGAATCAGAATAATGGCTGCCGTCTTACTGAGTGGAGAGATTTTAAGTGGCAAATATTAAGTCAGCAATTAAACGCGCCCGTCAAAACATTAAACTGCGTCAGCACAATGCCAGTGCACGCTCAATGTACCGTACATTTGTTAAGAATGTACTGAAAGCCGTTGAAACAGGTGACCATGAAGCAGCTAAAGCAGCTTATGCAAAAGCGCAACCTGTTATTGACAAAGCTGCTGGCAAGGGCCTGATTCATAAAAATAAAGCAGCCCGTATTAAAAGCCGCCTGAGCGCCCGCATCAAAGCAATGTCTGCTTAATTCAGTTTTATTCTCACATCCCAAGGGGTGTGAGAATCCTGCATTTATACCCTCACCCAATAGTCAAACCAAGCCCTTCGTAGAAATTCGGCACAAAACTACATACACTTAATTTATAAGTTCCGCTCTTTTTTCGTTATGCTTTAGACTAAATAAGGAGCACTCTCATGGAAGATAAAAAGCAAATCCGCCCAATGGTGAAGCCAGCAGCCTTCCTCAGTCGAATTATCAGAAAGAAAAACCGGGTGAAAAAAATAAACAGTCACTAATTAATTTTAATGTTAATTTTAATGATCACGATGCTTTGTTTCATATTGCTAAAAAAAATCATAGGATAGATTGAATTAGCCCTGCGGCTTGTCCCATAGCCTATTTACACAAAGTGCATGAGAATTTATAGCTATCGAATCCCCGCGGCTGCGACCGCGGGACCCATGAAGCCAATTTAATGTTAAGAACACTTGTTTATGGCTACCTGTTAAACCCTATTTTCTGGCAACATTGAAACTTGTCTGAGGACCGTACTACTTCAACAGGCATGGGCCCCGCGGTCGCAGCCGCGGGGATTCGGTGGTCTGTGCCGCGGGGATTCGGATGGGGAAAACGTTTGTGTAGATAGCTACCTGTAGATTAATGCCCACGTATCCGGAGAGAGTAGAAATGCGTAGAATAGCTCAGGGAAGATAGACGTCAAACCGTATTGTTTTTCCTGGAATACTGAAATTGGGAGTCGATAAGGGAGCTAATAGTTGCGGCCATTTTACCACCACTTTACTTCGCACCCTTTTTTGCGCTGTCTGCAATAAAGCCATGGCATCATAATCGGTACCAATTAATTGCTGCAGTACCTGCAAATCTTTTTTCACCAGTGCTGATTTTTGTCTGGCTGGATGCATCGGATCGATATAGATGACATCTGGATATTCATCAACCTCTATCTGATTTAAATAAGAAATCGCATCAACCTGTTTAAGTGATAAATTGAGCGCTTCTCTCGACAATTCATCCTGACGCAGCAAAGCATCCTGTAACAATGCGGCGATCACCGGGTTTCTTTCCAGCATCAGAACACTTGCACCAAATGAAGCGAGAACGGCGGCATCGCGTCCCCAGCCTGCTGTTGCATCAATTATACGAACACTTGGTCCTGGCTTGCAGGCACGGACTATCCCCTGCTTTTTTCCCTCATTTTTACGGCTTTGCCAATAGGCATATTCAAAATTGGCCTGCTGCGGCATAAAAGGAGAAATTCGCAGCGATAAACCATTTTCAGTGAGGAGAAGTTGATTTTTTGCTTTGGAATCCAGTGGTAGTTGTAAACTGTTTGCCAGTTCATTCGCCCGGAGCTGAAGCGATTCATCCTCGCAGGCAATTGACAAATTTTCAATCATGCAGCTTGTCCAGGCTTCTCACATAATCGAGCAGGGAATGGAAAACAGGGACTTCTGGATAATTCATAAGCCCTGCCCTGTCAGTCATTGGCGACAATACCATGACAGGAGTAGCCCCTGCAGCCATTGCGGCCTGAATATCGGATACCCTGTCACCTACAAAATGAACGCCCTCTAATGAACAGGCAAGCTTTTTAGCCAGGCCCAGTAATAAACCCGGCTGGGGCTTGCGGCACTTACACCCTTCCTCCGGCATGTGAATACAATATTCAATAGCAGCAATCTCACCGCCTACCAGCTGTAATTCACTCAGCATTTTCTGATGAATTGATAACAGGGTTTGCTCGGTATAATAGCCGCGTGAAACACCGGATTGATTAGTTGCAATACCAAGCTGATAGCCTAACTGCGTCAGCCGGGCAATGGCTTCCTTGCTGCCCGGTAAGAAGTTAAAATCCTCTTCACAGCGAATATAGTTAATTGAATCGGCATTAATGACTCCATCCCGATCCAGTAAAATCACTTTATTCATGATACCGTCTGTAAAACCGAAATATCTGCTACGCTTTGCAGCAGCCCTTGTAGCCGACCCAATAAGGCCAAACGATTGGCTTTAATTTTCTCATCGTCGACCATCACCATCACCCGTTCAAAAAATGCATCGACTGCAGTTTTTAATCCTGCCAATTGATTTAATATTAGCGAATATTTTTTGCTTTGCTGCCAGCTTTTTGATCTTTCTTCCACTTCAAGCAATGAGGCATAGAGATGCTGCTCGGCAATTTCACTCAGCAGGCTGGAGTCGACATTCTCACTATAGATTTGCTGTTGCAAAATATTGCCTACCCGTTTACAGGCAGCTGCTAAAGAACTGGCTTCGGGCAAATCAATAAATTGAAGCAATGCCTGCACCCGCTGGTCAAAATCATAGAGATTATCTGACTGACGGGCGCGTACCGCCAGCACGATATCATTACTCACATTCTGCGCTTGATAATAGGAATGCAGGCGCTCCAGAATAAATGCCTGAATTTCCTGCAAAGCCGGCTCATTCGCGTTTATCAGCTTGCCATACACTGCAATTGAGGCATTAATCAATTGAGACAGATTCAATGCTACTGGATTATTCATGAGCATGCGGACAATCGCCAAGGCATGCCTTCTCAATTTAAAGGGGTCTTTCATACCGGTTGGCTTTTGCCCTATCGCGAAAATACCGACTAAAGTATCCAGGCGATCAGCAAGTGACAAGGCAAAACCAAGAGACGATTGCGGAAGCGCATCACCTGAAAAACGCGGCAGATATTGTTCATTAAGCGCAATAGCGACATCCAGCTTTTCGCCATCGTGTTTTGCATAATAATACCCCATCAATCCCTGCAATTCGGGAAACTCACCCACCATCCCCGTCATCAGATCGCATTTGCTAAGCTCTGCAGCACGCATGGCCTGCTCTCTATCCAGACCTAATGGCTGAATAAACTGCTCCATAATCGCCTGAATACGCAGGGATTTATCCAGGAGGCTCCCTAGTTTAGCCTGAAAAATCACTTTTGAAATGGCATCCAGATGTCGGGAAAGTGTCTGCTTTTTATCCTGGTCAAAAAAGAAAGCAGCATCGCTCAGACGTGCACGCATTACTTTTTCATTACCCGCTATAACCTGCTCTGGTTTCTTACTTTCAATATTTGAAATAGTGATGAACAAAGGCATCAGCTGCTGTTTTTCATCTTTCAAGGCAAAACATTTCTGATGCGATTGCATCGATGCGATTAATGCTTCAGACGGAACCTCCAAAAATGCCGGATCAAAACCCGCTAATAATGCCTGTGGCCATTCAACAATTGAGGCCACCTCAGTTACCAGTTCGTCAGGCATGACGGCATGCCCTCTAGCCTTCGCTGCTGTTTTTTCAATTTGCTCAACAATTAATTGACGGCGTTTGCTAAAATCAGCCACCACTGAAGCATTGTATAAAGCCTGCTCATAATCCCCGGGATGCTCTATTTGAACAGCCTGCGGGTGATGGAAGCGATGGCCATAAGAAATACGTCCCGTAGCCACTCCCAAAACGCTTGCTTTAATGATTTGCTTACCCCAGAGCATTACGGCCCAATGCACAGGCCGGGAAAACTCTTCATCCCCTGCACCCCAGCGCATAGGCTTGGGAATTGGCAATGCCGATAGTGATTGTTGCACCAGTTCAGGTAATATAGTTTCGCTGGGCGCACCAGGCGAATGACTCTCATAAATGAACCATTCGCCCTTGTCTGTTTTACTGCGGCCAAGCTGATCAACCCCCACCCCGCAGGAACGGGCAAAGCCAAGAAGCGCAGGACTCGGCTTACCGTCTGCATCGTAAGCCACAGCAACTGCCGGTCCTCTTTTCACTGTGGTCTGGGACGGTTGTTCTTTAGCTACTTTACTTATAAGGATCGCAAGACGTCGCGGTGTAGCAAATGACTTAATGGCCTCGTAAGCAATTTGGGCTTTGTCCAAAGCGTCTTTCATGTTATAGGCTAGCTCTTTGGATAAAGGTAAAACAGAACCGGAGGGTAATTCTTCGCAACCTAATTCGAATAAAAAATCATTAACCATTGTTTACACCTTCAATAAAGGAAAACCCAAGGCTTCACGCGCCTGATAATACGCCTGTGCCACAGATCTTGATAACTGACGGACTCGCAGGATATACCGTTGGCGCTCAGTCACTGAGATTGCCCGCCGTGCATCCAGTAAGTTAAATGCATGGGAAGCTTTAATCACCATTTCATAAGCAGGTAAAGGCAAACTCAGGGCAATCAGTTTCTCCGCTTCGCTTTCGTAGTAATCAAACTGTTTAAATAATTCTTCAACATTCGCATGTTCAAAATTATAGGCTGACATTTCCACCTCATTCTGGTGAAAAACATCCCCGTACGTCACCGTCTTATCGGCTGTCTTGCACCAGGGTAAATTAAAGAGGTTATCTACTCCTAATACAGCCATGGCAATACGCTCCAGGCCATAAGTAAGCTCGCCGGTTACCGGTTTGCAGCTCAGGCCGCCTACTTGCTGAAAATAGGTAAACTGGGAAACTTCCATGCCATTCTGCCAGACTTCCCAGCCCAGTCCCCAGGCCCCCAGGGTGGGGGATTCCCAATTGTCTTCTACAAAACGAATATCGTCCGTTAAGGGATCCACACCCAGCGCTCGCAGGGAATCCAGGTATTTCTCCTGAATATCGAGAGGAGATGGCTTTAGAATAACCTGAAACTGATAATAATGTTGTACACGGTTTGGATTATCGCCGTAACGGCCATCAGCCGGCCTGCGTGAAGGCTGCACATAGGCGGTTGCCCAGGGCTCTGGGCCAATTGCTTTTAAAAATGTCGCGGGATGAAAAGTCCCGGCACCGACTTCCATATCCAGAGGCTGTAATAGTACGCATCCCTGCTTGGCCCAGAATTGCTGCAAGGTCAAAATAATGTCCTGGAAAGTCGATGGTTTATTCATGCTTATCTCATCTATATTCTGTGTTTTCTGCAAAGTGAAATGGATTCTGCAATCTTATGCAGGTTGGGCCTTGGCCCAACCTTAGCTCTGGAGTGGTACAACTCGCTTTGTCGGGCCAGGGCCCAACCTGCAATAATTAGTTAATCTTAATTACTTCCCGCTTTTTTGATCATCTCCATTAAGGACTCTTCACTGGCAGCGCCTGGAACAAATGAAGGCTCGCTGCCTGCTTTAAATGTGCCATTTGGTGTAGATGCAATGATAAATGCAGGAGTTCCCATCAGGTGCAGTTTTTCAGCTAACTGGCGATTGGCATCCAGCGCATCGGTTACAGTCTGGCTGTTCATGTCAGCAGCAAACTTGGTCATATCCAGACCCGCTGCTTTCGCTGCATCATTGATGCTTTGATCAGTAATGCGTTGTTCCTGGCCAAATAAAGCATCATGCATAGCTTTGTATTTACCCTGCATGGCGGCAGCTAAAGCAGCTCGAGACGCTTTTTCTGAACTTTTGCCAAAAATAGGGAATTCTTTATAAATGACGCGTAAGTTAGGATCTTTTTGAATCAGGCCGCCTACTATCGGTGCCATCTTTTTGCAATGGATGCATTGGTAATCAAAAAACTCAACCAGGGTTACGTTACCATTGGGATTACCTAACACCGTTAATTTATCACTGAATAAATCATTGGCATTCGTTTGAATTGCGGATTGTGCCTGCTGTTGCATGCTTTGCTGCTGTTTTTGCTGCAGCGCCTGGGACGCTTCAATCAGTACTTCGGGATTATTAACCAAATAATCATGAATAACCTGCTCAATCGCTTTTTTTTGTGCATCGGGCATGGATGCGGCTGCGTTAGTGCCTGCAGCAGTAGTGCTGTCTGCCATAGCGATTGGAGAAAACATTGCAGTAATTAATGCGCCAGCTGTTAATAGTCCTGAAAATTTCACGAAAAGTCCCCTTAATAAATTGTCCAGATTGCTGGTGCTCCAGCACATTGCCTGTGCGGATCCACCCGTTTCAATTTTCCGAATGAACCCTAGCATCAGAGGATTTGAATTTCAAGTTAATTTTAAAAAGTACAATCTTCCGGCGTTAAATTGGCATAAGCAAGTACCAGCCACTTCATTCCATGATTTTTAAATTTAACCTGGACACGCGTATGTGCTCCGGTACCTTCTACAGAAATGACTACACCCGTCCCGAATTTTGCGTGGGAGACGGCCTGGCCCAGTTTTAACCCGGCATCTTCAGCCAGGTTTGCGGTCACGGTTTTTGAAGTGATTGGCTTCTGGAATTGTGTTTTTACCCTTAACTCATGCAGGTGCTCAGGAGGCAATTCCCGCAGGAAACGCGAGGGTCGATGGTACTCTTCGCGTCCATATTGACGCCTTACTTCCGCATACGTGAGAAAAAGCTCTTCCATGGCACGGGTCATCCCCACATAGCAAAGCCGTCTCTCTTCCTCAAGCCGTCCCGGCTCCTCAATAGACTGTTTACCTGGAAACACGCCCTCCTCCATTCCGCTTAGAAATACCAGCGGGAACTCCAGGCCTTTTGCTGCATGAAGTGTCATCAGGTGCACATAACGCTCATGCTCGCCAGCCTGCATTTCCCCTGCTTCGAGCGACGCATGGGCCAGGAATGCAACCAGTAAAGGCAACTCCTCATCATAATCATCCTGCTCATAGCGAAACTCTTTGGCGGCATTCACTAACTCCTGTAAGTTATCAAGACGGGACTCTGATTTATCGCCTTTCACTTTCGCAAAATGCGCGTAAAGGCCGCTTATATTAATGACTTCGCTGATTTGCCTGTCAAGTTCCAGGCCGGCTATCCGCTGTTGCAAATCCTTTATTAAATGAAGGAAGCGTCCCAAAGAACTACTTGCCCTTTGCGTAAGATGTGAGGAATCATTGACTAACAGTTCAGCAGCCTGCCAAAGCGAAATCTGTTCTGATTTTGCCAGTTGGCGTAATTCATCCAGCGTCTTCTCGCCAATACCGCGAGTTGGAAAATTAACAACTCGTTCAAAGGCTGTATCATCCTTTGTATTAGCCATCAACCGCATGTACGCCAATGCGTCTTTGATTTCCGCCCGTTCAAAAAAGCGCAGGCCGCCATGAATACGATAGGCAATGCCGGCATGCAGCAGCGCCTCTTCCAATACCCGTGACTGGGCATTCGAACGATACAGAATGGCAATCTCGTCGGCACTGCGTCCCTGATTGATTGCAAGGCTGATGCGTTCACTGATAAAGCGGGCTTCATCCAGCTCATTAAACGCACTGTAAACCACAATCTTTTCGCCCGTACGGCCATCTGTCCACAAGTCCTTGCCCATGCGGGTTTTATTGTTTGTGATCAAGGCATTGGCTGCTTCGAGGATAGTAGCGGTTGATCTGTAGTTCTGCTCCAGACGGATTGTTTCTGTATTGGGGTAATCCCTGACAAACTGGGCAATATTTTCAACCTTCGCACCTCTCCAGCCATAGATGGACTGGTCATCGTCGCCAACCGCCATAACCACCGCCTGATCACCTGCGAGCAATCGTATCCAGGCATACTGAATAGTATTGGTATCCTGAAACTCATCGACCAGTATGGCATTAAACCGTTGACGATAATGCTCAAGAATATCGGGATTATTACGTAAAAGTTCATGTGTCCGCAGCAGTAATTCCGCAAAATCGATTACTCCCGCATTTTGACAGGCTTGTTCATAGGCTTCATAGATACGGATTAGCGTACGGGTCGGCCCATAACTTTGGGCATGGATATGCTGGGGACGTAAACCCTCATCCTTTCGGCCATTAATAAAGGATTGAGCCTGTTTTACCGGCCATTGTTCTTCATCAAGATTTAACGAGGCAATAACCCGCTTTAACATACGGGCCTGATCATCGCTATCCAGAATGTGGAAGGTTTCCGGAAGATTCGCCCTCTCGAAGTGACGGCGCAGCATGCGGTGGCAGAGTCCATGAAAGGTTCCAACCCATAATCCATGAACCGGTGCATCAAAAATCTGGCCAAGCCGGCTGCGCATCTCACCCGCTGCTTTATTGGTAAAGGTAACCGCCAGGATAGAAGAAAACGGCATATGGTAATGAGAAACCAGCCAGGCAATCCTGCTCACCAATACCCTTGTCTTTCCACTGCCCGCCCCAGCCAGGACCAGAATATTCTTCAAAGAGGCAGTCACGGCTTCATATTGCCGCTGATTTAAACCTTTGGTTAATAATTCTACCGCCATACATGACTCCCGCTTTGAAAAATGAGCTATTATCTTAAATTTAGTGGAGTAATCGCAATAAAAATTATCGATTATTAAATAGACCAGCTTTCCTGTATGGATTATTTTCCAATTCTGGCAAACAAAGTATATGATTAATAAAAAGGAACCTGAGTAATACAATATGCATACCCTCTATCCCTGTATTAAACCCTATCATGTTCATGAGCTTCCCGTTGCCCATCCTCATGTATTGTATGTGGAAGAAACAGGAAATCCCAAAGGTTTGCCAGTCATTGTGTTGCACCCGGGACCAGGTGCAGGCGGAGATGCCTATCTCAGGCGTTTTTTTGATCCACAGATTTATCGCATCATTATCTTTGATCAACGCGGTTGCTGCCGCTCCACTCCTCATCTGGAACTCAATGGCAATTCTACCCAAAATTTACTGGAAGATATTGATGCAATCCGTGATTATCTGGGCATTCAGCGCTTTATTTTATCAGGCGGGGGCTGGGGAAGTTTATTAGCTTTACTTTATGCCCAACTCTATCCTCAGCAAATCTGCGGTTTATTGCTTCATCGAATATTTTTAGGCCGGCAACAGGATATTGACTGGTTTTACCGCCAGGGAGCCAACCTGGTTTATCCCGATTACTGGCAGGAGTTTACCCATTTTGTCCCCGAAGAGGAACTGGGCAAAGTTCCTCAATATTATTCCAGCCGGC
Source organism: Legionella birminghamensis (assembly GCF_900452515.1). Lineage (NCBI taxonomy): Bacteria > Pseudomonadati > Pseudomonadota > Gammaproteobacteria > Legionellales > Legionellaceae > Legionella > Legionella birminghamensis. The sequence goes on from NZ_UGNW01000001.1 coordinate 2,730,227, forward strand.
TGCTAGGGCCAAATGAACTGGGCCGCATGTCAGCTGCTAAAAACTGGGCACTCTGGTTGGCTCGATGCAGCAGTCTTCAGCCCCATCAAACATTAATCGATCAGTACAGCGATCCGCATTTTGCCTTGACCCTAGCCACTCTTGAGACTCATTATATTAATAACCATTACTTCATCGAAGAAAACCAGATTCTTAATAATACCTATAAATTACGCCATATCCCTGCCTACATCATACACGGCCGTTATGACATGGTATGCCCGCTGGCTGGTGCCCTAACCCTGCATCAGGCCTTACCCGCATCCAATCTCCGCATAGTACGTGATGCCGGCCATTCGGACAAAGAAGCCGGGATCATTGATGCCCTGATTTGCGCCACCAAGGAGATGTCACGCCAGGGATTGGATGCATGCTAACGGTTATTCAGGTCGTGCGGGAAGCGCGTGTAGCAGTTAAGCAGCAAGTAATTGGTGAAATTGGGCGGGGCCTTTTAATCCTCTGTGGCTTTGGGCCTGCCGATACCTCCGAAACTTTAAAAACTATGCTTGATAAATGCCTTAACTTCCGTATTTTCAGTGATGCCGAGGGAAAGATGAATTTAAATTTAAAGCAGGTTGAGGGAGGCTTGCTGCTCGTGCCCCAATTTACCCTGCTGGCTGAAACCCGCAAAGGGCTCCGGCCAAGCTTCTCCAATGCCGCTCCACCCAAACAGGCTAATGCATTATTCAATGAGTTAATTCAACTGGCATCAGAGCATTATTCGATAGTCGCCCAGGGCCAATTTGGTGCTGACATGCAGGTTCATCTCTGCAATGATGGGCCGGTCACTTTTGTGATGGAGTTTTAAAACAGTTTCATATTGTGGGAGATCCTGTGATAGTGGTAACATGAAATCCCGCTGACTCGGAATAATTGAAATATCATGCGTTTAATGGCATTTTTCACCACTACTGCAGGCACCTTAATGCTCGCCTCCTGTATCCACCAGGGTCCTAATCCCGTTGACCCCTACGAGTCCATTAACCGCGAAACCCACAAGTTTAATATGGCATTTGATGCCACCTTTTTAAAACCGCCCGCCCGTCTTTATAAGGCCGTTTTGCCCGGGCAGGTGCGCGCCAGCATCAATAATGCCTATGAGAATGTGAACATGATTCCTACAGTAGGCAATGATTTGCTCCAGGGCGAGTTTCGCCAGGCCACTAAAGACAGCTGGCGCTTTCTGATTAACTCAACGCTTGGAATTGCCGGATTTTTTGATGCCGCAAGCCGCATGGGATTGCCGCCGCATAGCAATGATCTGGGCTTGACCTTTGCAAAATGGGGCGACAAACGATCCCCCTATATTGTTATCCCTTTCCTCGGCCCAAGCACAATCCGCGATGGAATGGGCATGGTGCTGGAATACCCGCTAATGACCCCCTATCCCTACCTGGAACCCGTTCTTACCAATACACTTATCGGCGTCAGATATGTTGATCTCCGCTCCCAGTTGTTTGAAACCGAGAAACTGATGGACGAGGCGCTTGATAAATATGCCTTTATCCGCGATGCTTATTTACAACATCGTAATTACCGGATCACAGGCGAGCAAGGCCAGGCTGTTGATTCCGAATCACTCTATGTGGACGAAAATGACGATGAAAGTGCTGGCGATACAAGCCTTGGTAGTGATTATGTGGATGAATAAGGTAAAATCGTACCTTAGTTCAACATTTACTTAAATCTTATATGCTGCATATTGCTCTTTACCAGCCGGAAATACCCCCCAATACCGGCAATATTATCCGCCTGTGCGCCAATACCGGCGCGCAATTACATCTAATCCATCCGCTTGGTTTTGCTATGGATGACAAGCGTATGCGCCGCGCTGGGCTTGATTATCACGAATGGGCCAGAGTCATTCATTATGAAAATGAAGCCGCATTTATTGCCCAAAATGCACACCGCCGAATTTTTGCCTGCACCACCAAGGGCAGCGTGCATTATGATCAGGTTGCCTATCAGGAGGAAGATCTTCTGCTATTCGGACCAGAAACACGGGGGCTGCCTGCTGAGTTAAGAGAAAACTACCCTGCCATTCGCATTCCGATGAAGGAGAATAGCCGCAGCCTGAATCTTTCCAATTCGGTGGCCATTATCCTTTATGAAGCCTGGAGACAGCTGGGATTTGCTTAGCCTGATCTGGATTCTTCGGCGAATGCAACAGCTAACCCCCACGGCTTCGGCCCATAGATAGCTACACAAATTAGCTATGGAATCCCGCGGAAGGGACCATCCGAATCCCGCGGCAACGACCATCCGAATCCCCGCGGCAACGACCGCGGGGCCCACACGAAGCTTATTTAGAATATCGATTTTGCTAATTTAATAATGTTTGAAAGACTTGTTCCTCACTGCTTTTAATTGCTATGTTCGGCAATAATGGATTTATCTGAGAGCATTTTCGACTACCAGACATGGGCCCCGCGTTCGAAGCCGCGGGGATTCGGATGGCTGAATGAAATAAAACAGCAAAGCTGGGCAGCTACCCATTCTGGTTTGAATCACTGATCCTTAATTCCAGCCACATCGCATTCAATATGGCAAAGCAGCAGGCCAGACCTGTACCTAAAATCCAAGAAAAATACCACATAAAGAACCTCCTAATAGCCAATAGTCGAATTACTCTCGACAGTATCAGTTGTAACCTTGCCTTTTAAAACACGGTAAACCCATGCCGTATAAAGAAGGACCAGGGGTAGCAATATTAATGTTGAGAACAACATGATATTCAAAGTCAACATGCTTGAGGAGCTATCCCACACGATTAAACTCTGCGATGGGTATGTCACAGAAGGTAATATAAATGGAAACATACTAATCCCGACTGTCGCTATAATGCCTGCAACGGTAATGGCGCTGAAAATAAAAGCCCACTTTGGCTTTCTGCTACAAAGAATAGCAAGCAGGGCTGATATCAGGGCGGACACCGGCACCAGCATCGTCCATGGTTTTTGGTAATAGTTATAAAACCAGGCGCCCGGCACATGGGTAACCGTTTTATAAAGCGGGTTAGAGGGGCCGTCATGTGCCACTGGACTCACCAGGGCATAGCCGTCTATCCCCAAATACACCCAGATGCCGCCGGCAATAAATAAAACGATAACCAGCAAGGCTGAGGAACGCGCTGCGATAGCCGCCCTGTTTTGCAGAACTCCATCTGTTTTCACATTGAGAAAAAATGCCCCATGCATTGCCAGCATAGCAACCGACAATACCCCGCATAATAAGGCGAAGGGATTTAACAGCGCTAGAAACGTACCGGTATAAAACGGGCGTAAACTGCTATCAAAATGAAATGGAACCCCCTGCAATACATTGCCGATGGCTACCCCAAAAATCAGTGCGGGCACAAATCCGCCGATAAAAAGTGCGCGATCCCAATTATTCCGCCAGTGTTTTGACTCCAGTTTGGATCGGTATTTAAACCCTACCGGCCGCAGGATTAATGCCAGTAATACCAGCAGCATGGCGAGATAAAACCCGGAAAAGGACAAGGCATATAAAGCAGGCCAGGCGGCAAAAATAGCACCTCCGCCTAAAATAAACCACACCTGATTACCTTCCCAGGTCGGGGCAATGCTATTAATTAATACCCTTTTTTCCGTGTCTCCCTTTGCCAGCCATGGCAGCCACATGACTACCCCCAGATCAAATCCGTCCATTACGGCAAATCCAATCAGCAGTATACCTAACAAAAGCCACCATATTAGACGCAGCATTTCATAATCAAGACTCATTTTTCACTCCCTTGAATCAGACTGGTTGGGCCAAGCCGAATGGCTTTAACCATTAGATACACTTCAATAATGGCAAGTACCGTGTAAAAAATAATAAAACCAGCCAGGGAAGTCGCAACCTGGGAGAAACTGACGGAGGAAGTGGCGATATAAGTTGGCAAGATACCCTGCACAACCCAGGGCTGGCGTCCATATTCTGCGACAATCCAACCTAACTCGGCCGCAATCCATGGTAAGGGAAGTGACCAGAAAGCAATGTGAAGGTACCAGCGGCTGGTATGCAATTTTCGTTTTGTGGATAAATAAAACCCTGTCGCAAACAGCAAAATGAAGAAAAAGCCGCAGGCCACCATGATGCGAAAGGAGAAAAACAGGGGTAATACTTTTGGCTTGAGATCATTAGCAGCCATATTAATTTGTTCTTCCGATGCATCACTTACATTTTCGGTATATTTTTTTAATAAAAGCCCATAGCCTAAAGCATGTCGATGCAATTCAAAATCGGCCTTTGCCTGGCTGTCCTGAGGATTTTGCTGAAGAATCGATAATGCCTTATAAGCCTGCATTCCTTCGCGGATGTTCTGCTTCCCCTCTTCGATCAGTTCTGAAATGCCCTGCAATGGCTCGCTGATAGAACGGGTAGCGATTAGGCCAAGCGCATAGGGAACCTCAAAGCCGTAGTCGGTCGTCTGCGTTTTTTCATTGGGAATGCCAAATACCGTCAAACCTGCCGGGGCTTTTTCTGTGTGCCACATCGCTTCAATGGCAGCAAGCTTCATTTTCTGGTTACTGTTCGCTACATAACCACTCTCATCACCAAGCACTACAACAGACAGGGCCGACGCCAAACCAAATGAAACCGCGACGGTCATGGAGCGCTTGGCCAGATCAATATGGCGTCCCCGCAGCAGGAAATAAGCACTGATCGCCAGAACAAAGATTGCACCCGTGACATAGCCGGCACTAATGGTATGGACAAATTTGGCTTGGGCGACAGGATTAAACATAACTTCGGCAAAGTCACTGACTTCCATCCGCATGGTCTGGTAATCAAATTCGGCACCGACAGGATTCTGCATCCAGCCATTGGCAATTAAAATCCATAATGCTGACAAATTAGTACCTAAAGCCAGCAACCAGGTACAAACCATGTGTTGAAGCTTTGATAATTTATTCCAGCCAAAAAAGAATAGACCGACAAAAGTGGCCTCCAGAAAAAAAGCCATCAAGCCTTCAAGTGCCAGAGGTGCGCCAAATACATCGCCAACATAATGCGAGTAATACGCCCAATTAGTACCAAACTGGAATTCCATGGTTAACCCCGTGGCCACTCCGAGGACAAAATTGATACCAAATAAAAGCCCCCAATACTTAACCATTTGGCGCCAGATGTCACGCCCAGTCATGACGTAAACAGTCTCCATAATGGCTAATAGTAAGGACAATCCAAGTGTTAGTGGAACAAACAGGAAATGATAAAGCGCGGTTAAAGCAAATTGTAAACGGGATAAATCAACAACTTCACTGGCAGGAATCATAGCTCACCTTAGTAACTGAAGTTAAAACAAAACTCCCCTTGTCAAATCAATAAATTAGTGTTTTGCGATAACCTCCGGCGTCAAAGATGAACCCAATATCCATTGCTTGATTGATTGCGGTTTTTCAACATGATGAAAGCAACAGAACCATAAAGCGGTCAGAAGAACGATTTTTACCGCAAACGTAACTAGAATTTCACGGGAAAAAGAACGCATAGCAGGCTCAGCAATTTGGAGGGAAATAGTGTAACTTAAATAGGAAGACAGTGCCAGCCCAAACCGTTCGGCCTGAGGAGGAGCGTAGCTCGTCTCGAAGGCTTGGCAGCGAACGAAGCCTTCGAGATGCCACTCTGAAGCCGCTACAGGCTGAACGATTTATCCGGGGTAACATATTAAGTACTTAATTTTTCCGCCAGAGAACGCATATAGTCACCCGCGATATCAAGGCCGGTCACCTGCATAATTTCTCTGATACAAGTGGGGCTGGTGACGTTAATTTCTGTCAGATAATCACCAATCACATCAATCCCTACAAAAAACAAACCTTTTTCCCGCAATGTGGGAGCAATTTGCTCACAAATCCAGCGATCACGGTCCGTTATCGCCACCACTTCGCCCCGAGCCCCCGCCGCGAGATTACCGCGGATATCGCCTTTTGCAGGGATTCTGGCCAGTGCATAGGGAACAGGGAAGCCATCGATTAAGAGGATACGTTTATCACCGAGATTTTTTATTTCAGGAATATAACGCTGAGCCATAATCGTTACGGTTTCATTTTGAGTCAAAACCTCAAGGATGACCGATAAATTGTTTGCATTTTCATCCACGTGGAAAATAGCGTTTCCCCCCATACCCTCCAGCGGTTTGTAAACAACCTGCTGGTGTTGCTTCCAAAACTGGTAGAGGCGATCAATATTTTTAGTGGCCAGAGTCAGAGGACAGCATTGAGGAAACTGTAAAGTAAAGAACTTTTCATTAGCATCCCTCAAGCTTTGCGGTTTATTGGCAACCAGGACGCCGGCTTTTTCGGCAAGTTCCAGCGCATAGGTTGCATAGATGTATTCCATATCGAAAGGAGGATCCTTTCGCATCAGAATAATGTTAAATTCATTCAGGGATTTCTCTTCTGTCTCGCCCACTTCAACCCAGCGGTTGGATTTTTCATCGCCAAGCGTAAGGGGAGTCACCTGCGCAAAAGCCTGTCCCTGCCGACAGGCCATATCGGCAGTTGTAAAATAAGAACATTCCCATCCCAATTGCTGCGCACTTTGCAACATGGCCACAGTCGAATCTTTATAAGGTTTTATCGAATCCAGAGGATCCATGAGAACAGCAAGTTTCATTATTCGCCTCCAATAGCCGCGATTTCTCTTGCAGCAGCCAAAGCAGCCAGGCGCGCAATTACGCCATACGCATAAAAGCGGTTGGGATATTCAACGGGCGGCAAATCTCCTCTTGGCATATTACAGGGTTGTGAAAAGGCCAGCGGTTCAAAGTGCATGCCCGGCGCATTTAAATTTTCATCACTGCCCCTTCCCTGATGAACACGATAAAATCCACCCACTACAAATTGGCCTATCATATAAACCACCGGTTCAGCCACAGCCCCATCAGGCATGGTTTCAAAAGAGAAAACGCCTTCCTGCAAAATAACGCGCTCCACCTTCTGGCTTCCCTTGCTGGCAGCCATGCGGGTTCGCTGCTTCCGATTCAACTGGCGAAGTTCATTCGCGTCATGAATCATCATCACACTCATTCCATAAGTGCCATTATCCGCTTTCACGGCAAGGAATGGTTTTTCATCAATATTGTAGGTTCGGTATTTGTCCTCAATTTGCCGCAGAAGGACATCGGCGGCCTCCGCGAGATTTTCCAAGCCCTCCTGGGCCATAAAATCAATGCCATCAACCGCAGTAAAATAAGGATTGACAAACCAGGGATCCAGATTGATAACTTCGGAAAACTCAGTGGCAATCTCGTTAAAAAAGCCGAAATGACTGGATTTCAGACGAGAAAACCAGCCCAGCTTGGCAGTCGGTCGAATACGCTGTTTAATCCCGTCGAGAATAGGCGGCACCCCAGTTGACAAATCATTGTTGAGTACAATGAAGCAGGGATCAAAATCATGCAGCCCCACGCGGTCTTCATGGCGTATCAGGGGTTCTATTAGCAGTTTGTTATTGCCTTCCAGATCAATTTCAACGGGTCTAATTACCTCCGGATCAAGGCTTCCGATTCTGACATTAAATCCAGCCTGAATTAAAATGTCCCTTAAAACAGCCAGACTTTCCATATAAAAACGGTTTCGGGTATGGCTCTCTGGAAGAATTAATATACGCTTGCAGTTTGGCAGGTAATCGATTAAAACCGCCTGGGCAGCCTGCACGCAAAGCGGCAGGAAATCGGGATTTAGATTGTTAAACCCGGCTGGGAACAAATTAGTATCCACAGGCGAAATTTTAAAGCCGGCATGCCGGAGATCAACCGAAGATGTCAGGGGAGGAGGCGTTTTTCGCCATTGCTGCCGGAACCAATCCTCGATATCAGCAATCTGGCTTAAAATAACTTCTTCCACGTGGTATAAAGGGCCGCAGTGCGCCGTAAATAAATTGGGTACAGGTACATCATAGTGATGCATGAGAATACTCCTCAGCAATTAAACTCAACCCCAATGAAACAGCCAAGTTTTCTAATTATTATTATGATTTAAGATGAGAGCAAGTTGCCACTACTGTAGTCTTGATAAGCGTAGTCCATCAAGGTTTTTGCCATGCAAAAATTAATTAAATTATTGTAAATTGTCCAGAATAGCAAGTAATTCTGTAATTGGATGCAGGCTCAACATGAGCCCAAAGCGTTTTGTTGGGCCAGAAGGCCCAACCTACAATAATGCCCTTACCTGCTGTGGGCTTTAAGGCATTCGACAAGGGGAGTCGATTGGATCACCGATTGAAGCGCTTAATGTTGAGCAGGCACTGCTTTCCGTTTCAGTGGAGGCCCTCTCCGCAGGGTGATACAGCGATGAGTAAGTGGCCAGTCCTGGCTGGACAGTTTGATTTGATTCCAGGGCGGTTAATAAAGCAATCCCGTCTTCAAATTCAGTGGCTTTTGCGATATCCAGTGCAGTCTGCCCCGCGGTGTTTTTTAAGCCGGAAAGCGCTCGTATTGCACCGCTATCCTTAAGCCTTGGTTCTAAAGCAAGTACCATAGCAATCAGCTCCGCCCGCTTGCTGGATACAGCCCAGTGCAAAACGCTATTCAATTCAGAATCCTGCCGACGCATCAAATTGTAAACGATAGTGGCCGGCAGCCTGGAAAGCAAGTAAAGCCCTTGCGGACGATTGAGCAAATAAAAGAATAGGGAATTAGACTCCCGCACTGCCCCCCAACCCTTGATTGATCCTTTAACAAACAAACTCAATCCAATGGAAGCCTGTGCTTCGAATTTCATTGTATCGGACAGGTTCAGACTCTTAAAAACCAAAACCAGGAACTCAAGGCCTTCTTCAGTACGAGCGAGCATTTCAAAACGGGTTTTATCGCTATCCTCAAAGGGCTTGAATAACTCATCCAAAGAGAAATAGTGATGAACCAGAGCCTTATTGTCTTGTAAATAGTTTTCCAGGCAAGACCAGGTACTTTCCCTATCGCTTGCCTTAAGCTTGTTTTTATACATGCACCTGAGCATAGTCAGCCCATTGGGTGTCGGCATGGATATCAGAATGCAGTACATCAGACCTATACCGCTACCTATTATCAGCAGATCAAACTTCTCATACGTTTCCTTAGCATCCATTGGAGTAGACGCTAAATCAGCGAGTGCGTTTAATCTAGCTTCACGGGTTTGCCTGTCAAACATCTTGTGCTTATCCGCAATAGATCGTTTGGTTTTATTTAATTGACGGGTTAATGCCTTTTTATTACTCAATCCCTTTTGAGTGGTGGCTTTTTCTGCCTCTATTTTTTCCTCGATGGACTTTTGCGACTTGTACAATGCTTCAATTTCATTACACAATTTTTTCACTTCAGGAAGAAGCATCGCTCCCCTTGTTTTTTCAAGCTCTACAATCTTTTTGTCTAAAGACTCCTTGTTTTCAAATGTCTCAACCTGGGAGGAAGTTTCGGCTTTCTTGACCGCGGATCGTTGATAAAGGGCAGGATCAAGCGATTTGATTACATTACCCAGATTGTCAGCCTGTGCCAATTCGAGCGGCGTAAGTCCTGCCTTGTTTTTTACGCCCAATACATCGTCCTCGCCTCTCAAAAGCCCCTCACGCAAGGCGCTGTCCCTGGCGGCCATGATCAATACAATCACATTGATGCGTTGATTCCTGACTGCCCAATGCAACAGTGTCTCACCATCCTTGTCTTTCGAACTTAAACTTGAAAACAATTGGCTGGTAAAAAGAGTCTTGAATATATGGCGCCCTGTCGGGTGGTTAAGCAGGTACATTAACAAATTGTTTTCCTCGCTCAGCTTACCCCATTCAGTGTCCGAGGACGCGCCGAACAAAATAGCAGGCAATGAAGGGAGCGGATCTTTATCCAACATGCCAGGGATGGACATCGATTCCCAAACCTCCTTCAAAAAATCAAGCCCATACTGCTTCCGGCATAGAATTTCAAAATAGGTTTTCCCACTGCCCGATTTTTCCTTGCTTAGCTGACTTAATGAAAAATAGAACGCGGTCATCTCGGGATACTTTGTAAATGAGCGTTTAAGCGCCATCCATCTTTCATTATCTGACTTTAACCGGCTCAGAAAACAGTCATAACCGGCATGTTTAATTACAAATAGCAATTCGAAAAGGTATTCTGGTTGTGGTTTATCCGATATCAAATCAAACCAGCTATCGGAAAAACCTTCAAACCAATCATTCAAATTTGACTGAACGCTTTCCTCAAACCGGGTGCTGTCAGGCAATTCCTCCTGAACTTTTTTAGGACTACTGGAAAAAAATTTAGGCGACCGCCCGACAACCCCGCCCGAAAAAGTATTTTTTGACAGACTGGCGGTGGTTGGGGTTTCTGCATTTGGCTTCCTTCGCTGTCGCCCCCGTTTTCCCCTATCTGAAGGCCGGTTTTCGCTGGCTGTATTTGAAACAATCGGACTGTCTTTCTTTTCAGAGACTTCAGAGGTAGCCGCTAACCGTTTTTCAGGCTCTTGGACGGGAGCCGTTTCCGTTGGCTTAGCGGGTTCTTCAATCTTAATCAGCTCATGGGCCAGCAGAAAGCTTTCATAATTGACATACAGCATCTTCTCCCTATTCCAGTGGTTGAAGGCTTCCTCTGCCATCTCTTTCTTACCGTTTTGATATAGCCTGCAGGTTTCTGCCTGCCATCCCGCCAGGTATTCTTCTTCGGTCTGCTTAAGAATTACTTCCCTTAAGAAGGCCGTGTCTGGCGTTTTTATCCCCTGCTCCAGCGCATTGCAAAGATTTGTTAAGGGATGGTCTTTCCCCTGATCCACAAACAAACGGCGCGTGGCGCGTGTACAGCTGGTAAAAATTTTGTTGAAGGGAGGGCCAAAGCGGTCTCTGCTGCAACCCCGTTTTGGCTGGTTAACCGGAATTTTGCCATTCAGCTCCAGATTGAGTTCGCGACTGGCTTCATGGCAAAGCGGATCATCCAGCATCCGGTACAGGATCACATTCTCGTACTCCAGCCCTTTGATTTGCTCCGGGGTGTAGATCATCACCGCTTTAGGATACTTTTTACGGGCTTCATCCACATACTGCGGCAAGGTGATAATGGCAAAATTACTTTGCCCGGCCATGTCCCTCAACTTGGCCAGCTCTTCTTCATCCTGCTTAAGCCAATGGACCATGCCCGGCGTATTCGCCTGTTCCGGGGACATTTTTATTTCCGGTCGTTCCAATTTGTCTGAGCTGCCACCCACTGCCTGGTTTTTGATACCAATCACCGTGTTCGCAAAATGCACCACGTGCGCAGGACAACGATAAGAATGCGGAAGTTCAATATACTTGAGTTCTAAACCTGAACGCTGCATTAGTTCAAAAATAAATGGACGTTTTGACTTGCTGTCAAAAAGACTTTGATGAGAATCCATGCAAAGGCAAATCTGCCCGTTTTTAGCAAGATTCAGCAGGTTTAAGAGTTCCTGCCCCGACAAATCCTGGGCCTCGTCACTAAGGACCAGGTCATATTTTCCCTGCTGCCCCAGATCGAGAAAATCGGGCGCGACTTTACGCTTATCCTCCAGATAGGCCAGATAAGCCTTGTACGCCTTGAGGATCCATTGTTTGTCCGCTTTATTATGGTACAGGCTTTTCTTATCACCAAGCCCCAGATATTGAGTCTTGTCGGGATAACCCGATGACAGTCGGAATTCCTCATAAAGCTGGCGTGCCTCGGGTAAACGGGCTGGCATATACCCTTTTAGCCACTCCTCAAAATCAGCCTCCTTGGCAATCGTTTTTCCAACAAACGCCTCGCCTTTCTGCTCACGGGCTACCGTTTCATAGGTTTTAAACTCAACCCGCTGCTTCAGTTCCTCAGGCAGTAACAGCGCGTCCCAGATTGCCTGCATCGCCTTGATTAATTCTGGTGATTTCGTCACATAGAGTATACACGTCTCAGGGTTATCAGACAGGCGGCTTACCAGCTCTGTAATCAATGATATTGCTACACAGGATTTTCCGGATCCTGGCGCCCCACTGATCAATGCAGGGAGCCTTGTTTCCAATACTGATTCCTGCTGAGTATTCAAACGAATGAAATTCTGGTTGTAGCAATCCAGGGTTATGACCGGATGAGGCGGTGCAACTGCATCGCCAGCCGCCTGACGGGCAGCAGCGGCTTGTTCCTCGGCCATCTGCTCGCGGATGCGCTGGATTATCGAGGGGCCATACTTCGCCCGATATTTAGCGACCCCGTCTTTGTCTGAATATAGCGGTGACTTGTTATAATCATGGTTTTCGGCTATGTCTGCTATGACTGCAGTCCTTTCGCCATCCACTTCAAAATCAATAATCAGGGCCCGGTCGGCATCATTGAGGCGAGCACTCGCCAACTCACGGGATAATGGCTCCCAATCGGTTGAGCCAGGGCTCTCCACTAACGCCCGGGCCAGTTTCTTCACTCGCTCAGGATCCTTCGTATACTTGGCCAAAGCGACCCTGTCTATAAATACACGCTTCCAATGTCCCGGATTTTTTTCTTTTTTCTCTTGCATTAATCACCAAAAACAAACAACCAACAGAATGACGCATTATTATACATTAAGAACGCCATTCAATCAAAATGCATTTATGAAGTCTGCTGTCGACCCTTCGAATCCCCGAGGCGTAGACCATCCGAATCCCCGCGGCTGCGACCTCCGAATCCCCGCGGCTACGACCTCCGAATCCCCGCGGCTACGACCTCCGAATCCCCGCGGCTACGACCTCCGAATCCCCGCGGCTACGACCTCCGAATCCCCGCGGCTACGACCTCCGAATCCCCGCGGCTGCGACCTCCGAATCCCCGCGGCTGCGACCGCGGGGCCCACACCCCAGCTCAATCTTCGACCTCGCGATCCTAGCCCATAGGTATCTACGCATCACCACTACGCCCTGCGGCTTGTCCGCAGGGTCCAGTGTTTCCATAAGTCATCTGGAGCTCTCGGGCAAGCCGAGGGAAGTCGAAGCTAAGAGCAGACTGTGTTTTCAGCGATGTGTAGAGAACTATGAGCGTCGATCGGGGGCCCATGGTTGGCTCAAAAAGAACTCAGGGACTACAATCCTACCGGAGTAAAGATTGAATGAACTGCTTAGTAAATTGGAGCTATGAATTAGATCTTTTGGGCCCCGCGGTCGCATGCCGCGGGGATTCGGATGGTCGACTCCGTGGGATTCGGATAGTCGACTCCGTGGGATTCGAAGGGGCGACTCCGCGGGATTCGAAGGGGCGACGCCGCGGGGATTCGAAGGGTTGGTGCAGCGGGGATTCGGAGCGGGAAAACATATGCAGAAAGACAGAATCCCCGCTTTTCTGCTATTATGGTTTATCCAAGTTCAGATGCGATTAAAATGTTAACTCAACTAATAGAACAATACGCGGCGCAAATTGACACCTTCCAATACCTCTTAATTCTAATCAATGCCCTGCTCCACCTCCTTTTTGCGGGCGCCGTTGCCCGTGACGCTGGGAGCTTGTACCAAATTGGGCAACGCCCGGCACTGGTCTCAGCAGCGACCTGGGCTTTTGCTACCTTGCTGGGGGGCGTCATAACGGCTGCAATTTATTGGTTTATCCACCACTCGACCCTAACCCGACCTACATTGAGAGAGACGAATCATGAACGAACATAAAATTTTAACCATTGATGTTCACGAACTAAAGCAGCGGATGGATAGGAATAGCGACATTTGCCTGATTGATGTACGCGAGGACTATGAATGGCAAAACTATCGCATTCCACAAGCGCGCCATATTCCTAAAGGCGAGTTGGCTGCGCGTATTAAGGAAGAGACCAGCGACTTGGCAGAACCCGTTTATCTGTATTGTCAGGGCGGTGTGCGTTCCCTGGCTGCAGCCGATACCTTAATACAAATGGGGTATCAGGAAGTGTATTCAGTCAATGCGGGGATCGCCGGCTGGGCGATGGCGGGCTATGCAATAGATAAGTGATGTGAATCATACCGCGGACATTCCGCGGTATGCAGATAGAAATCAGGAAGGACCCTGAGGTTCAGCAGGCGTAAATTTTTCATCGGTTGTTGAAGTCGGAGCAGGGGTCGAAGACCATACCATATGTTTCAGGGTACTAAGTACTCCACCGCTGTGCCCTTTTGCTTTTTCAGCTTCCTGTTTAATTCTCTTTTCTTCTTCAAGCTTGGCTTTCTTTTCAGCTGCCTCAGCTTCTTTAATATCCTGACTTTCCTTGTCATCTTTTTCAAGACGAGCTGTCTTCTGTGAGGAAACAAGCACCGTCATGTATTTATCATGATCAAACGCGAGGGAGGCTTTTTCGTCTTTCCTGATATTTGAAAATAGATGATTTCTTAATTTAGGTTTACCCGGATCATTATCAACATGAATTTGTTTATCCATATAGTCTAGTGTATCGGTGAATATGGTCCATCCAGTTAAGGGATCCATTTTATTCGAATCGTTACGATTAATGATTAATGGTATACCCCGATGCAAGGCGCTATTATCGGGAGAAGTTGCCCAATATCGAGCTTCAATCATCTGCTCAACTACAAGAAGTGAGCCTACAAAAATGTTTGCCTTTTGCTTATCAGACAAACCACTGAGGGGTGAGTCTAAAGTCGCTTCCAGAATATCAAGAAATTTGAGCTGACCGAATCGATCATCACTTAAGTCCTCAATCCTGTTTTTTTGGTTCTTAGTAATTACAACCCTTCTTTGCTCTTTATACGCTTCTTTAATTTTTTCCCAAGCTGGAACTTCAAAAGCCATATTATTCTCCTTAAACTCCATATTCCAATAAGTGAAGATCTTCCTCACGACACCCAGTGTAAACTAATTATTTCCATTCGTCATGACTTTTCTTTAAACGACTTAACTAAATTACAACCTATTGTTTTCATGATAAGTTTTAGGGAATCATCCGTGAATGCTTTATTTCTCTCCCGGTCTGTTTTAGGATGGCGCTTTGCTTCAACAGAAAGGAAATCAAATGAAGAAATACCTTGGTATACCATTAATGCTGCTGGCAGGCATTGCCTCTGCCGAAACCGCGCCGCCCAAGCTGGTTGTGCAGATTGTGGTTGATCAGTTGCGCGGTGATTTGCTGGAACGCTATAAAACCAAATTTGCTGCGGATGGTTTTAACTACTTATACAGCCATGGGATAAGTTATCAAAATGCCCATCACCCCCACGCCCACACAGTAACCTGTGTCGGCCATGCGACTATCGCTACCGGCAGTTATCCTGCACTTCATGGCGTTGTTGCCAATGACTGGATAGACCGAAAGACTGGCCAGGCGGTTTATTGTATGGAAGATTCTGACAGCAAAATTATTCCTACTGCCCATACCAAAAAAGAGCTGCCCGGACGTTCACCGCGTCAGCTGCTTGCTTCCACACTCAGCGATGAACTGGTACTCGCTCAAAAAGGGCACGCCTTTGCCGTTTCTTTAAAAGACCGCGCAGCGATTACCCTCGCAGGCCATTCTGGTCAGGCTTATTGGTTTGATCGAAAAAATGGGGGGTTTGTAAGCAGTAGTTATTATCTTAGCCAATATCCACAGTGGGTGACTAACTGGAATGCGGATTATCATGCGCAAAATGAAACCTGGTCGCTCAGCAGGCCCATGAATCAATATGCTTACGCTAAAGCGGCAGGATTCCCCAACCGATCGGTAGACTTTGGCAATAGCTTCCCGCACCATACTGGGGAGCCTGGTACTGAAGAGTACTTCGAATACTTATCCATGACCCCGAAAGCGGATGAGTTAACCGCTGATTTCGCCATTCACCTGCTTAAAGAAGAGAAACTGGGACAAACAGCCAATAACGTGGATTATTTGGGGATTAGCTTCTCTGCCGTTGATGCGGTAGGGCATGAGTTTGGCCCTAATAGTCTCGAATCAGAAGACAATCTGCTGCGTCTTGATCAAACCATGGCAAAACTGCTAAAAGCCATTGACGCTCAGGTAGGGCTTGCCAATACCCTGATTGTCCTTTCTGCTGATCATGGCGTAAGCGACTCACCAAGCTATCTGGCAGAGCACAATATGCCGCAAGCCAAGGCCTTAAATGAAACGGATTTGCGCCATGCCATTGAACAGGTGCTGCTGAAGCGTTTCCAGCTACCGCCCAATAGCCTGCAGGCCATCATGCTTCCCTATGTCTATCTGAATCATGAGGCAATCGCTGCCCGCAATCTGGATATTGATCAGGTTAGTGCCAGCCTGGCTGAAGCATTAAACAATTTCCCCGGTGTATTTCAGGCTTATGCCTTATCCTTAGCCAATACCCAGCATGACTGGCTCAGCGAAAAAGTAGTTCGCATGGCCAATTTAAATCGTGCCGGCGATATTTACCTGGTACCGCCTCCTTATCAGTTAAGCGAGGATCAGGAAGGCCAGAAAGTGGATCATGGCACCCCCTGGCAATACGATAGTTACGTTCCCATTCTGTTTGTCAATGGCCAATTTACCGGGCAAAAGGTTAATCGTCCCGTCTATACCACTGACATAGCCAGTACTCTGGCAGCGGTCCTGGCGATTAAATCTCCTTCTGCTGCGGTGGGACAGCCATTGGCTGAAGTTATGCGCTTTTATGATAGCCAGGCTTGAAAAACGGGGAATAGTGACTATTTAATTATAATAGGTCCTGGATTGCTCCTCTCGTCATTGCGAGCATAGCGAAGCCAGCCCCGGTGCTCTATTCCAGCCCCGATCTAGATTGCTTCGCCAAGGCTCGCAATGACAGGGAAATGGCATAATATCCCACTGGCCCCCCGTCATTGCGAGCATAGCGAAGTAATCCAGATCGGAACTAGAATGAGGCACCGAAAGCTGGATTACTTCACTCTATTCGCAAGACAACAGCCTACATCAGAAACAAGGGATGGTTACTATGAACAATTTGAAAACCCTGATTTTACTTGCTGCCCTAACCGCCCTGCTTATGGTTATCGGCCGTTTACTGGGCGGTTATAGCGGTATGATGATCGCCTTGATCTTTGCAATTGTGATGAATTTTGGCGCCTACTGGTTTTCTGATCAGATTGTACTCCGAATGTATAAAGCACAGCCTCTCAATGAGAATCATCCTGTTTACTCAATTGTTTCACAGCTTGCCAATCGCGCACAAATTCCTGTTCCTAAAGTGTACATAGTCGACACCCCGGTTCCCAATGCCTTTGCTACTGGAAGAAGCCCTGAGCACGCCAGTGTTGCCGTGACAACAGGTATTTTATCAAGGCTGAGCCAGGAAGAGCTTACCGGTGTGCTCGCCCATGAAATTTCACATGTTACCCATCGTGATACCTTAATCAGTGTCATTGCCGCTACCTTGGCAGGTGCCATCAGCGGCATTGCCAATATATTTATGTTCATACCAATGGGAAGCAACTCTGAGGGCGAACGGCATAATCCAATTGGCGCAATTCTAATGTTAATTTTAGCGCCCCTGGCAGCAGGCCTTATTCAGATGGCAGTCTCTCGTTCTCGAGAGTATGAGGCGGATGTCGGCGGAGCAAAACTATCCGGCCATCCCTTATGGTTGGCCAGTGCTTTAGGTAAACTGGAAATGGCAAACCATCAGGGTCAATTTCCAGCCGCCGAAAACCATCCGACGACAGCGAATTTATTTATTGTCAATCCATTAACCAGCGAGAGTCTCAGCGCCCTGTTTTCAACACATCCGCCTACAGCTGAACGAATTGCACGATTACAGGAAATGGCGCGCGGGGGCTTTTAATCACTTGCGTTGACAGGATAATCTAAGGATAATTCAGCCCTAGTAATTTTATTATCATGAGTATTTTATGGGACAACTAGGGCAATTTATTATTAATCACTGGGCGTTATGGTTAGGCTTGATTGTCATTTTGCTCCTCATTTTTATTAATGAAATACAAACGCAGAAAAAACGCGCCAAAGAAGTCTCGCCGCAACAGGCAGTTCATTTAATAAATAGGGAAGATGCCCTGGTGATTGATTTAAGGGATACAGAAACCTATCGCAAGGGTCATATTATCAATGCAATTCGTGCTAATGCTGAAGATTTTGAGCAGCAGACTATGGATAAATACAAAAACAAACCGATTATCCTGGTTTGCGCCAAAGGTTTACAATCGACTGCATTGGCTGCTAAATTGCGTGCTAAGGGATTCTCCGAGCCAATGATTCTGGCAGGAGGAATGGGAGCATGGCAAAATGCAGACTTACCTCTGGTAAAAGGAAAATAAGTATGGCGAACATCGTTATATACAGCACAGGCTATTGCCCTTATTGTGTTAGAGCTAAGCAGCTGCTTGACAGCAAAAAGGTCAATTATCAGGAAATCCGTGTTGATGAAGAGCCGGCAAAGCGTGATGAGATGATTGCCCGCAGTGGACGCAGAACAGTGCCACAGATTTTTATTGACGGACAGCATATCGGCGGCTGTGATGATTTATACACGCTCGAAGACGCTGGTAAATTAGATCAACTTTTACAATAACTAGGAAAAATAATGAACGAAGCAACTACAAATCCATCCAATGAAGCCCAATTTATGATTCAACGTGTTTATATGAAAGACAGTTCTTTTGAAACACCCAACACGCCTGCGGTTTTCCAACAGCAATGGGAACCTGAATTAACTCTTGATCTGAACACAGAAAATACAGAGTTAGAAAAGAATGTCTACGAAGTCGTTCTGACCGTTACTGCAACAGTTAAAAACAAGAACACTACCGCGTTTCTGGCTGAAGTCAAACAAGCGGGTATTTTTACCATCCAGGGCGCCCCTAAAGAACAATTAGGCCATTTATTAGGAAGTTTCTGCCCAAGCATTCTCTTTCCTTATGCAAGAGAAGCAATTACTTCACAAGTTATTCGCGGTAGCTTCCCCCAACTGGTACTGGCACCTATTAACTTCGATGCGCTGTATATGCAGCAACTGGAAGAGCAGAGCAAAGCCAAATCAGATGAAACAGAAACAACTCATTGATAATCAATGAATAATAAACCGATTGCTATACTAGGGGCTGGCTCCTGGGGTACTGCTGTAGCTATCCACATGGCAAAGGCAGGCCGAAAAGTAATGCTGTGGGGACGTGACCCGCAGCATGTTGCTTCCATGAAAACCAGCCGCTGCAATCAACGTTATTTACCGGATGTTAAACTTCCGGACACTCTGGCGCTTACTGACGATTTGCAGGCATGCAGCTCATCAGCTGGCGAAGTAATTATTGCTGTTCCCTCTCATTCTTTTAGCGAAATAATTCAGACTATTGATAAACCTGCAACAGGTATATCCTGGCTAACCAAGGGACTTGACCCTGCCAACAATCAGTTTCTGAGCGATATTATTGCCCATCATTGGGGTGAACATTTTTCAGTTGCTGCCATTTCAGGCCCTTCCTTTGCCAGGGAAGTCGCTCAGGGATTGCCCACTGCCCTTACATTAGCGGGGAATAATACGGTCTACCAGGAATCCATTCGCGAGCTCCTGCACCATCAGAATGTACGCGTCTACCTAAGCAATGATTTAATTGGTGTGCAGTTATGCGGTGCCGTTAAAAATGTTCTGGCCATTGCCTGCGGAATCAGCGATGGGCTGCATTTTGGCGCTAACGCCAAAGCGGCGTTAATTACAAGAGGTTTAACGGAAATGCGCCGTCTTGGCAAGGTATTGGGCGCACGTGATGAAAGCTTTATGGGTCTGGCTGGAGTCGGTGACCTGGTGTTGACCTGCACCGATGACCAGTCTCGAAACCGGCGCTTTGGTCTACATTTAGGCCATGGAATTTCTGCTATTGAAGCAGAAAAACTCATCGGCCAGGTTGTTGAAGGCAAGCATAACGCTGCACAAATCTGCCTCCTGGCTGAGCGTAATAATGTGGAAATGCCAATCTGCGCAGTGGTTAACCGCCTTTTAACCGGCGAACTCAGTCCACAACAAGCGGTTCTCAGTTTAATGAGCCGCTCCGCTCGAGATGAAGAATAAACTCATCTTCCAGAAAATACCCTATACTTAATTGCATTCATTCTTGCCGACAAAATGCAGGTTTCCATAGGCAAACATTTAATTTCATTTCAAAAATAAGGAGATTTAATAATGGACAAAATACGCGCTGGAGAATTTTGCTGGAATGAACTGGCTACTCCTGATGTTAAAGCCGCCAAAGAATTCTATAGCAAATTGCTAGGATGGCAATTTACCGAGCATGACACAGGCGATATGATTTATACCTTTATCAACACTCAGGCAAAAGGCGAAGAAGCCATTGGCGGCATATGGGGGATCCCCAAGGAGCGGAATGAAATCCCCCCTCACTGGATGAGCTATATTGCAGTCGATAATGTTGCGGAAACCCTGAAGCAAGCAACTGACCTGGGAGCAACTGTCAAGATGCCTGTTACCCCTGTGGGCAACATCGGCTTGTTTGCGATTATTGCTGATCCTACTGGTGCGCATATCGCATTTTGGGAATATAAATAATCCACAAGGCAGCTGGGCCCCGCGGTCAAAGCCGCGGAGATTCGTTACACCACCCACGGTGCAATCGTGTATTCCCGCGGCGCAGACCCCTAGCTATCTACACAAATGCAGTCGAATCCCCGCGGCTGCGACCGCAGGGTCCACTTAATCTACCTGGACGCGCCAGGAGCTCTGTAGCTTTCAGTTTGTTCTTCCATAGATAATCCAATCTCATACCTATCACATAACGCTTGTAATTTCTGATTAAATAATTCTGCAGAAATTAAAGAGGAATTAATAAAAAGAGATTTATCCAGGTTTATCTCTCCATTCAATACAGCAGAGGATATAACATCGATTTTATTATCGAAGTCAGCATCCTGTTCGGTAAAGCTTGGTTTTTCATGCGGTTTAAGAAGAGTTCCTAAATTATATTTCATTTCCACTGTAAGATGCAGCGGATTGCTTTGATAATACTTATCGCCTGCATGATGATGATCATTGTAATACTTCGCAGCTAATAAGCTGCTAATCACAATCTTAAACTGTTCCCGCTCATCCAAACTGTCGTTTGCTAATAATTCCAGCCCCCTTCTCAAATACTGCCGGCTATAGCTTTTAAACGGTTTTATCTGTACAAGCATTTCATACATATACGCACAGTTTGTCATACACTGATTTAATATTTGTTTTGCAATATCTATAAAGGGCACTGTGCAATGTGTAGTTTCTGCGTACTGGTCGCTGACCGATTGTAATTTTTGCCAAAATCCCATGAGAAATCCTTTATCAAATTCTTAATTTTTTTTAATTTTGAGGAGATCAATTAATACCAGGAAGGTATATGGTGCCCAGGGCCGGAGTCGAACCGGCACGGGATTTAACTCCCGAGGGATTTTAAGTCCCTTGCGTCTACCTGTTTCGCCACCTGGGCAATTTTGTGGAGGCTGAGGCCGGAATCGAACCGGCGTACACGGCTTTGCAGGCCGCTGCATGACCACTCTGCCACACAGCCCTATATATTTCTGTTGAAAAAAAAGCGACTCATACGTCGCTTTGAATTTGGAGCGGGAAACGAGACTCGAACTCGCGACCCCAACCTTGGCAAGGTTGTGCTCTACCAACTGAGCTATTCCCGCGTCTTTATGTGATGCATTTTACCGAAAATTAGGGTCGTGTCAACACATTGGTTTAACTTTTTTTAGTTAATTCTGGCCATGCAATAGACAAATAAATAACCATTGACCAGATGGTTAAAATAGCAGCCACGTAAAGCAAAACAAAGCCAATTAATCCCCACCAGGACTGGGTTGGGTCGAAGGCTATCAGTAGTACCAGTGCCGCCATTTGCAAGGTTGTTTTTACTTTACCTATGTAGCTGACGGTAACACTGGCTCTGCTTCCCACTTCAGCCATCCATTCACGCAAGGCGGAAATAACGATTTCCCTCCCCACAATCACAATAGCCGGTAAGGTGATGTAATTGACATCTCTTGCGCCAACCAGGAGTAGGAGAGTACAGGCTACCAGCAATTTGTCAGCAACAGGATCGAGAAAAGCGCCGAATGGGGACATTAGTTTCATTTTTCTGGCCACGTAACCATCAAGCCAGTCGGTGAATCCGGCAAGGGCAAAAATGATTGCAGATAATCCGCGCGACCAGGCGAAAGGCAGATAAAAGACAATGATGAAGACTGGAATCAGCATTATTCGAAACAGCGTCAACATATTGGGTAAACTGGTTAGATTGCTCACGACATCAATCCTTTTGCGGCAGTTGAAGAAAATCAGCAACCAGCTTGTAATCATCAAATACAGCCAGCGCACCTGATTGCTCTAGTAGTTCGGGATGCTGGTGATAAAAGTCCACCCCGATTACATCCACCTCTAAACTCTTTGCCATTTCCATATCCGTGGGTGAATCACCAATCATCAGGGTATCCTCCGGGGTAACGCCGAAATCACGCAAAATCTCAACAAGCATTTCCGGATGAGGCTTTGAAGGAAGAACCCCTGCTGATTTGGTCACTGTAAAATACTTTTCCAGGCCGGTGCTTTGTAGCGCCTTATGCAGGCTTTGCTGTCCTTTGTTAGTAGCGATGGCAAGAAACACGCCTTCCTTGCTAAGACGCTGGATTAATTCAAGAACACCAGGAATCAGATAAACTTCGGCATGACGCGCATAAAGTTTGAGCTGAACTGCCTCCAGTAATTGTTCCAGTTGTGGCGGGCTTAAATGAGGAAATACCTTTTTCGTCGCATTAACCAGCCCAAGGCTTACATGCTCCCTTGCAAGTTCCGGATCCATTTCACCCAGATTCAAGCGCCTTGCCTCACTGGCCACATAGTCTATAATCTGACCAAGAGTGTCGCTGATTGTCCCTTCCCAGTCGAAGACGACCAGACGATATCGCTTACTCATGACTACCACACTCCCGTGTACGTAAGAATTTTAATGTTTGGCTGAATTGCTCATCCAATTCCGCCTCAAAACAAAGTTTTTTGTCCTTCAGATTAAATTGAATTGACCGCGCATGCAAATATAGCCGAGAACGATCACGAATAAAATCATAAGATAAACGCGCACCGCCATACTTTTCATCGCCGGCAATGGGGTGCTTGAGATACGCACTGTGCACCCGTATTTGATGCGTACGGCCTGTTCTGGGAGATGCTTCCACCCAGCAGGCATCCGCATAATTCTCCAGCAGCCTAAATTCAGTCTGCGAAGGTTTTCCTTCAGGATGAACAATGACCACGCGCTCACCAGAGTGCAGAATATTTTTTTTCAGTGGTTGATCAACCAGAATTTTTCGATTATCCGTCCAGGTATTATGCAGCAGTGCCCAGTAAATCTTTTTTACTTCCCTGCTCTCCAGCTGTGCCTGGATCAATCTTAAAGCACTTCTTTTTTTAGCCAGTAACAGGCAACCCGAAGTGTCCCTGTCCAGGCGGTGCACCAGTTCCAGATAATGCAAATCAGTCCGGATTTTGCGAAGCGCCTCAATGACCCCAAGGCTTAAACCACTTCCGCCATGCACTGCTATACCTGCCGGTTTGTTAATTACCAGCAATTCATTATCTTCATAAATAATGCTTTTTTTCAGCAGCTGCTCAAGCCTGTCGCCTACAAAATGCTCCTTCTCCTGGCTGGTTCGTACCGGGGGAATGCGCAGTATATCTCCTTCCATTAGCCGGCTTGCTGCCTGGGCCCTTTTTTTATTGATGCGTACCTCACCGGAACGAATGATGCGGTAAATATGGCTCTTGGGAACCCCTTTCAATACCCTCATTAGATAATTGTCCAGACGCTGCCCTTCTTCATTGGCAGTTACTTCCAGATAGCGTACATCATTCATTCTTGATTAACCTATTTGCTGTGGCAGTTTTTTTTGCTAAAATACTAAATGTCGGAAAATTTATTCCGGCGACCGAATTATAACGTATAATGACTAAAAAGTTTAATTGCCGATAAAAATCGGCACACTTACGATAATAAAATGCGCTTCCCTTAGGTTAATGATATGAAGGAAGTAAGCCCGGTATTAAGAGTCATAAAAAGAGAACTCACCGGATACCTGCGCATGTCAGACATGTGTGTAGATGTGAATGACTTAATTGAATAGAGTCAAAGGTAAATTACACTATTTCTAAAGTAAAACACCTGCTCTGCGTAAATAGTCCCTTAGATACACTGAACATGGAACATGCACCGTCGATTTGATGGTAACTTGCGTATGGTCTGAATTTAGTAATATTGGGAAATGCTTAATGAATTTTTTGTTTGGATAATAAGCGGTTAATCCGGGATCTGATAATTTGATAAAGTGGCTTCTGGTTACAATTCAATTGCGGTAATCCCTGTACAGTACTGTCCTGCGAGTTAAACGTATGCTTACTCATTTACTGTACTTTGCCTGTAGCTGAAGGCTATAACGTTTTAACAAACAATAAAATATCCTGCACTGTCTTCTGGCTTAAGTGTTGCGCCCTCAACGGGGTGTGTGATGGAGAAAATGTTAATAAATGCGACTCAATCTGAAGAAGTTCGAGTTGCGCTGATAAAAGATAACTATCTGTTTGATTTGGACATTGATTGTCCAACTGAAGTAAAAAAGAAAGGAAATATTTACAAGGCTGTTGTAACCCGCCGCGAACCCAGTCTTGACGCTGTCTTTGTAGAATACGGCGCGAAACGACAAGGATTCCTGCCTTTAAAAGAAATTGCTCCCGAGTATCTGAGTAAAAATCCTGATGAGTTTGGCGACGATCGCCCGCCCATTACTTCATTGATTCGTGAAAATCAGGAATTACTGGTCCAGGTTGACAAAGAAGAACGCGGCGGCAAGGGTGCAGCGCTTACAACCTTCATTACACTGGCAGGCTGCTACCTGGTTTTAATGCCCAATAATCCAAACTCAGGGGGTATTTCCCGTCGAATTGAGGGCGATGATCGTGATGAATTGAAAGAAACGCTCAATGCCCTGGAATTACCTGAAGGAATGGGCCTGATTATTCGCACCGCAGGCGTTGGCAAAGGCCAGGATGAATTACAGGCTGACCTCGATATGCTATGCAATCAATGGCAGGCTATTCGTAATGCATACACTAATCAATTAGCCCCCTGCCTCATCCATCAGGAAGGCGATGTAATCATTCGTTCGATTCGCGATAATCTGAGGAAGTCGATTTCTGAAATCATTATTGATGATCAGATTTCCTATGTTAAAGCCAAACAATACATTGAACAGGTTAAACCTGACTTTTTGCCCAATGTTAAATTGTACAATAACAACATTCCCCTGTTTAATTTTTATCAAATTGAAAGCCAGATTGAAACCGCTTATCAGCGCGAAGTAGCCCTGCCCTCTGGCGGCGCACTGGTTATCGACCGCACTGAAGCCCTGGTCTCCATTGACGTTAACTCAGCCAAGGCAACCAGTGGTGCTGATATTGAAACCACAGCGCTTAATACCAATCTTGAAGCTGCCAATGAAATTGCACGGCAATTACGCTTGCGCGACCTGGGTGGATTGGTAGTCATCGATTTCATTGACATGAATTCCAGTAAAAATCAGCGTGATGTGGAGAACGAATTAAAAGAAGCGTTAAAAACTGACCGCGCAAGAATTCAGGTTGGCCGCATTTCCCGCTTTGGTTTACTGGAAATGTCTCGCCAGCGCTTACGCCTCTCTCTCGGCGAAACCGCTCAGGAAGTCTGCCCGCGCTGCGAAGGACGTGGAACTGTCAGAAATATTCAGTCGCATGGCCTGTCTATTGTTCGTCTTATCGAAGAAGAAGCATTGAAGGATAAAACCGCTGAAGTACATGTTCAGGTTCCAGTTGAAATGGCGACCTTTATCATTAACGAGAAGCGCGAATTTATCCTGCATATTGAGAAACGTCATGGGGTCAAGATTATTGTCATTGCTAACCCTTACATGCAAACCCCTCAATACAGCATTACCCGCCTGAAAGAAGATAATGTAGGCAAGAATAAAAAACCCAGTTATACAATGATTCAACAACCTGAGTTAACGATTATTCGTGACGAGCAGGATGCTGTAAGAGACGAACCAGCAGTGAAGACCTTTGCTGTAGCAACTGGCTCAAAAGCGCCGCAAACCAGCTTTATTAAACGTTTGTGGACCAGTCTTTTTGGTGGTGCTGATGAAACTGCAAAACAACCTGCTGCCAAACCAGAGCAAAAGCAGCCCCGTAGTCAGAATCAGCGGCAAGCAAGCACCAGGACTGGCGGCGAAAAACGCCAGGGTGGTTCTCCTTCTCGAAGAAGACGCCCATCAGGTAATCAGCAACGACAGACTCCAGGCGGAAATATGCAGCGCAAAAAAAGCGGTAATCAGCAGCAGCAACAATCCGGCGCACGAGTTGTTCCTTTAAAAACCGATATGAATCAGGGAAAGAGAAAGGATAACAAGGAACAGCAAACAGCTAATCGAGAACATAGCGACAATTAACAGTCAGACCCAAGCCCTCTTAACTCACTCCTTTATGAACTAAAAGGGCTTGGGGAATTTACCTGGGGAATTAATTCCTCAAACCTATTCCAAAGAACTTCTGTTTTCGTTTGAGGGACAAAAAAACGGCCACGATTTGATTTTATTTGTGCATCACAACCTATACACTTGAGAAAACTGTCAATTAAGCCCCGGATGCCACCTCGAAATACTTGCAAGTGTTGTTTAACTTCAGCATTCCTAGCCTCTCGCAGAACATTAAAGCAAGCCGCCTCAAAGGACTCTTGCAATTCCGGAGTTAATATTCCTCCTTCATATTCCTCTTTTGCAGCCTTCAACTCATCTCTTACCTTACGAACCAGCATCTTATCTTTATAGTTTTTCTTATTAAAATAATCAATTTTAGAAGATAACGCAGTAATAAGCTTCTCAGTTTGGTATAAGTAATGTTTGCGTTTTTCAAATAGTGCGACAGCACCCTTTATGCCTAATAGTTCAATATCCAGTGAAATGTGAATTTCTTTCAAGTTTTGCTTAGATTTCATAAAAGCAGGATGACAGATAAAATCTGTCAGCATTTCCGTATTAGCATCTAAAGCCGCCAGTTCAAAGGGATTATAACTTAATAGTATGGGTCTGCAACGAGCATCCAAGAGTTCAGAAGCATACTTTGAATTGAGTAACGCCCTGACAATTCTATTGTTTTTACTCATTACAGCGAGGTGTAGCGCATTACATCTGGACCGATCTTGTGTGCTTGCAACTATAGTCTGTTTTTGACAATGTTTACTAAGTAAAATTGCTTCAGTCATCTCCTCGCTATTTTTTGAAATAGCAGCACACAAAGCAGGATAGCCTTGGCTATTGACTGCGCTCAGCAATGCTTCAGTGCAATGTTTGCTGTTTACCAAAGCGCTTACAATTTCCGAACTACCCGTTTCAATTGCCAAGTGCAGGGAAGTGCTATTGAATTTTACACAACGCTCAAGTAACACCTCTGCAGTACAAGCATCATCTTCAAGCAACGATTGAAGAGTATGAAGCTGTTTGTCTTCAATGGCTTGTCGAATTTGGAAACCGATAAATGTTAATTCATTGGACATATTTTATTTACTCCCATCTTTCAACAATAATAACACAATTAATGCCATGCGCTCAACAATTAATCCATTAGTACATTTTGCTCTCATTACGGATTTTAAAAAAGTGTAGGTTAAGAGTCGAACGGGTCGAATATGCTTCTCTAGAGGTTCGTTATTCGCTTGTAAATTTTGTCGTAGCCTATGCCCGGGAAAAATCAAAGCTTAAAACACCTGCTATATCAGTCTGCTGTAACGCCAACATCACCATACGATCCACCCCCAGGGCAACTCCGCTACAAGCAGGCAAACCATGCTCCAATGCAGCAAGAAAGTAAGGGTCAATGGGAGGAAGTTCCAAGCCTAAGGCTTTCCGCTTCGCTATATCCTGTTCAAAGCGATTCCTCTGCTTTTCCACGTCCAGGAGCTCATGAAAACCGTTCGCTAATTCCATACCGCCATAATAAAATTCAAAACGTTGTGCACGGTCATTATTGACTTGGGCTAAGGCCGCCTGGGAGACAGGAAAATCATAGACAACCACTGGAGCTGTCGAGCTTGCCAGGCTAGGTTCAACGATATGGCTCATTAATAAAAACAAATATTGATCCGCATCCTTTTCATCGGCCGCCAAGACGTACTCCAGGCTGAATCGCTCAAGACAAGCCCTGTAGTCCGCAATGGTTGCAGTAAACGGATCAAGGGCACACACCTCCATAAATAGCTGCTGATAGGTTTTACGGATTGCCGGCGGACAGCCTAAAATCACTTGCAATAATTCATCAACTTCCTGAATTAATGCATGGTGGTCAATATCAAGCTGATACCATTCCAGCATGGTGAACTCAGGATTGTGGTAACGTCCGAATTCATCATCCCGATAGGCTTTGGCCATTTGGAAAATAGGCCCGCTGCCTGCTGCCAGGAGCCGTTTCATGTGGTACTCAGGAGAAGTCTGCAGGTAATAGGTTTCATTGCGGAATATGGCTTTGATATTACTTAAATAGACATCAGTAATGCCGCAACTAGCCATGGCAGGCGTCTCTACCTCCAGATAGCCGCGTTGATTGAAGAACGCTCTGATTTGATTGAGAATGGCTGCACGTTGCCGAAGAAGATTAATGGAAGTAGAGGGTCGCCATGAATTTTGGAAAGACATTTATTCACCTTTATGCTTGAGTTTATCTTGTGATCTGTAATGAAATCATTTGAATTACCAGACGATCTTAGCCTCCGGGACGAAAGCGGACGCTTTCTTCGCTCAAATAACAGCTTCTGGCTTATTGTCTACAAACCGCTAAGCCCCTACGCACCGCCAAGCCCCTACGTTACCGCTAAGCCCCTACGTACCGCCAAGCCCCTACGTTACCGCCAAGCCCCTACGTTACCGCCAAGCCCCTACGTACCGCGCTTTATGCGCGGTAACCATAAACAGGATGGTGTATTTGTAATACTTTTTATCCATAGAAGCCCTGTATGGATACCGCGCATAAAGCGCGGTACGTAGGCACTGGTAAGATGATTAAATTTTGTGACCATCCCTCAGGCATAAAGCGCGGTACGTAGGAGAGGGTATTATTCACAATGAGGAGGATTAATATTCACCCATTAATAAAATATTCCCAGCTCTAATCTGGCGGCCTCGGTCATTCGCTCCTGGGTCCAGGGGGGATCCCAGACCAGTTCAACTGTGCAATCGCTAATTCCTTCCACCCGATTCACCGCTTGCTCTACGGTTCCAGGAAAAGTCTGCGCCACAGGGCAACCGGGAGTAGTCAGGGTCATTTTAACGTGGGCATGATGCTCATCATCAATTTCAATGTCATATATTAAACCCAAATCGTAAATATTGACTGGAATTTCCGGATCAAATACGGTTTTCAACTCGCTGATAACCAGCTCTTTGAGTTGCTCCTGCTCCGGTTTCTTTTTAAATCCGAACATCGTCTACTCCGTACTAACCGTTGCCTTCGTTTTCTTTAAAGCAGCCTCCAAAGTATGCCATGCCAGAGTGGCGCATTTGACTCGCGCTGGGAAAGCCCGAACGCCAGCTAAAACAGCTAATTTATCAAGGGCCGCCCATTCATTGGATTCATCACTAGTCACCATAGTATGGAAACGCTCGAATAATTGGTGCGCTTCGTCAACAGACTTGCCTTTTAACGCTTCTGTCATTAAAGAGGCAGAAGCCTGGGAAATGGCGCAGCCGCAACCCACGAAGCTTAAAGCCTCCACTACCTCATTTTCAATTTTGACATAGAGCGTTAATTTGTCTCCGCATAATGGATTGAATCCGTTTGCCTGGGCAGTTGCTTCTGTCATTGCATAATGGTTACGAGGGTTACGGTTATGATCAATAATAATTTCCTGATATAACTCTCTTAAATCTGTATTCATGCAAAAACCTCTTTTACCTTCTTCAAGGCATGAATGCAGCGATCTATTTCTTCAATGGTATTATAGAAAGACAGGGAAATGCGGGTAGTAGCCGCAATATTAAAAAACTCCATTAACGGCATGGCGCAATGATGACCGCTGCGAACCGCAATGCCTTCGCTGTCAAGAATAGTACCGATGTCATGTGAATGTATTTTGCCGTGGACAAAGGAAATAATCGGCACCTTGTGTCTGGCAGTACCTACAATATTAAAGCCCTTGAGCGCTTTAATTTCCTGGGTTGCATAGTTAAGTAAATAGTTTTCATAGGCAGCAACGGCGTCCATATCAAGTGACCAGAGGTAATCAATGGTCGCCCCTAATCCAATTGCCCCGGCAATATCGGGTGTTCCTGCCTCAAACTTATGCGGCAATTGGGCATAATCGCTGGATTCAAATGATACATAATTGATCATTTCACCGCCGCCCTGATAGGGTCCCATGTCATCAAGTAAATGCTCTTTTCCCCATAATACGCCTATACCCGTTGGTCCATACATTTTATGGCCGGAAAAAGCATAGAAGTCACAATTTAAATCCTGTACATCGATCGGCAAGTGGGCGGAAGCCTGTGCACCGTCCAGCAACACCAAGGCCCCTTTAGCATGGGCCATTTCAATCATTTTTTTGACCGGGTTAATCGTACCCAAGGCATTGGAAGCATAATTGATAGCAACAAATTTGGTGTTATCTGTTAACAATCGTTCATATTCGTCCAGCAGCACTTCCCCATCATAGGAAATTGGGGCAACCGTTAATTGGGCACCGGTTTTTTTACACACCATCTGCCAGGGAACAATATTGGAATGATGCTCCATATGGGTAACAAGGATTTCTTCGCCGGGCATAATTCGCGGCGCCACAAAACTTTGTGCCACCAGATTAATTGCCTCTGTTGTTCCGCGCACAAATATACATTCCCGTAAACTTTTGGCATGTATGAAACGCTGTACCTTTCCACGGGCGATTTCATACTGCTGGGTAGCTCTGGCGCTAAGTGCATGAACACCGCGATGCACATTGGCATTATCATTCATATAATAATGGCTAATCGCCTCAATAACCGCTTTAGGTTTCTGTGTGGTTGCTGCGTTATCAAGATAAATCAGAGGATGTTCATTAACGGTCTGATCCAGAATCGGAAAATCACTGCGAATTTTGGCAATATTAAAGCTGTCAATCAGAGCGTTTGCATCAGGCATAATGTTCCTCCAATTGCTGATTAATTAAATTAGCAATCCATTCAGCAGCCGGTCGATAATCAATCAAGCGAAGATTTTCGGCAGCAAAAGCCTGAATCAGATAACGGCTGGCCTCCTGTCGACCAATGCCGCGGGTAGCCAGATAAAATAGAGCGTCCTCATCCAACTGTCCGACAGTGGCTCCATGGGAGCAAATCACATCATCGGCAAAAATTTCCAGTTGCGGTTTGGTGTTCACTTCGGACTGGCCGCTGAGTAATAAATTTTTATTTTGCTGCTGCGCCTCAGTATGCTGAGCACCGGGTGCAACGATAACTTTGCCGTTAAACACCGCACGCGACTTTCCAGCCATGATACCTTTGTAATCCTGGGCACTGCGGCATTCAGGCACCCGGTGGTTCACCACAGTATGATGGTCAATATGCTGGCTATCTGCAGGGGCATAAATACCATTCATCAGGCATTCAGCTTTGCTTTCCTGCAGGGCGATATTGATATCGCTGCGCACTAATCGTCCGCCAAGGCTTAGCGAATGGCTTTTCAAGCGGCTGGCATAGGCCTGTTGTACCGTTAACTGGCCGATGTGAAAGGCCTTTTTGCTTTCCTGCTGGATTTTATAATGAGTCAGTTCTGCCTGTTCCGCTAAATAGACTTCAGTCATCTGGTTGCTTAAATAAACGCAGTCTTTCTTGCCTTGCCAGGATTCGACAATGGCTGCCGAAGCATTCTTTTCCAAAATAATAAGAGTACGGGAATGGACTGCCAATTCAGCCAGATCCTGCCAGTAGTTTATGACCAGGGGCTCCTCAAGTTTCAAATCAGCGGGGATATAGATAAACAAACCGCTATTTAAATTAGCCGCATTCAAGGCCTGAAAACCATGGTCATAACGAGTTTGCTGTAAATAGGCACTAACACGTTCCGGTTGCTCTTGCGCAATGGTCAGCAGCGATTCAACGATAACGCCCTGCTTGCGTAATTCATTAACTGCTTCCGAGCTGTAGAATGAACCATTGTTCAAACCACAATGTATACCAAATTCTGGCGTAGCAGGACCTGATATCCCAGAGTCAGCAGGGAGCTCAGAGTGAAACTCATACTGAAGCAGCGGGTCAACGAGCGTATATTTCCACTCTTCATGATGTCGGGTGGGAAATCCCAGACGTCTGAAGGCCTGCAAAGCATTCCGCTGAATCTCGGCAAGACCAGGCAGTGGAGCAGGCTTATTTTTAATCTGTGACTGGTAAAACTCAAGTATTGCGCTCATGCCTATACCGTCTCCTCGAGCCAGCTATAGCCCTTCTTCTCCAATTCCAGTGCCAGGTTTTTATCGCCGGACTTGATGATACGCCCATTGGCCAGAACATGGATAAAGTCAGGCTCGATATAATCGAGCAGGCGTTGATAGTGAGTAACCAGAATAATGGCTCTTTCCGGTGAGCGCATGGCATTAACGCCCTGGGAAATAATGCGTAATGCATCAATATCCAGGCCAGAGTCTGTTTCATCCAGAATGGCGAGTTTGGGCTCTAATGCCGCCATTTGTAAAATCTCATTGCGCTTTTTTTCACCGCCTGAAAATCCTTCATTTATACTGCGGTAGAGAAAACTTTCATCCATATCCAGCAGCTGGCATTTTTCGCGAATAAAACTGAGGAAATCGATTGCATCCAGGGTTGGTTTACCCTGGCCTTTTCTCACGGCATTAACCGATGCTTTTAGAAAATTAATATTCGTGACGCCAGGGATTTCTACCGGATACTGGAAAGACATAAAAATACCGGATTGGGCTCGTTGTTCAGGTGACAACGGCAAGAGATCAAGCCCTGAGTAACTCACATCACCGTCAGTCACGGTATAAGCAGGATGACCCGCCAATACCTTGGATAAAGTACTCTTTCCTGAGCCATTCGGGCCCATGATCGCGTGTACTTCTCCGGCTTTAACCTGCAAATCAATCCCTTTTAAAATAGGTTGAGAATTGATGGCTACATTAAGATTTCTAATTTCTAACATATTAACCTACTGCCCCTTCCAGACTAATACCTAATAATTTGGTCGCTTCAACCGCAAATTCCATAGGTAGTTCTTTTAAAACCTGTTTACAGAAACCATTAACGATCATTGATACGGCATCTTCCGTTTCAATCCCTCGTTGCTGGCAATAAAATAATTGTTCCTCAGAAATTTTTGAGGTGGTTGCCTCATGCTCAATATGAGCAGTGGGGTTTTTAACTTCGATATAGGGAAACGTATGGGCTGAACAATTGCTGCCCATTAACATCGAATCACATTGGGTGAAATTTCTTGCATTGGTGGCGGTTGGGGCGATGCGCACCAAACCACGATAAGCATTATGCGCATGCCCGGCACTGATACCCTTGGCAATAATTGTCGAACGGGTATTCTTGCCTAAATGAATCATTTTGGTGCCAGTATCTGCCTGTTGAAAATTATTCGTCAGGGCTACCGAATAAAATTCACCGACTGAATCATCACCCTGGAGAATAACACTGGGATATTTCCAGGTAATCGCCGAACCCGTTTCAATCTGGGTCCAGGAGATTTTTGACTGCTTGCCGCGGCAAGCGCCTCGTTTTGTTACAAAATTATAAATGCCGCCCTTTCCTTCTTTGTCTCCCGGATACCAGTTTTGTACAGTGGAGTACTTGATTTGGGCACCGTCTAAGGCAACCAGCTCTACTACGGCAGCATGCAGCTGGTTTTCATCGCGCATAGGCGCGGTACAACCTTCAAGATAGGAAACATAACTGTGATCATCAGCGATAATCAAAGTACGCTCAAATTGCCCCGTGGAGGCCGCATTAATACGGAAATAAGTGGACAATTCCATAGGGCAGCGGACACCCTTGGGAATATAGACAAAGGAACCGTCACTAAAAACAGCTGAGTTAAGCGCTGCATAAAAGTTATCGCGATACGAAACAACCGAACCCAGATATTGTTTTACCAGTTCCGGGTAAAGATGGACTGCTTCTGAAAGCGGGCAAAAAATCACACCCACTTCAGCCAGTTTGGCTTTAAAAGTAGTGGCGACAGAAACACTGTCAAATACTGCATCGACCGCAACACCGGCAAGCATTTCCTGCTCACGCAATGGAATCCCCAGTTTTTCATAGGTACGCAGTAATTCTGGATCAACTTCATCCAGGCTTTTGGGCGCATCTTTTTGGGATTTTGGTGCGGAATAATAGGAAATGTTCTGGTAATCAATTGGCGGGTAATGAACACTTGACCATTCAGGATGCGTCATGGTTTTCCAATGGGCAAAGGCTTTCAAACGCCAGTCGAGCAGAAACTGCGGTTCATTCTTAATGGCAGACAATCGGCGGATAACGTCCTCGTTTAACCCGGGTTCAAACGTTTCTACTTCAATGTCGGTCACAAAACCATGCTGATATTCCCTTTCCAAAAGGGCTGTAATTTGTTCATTGCTTTTAGCCACGACTTACTCCACTCGCTAACTGCTTGATGCGGTCAATTTCAATACTTTGCAATGTTGGCTTGGCCAGAACCTCCAGGCTTACGCTGTCCAAAGCAGCTTCAATCGCCTGGCTAATCAAACGCCAGTTTCCCTGAATGTGACAAAAACCCTGCAAAGAACATTCATTAGGTTGCAAACTGCATTCAATTAAGCCGCGCTGTTCTTCCAGCGCATAAATAATCTGTGCCACTGAAATCTCATTGGCCGGACGCTGCAGCCGATAACCGCCGCTAACCCCGCGTACAGAAATTAGCAAGCCCGCTGCCGTCAATCGTTTTAATAATTTACTGACCGTTGGAATGCTCAGATGAGTATGCTGGGCTATATCCCGGGCATTACAAAGATGCTCAGGCGATTTCGCCAGATGCACCATTACTACTGTCCCATAATCGGCCAATTTGCTGATGCGCAGCATAGCACCCCCACATCAAATAATCTAGTACTAAATCAGTCTGATATATTACTTATCATTAAGTATAACATGAACCTGATAATATAGTACCAATTCAGTTCTATTTGCAAAACAGTGGCGTATTTTAACGAAAACTCGTATAACCCACAATAAGCCCGGCGATTTGCTTTCTCTGAGGTTTTTCACAGCACTGAAACAACAAAGAACACACTGCGCGTTTGACAGACAATTTATTCGCGATATACTAGGCGCCTTCAAGCCGTTAGTTTTGGAAATTATTCAATGACATCATTACCGCAGCGTATTTCTCTTGTATTTCTTCTCCTCTTTAATATTTCCACTCTGTTTGCTGAGCCGCAAAACCTTGGTCTTCTAAAAAACGAGCTGATTCACTATCATGATGATGGCGAGTATGAAAAAGAATTTAATACAGTAGTCTGTAAGGCACAACATTACATAGATAAACGCGCCGCTCAAAATAATCAGCGGGGAAACAAGCAGAAACTCGCTATTGTTCTCGATATCGATGAAACCAGTTTGAGCAACTACCGGTCTATGTCAGAACATAATTTCTCCATCACCAGAACTGGTTTTGCCCGGGAAATTTTAAAATCCAGAGGCGCCGTATTTGCCTCCATGCTGCAGCTTTTTCAAGATGCACAACGCCACAATATTACCGTTTTTTTTGTAAGCGGCCGCAATACCAGCGAACGCCAGGCCACCGAAAAAAATCTCCGTTCCGCAGGTTATAACAATTGGGGCGGTTTGTTTCTAAAACCCATGGATTATAAAGAGCCATCAATTATCCCATTTAAATCCGGTACGCGACAGGCAATAGAAGCCAAGGGGTATACGATTGTTGCGACTATTGGTGATCAATTCAGTGATTTAAAAGGCGGTTTTGCAGAAAAAGGATTTAAGCTGCCCAACCCTTATTATTATTTACCCTAGCAACGCTGATCCACGGTTCCGGGGAAAGACCACGGAACCCGTGAAGAATATCGCTTCACCCTGTTTATGCAAAATGCCAGGAGAAACGTGCAGCAACCCCCTGATCACGAACCTGATCAGAAAATTGGCCAAAATAGGCTAAGCTGAGCAACATGTTTTTCGAGAGGTGCTGGGCTTGTAAACTGGCATCCAATACCAAAGCATTCCTTGCAAGAGGAGTTCCATAAATGCTGAATGCTGCACTACCTGAGCTAAATGCAAGGTTGGTATTTGGTATTAAATTATCATAAGCATGCTGCCAGCCCAGAAAAAGCCGTTGACTGAGGTTGTAATTCGAGCCGGTATAAAGCAGACTTTTTTCTCGGGCACCAAGGGTTGAATAAGTCATATGCTGGCTAGCTTCCTGGGCATACAGACTTGCAGCACCGCCAGCTTCCCTTAAAGTATCAACCTCAGCATCCACGTAGGCAAGATTTGCTACCGGTTTAATTGACAGAGCATTTAAATCAAACAAATAACCTACTTCCCCAAAGACCTGCTTAGTACGAGCATCGGGGCTTGCATTTAAACGATTTGAGAACAGAGGAAACTCCACATTACGATAAGTATCCCCATCCTGCCAAGAATAGGATGCGGCAGCATTTAACGTGAACTGATTAATGCGGGTATATCCATACAGTCCCAGATGATAATTATCGATATCATTCTTTGAAAATCGCTTACTTACTCTGAAATCGGATTGACTGTAGCCGCCTAAAATACCTACCCCGCTTTGCTGGCCGATATGCGTATCCCCGCCGATAAAAATACCTTGGGTATCGCGCTTCATCTTTGCAGCATTCACATTACCATCAAGCCTTCCCCATGCGCCAAAAGCTTGTGTCCAAAAGTTGATACCGTTTATTTGTTGGGTATTGACGCCAGCAGGATTATCCAGATAAGTCCATAGGGCATCACGCACATAGCGGCTCTCATCGACGAGTGCCGCAACACTGGAAGCGTATATTTCACCACTTAAACGGTTTAATGCATCATTGATACTGACGCTATCGGGCAGATTAATCAGTGCATCATAGACTGGATTTCCTGCCCCCAAACTTTCCACACCTACCGCTGTATTCATTTGATTTGCAGTTTGTCCAAAAAAGGCAATCGGCGTCTGGTTTCGGAATATATCCAAATACACATTATTGGCATCATAGCTTAGTACCAGATCAATAAGCGGCATATTTTGGGTAAAATTGCTATAGGTACCCGTTAAACCGCCATCCGCAGTTAATAGTGTATAGTGCGTGGTGTTATAAAGGCCTGGTTCCTTAAGGACAAAAAGACCGGCACCAGGTTCCAGAGTGGCGGTTCCCAGTACATGAATAAAATCAGACTGACCCAGTGGATTTATTTCGGCTTCATAGACTGAACCCGCAGTCTGGGTATAATCCCCCGCGACAACAATAGTGCCAATAGAGTTACCAGGTGCGATTACCCCTTGTAGGATAGTTGATCCCGTAGTGACATTACCACTTAGTCGGCTGTTTGGCCCAACCAGCATATTCCCGCTAAGCCGGCCATTGACAGTTAGCTGACCATCCAGAACTTCAGTTGGTCCAGTGTATAGTTGATCTCCATTTAAAATCAAATGGCCTGAGCCCAGTTTGGTCAAGCCCCCTATTCCAGAGAAAACACTGTTAGCGACAACGGTAAATGCCTGGGAGTCCACAAACAGTCCTCCGGTAGCAATTACCAGCTCACCGGGGTTAAAACCACTGATGAAATTGGTCTGGTTCACCGTCGCTTGTAATATCCCCCCATCAAAAGTGGCGTTCACATTCTGTGAAAAGGCAGTCGTTAACTGGCCTGTCGATAATATACCCCGGCTGCCGGGAGTTCCTGAGATATTTAAATTAGCTTGCGTGGCAAATGAACCGACTTTAGTCGTACCGGCAATAACCAGGGCACCGTCAGAAATGTTTACTGTCCCCTTGGCAAGATCATTGCCGATTGATAAAGTATTCGTATTTAACCAAATTGAACCAGCACCTGAGATAGTAGCGATTCCAACACCGCCTTCAAACTGCCCCGCTCCTAAACCGCCAATTAAAGCAGTCGTGTCGGTCACCCTCCCCCCGTTCGTAATATTTAAAGTACCAGTTCCTCCAAAGGCTGAAAGACCTACGGTTAGCGTATTCGCATTGTTCCAGACAGCGTTTGCACCTACTACATTCACTACACCGGATCCAAATCGCTCAGCTATAATACTATCATTTGTAGTCAATATCCCGTCGCCAATATTCACTGTGCCATTACCGAAAGCACCTACACTAAGAAAATTACTGTTCAATGTCCCGTCGACAATATTCAATGTACCAGTACCGCCATAACCTACAGTCAGAAAATTACTGTTCCAGACACCCCCTGATGTTATTGACGCTGCACCAATACCTGTAGAAGATAGGCCTATCACCGCAGACTCGCTGTTCACTGTACCGCCATTAATCTGTAGTGAGGCAGCACCAAGGTTCCCTATTATCAAATCGTTAAATGATCCAGAATAACCAGTCGTTAAAGAACCCCCTGCATTCACTAAAAGAGTCGCTCCGCTATCCAAATTCAAGCCTTGAGCTGCTGCTGCATAATTAGTGATATCCACCGTAACTGCAGCATCGATTATGGCAAAATCAGTACTTGTCGGTTCAACTCCCCCAGTCCAGTTCGCATCATTTGACCATTGTCCATTACCTCCAATCCAAAACAGTGTGGCAAATAATGGCGTTAACGATGAAAACAAAGGGATGTCTTTTTGTGAATCATTATAGGAAGAAGCCAGAGGCAAGGGTGCATATGCAAATAAATTGGATGAAAGGCCTAACATAATAGGCAGAAGACCCAGCTTAATCCGGTGCAAATCCTTTCTGTGCATTATCATTCCTTTAACTAATTATTTGAATAATCGAATAAAATAACGCAATCAAGCGCTTTGAATCAAGCTGAAATTGCAAAAGATCAAGGCTTAATTAATTAATTCATAATATTTTTTAAAACCCGTTCAGGAGCTGATATTCTTGTGATTAGATAAAGCGAGCGTTGTTCATCATACTGGATATTAGCCCGCCAGTACTCGCGAAAATCAATTGTGTCCTGGCCATAAATGATTTTAATCAGCGGCTCATGGCCAATAAAATCCTCTGTGGAAAGTTGATCTAATTGTTCAATAGACATTTGCGAAAGGCTTTGGCCCAGTGTGGAATGGAAATGGGTATCTATCTTGTTAAAATGGCTGATAAAATCATCATAAAACGCTTCGAGTATCTCCCTGTGGTAGCAATACATGTAATTGGTTTGCCGGATGATATCCATTTGCACCCAGCAAACATCGAGTAACCGCAGGCATTCATTCAGCATGCAATCCACTCTGCTCATTAAATTACAATCCCCGCAGGCAATACAATACAGAATAAACGCCGCTTCTTCTTTAAACTGCGACCACAGGGCTGGGTCATTTATTAAATCTGGATTATTCCCTGCTTGTTGCTCAGCGATGAAATGAGCCATCTCAACGGTGTAAAGGTAGGTCCAGGTTAAAGCCTGTGCTTTGGTTAATTTTTCTCCCTGAAGATCAGGTAAATAAAGCGAGGGCTGAGTCATTCTGGCAAATAGCCGCTGTTCAATATTTTTAAGCTGGGGAAAGGAGATAGTGTTATCAGCATGGATAGTCGTTGACTGTAGTGAATATAGAGGGAATATAGCGCAGCGAACAAGCATTCGATAACACAATTCTGTCAGCTGCATCATGCATAAATGTTTGTCACTGAAAATAACTGGCTGCTTTCTTTTAAAAATTGGCCATTGCGTTAATAGAAGAGGGGCAATGATATGTCCAAATTCATTGCGATAAAGACTCGCTCCCTTTCTATTTAAATTCACTTCCCTAAGCATTCGAGACTTTATTTCCCCTAACTTCAGGGTACTCATTAGCATCGTTCTCCCTAAGCTTATCTATTAAGAATAGCTCATAGGGATGAGTATTGGACTTCTGTATTATATTTTTCTTTGGGCTTTCCTGATTTGTGATACCGGAATAAATACTTCATCATCGCGATGCCTCTCACCCTTCCATGAATGGCCGTAAACCACTTCATAGCTTAAAGGGTATTTATTGTTTTCCGTACAGAATGTCTGATAATTTTCTTCAAATTTTTTCCATGCTTTACAGCCGGTCAGTCCATGATTTCGCATTGGATTAATATTGCGTACACCCTGGCTTTTTAAATTGCTGACTAGCTGCGTGATGCTTTTATAGTGGACAGTGAGTAATTCCATATCGATGACCGGATCTAAAAACCCCTGACGCAGCAACTCGTCGCCGACATCATGCATATCGGCAAACTCATTTGTATGGGCATAGCTATCAGCCGAATTCCAGCTGCTGCGCAGTTCTTTAAAGGTATCTGGACCCAGCGTGGAAAACATCAGACAACCATTCACATTCATCACTCGATTCAATTCTTTAAAAACGGCCAGCGGGGGTTGCGACCAATGCACCACCTGGTTAGCAAAGACTAAATCAAAAACCCGATCAGCGAATGGCAGTTTCATCATATCAGCATTCACCAGCGGCCATTTACGCCACAGGCGCTGCTTTTGCCTGGCTTGTAGCAACATCCCATAAGCTAAATCAAGCCCGATAATCTGGGCATTTGGATACTTCTTTTTTAATTGCGCTGTAAAAAGACCCGTGCCGCTTCCTAAATCCAGCACATAGCGGGGTGTAATTTTTAAAAAAGATAAACGGTCAAATAAGCGCTGACCAATTTCATTTTGTATTTTGGCGGCCTGTTCATACTCGGCGGCATGACGATTAAAGGCATTGCAAACTTCTATATTCGGGTTCATTATGACTGCAAATGGAATGAATCCAGCTTTAGTTAAAAAAGAAGCGAAGTATAGCATTGCAAGTCACCCGGCAACAGGATTATCAAATGGAACGCTTAATTCAACGACTTCCTAAATGGAAAAATATATGGCAGCAATTTAAATTGCCTGCTGTTTGCAAGCTTTGTTCCCAATATCATGAGCAAAATCAGGCCATCTGCCGCAGCTGCATAACATTTTTCAAGAAAATTGAAGCCGCCTGCCGTATCTGTAAAATGCCCATTGGCAAACAATTTGATCTCTGTGGCAGCTGTATTAAGAAAAAGCCGCAATTTGATCAGATATTTACCGTTTATCGTTATGAAGAGCCGCTACGCAGCCTAATTCACGAATTTAAATACCGGGAGGCTTTTTATTTGTTACCCGTATTAGTCAGGCTACTGCTGGATGCCTTGCCGCCGGCATTAGAGAAACCCGACTGTATTATCCCTGTCCCCCTTTATTTTAAAAAGCTAAGACAGAGGGGTTTCAACCAGTCCGCCCTGCTCTCGCGTGAAATCGCCAGGCATCTGGAAGTCCCTTATGATTTTTCAATTTGCCATAAAATAAAAAATACTTCGCCACAGGCCCAGCTCAATCGAAAACAGCGGCAATCCAATCTGAACCACAGCTTTTCTGTGCAGGCCAATACCTACCGTCACGTGATGTTGATTGATGATTTGCTAACCACAGGCAGCACCGTCAACGAATTATCAAAAGGTCTAAAACGGAAAGGGGTTCAGCGAGTAGATGTCCTGTGCTGCGCAAGGACTATTGGCTAGCGGAGATAACGCTCGAGGTCATTCACTATTAACTGGACTAAAAACAGGAAAAAAGCAATCATTGCCAAACGATAAAGTAAAACTTCCAAGGCTATAGAAATCGGTTTTCCGCGAATTTTCTCCATAATCGCCAAAATGATGGAACCACCATCCAAACCAGGAATTGGAAATAAATTAACCAAACCTACCGCCAGACTTAAAGTCCCAATGAAATATAAAAATACCGCAACCCCCTGCTGGAGGGACAAAACTGAAGCAGTGAGCAAACCAATAGGCCCAAGCAGTACCGAAAAAGGTATTTTTCCAGTTATTAGCTGCTTTAAAATGATCAGAAAAAACCACAGCAATTGTTTTAGTTTAAAGCATGCAAAACCTGCTGCTTCAATAAAATCCTGGCCTGGAACTGTCTCGACATATTGTATGCCCTCTGCGGGCGTAATGCCGATTTCTGTCAGTAAATTCCCTTTAACCATTGGCAAAGCCTGGAGATTGAGCACATATTCCTGATGGTTGTTATTATTGTCCACCACCTTAATCGGTACGGCAGGATTATTTAAATTTTCAATCAGATACATGCCAACGTCTTGCCAGGACTGCGTTTTCTGGTGATCGACAGAGATAATTCTATCCCCGCTTTTCAGACCTGCTTGTTCCGCGAGGCCGCGGCTAATAATCTGTTTGACCACAGGAGTTTGTTGCTGATGATCCATTGAATAATACAGGAAGAATGCTGCCCAGGCTAAAGCCAGATTAACCAGGGATCCAGACAAGAGCACAATAATCCTTACCCCTATTGGCTTCTTATCAAAGCAATGAGGATAATCTTCAGGTTTTACCGGATGGATACGTGAATT
Source organism: Legionella birminghamensis (assembly GCF_900452515.1). Taxonomy (NCBI): domain Bacteria; kingdom Pseudomonadati; phylum Pseudomonadota; class Gammaproteobacteria; order Legionellales; family Legionellaceae; genus Legionella; species Legionella birminghamensis. The sequence goes on from NZ_UGNW01000001.1 coordinate 2,772,764, forward strand.
TAACAGTTTGACATAGCCGCCTAATGGCCACATTGCCCATACCCACTCGCAATCTTTTCGCCGCCATCTGGCAATAGGCTTGCCGAAACCGATGGAGATAGTTTCAATTTTGATGCCAAAAAATCTTGCCGCTATTGCATGTCCTGCCTCATGTAAACCAACAACTAGCAACAACGTTAGAATAATTGCGAACAGAGCAATAAGCATCCCCTACTCCTGCTTTTTTGTATTATCAACAACCAATTGCAGTACCGGATGAGCGCGTCGGCCAGTCGATAATTCATGCCCCCTGCGGTACACCTCGAATATACGATAGGTTTGCATGGTTTCCGTGTCAACCAGTTCAACATCTTCACCCGCGTCATCCAGCAGGGTTACGGTCAGGTGCATTTCACGAAATTGCTCAATATGGTAACGCTCTTTAAACAATTTCAATACACTTAATAAACTCTCAGCGGCTTCCTCACTGTTATGCTTCCCTTGGAAAATAATATCCATTTGATGCTCCTTAAAGGACAGTAAGTCTATTTTTTAGCCCTTATTATTAGCATAGCGAATAATGCCAGGCTTTACAGCCAAACCTGCATTTGCCTCATGTTTATTAACGGCCAAATTCAAAATCACTTGAGTAGTTTGTAAATGAACCCTCTTTTAGTTTACAATTCCTAATTATTTTGCTTCTTTTGATAAATCTATGGTGTTTGTTGCCTGTGGGCTCAATCATAAAACTGCGCCGCTTAATGTACGTGAGAAATTAGCCGTACCGTCCGGTATTCAGGGTTCTGTATTGCATCGTCTCCTGTATTTACCTGCAGTTAATGAAGCGGCCATACTTTCCACCTGCAATCGCACCGAGTTTTACTGCGACACAGACGATCCTGGTTTACTGGTTCCCTGGATTGCCCGTGAACACCAGTTGCATACTGAAGAGTTGCAGCCTTATTTTTATCTTCACCATGGTGAAGAAGGTGTCCGGCATACTTTGAGGGTGGCAAGCGGTCTCGATTCGATGATGCTTGGCGAACCTCAGATCCTTGGTCAAATGAAGCAGGCTTATCAACAGGCCTGTGATGCGGGAACAGTCAAATCCAATCTTCGTTCTATTTTTGAGTACATTTTCAGTGCCAGCAAACGTATTCGCAGCCGCAGCGGTATTGGGACAAACCCAGTCTCCGTGGCTTATGCTGCGGTATTACTTATTGGGCAATTCTTTAAGAATCTTGAAAATTTGCGTGTTTTTTTGATTGGTTCAGGTGAGACCGCCTCTCTAGTCGCCAAATATTTACATAAAGAAGGAGTCCGGCAATTTCTTGTCGCCAGCCGCACTCCGGAAAATGCCAAGCAGTTGGCTGCTGCTTTTGCAGGTAAAGCATTAACGATAGGCGACATTCCCCAATATCTGGCTCAGGCAGATATTGTTATTTCGGCAACAGCCTGTCCCCTGCCCTTTATTAATAAAAGCCTGGTTGAGCATGCGCTATCCCAAAGAAGCCAGGCGCCTATGTTTTTTCTTGATCTGGCTGTTCCACGCGACATTGAAGCGGATGTTGCAGAAATACCTTCTGTACAGCTGTATAACGTTGATGATCTGCAGCTAATGATTGAGCATGGAATGAATGAGCGGCGAACAGCAGCACTGCAGGCAGAGCAGCTTATTGAATCCGAGCTGGATAATTATATTCGCTGGCACCGGTCCTTACGCGCTAAGGACATCATCTGCAGCTACCGCAACCAGATGGAGTCTCTTGCCCAACAGGAACTCGAACGCGCAATGCTTAATCTCTCATCAGGCCAGAACCAAAAGCAGGTTCTGGAGACCTTTTGTAACCGCATGCTAAACAAGCTGATTCATCAGCCCACCATCGGCTTAAGACAGGCGGCCTGGGATAATCGCCAGGATCTTCTTGATTTGGCGAAATATCTTTTCCACAATCCGGTAAATCAGTCCAGTTATGAAGAAATCTCTTGAATCCAAATTACAGCAGCTCCTGGAGCGCTTCCAGGAAGTTGGCCGTCTATTATCTGAAGCATCGGTGATCAGCGATCAGAATCAGTTTAAAAATCTATCCAAGGAATATGCCCAGCTTGAGCCCGTAGCCACCTGTTATGAAACGTATCAGAAGGCTCAGGAAAATTTACTGGCTCTGGAAGAGATGGCTAAGGGGGAAGATAAAGATCTGGCGGCGATGGCAGCTGAAGAAATTAATGCCGAAAAGCAGCAGATTGAAGAATTGGATGCCCAATTGCAAATTTATCTGATTCCCAAAGATCCGGATGACGAGCGAAATGTCTATCTCGAAGTCCGGGCAGGAACAGGAGGCGATGAGGCAGCGATTTTTGCAGGCGACTTATTCCGTATGTATAGCCGTTATGCTGAGACACAAGGCTGGCAGATGGAGATCATTAGCGCCAATCATGGAGAACATGGCGGATATAAGGAAATTATTGCGAGGATTTCCGGCGTTTCAGTGTATTCCCAGTTAAAATTTGAATCTGGCGCGCATCGCGTGCAGCGAGTCCCGGAAACAGAATCACAGGGACGGGTTCATACCTCTGCCTGTACCGTCGCTATCCTCCCGGAAGTCGATGAAATTGACGATATTGATATTAGTGCAGATGAACTGCGTATTGATACCTATCGCTCATCAGGCGCCGGGGGTCAGCACGTTAATAAAACTGACTCTGCGATTCGTATTACCCATCTACCCACAGGTCTTGTTGTAGAATGCCAGGATGAACGTTCCCAGCATAAAAACCGTGCCAAGGCGATGGCCCTTCTGAAAACCCGCCTATTGGATGCTGAACAAAGCAAACAGCGGCAGCAACAGGCACAGACAAGAAAGCTCCAGGTAGGAACAGGCGATCGCTCCGAAAGAATCCGTACTTACAATTTCCCGCAGGGTCGTCTTACTGATCACCGCATCAATCTAACCCTTTATCAGTTGAGTGATATTATCGAAGGCGATTTGACGCCTGTAGTTGATGCGCTGCAAAAAGAGCATCATGCTGAACTATTAGCTGAATTAAGCCGACATGACTAATATTAAAGAAGCCTTGTCAATAGCGGCAGCAGCCCTTGCCGGCTGCCATGATACAGCAAGAATGGACGCTGAGGTTTTACTGGCCTATACGCTGTCAAAGACAAGAACCTGGCTTTATACACATCCTGAACAACTGCTTAACGCACAGCAATGGGAGCAGTTTCAGCAGCTAATCAATGATCGCCAACTGGGGCGCCCTATCGCTTATCTGACGCAAATGCGCGAATTCTGGTCGCTGCCGTTAAAAGTTTCCGAAAGTACACTTATTCCCAGGCCTGAAACCGAGTTAATTGTTGAACTCTGTCTGCGTTTGCTGCCGCAGCAATTGGCGCTGCGCGTTGCTGACCTGGGAACAGGCAGCGGTGCAATTGCGCTGGCATTGGCTAAAGAACGCCCCAACTGGGAAATATATGCTTGCGACAATAGCAAGGACGCATTACAGGTTGCCATGGAAAATGCTGCCTCACTACAAATTAATAATATCCGTTTTATTCATTCGGATTGGTTTTCTGCCTTTTCTGAAGCGAAATTATTTCATGCAATTGTTTCCAATCCTCCTTATATTCCGCAGAACGATCCCCATCTGTCAGAGGGCGATTTGCGATTTGAGCCGCAAACGGCGCTTGCCAGCGGTGAAGACGGTTTAACGGCAATTCGGCATATCCTGCAACAGAGTATTGCTAGGCTTGAGCCAGACGGGCTATTATTAGTAGAGCATGGCTATGATCAAAAATCTGTTGTAGCGTCTATGATTAAAGATTATGGATATCAAAATATACAGTGCTGGAAGGACATACAAGGTCTGGACAGAGTAAGTGGAGGAAGGCTGCGAAAGGTTGATGAATGACTTAATTTTTGATATACCTAACGGCCTTAATTTTTGGTGCATTTACTAAAGGATGTAATAGTGGGAGGCCTCGATGCCGTTACAATTAATTGATACAAACAATGAGAGTACACTGAACGTGAAAAATGACGCCGTTGGCAGTATGGGAATAGCCCCCTATCAGGAAACTGAAGGGGAAGAGTACATGAACGAGAAGCAGCGGGCACATATTGAGAAAATATTGTTAGCCTGGATGAGATCTCTCATGGAAGAAGTGGATAGAACCGTTTCCCATATGAAGGAAGAGGCTGCAAACTTTGCCGATCCCAATGACAGAGCCAGTCAGGAAGAAGAATTCAGCCTGGAGCTGCGTACACGCGACCGGGAAAGAAAACTGATCAAAAAAATCGAGGATGCGTTGGAGCGCCTGCGTGACGAAGACTTCGGATATTGCGAGGCTTGCGGCGTAGAAATTGGTTTGCGACGTTTGGAAGCCCGCCCCACAGCCACCCTGTGCATCGATTGCAAAACCCTTTCTGAAATTAAAGAAAGGCAGAACCAGGGAAGTTAACCGGGCGCTACGCTCCGCGATAACTGTCTACTTACCGCGCTTTAAGCGCGGTATCCATAATTGTGACTAGTATAAGTTTGCGGTTTGCCTACAAGCCCTGAGAGTTCCTTACAAAGTAAGGGTAACTGTCTGATTTTATAAAAATGCTACGTACCGCGCATGAAGCGCGGTACGTAGGCACTGACAAGAAGTTTATATTTTTTGAGGATCGCTCAGGGACAAACCGCAGAACCTGGAGTTATGCCCTAATTAATTCTAATCAACAAATGTTTCAACAACCGCAAGATAACGCGCTACAGCGCCTTTATTCGCTTTTAAAACCTCGCTGGCATTCGACACCAATTTCTTTTTTTCTGGTTCATCTGCATGAAGTGCAATAATCTTGTCGACTAACTCTGATGCTGATTGCACAATAATCATGGCATCGGCTTCGAGCAAATCACGGCAAATCGTTTTAAAATTATGAACCTCTGGACCGCTAAATACAGGAGCGTTCATAGCAATTGGTTCAAGCACATTATGGCCGCCAATCGGAACAAAACTTCCCCCAACAAAAGCATAATCGCTTATCTGGTAAAAACCGAGCAATTCGCCCATGGAATCCAGAATAACTACATCTGACTCTGACGACAGTGTCTCTGGCTTACTTCTCAAACCAGTTTTAAATCCAGCTTGCTGGGCCAGCGCATAAACCTTTTGGAAGCGCTCGGGATGACGTGGGGCAAATAATGTTACTACATTCGGGATAGCAGCTTGCAGGCGCGCCAATTGCCCCAGTATTTGCTCTTCTTCATTATCGTGGGTACTGGCGACAATAACTACAGGTCTGTCCTGCCCCCAGGCAGCTTTTAGCTGCAAAAATAAATCACGGTTAATATCTTTAGTTTGCAGGTCAAACTTCATATTACCTATAGTTTGTACCAGCCCCTCTCTGGCTCCCAATTGCTGGAAGCGCTTACCATCATCGGCACTTTGAGCCAGGATCCAGGTAAACTGATTAATCACTGGCTGTATCAGCCATTTAATTTTCTGATATCCCTTACAGGATCTATCCGATAAACGAGCGTTAATCAGCATCAAAGGGATTTTGGCTGCATTGGCATAATGAATCAGATTAGGCCAGAGTTCAGTCTCGACAATAACACCGGCACGTGGTTTGACTGAAACAAAAAAGCGCTGTAATACATCGGGCAAATCATAGGGGATATAACGATGCTGGACTTTGTCGCCAAATTTTGTTTTTACCTGTTCAGCACCCGTCGGCGTCATGGTTGTGATCAGCAGACGCCAGTTTTTAGCAAGCATTTCATTAACAAGCGGTGTTACCGCGATGACCTCCCCTAATGAAACAGCATGTACCCATACATCAATATCAGGAACTGGTGGCATGCCAGCCCAGAAGCGTTCACCGATTCGCTCGCGGTAAGCGGGAATTTTTCTTCCCTTCCACCAAAGACGGAAAAGAAGCCAGGGAGTTAACAAGTACATGAAAAAGGAATAAATATAACGCATTAGAATTCCTGCAAAAAGGAGAAGTATATACTCATTACTCCTAATTTCAGAAACTGTTTAATACAATTGGCATATTGGCCACTTTGTAAGCTATCGCATTTAGCCATATAATAGTTAATAAAGTGTAAACAGCATTTCGAATGTCGTTTATCTTCCCAATTTATGAAATAATGAGTTAATCATCCGTAAAAGGGACTAATAATTGGTTTATCCAAGCAATCACTGCAGGCTTACATGAATCTTCGTCAGTACTTTACGACACATACATGGTGGGGAAAAATAATTGGCGGTTTCCTGGGATACCTTATGGGAGGCTCCATGGGTGCCCTCTTTGGTATTCTTATCGGCAATTTTTTCGATCGCGGCCTTGCCGAACATTTCTCCCGTCCACACTGGAGTTATTACAGCGAAAAGAGAAAGGCAATCCAGCAAATATTTTTTCAGACAACCTTCTCAGTCATGGGACATATTGCCAAAGCGGATGGCAGGGTTTCCGAGGAAGAAATTCAGGTTGCCCGCCAGTTAATGAATGAAATGCGCCTGAATAATGAACAACAGGAATTAGCCAAGCGGTTGTTTAATGAGGGTAAAAGCGCGCAGTTTGATCTTGCCAGCACACTGTCCACACTTCAGGATACCTGTCGAATTAATCCCGAACTTTTAAAATTATTTATGGACATCCAGTACCGTGTTGCCAAAGCGGGTGGATTAACCGAGTCAAAGATCCAAGCTTTGGATAATATTTTTCGAAAAATGGGCTTTGCCCCGCTAAGACAGCAATATCGGTTTTATGAAGATTACATTTTCGGCGGTGCTTACTCCACTGCTGATTATTCGCAACGCTCAAATCGTCGTTCCTCCTCTTATTCTTCTTCTGGTTCACATCAGCAAAGAGATAATTACAACTATCAACCCCCTAACAGCCTGATGCATGCCTATGCAATTCTTGAGGTCAGCCCCAATGCCAGCAAACAGGAAGTAAAGAAGGCATACCGAAAATTAATTAGCCGAAATCACCCCGATAAATTGATTGCCCAAGGCTTACCTGAAGAAATGATTAAGATTGCCAATGAAAAAACGCAGAAAATCACGAAAGCCTACGAGGAGATTTGTGCTAGTAAGGGATGGTAGGCGACTAACCCTGCTTTTCAACGGCCTCCTCGCCATTGCGAACAACGTTCCTCGTCATTGCGAACGAAGTGAAGCAAGCCTCAATGCCTCTCAGCAGAGCCCATGCTCGCAAAGACGATGTACAGGCATTATCAATTACAAGGGGGATTTTGCCCTTTCTATGGCTTGCAAATGACTCATCCAGCCATTTAAGTAATTGCTTAACAGAGGAGTGGAATAGTCATAGTCATGGCTGCCCCCAGGTATCTGCAGGATTTTGGAGGGTGGTTTCCTATCCAATTGCTGTTGAAACTGTCGTACATTTTGTTTCACCGCCTCATAATCAAACTGTCCATAGATCTCATAAACCGGGAAACGCAAAATGCCTCCAGGCCCTTTTTCCTTCTGCGGCAAAGGTTTGCTTTGGAAAGCTGAAAGCAGGATTAATCCATTCACTTGCTTGGACTGAGGTTTGAAGAAATAGTCCAGACTAAGTTCAACCTCATCGCCATAATGAATCATTATCAACCGTTTACTCGAATGCTGCCGCAAAGTGGACATTACTTCAGGCAATTGCTCAAGCCAAGGTGTTTTTACCTGAGGATCACTATTCAAAAGAACCACAGACCAGCCTGATGCCGCCAACTCGGCAGCCAAGCGCTTTGAAAACGCTGAACCACCGGCAGGTTTCCCCCCCTGCAAAAGAATAATACCGCCTTTGCCCGGAGTGTGCGGAGCCTCCCAGAAAGGAAGTGTAATTTGCTCCTGATTGACACTAATTTTTATATCGCCTGCAGCAAACAAAAGCGATTCCTGAGCAATATATAACAGAAGTAGATAAAAAAAACGGAAGAGCATAGCGTTCTCTTTCGTATAAGATAACTAATTCAATGCAAGAATTTTGCCTAAACTTGTGCAAACAAAGCTTATCAAATACCCGCGGCGTCAACTATATGAATCCCCGCGGCAAAAGACCGCGGGGCCACGAAGCCTATTTAGAATATCGGTTTTGCTAATTTAAGGATAATGTTTGAAAGACTTGTTCCTAACTGCTTTTAATTGCTATTTCGGTAACATTGGATTCATCTGAAGAGCATGTTCCGCCACAGACTTGGGCCCCGCGGTCGCAGCCGCGGGGATTCGAAGAGAATCTTGCCGCGGGGATTCGGAGAGAATCTTGCCGCGGGAATTCGGAGTGAATCTTGCCGCGGGAATTCGGAGTGAATTAAGACTCAGCCCTCTTCCGAATTCGAATTACCGAAAGAAATATCGGCTTCTTTAAGCAGACGATAAGCCGTTTCTGCCATGATTTGATGGGCCGGAGCGGTGGGATGAACCGGATCAAAAAACAGAAACCCTTCACAGGAATCCTGTTCGCTGTTTAAGTGAACGCGTGAAGCAATTTCCAGGACTGATTTCTGGCTAGGTTTCTCAATCATTACATCGTAACAGGTTTGATCTACATTGTTGAAACCATAGCGGGCAGGATCAGCAAAGATATTGTTTAACAATTCATTCACATCATAGAATATCCACTGAACCTTAGGATATTCGGCCTTCAATTCACGCATAGTATTAGCTAAGGCAGCATTGTGCTGTCGGCAAAATTCGCTGAGAATGTCTTCAGCTTCAAAATCCTTGGCTGCTGGAGCTTTACCTAAATCGGGTAAGTTGAATACCAGAATATGACGCGCACCCTTGTCAGCCAGTTGCCGCAAACCGTTAGCAATGCCTTTATTTACCCGCGCTACCGTTTCATTAACATCCTCTGGCACGCCGAGATAATTATTCGCGCCAATCCAAACCACATATAAATTATTCTTTTCTGCCTGATGGTGGGTTAGAAAATAGCTTTCAATTTCACTGCGCAGGGTAAAAAGCACCCCGCCGTCATCTTCTTCGGAAACACCAGCACCGCCAAAAGCATAATCCTTCAAATGGCTGTTTGGGTTTTTCTTGTAATAGAGCGCCAGTAAGCGTTCAACCCAAAGCGGACCATTCGTGAACCGACCCTCATAATAAGGAGGCGACTGCGGCAATTGATGGTGCATATATTCATAAAGATTGCCGTTATCCGAAAGACTGTCGCCAAAAACGACGATATCTTTTAATGCTGCCGCATTCACTGCAGTGGACAAAAACAAAGCACATAAGGTCAGTAATACTTTCATTTAAAGCCTTAATTCATTGTATTTTATAAAAAACAACGAATTATAGTATGGAACTGTCTGACAATCAATTTAATTTACAATAAGTCAACTATTCGAGCATTTATTGACAATTATGGATGGTTGCTGAGCCATGACCATCGACTGGGAATAACAGGCATGGATCTTGAATACAGATTACTCCAGACCATTAATCAATGGATTTACCATGAGAACAAATAGTAAATTAATCAAAATATTTCCGTTGGCTTTATATGCGTTAATTTCCTTTTGCCACAGCAGCTTATTGTGGTTCTAAACTGATGCAGAAAGTATTTGCATTTATTGCTTGAACTTTTGCAATTTTCTTCACAATATAGTTAGCAAAGCTTCCAAGTGATAAATGCCATGCTCGAATCAGAATATGAAAACAGGCTGGAATTTTTTAGACAAAGCATATTGGCCCTTCCTACCACCGAACTGAAATATCACTTGTTTTTATTGCTGACAGCTATTGAGCAGACGAATACCCAACAGACCAGAGATATCCTGGCCGTTTCTATCGACTTGACCCTGCAGTGCCAGCAGTTTTTAATCCTCAAACAAAATTCGCCCGAACTCAGGAATCAAATTCATCTGGTTAATAAACGGTATGATAGCCTCGCCAGACTCATTAATAAATACGACAGCAATTTTGTTTTTTACCCCCACCTGTTGACCATTGGCTGTGCCATACTGGCGATAATAACGGGCATATTCTTCGCTATCCTGGGTGGAGTTACCGGATTAGCTACTGGAATAATGAATCAACAAAACCCATTAAAGTTTTTTGCTTTGGGACTTTTAGTGGGCCTGTGCATGGGGGGTGCCATTGGAAACCGTGCACCGGAGTATATTCTGGAAACCCCTCTCATCAGGCAACTCCGATTTGCATTGCGGGGTTTGACTGAAAATTTAAGACACCTAAGCACTAGTAAAAAATCTTTCCATGAATATCTGGACGATGTATTGGAAGAGTTGCTAAAGAAGAATTTCGATGGAAACCAAGAAAAACTGGAGCAATTCCTGCAATCCAGGACATCCTACCAGGTAGCCACACACCCCGCACAATTTGTTAGTAAAAAGTTAAAAGGCTATGTGGGACAACATGCATTCATTATTATTGACATTCCCAATAGAAAACCTTTTACCCTGGAATTTGCCACCTCCCCTTCAAAAACGGATAAAAAACCAAAGCAATGCATCACGCAGGAAACGACTGGGCAAACCATCGCTGAAATGATGGCCTTACACCGAAAAATGCAGGAAACGCATGCCTGCACTTATCACTATATGGCGAATAAGATGAAACCGGGAGAGATCGACTGCCTGGCTTATGTGTTGAAATTAACCGATGGCGTCAATCAGCCCAGACCCAATATACAACGTTTCTATCAACAAAACCGCGTTGGCAATTTCCTCGCATTTTTCATTAACAAGCTCAGTACATTTACTGAAGAGCAGCAACAAAGGAGCAGTCTCCTGGCTGCACCACCGTCCCATGAGCCCAAGTGAGTAAAGAAGAATACCTGAAAACCAGTTTAACAGCCGTTATTCTGCTGTTAATTGGATTTAATGCCGTTTATTCCTTAATAAACTGCTGGAATTTTGTGACGGACGATGCGTTTATCAGTTGGCGATATGCCGAGCATCTGGCACAGGGGAAAGGCCTTCTGTGGTCATTCAATCAGCCTCCAGTTGAGGGCTATTCCAATTTTAGCTGGTTATTGCTTGCTTTTTTATTTATCAAACTGGGCCTTCCATTAATTCCAGCAATGAAAATATTCGCGACGGCCTGTCTTTTTCTTTCGTTTTACTTTCTTTACCGTTGTGCTCGAGTCTTCAGTAACCCGCTATACGCGCTACTCAGTGTTTATCTCTTTTCCTGCTACAAGGGACTCTACTGGTGGACAGTGAGCGGGCTGGAAACCAGTCTGTTCGTTGCGCTGGCTTTACTGCTTACTTACTTATTGCTGACAAAATTAAAAAAAGGAAACGGTGTATGGATTTGTATTAGCCTTCTTTTTTTATCTCTGACAAGGTTCGAAGGGATCCTCTGGCTATTATTCGCCGGTCTTTACATTATTTGCCGCCGTTATAATAACCCTTCTGATAAACCGCATACTGCCTTTTGGAAATCTGTATTAATTAGTTTTGTACTGCCTTATTTAATCTATTCTTTATGGCGGATTGCCTATTTTGGCCAGCTGCTGCCAAACAGTTACCTCTGCAAATCGGTAGGCAGTTTTTATCCATCAATTGCCTCTTTTTATCATTTTCTCCTTATTCATGACTACCTGGCAATCAGCTTCCCATTCATCATTCTGGGCCTCCCCTTTTTATTTGCCAGATACGATTGCCGTAACATGCTGTTATGGCTGCCCTCTTTAACCTATGCTGTATTACTTTGGGATGCCAATCCGATTATTGCCCATTATAACCGTCTCTTTCTGCCTGCCTTTGCATTAATTTGCGTATTGCCTCCTCTGGGCATTCAAGAGTTTCTCAACTATTTCTCGTTAAACAATACGCTGAAAATGGTCTTGTGCTTTATTACAGTGTTATTGCTTGCCCATTTCAGCATACCGGGCATAAACGAAACTCAAACACAGAAAGAACTGCTCCATTATCAGCAGCGCAGTGATCTTCGAATGAGGGTTAGTCAGATGATTAACCACCAGGCGCAGAGAAATGCTCGCATCCTGGTCTCTGATTGTGGAATTATTCCTTATTTTGGCCGGCCTGATTTAGATTATATTGACAGTGAATGTTTGAATAATCGGCAAATGACACAGCACAGTTCGCTTGAGAATTATGCATTAACGTTAGTACGTCATCCTCCAGACTGGATTATCTATTCTGTTAATGAATGGAATCAGGCAAATGATCTGATGGAGATACTCATCCAACAGCAATTTTTAAAAAAATATCAACTAATAGCGGTGTATCCTTTATATGCAAGAAAGCCCAACGGCCAATTAGTTGCTGATTTCACCTATCGTATTTATAAACGATTACCATTAACGGCTTGAATTATAAGGAGTATCATGGCCATTACACGCGAGGAATTTCTGGGTCAGTTTTATTATCACCTGCTTTCAATTCTTGACAGCCCAAGCAAAAGAAGTATCGCTGCAAACAATTTTCAAAGCTCGGATGATAAGAAGCGTTTCATGTACACTGAACGCTTTGGTATCACACATTGGCGTGAAGAACATGCTCTCACGCTCACGGCAGCAGTAGCAGAAGCGTTGACTAAAACACTTGAATCCTACTTATCTGAACCACCAGAGGAATTGTATAACTATCAGGAAGAAATAAGGAATAAATCCATTCGCGAGTTGGCCAATCCTATCAACTCAGCAAACCCTTTAGCGGTGTTGCGTGTAAAGATCAGGCCGCTTGCAGCGGTGCGGGCAAAAGATGAAGCTTCACAGCTTAGTAATTATGCGCTTCTCGGGGGAGGAATTTTGGCTTTGGGTGTTTTGGGAGCAGCCGCTTTACTTAATACAAATCCGCCGAAACCCTGAGATGGTGTCAATGTATGAGATGGGCCCCGCGGTCGATGCCGCGGGGATACGGGGAGTGCGCATCCCCCGCGTAGAGTCTATATTCACGCGGCGATTTGGAATGGCTTCGAATCCCGCCCGCCGCAGACCAACGAATCCCCGCGGCATCGACCGCGGAGCCCAGGGATTTACACTACCCCTAAAGACGTAAGCTTCAATTGACGTCCACAAACCCAGGCTTTATTTAAATCCTGGAAAACTTCCTTGGACATCCCTTGAGGCAGGCGGACAGTGGAATGATCGTCATGAATTTTAAGACCGGTAATATAACGGCTTTGCAGACCTGCTTCGTTAGCAATCGCCCCGACAATATTACCTGGCTTGACGCCATGAACACGGCCAACATCAATTCGGAATAATTCCTGCTGATGGTTATCCCCAAACTCTCGCTTATCTTTTCGACCTGGTTTTTTCTCAGAATCGAATCGATCACCACGGCGGCGGTCGCCCCCTTTGGAACCTCTTGGTTCACTGTCGCGATCACGGCTGCGTCTTTCTTTACCAGAATCAGCTTTAAATTTTGGCAACTCCTGCTGCCAGGGTTTATCCTGATTGAGCAGCAATGCCAGAATCGCAGCAACGTCAACAGGCGATACATCGTTCTGAGCCAGATAATTTTGCACTATTGCCTTGTAGGCAGGCAAATGCTGATGTTCCAGACGAGCGGTGATATTATCCATAAACCGCTGCTGACGGGCCTGTTGAATGGCATGATCATTAGGCACATTCACTTTCTCAATGCGCTGGCGGGTATGCCGTTCAATCGTATTGAGAATTCTTGACTCTCTGGGAGTAACAAATAAGATAGTCACCCCGCTGCGTCCAGCCCGTCCGGTTCTGCCGATACGATGAACATAGGTTTCGCAGTCATGGGGAACATCGTAGTTGATCACATGAGTGACTCGATCAACATCCAGACCACGGGCTGCAACATCAGTGGCCACCAGAACATCTATAGCCCCCTGGCGAAACTGGGCAATAATCCGCTCCCTTAGTGCCTGAGTGATGTCCCCATGGATAGCCATTGCCCGATATCCTTGTTGTTGCAAGGACTCAGCCACTTCTTCAGTACTGCTTTTGGTACGGACAAAAACAATAACGCCCTGATAATCTTCAACGGCTAGAATTCGATGCAATGCATCCGGTTTCTGACCCTGGGACGCGAAAATAAAGCGTTGTTCGATACTCTTTACTGTTGCTGTTTCTGAACGGATTTCAATAGAAACCGGGTTGTTCAGATAATTATTAGCAATCTGGCGAATCCGGTAAGGCATTGTTGCGGAGAATAAAGCCATTTGCTTTTCTTCAGGCAATTTGGACAAAATCGTTTCCACGTCTTCAATAAAGCCCATACGCAGCATTTCATCGGCTTCATCAAGCACAAAGGTTTTTAATTGATTCAGTTGAAGCGTACCTCTGTCAATATGATCGAGGATACGACCCGGTGTTCCAACAACCACCTGCGCACCATCTTTCAGTTGCTTCAATTGCCGGCGATAATCCTGGCCTCCGCATAAAACGGAAATCGTCAGGCCATGGAGATTTGAACTAAGTGTAGAAAATTGTTCGGCCACCTGAATTGCCAGTTCACGGGTAGGCGCCAGAACCAGGGCCTGAGTCGCAGAGGATTTCAGGTTCAGTTTCTGTAAAATAGGTAAAGCAAAAGCAGCCGTCTTGCCAGTACCGGTCTGAGCCTGGGCAATAACGTCCTGTCCCTCCAACAAGCAGGGAATTGTCTTCGCCTGAACGGGTGAGGGGGTTTGAAATTGCATTTCAGACAGGGCTTTTAGAATAGCCTGAGACAGTCCAAGAGATGCAAAACTTGTTGAATCATTTGTCATAGAACTTCCAATATAAAGCGAAACCAGCAAAAAACGGTTTAAGTTATATAAAATTTGCTCACTATAATAGCAAAATATACAGGATTATGCACGAATTATATTTTTAATACTGATTTATTTTCTTAATTCACTGTTAATTTTTTGCTGTTATACTTATTGAATAAATACAGTTACCACCGGGATTTATATGGCTGTGAAAGACGTTGCTTCAAAAGTGGGCTCTGCAGTGACTACCGCAGGTAAAGCGGTCCTCGACAATGTTCCGATTGATCTGATCCCCTTTGGCAGGAAGACTTTAGGTACTGAGGCACGCATGGACTTGTTTGGGGCCGATGCGATGCATAAGCAGTTCAAAGCCTATGAGAGCAGTGCCAAAGGACCTGATGAGGTAAAACTGGGAAGCGGGACACCCTTCGATGCCTATGAAAAAGGCAAGATGAAGAACACCGATGGTTTTGCTGCAATTAAAACACCGGATGAAAAAGAGAATTTTGGCAAAAAAATTAATCAGGATACTGACGAAGCCCGGGCGGTCAAAAAAGCGCTTGACGATATTCTGGTTACTGATGAGAAAACAACCAAGGCCCAACAAGGCTATGCAGACAAAGTAACCAGTTTAAATAATCTTTTACACAGCAAACAACCCCGTTATCGCGTTGAAACAGTTGCCAGCAACCTTCAGGAAGCGAATGCGGCCGCAAAAAATGCTATCGCGGATCAGCATAAACAGGAAAAAGATAAACTGGAAACCCTGTTTAAAGACGACGGCTTTAAGCAAAATCTTAAAAAAACAATGGGGCTGGATACTGACACCCAGCTCGAAAGCTTCAAGAAAGAAATGGAAGCAGCACTGGATAAATCCCAGAAAGATGCGCTTGGAAAGTTTGAAAGCTCCGTTAAAGATGAAGTTAAAAATTTACATACACAGGCTGAGAATGAACGTCGCCGCGTTGCCTGGCTGGCAACTATGTGGCACAACTCCAATGCCATGCAGAAAGAAATCGCCCGTGTTGCTGAAAAAAATAAACAAGATCTCATTGCTGCAGGCAAGTTGGCAGCTAATCCAACAGGCATTTCAGTCAATGTTGACGGCACAGGCGGCTTGGCCATTTTTGAAAATGTCAAAATCGAAGATTTACAATATATGGAAGGCATTACCGGGCTTGAGATGAAAAATCTGGGCAGCGGTAAATACTCCATGGAATTCCCTCAATACGGCTTCCTGTATTACAACAGCCGACACGAGAATGTGCTTTATGATTTGACCACCATGGCTTCTGCAGTCTATGCAACCGGTAACAGCACGATCAAAATGTCCGTGAAGCATAAAGACCAGGAATGGGCAATGGAAATGGGTAGAAAAGCATTTGAAGCCTGCCTGCGTGCTGGCTTTGAAGAAGGAACGACCCCTGACCCCAAAGACCCGAACAAGACCATATCCAATATCAAAATTGAAGTGAATGGCGAAGTAAAAACGGCTGAGGAATTATTTAAAGGAAAGCCCGAGCGTCTGGCAGAAATTAAACGCGTCGCAGCTGAGCAGGCTGCAAAACGGAAAAATTACATTGATAACCCAATCAGTAAAACAACGGACTCCAATGCGTTTAAGGCAGCGCTACAAGCTGACATACAGAAAGTAGAAACCGAGCGGGCTGAAAAAGAGGCAAAAGCAGGCGGCCCGGCACCCAAATAAACGTATTTTATTGATAATAAAAATAATAAGGGATACCTATGAATTCTATGGACACCAACGCTGCACCCCAGCACAACGCGTATCATTTTTCTTTTCAAAAGCTGGCAGGAGGCCAACCCCTGCCGCTTGACACCTATAAGGGCAAGGTATTAATCATTGTGAATACCGCGTCAAAATGTGGTTTCACGCCCCAATATGCAGGGCTGGAAAAGCTATATCAGCAATATAAAGATCGCGGCCTGGTAATCCTTGGCGTCCCCTCCAATGACTTTGGCAAACAGGAGCCGGGAACAGCAGAAGAAATTGGTGAGTTTTGTCAGGTCAATTATGGTGTAACCTTCCCGATGACTCAAAAAGAAGTGGTTTCAGGCAAACAGGCACACCCTTTCTATCTTTGGGCTTATAAGGAATTAGGATTTGGCAGCGCGCCCAAATGGAATTTTCATAAATATCTGATCAATCGAAAAGGCGAATTAGTGACCTATTTCTTTTCCACCACCTCCCCCGATTCATCACGTTTCATTAAAGCGGTAGAGCGGGAGCTGGAAGCAAGTTAAATCACATCATAAACCCATTGTATCTCAACCTCCATTTCTGTTATTTTGGATTAGTCTTATTCAAATGGAAATTGCCGCCAGGCAAAAGGAGGTTGCATGGAATCACAGGATTTTAATGAATTTGACTCTGAAATTAATAATGATGATGCCAATATTGTAGACGCTGTCTGCGAAACTGCCTCGAGCAAGAGACTTGAGCGGCGAAGACGAATTGAAGATTTAATGGAAGAGAGACGTTTGAAAGAAGAGATGGAAGAGTTTTAACTCCGTCTTTGCGAACGCAGTGCTGTATCCTCACAAGTATTTTCCCACCACGAATCCCCGCGGTGGATGCCGCGGGGATTCGGAGCGGGAAAAAATATTTGTGGGTCGAAGCCGCGGGAATACGATGATCCGTGTCACCCCAAATCCGGAGCCTTGGACTGCTGGTTCAGTTGTTCATAGATCTTCTTTGCCGGAATGTAATGCGGAAATTGTGTCATCAGGCGATCCAGAATCATACGTGACATGGTTTCATCCCCACGGTTCCATTCATTCAAGGCATCCATATACATCAACTCGGCGGGTTGCCCGGCCAATACCGGCGCTTTATTCAATCGCATAGGCTCTATAAAACTCAGCTTCTGCTCCTGCTTGGCATTAAGCCAGCGCAGCATGGTTTCAGCCTGGTAACTGCCATTGTTGCTAGCCTGAATCAGCAAGGGTTTGCCTTGTGCTATTGAGGGTTCGCCCAATTGACCATCAATGTACATCATGGCGAGTTGATACTGGGCATAGGCATTGCTGTTGGCTGCCAGAACTTTATACAAATCGGCAGCATGCTGAAGATCCTTTTGTACGCCGATGCCGTATTGGTACATTCTTGCCAAAGCCATTTGCGCCTTTTCATTTCCTAAATCAGAGGCTTGCTGGTAGTAGCTGACTGCATTAGGGAAGTCCAGCTTCATTGCCACACCTGTTTCTGACAAAAGGCCCAACTGATACAGAGCCCCGCCATCCCCCGCAGCTGCCGCTTTTTTATACCAGTGCAGCGCTTGTTGCTCGTCGCGTACCCCGTCAATGCCATTAAAATACAGCCCGGCTAACTGTGTCATCGCCTTACCATACCCCTGATCGGCAGCCTGCTGGAAATAATCCCTGGCCTGTTGCAGATTAACCGGCATTCCCTTGCCATTTTCATAGAGAAGACCAAGGTTATATTGCCCAATGGCATCACCGGTTTTTGCCGCGAGACTGTAATTATCAGCGGCATTGACATAATCATCTTCGACTGTGTCGTAAATAAAACCAAGTGCTACAGAAGCAAAGGGAAAGTTAACCTGTGCCTGTTTATACCATTTCTTCGCCAGCTCATAATCAGGCTTGTCACCTACCCGCCCCAGTTGATAGAGTTGCGCAAGCAAAAACTGGGCGATAGGCTGACCCTGTTCTGCCGCTTCCGTATACCAGTGGGCAGCAACTTCGCTATTAGCCTCGCCTCCAAGACCGCGGTCGTAGAGGAAAGCCAGTTTTGTCTGAGCTTCCTTATCGCCCTTGCCGGCAAAATACTCGTAAATATCACGGGCTTGCTTCATTTTTTCCGGATCATTGGCCTGCTGCAGATAGTAGTCAGCTAATAAAAGACCTGCCTTACTATTGCCTTGCTGCCTTGCAGTGTCCAGCTCGGTTAAGAAATACTCATCCACATCATGTTTCAATACGCCCAGGTTCAGATTAGCATAGGGAAACCCGGCATCAGCAGATTGCTGCAGCAGTGCCCGCCCCTTTTCAAGATCCTTGGCGACACCATTTCCTTCCGTAAAATAAGTCCCCAGGATGAAGGCGCTCACTGGATTGTTCGCCGCCTGCTGGTACCAATATAAGGCTTCGTATTGATTGGGCTGCACTGAAATGCCGCGATCGAACATTATACCCAGTAATAAAGCGGCTTCCGAGTTGCCGTTACGCGCTTCTTTGCGAGCGATCTCAAAAGCCTGTGCCTGCTTTTTGGGATCACTATCCATTGCATTGTAGAACGCTAAGGGGAGTATTGCTTCTGCTACTCCCTGTTTAGCAGCCCCGGCATACAGACGCTTGATTAGCTCACTTCGATGTTTCTTGGCGACCTGACTCAAACCGGATTGTTTCTCTTTGACCAGGTAATCTGCCAATCGATATTCCGCCTCACCAAAATGATTGGCAGAAGCCAGGTAATACATTGCCATTGCCTGCTGATGGTTGGGTTTAATGATCTCCTTGCCATTCGGATCCGAGAGCCCTTTTTCATAGATATTAGCAAGAACATACTGGGCATAGGCATTGCCTTTAAATGCAGCATCGGTCATCCAGTCAATTCCCTTTTGATAATCAACCGGATTGGTTTTACCTTCCAGATACATCACCCCAAGATTATATTCAGCCCTTACATCCTGCTGGGCCGCTGCCAACTGATAATAAACAATGGCCTGATCAATATTTTTAACTACACCAATTCCATATTGGTATAATTGCCCAATTTCAAACTGCGATGAGGAATTACCGAGAATGGCCTGGTTATACATTTCACTAAGGACGGCTTGCATGTTAGCCTGCTGCTTCCATCCCAATGTTTGCTGTGCCAGGTAATCAGGTGAATCCTCTTCGTCGTCTTTTTGCAGATAATTAGCGCCGTCATCGACAGCTGCGGAACCCTGTTTATGCTTAAGTACCATTGAATCATGGCGGATCAGGGAAGCAATTTGCTTATCAATCGGATAGCGCGGAAACGACCAGTCATTTGCATGGGCCCCGGTGAGCATCGGTGCCAACACGTCGAAATAATCGTTAATTGGAATTTCGTCGGGTTTCGCCATTACGAATTGCGGCTGATACAAATGATTACGGGTCACTGTATCCATTTGCGGCGCCGCATTATAATTATTTTCTTTCAAAGCTTGGGGATTTTGCCAGGCGCTGTAAATGCCCCCCAACTGATAATTGCCGCCAAACTTGTCGGAGCTGTCATTACTTAACCAACGGGCAGTAGCGACCCGGGGATCGACCTGTACTTTTTTGGCGGCACTTGCTTCTGCAGTTTGTTTCCATTGCAAAGCCAGATTTTCATCAACTGCCACCCCCTGTCCTTTCTTGTACATTTCCGACAATAACTTCTGGGCTTCCCCTGAGCCGTTTTGGGCGGCTTTCAGCATCCACATAAAACCGGAAGAGGCATCCTGTTGAGAGTTGGTACTGGACAGGTACATTTTCGCCAGATCCAGTTGCGCATCGACATTATTAGCCTCAGCCGCCTTATTGAACCATTCTTTGGCTTCAAAGAAATTGTTTTGTTTCTGCGCAAGCTCTCCTAAAGCGACCATGGCGGGAATATAGTTCTGGCTTACCGCCTGCTCCATTAACTGCTTGGCTTTCACAGGGTCACGGTTAACAATTCCGCCAGCTGCATATAATTCACCCAATTTAACCAGCGCTTTGGGATTATTCTGCTCAGCGGCTTTGCTTAACCATATTAAACCCAATTTTTTATTTCGGCTGTCCCGGCTGTCCAAAAATTGCGAGGCCACGGCAAATTGCGCAATTGGATTACCATTTTTTGCCGCTTCTATAAAATAGCGGCGTCCCATGTCTGCATTTTGTTTGACGCCATACCCATAAATATAGGCGGCAGCGCAATACATTTGTGCAGCGGTCTCATCGGCATCAGCCAGCTTTTTAAACCATTGGAATGCCTGTACAGGATCATTTCCTTTCTGGAGATAATAGCGCGCAAGAAATTCCTGGGCAGGCATATACCCTTTTTGAGCAGCCTCGGTAAAATAACGCAGCGCCAATGCATTATTTTTTAACTCCCCATAACCATAAAGTCGCATCCTTCCCAGGTAGTAATTAACTACAGGATCCTTGCTAGTTCCCTCAGCAAAGCTTTTGGCAGCCAGAAAATAATTGCCGCGACGATAGGCGTCAACTCCGTCAGCAGCTTGTACAGTATTGGCTGCAGTTGCAGCAACCAGACAAAACCATGGGATAAATGATTTCATGGTGATTCCCTCTTTTTTATTGTCGCCTTGCCCAGGATTCGCAAATTTTATAGCGCCGGAATGATGCCATACCGCACAACATCTCTCAGAGCGCCACTTCTTGTATTACCATTTACCAGCCAGTAATTCCCTTTATTATTCAAACCAAATTTTACATTGGTATATTCACATACCTGTAAATGATCTGCACAATCTACAATTTGCCCATACCGAGAACCCTGTTGCGGTATGGTACAGATATATTTCATCTGCTTTTCGCTGGTTGATAGTACGGCCCACTGACCATTCTGAATGGAATGGTTCAGATACATGCTGCGTGAGCTTTCTTTATTAAGCATCTGATACAGACTAACTTTTTGATTCGATTTGTTAAATAGAAAATACATCGATTGCACAGCACCTGCCTCTTCTGGAAGCAGTTTTAATGTTTTTAACTCAAACAAATAGCCGGTATCACGACAACCCAACGGATTACGGTTGTCTTCCTTTTCGACCTTCTCAGCATAGCTTGCTTGCATTGAGGCTAATAGTACAGACGCAAGCAGTAGAGTTTTACCTGTATTTATTGTTCTCATTTTTTTCCTCCACTGGTGGCCAAAATTGGACGAACAATTATCTTTGTACCCATTCGGTTGATTTTAGGATTGGCAATGTCGACAAACTCATGATTCAACCAAAGCGCATCCTGCGTAAATAATCGAACACATCCATGACTGGCCCGCTCTCCAGGCATGTCATCGGAACCATGTAAGGCAAACCCTTTATGGAAATACATGCAGTAAGGCATTTTTGCCCCCCCTCTGCCGATAGGGAAGACATTGGAACGGCATTTTTCATTTTCCTTACTGAAGAAGTGGAAAATACCCGTCATTGTGCGGCAGGAATGATTACTGTCAGAGCACTTGTCTCTACCCGAAGAAATAGGCCCCCATTTCACCAGTTTGCCGTCTTCACCGTAAGCGGCCCAAGCCAATTTGTCCTGGTCAACAATAATCTGCTTTTCATCCTCCGGAGCAATCTGCAGCGGAAATGGTGAAAAATCGAGCAGCGTTTTTTGATTGAGATCTTTAGGAACGACAATTTCCTTGCCCGCCCAGAGATGGTTGTAACTGCGATTTAGCCGCTGAACAATATCGCGCTGTACGGGATCCGGGAACAGCGTTTCCCAGGTCTGGCCCTTTTGCACCTTAATACATTGATACGGGGAGTAAGCACAAAGACCCACGCCATAATAATTGCTCGCGGCGGACGCTGAGGTCGCTATCAGTAGTGTCATTGCTGCCAGGATTTTTCTCATCATCTGCTCCCTTCGTGCATTTAATCTTTATCAAGCAAAAAGCGTGCTGAAATTGCGTTATGAATCTGTTTCATAGCTAATTGTCGGTAAACTGTGAAAAAAGTTTAGCTAAAAAGTAAACTTTTCCAGCTCTATTACTGCAACTCAGGCAAAAGCCCTATACATTCTCTTAATTGAGGTCTTTTTTCAAGACTCAGGATGGAAATGTTGAAAAATACGTAAGGCAAGTTCCGCATTAATACCTGAAACCTTCACGATTTCATCATAAGGTGCTTTTGCTAACTCCCTCATCCCGCCAAAACGATTCATCAGCGCCTGGCGGCGCTTGGGTCCGACGCCTTCTATACTAAGCAAAGAGGAGTCCAGTCCTGTCTGGAGGCGTTTTTTACGGTGAGATGTGATAGCAAAGCGATGCGCTTCGTCACGAATATGCTGTAGAAGGTGGAGTGCCGGAGAATCGACAGGCAATGTCATTTCCTTGTTCATGGAAACTAAAATTAATCGTTCCCAACCCGCTTTTCGTTCCGGACCTTTCGCTATTCCCAGTAGAAACACTGAATTGATACCTAATGAAGAGAGAACCTTCTCAGCAACTGCAACCTGTCCCTTGCCGCCATCGATAATAAGGATATCCGGCAAATTTTGCATGGCAGCCAAACGCTTAAAACGGCGGGTTATTGCCTGCTGCATAGCCGCATAATCATCACCCGGGGTAATCCCTTGAATGTTGAAACGCCGATATTCACTCTTCCATGGCCCCTCCTGATTAAATACCACACAGGAAGCAACAGTAGAATCCCCCTGGGTGTGACTAATGTCAAAACACTCCATGCGGGTAACTGGTACAGATAAACCGAGTAGTTCTATCAGCGCATTGTAGCGCTTTTCCAAAGTGATGGTGGAAGCCATATGCTCAGCTACATTTAAACGCAGATTTTTATTCGCTAACTCGAGCCATCTTGCTTTAATCCCTCTTGGCTTCGAATTAATCTGCACTTCTTTTTTATGCAAATCACTCAGCATGCTTTGGATAACCGGCTCATCGCTTAAGGGTTCATCGAGAATAATCAGCGCCGGGATCCGTTCTGGTGTTTCGAGATAATAGTAGGATACAAACGCCTCAAATACCTGCTGGCGTAAATCATTGGGTTCATACTCTTCCAAAGCAATATTCTTTTTAGGCATGTTGGGGTAAAAACTCTGGCTGGCGATGACCTGACCATTCCTTATCGTCAGGCATTGAATACAGGCAAATCCAGGCTGAACGTCCATGGCAACGACATCCGCATCGCCGCGCAGCTGGACAATGCCCTGCTGCTCCTGAATCAGGCGCAGACTTTTTATCTGATCGCGCAAGAAAGCAGCCTCTTCGAAAGCCAGACGTTCCACCGCATCGTCCATTCGCTTGGCTAGTTCATCAAGGATTTGTCCGCATTTACCTTGCAGAAAACGAACCGCATCATTGATGGATTGCTGATATTCTTCAGGTGATATATAGGCGGTACAAGGTGCGCTGCATCGCTTGATCTGATACTGCAGGCAAGGTCTTGAGCGCGCATTAAAATAGCTGTCGCGGCAATTGCGGATTTTAAATACTTTCTGAATCACCCCCAATGTTTCCCGGACTGAGCCTGCGCTGGGATAAGGACCAAACACCATCCCTTTTTGCGGCTTACGTTTACTGCGAAACATTTCAATGCGGGGGTAAGCACTTCCCGAGCTCACCTGAATGTAAGGATAAGTTTTGTCATCACGCATCAGCACGTTATATCGCGGCCTCATCGTTTTGATTAAACTGCTCTCAAGCAGCAAGGCTTCTGTTTCACTGCTGGTAACAGTTACCTCGATAGTACTAATCTGATTAACCAATGAGCGCGTTTTGACACCAGCAGTTTGCTTATTGAAATAGCTGCTGACTCTTTTTTTAAGATTGGATGCTTTTCCTACATACAAAACAACGCCCTCGCAATCCAGCATGCGATAAACACCAGGTTCACTGGTCAGTTTAGAGAGAAAAGCCGAAAAATCGGTATTGACTTCGAAAGTACTCATAGAATTTAAAGTATATTACAACTAGAACGGTTGCGGCGAAAAACCATGCCGAATCCCGCGGCTTAGACTATCCAGAAAACCGCAGCTTTAGGCGTCCCGACTCCCCCGGCTTTAGGAACCCCGAATCCCCGCAGCTTTAGGAACCCCGAATCCCCGCGGCTTTAGGAACCCCGAATCCCCGCGGCTTGACCGCGGGGCCCATTTCACCGAGCTCCCATATGGGCCCCGCGGTCAAGCCGCGGGGATTCGGCGGTCAAGCCGCGGGGATTCGGCGGTCAAGCCGCGGGGATTCGGCGGTCGAGCCGCGGGGATTCGGCTCACCCCGTGGGATTCGTATTTTAAATCGATTAAAACTAAGACTTATCATGCAGCGCATCGGTGGGTTTTTCAATAATCCGATGCTTCATGGCCAGGAATGTGAGCTCTACATCATTCTTGATGCCAAGCTTGTCAAACATGCGATAACGGTAACCATTAATTGTTTTCGTACTCAAAAACAAACGATCAGCAATGTCCTGGACTGTCATGCCGCTGGTAATCATAAACATGACTTGCATTTCTCGTTCAGAAAGCAAATCAAATGGGGATTCCTGCACTGCTTCCAGGCTGCTAATCGCCATTTTCTGAGCAATTTCAGTGCTGAGGTATTTTTCACCCTTTGCCACTTTACGAATCGCCGCAGCCATTTCTTCAGCGCTGGACTCTTTAGTCACATAACCCATTGCACCCAATTGCAAGACACGCGAGGGCAGAGGTTCTGCGCATAATGCCGTTACAGCAATAATTTTGATTTGCGGATTTGTTTTTTTCAAACGACGGGTTATTTCCCAGCCATCAATGCCGGGCATTTTCATATCGAGCAAAACCACATCCGGTTTATGCAATTTGACCTGTGTTAACGCCTGTTCCCCGCTCTCCGCCTCAGCGACGACACTCATGTCAGGTAAATCTTCCAACAAACGGCGAATACCCATTCTAACGAACACATGGTCATCCACAATGAGTACTTTAATCAAACGATGCTCCTTGACTACTATGCCAATGAACACAAAGGTTCACTGATATTAACAAGACTGCTCAGCCATTACAATGATAGTCTGTCAATAAGCCATTTCAATTCCTGTGCCTGCTGAATGACGCATACTATAAAGTGTAGCGGAATTTAACAAGCCAGAATATGAATACTGGGATTATTTGGATCCACAGGGAAAAATGGAGGATATTCTCCAAGCTCCCGCGCCCTGTCTATCAACTTCGACATGTCATGGGTGACTAAATCATACAGGACATCATAGCTGTCAATAACAAAATAAACCTTTTGCAGCTGATCAATGCGATAGGGAGTCCTGAAGGCCGTAACGGGATTAAATATCACCCGCATTGGAATATCGCTTTCAACACTGTAGGCTGTTTCGCTGATTGAAGAAAGTATTCCTCCCCCATAGGCGCGTATACCCTGCCGATTTTTAATCAGGCCGAACTCAACCGTAAACCAGAACAGACGTTGCAGTAGCGGCCATTCGTCCTCTGAAAAACCCAGCACACGCTTTGCATAATTGCAGACAAAATCCGCATAAACCGGATTGGTCAGCATGGGGCAGTGTCCGAAAAGCTCGTGAAAAATATCGGGCTCCTGGACATAATTTAATTCTTCCTCACAACGGATAAACGTTGCGGCAGGAAACTTTCTCTCGGCCAGCAACTCAAAAAACTCCCGCGCTGAAATTAAGGCTGCAACGGGCTCAACCCGCCAACCGGTTAACTCATGCAATCTCTGGCTGATCTCTGGCAATTGAGGAATACGATCGGCAGACAGCTCAAGCCGTTCGAGCCCAAGAATAAACTCATCACAAGCTCTATTGGTCAGTATTGGCATTTGGCGCTCATAAAGCAGTTGCCAGACCCGGTGTTCCTCAGTGGAATAATTAACCATCCCTTTTGGATCAGGCTTATGAGAAACATAGCGACTGACAAATTCCATAATCACCTCGTGGATATTTTCATTGTGATGACTAAATTATAGCGATTTACATGATTGTGCAAATTTTTCGTTCAAATTCTGTATTCCTTCAATGAGCTGAAGCATGCGGCTTCCCTGCGCAGATGGCTTTTATCATTTCCATAAACCATGTTAAAGTTATCGTCTTTGCCAATCGAAAGCGACCATGATTCAATCGGAACGGTATAAACAGGCAAAGCGGGTTACACTTCTTGGTGCCTTGGTCAACGCCTTATTAGGCTTCATCAAACTCATTACCGGGTTTATCTGGCATTCTCATGCGCTGGTCGCCGATGGCGTACATTCTTTCTCAGACTTATTCACCGACGCACTTGTTCTATTCGCCTCCCGATACGGCAGCCTGGACGCAGATGACAGCCACCCTTATGGCCATCAGCGTATTGAAACAGCAGCCACCCTGCTTTTATCCCTGCTATTAGTGCTTGCCGGTATAGGCATCGCCTGGGATTCCATTGATGAACTGATTAATGCCAACCATACAAGACCCGGCTGGCTGGCTTTACCGGTAGCCTTAATTTCCATACTACTTAATGAGCTTCTTTTTCACTACACCCGCCACATAGGCAAACGTATTAAATCGGAACTCATTATCGCTAATGCCTGGCATCACCGCTCAGATGCTGCTTCCTCTATCGTGGTGGCTTTAGGCCTTGCCGCCAGCCTGCTCGGGTATATTTATTTTGACGCTATTGCTGCGGTAATTGTGGGTCTCATGATTGTTAAAATGGGGCTGGAATATGGTTGGAACAGCGTGAAAGAACTGGTAGATACCGCTGTTGGCTCAGATACTCTGCAAACAATCGAGAAGATTATTCAGGAAGTGGATGGTGTTGATAAGATCCATCAATTGCGCAGCCGGTTTATGGGTGGGGATATATTAATCGATGTGCATATCTTAGTAGCCCCCTTTATTTCAGTGTCTGAAGGCCATTACATCGCCCAGCATGTACATCGTGCATTAATGAGCCAGCTTGAAAAAGTGAAGGATGTGACCGTGCATGTTGATCCGGAAGATGATGAGGTGAATTGCCCCTCTTTGCATCTACCAAGCCGCAACACATTACAAGAGCAATTAATCACCCCCTGGCAGCAGCAATTTCCCGATTTGAAAGGTTTCACCGTCCATTATCTTGACGGCGCTCTTTATCTGGATCTGCTTTTTAAATCCATGCCCCCCTCCTCTTTTTCAGAAGTTATAAATGGGGACATTGCTCAATTTCCTCAAATAAAACGTGTTAATATTCTGAACCAGTATACGAGTATTAAACAATGAGAATTTGGACCGGCTAGAAAATACTTGCCAAACAGATGATGGAAAAATATCATTCCTGAATCTTTCAGACCTCGTCACTGTAAAGCAATGACGGCTGTCAACAGTATCCCATAAAGGAAATCCATGATTGTCACTGCAGCTACATTAAAGCTGATATTTGCCGTTGCCATTGTAGCGGTTATTTTATTAGCAGGTTGGTTACCTTTTAAAAGGCGAATTGAAAGCGAGGAGCACCTGGATTTTCCGATCGGTGAAACCCTGGCTACCGGTGTTTTTCTTGGCGCGGCCTTAATGCACATGCTGCCGGAAGCCAATAATGCATTTATTGAGCGGGGGTATCATTATCCTTTTGCTTTTATTATTACCGGCCTCGTGTTTCTGGTGTTTCTGTGGTTTGAACATCTGGGTAAGGAGTTGTATCAGCATCATAATCACCGCCATCCTGCGTTTGCCATTTTAGCCTGGGCCATGCTGTCCGTTCACTCCCTGATGCTGGGAACAGCACTAGGCCTAAGCCATAGCAATTCGGTAGTTGTTATGCTGTTTCTGGCTATTATTACCCATAAATGGGCGGAGAGTTTTGCTATTGCCGTACAACTCAATAAAAGCAGCCTTAGCCACACCAAAAGTCTTCTTTTCTTTTTGTCCTTCAGCCTGATGACCCCATTGGGGATTTTTCTTGGCTGGTATTTTGGACGCGGGCTTGAAACCAATTCACTTTTTGATTCAATTCTAATCTCGGCGTCAGCAGGTACATTCCTTTATCTTGGCACACTACATGGCCTGGAGCGCTGTGTCATGGTGGAACGCTGCTGCAATTTGCGCGATTTCAGCTTTGTGATTATTGGCTTTTTACTTATGGCTTCGGTAGCGTTCTATGTATAATTTTCCACATCAAAAGCCCATCATTCTGGCTTCAGGCTCCAGAGCCCGTCAGGAATTGCTGCGTTCTCTGGGGCTTGATTTTTCTGTTGTCCCATCCGATTGCAATGAGGAAGAAATCAAGCAGTTATTTTCCTCTAATGATTTTATCGAACTAGCCCGCCAACTGGCAGCCTGCAAGGTACGGGCAGTTAGCCAGGCAAACCCTGCAAGCTATGTAATC
The DNA here is from genome assembly GCF_900452515.1 of Legionella birminghamensis. NCBI lineage: Bacteria > Pseudomonadati > Pseudomonadota > Gammaproteobacteria > Legionellales > Legionellaceae > Legionella > Legionella birminghamensis. The sequence goes on from NZ_UGNW01000001.1 coordinate 2,801,430, forward strand.
GCAGCCGATCAGCTTTGTGTAGTAGATCAGCAGATTCTGGATAAACCTGGCAATCACGAGACTGCAGTAATGCATCTTAAACTGCTAAGAGGCAAACAACATGCACAGATTTCCGCCTGCTGCATTGCCAAAGCCGGGGAGATCCTCTGGGAGGGACAGGATAGCGCAATGCTAACACTGAAAAACCTGGATGAATCAAGCATCGAAAACTATTTAAAGCACGACAAACCGTATCAAAGCTGCGGGGCTTATCATTATGAAGGAAGAGCGAAGTGGCTGTTTAGCCAGGTCATTGGCAGTGATAGTACTATCCAGGGCTTGCCTTTGATTGCATTGACTAATGCCTTGATTGATTTGGGAATTGTGCAGTTGTAAAAAACAGGCTCCAGCTTCCTATCTCTGTGGTGCAGATCATTGAATCCCGCGGCCCAGTCATTGAATCCCCGCGACGCAGTCATCGAATCCCCGCGGCCCAGTCATCGAATCCCCGCGGCTTCGACCGCGGGGCCCATGCCTGGTAATCGAACATATTCCCTGAATCTTGCAATGTTGCCGAAAATAAGTAATTGAAAAGCAGTTAGAAATATATCCTTAATTAACTAGACTAACTGATATTCTAAATAGGCTTCGTGTGGGCCCCGCGGTCAGTGCCGCGGGGATTCGGACGGGGAAAATATTTGTGTAGATAGCTATGAGCTTCGACCTCGGGGATTCGGAGGTGTTCCATCGCATTCAGGAGCTACCTCCACGTATAGCTCGCGTGCTTCGCTGCGGCTAGCAACCTACTCCTTGGAATGACCAAATCCGCCTGGATTCCAGGGGATGTTGTCGAAGAAAGCATCTACATGGGTCATATCACCAGTCTGAATGCTTTGCTTACCAATCACAGCCAGTTTATAGGTTACTTTATTGTTGCTGTACTGTGGGTCTGAAACCACCGCAACAAAGTTTTGTTGTTTTCCGGTTGAGGGCATCATAGCGAAAGCTACATTAGGAGGTACTTCGCTGAAATTATCTTTTACAGATTTGTCCTGCCACAACCTCAAAAAATCCGACAAACTGATTAACCCGGTTGAACGCGCCGGCCTGTCCGAAAAATAACTCAGGTAATTGGGCGGATTTTGCAGTGTTAAGGTATAAGAACTATCAGCATTTTTTTCAAGATGCGCTTGAGAGTCGCTTTGAAAAAACATGTAATTGGTCTGGGTTGAGGCCATTGCATAACTACTGACTACCAAACAAACAGCGCCTAACAACGTTTTCATGATAACCTCTTCATTAGCAGGATTGATATCCAGTGTCTATATTTAACGATTCGACCTGGCCCTGCTTTAACTGACTTAATGCATCAAAGCTGCGGCTAGCAAAAAATGGATAGCGGTTTTTGCTTTTCACAGCCCTGCCAGACGAAAGCTGTTGGCTTTGCCCGGAAGCATCCCCCTCCATCTCATCCGTTAATTGCCTATAATTCTCCCTTATTGGTTCATTATACGCTTCTTTTGGCAAAGGTGAAGCAGTATTTACAGACAGGCTCACTTGGTCATCAAGTAAGGGCTCAGAGTCTTGCAAATCATCGGATAGAGAATGCCAGCCTGAGCTCTCTGATTTTGTATCAGTATCCCTCCCGTATTCATTTTCCAGTTTCATTGCCCCCAGCTTTCTGGAAATACAATCCTCATCATCTGAAGAAAAATCAGACATTGAGAACGTTAACAGCTCTTCATCGCTAGCCGCTTCCACATCCTCCGGGTCCCTCACTTCCTCGACTACAATCGAGGGTTTCTTTTTCTGTGGCTCTACCAATTGAAGTTGAAAGTCGATAAACGACACAATTGACAACAAGGTAAAGAAAAAACAACTGCCGCCCAGAACCCCGTAAAAAAGATCGTTGGTTACCCCATCGTCATGCTCGGCAGCATAGATATCCAGTGGAAAATGGAACATGGTAGCAGCCAGGGAAGGATTGGTGCAGACTGCTGTTATTATAAACAATATCGTCTTGCTTAATGCCGGATAGGCTTCTTTTCCTAATGACTGTAATAAGCCTAAAAGGGCAGTTATGAGAATAATGGTGGTAGGAACAAATGAGTTAAGTGACAATTGTCCCTGCTGAATGAGCACATCCAGCACTCCCGAAGGGGAAATCCCGCCATTTGTAAGGGCGGCGATGTGACGGACAAGGCCTCTTTCCGTCAAATTGCCCTGGGCCAGATCGTACTTAAAACGAGTAGAAAGACCGGCAGGCACTAGCGCCAAAGCCGGTGCAATGATTTTTCCAAATGTATCACTGTATAATCTGACGCCGCCAATATCCATACCAACAGTTGTAATCATTGTCCAGGTGAAGCCGAAATTACCAAAAAATTCGCCAACCCCGTTGCTGAGGAAAAAACTGCCTTTATGCAGCGCCTGCAGGAACCTATTATTCGGAAGACGCTGCAGCAGCGCTTCTACTGCTTCATTGGTAAGCGAAATAGCAGCCCCCAGTGCAGCTGGGGCAATCAGCCAAAGCCCTGGACTGTAGTAAATGGCAATGGGGCCAAAGGTCGACGTCCAGTTGGCAGCCCCTTCAAAAACTGAAGTAAACAGTCGAATACCGGTTTTCACATGGTCAAAAGTTGTCAGTTCTCTGAACGGCTGGTTCTGATTAGGTATTAATAAGGGTTCAATTTCTGATCTTGACATAGGATATACATAAAACAAGCATGATGACTCAATATTTTACACGCAAAGACTTAAGTAAATCTTAAGCTCTTGCATTTTGCCGGGCTTTACAGCCCAGCCCGCTTTTATTTATGAGACTCTAATCATTTCATTGTTTTTAATAAATAAATTAGCCAAGTTCTTAACTATATACTAAGCTAGAAGGTGATAACTTCACTCAACGGAGCATGCCATGACCTTTCGATCAATGAAGTCACTATTAACAGTTGTAGTTGTAAGTTGTTTGCCGGCTATTGGTTTTAGCGAAGACACAAAGACAGATGCAAAAACTGAAGCGCCGACTTTCCAGTCAACCTGTGTGAATGCCTGGATGGGTCGTAATACGGAAATAACTGACAAAATGGCTTTCAAAAATTTTGGTGAAAAATATTGTAAATGCGCTGAAACGCAACAGCCATTAGACAGTCAGGAAGCGATCAACAAAGCGGCACAGGTTTGTATGTCCCGAACTATATTACAGGATGCCATGGATTCTGCGGAAGAAAATATAGGTCTTGATAAGGTAACCAGTAAAGACATTGATGACAGCTGCCATAGCCGCTGGATGCTGGTCTATCCCAAAATGGATGACAATGATAAGAAAATTGCCACATCCTACTGTGATTGTGCTGATCCCAAGTTAGTCGATCTGAGTAAGAATTCAGAAAAAATGACTGACGATGAATATTATAAAGAAATTTATAAAATTGCTGCCACTTGCTCAGGTAAAGAAGGAAAATAGTTTTCCTCAGCGTCATGTCAAGCATGAGGCTCCTAAGAGGGGAGCCTGCAGGGAGAGATCTCCTGTCAATCAGGGGATCTCAAGCAACTGAATGGAATGCCGGAGTAGTACCATGCGTCAGAAAGATAAACGCCATGAAATTAAATGCCATCATAAAGGCCCCTTGTGTCGAATCAACGAACCCGCAAAACCGATCAATATCAAACAGCATTACGATCGAATTGCCTGTGTATTTCAGGGAGGAGGCGCTTTAGGTGCCTATCAGGTGGGCGCATTTCGTGCAATTCATGAAAAAGGTTATCATCCGAATTTTCTAGCGGGTGTCTCCATCGGAGCGATCAACAGTTCGATTATTGCCGGCAATCCTGTGGATCAGCAAATTGAAAAATTGATGACCTTCTGGAATACAATTGTTCCTAATCTATGGACTGATTCACTCTTTCAACATGAAATGCCTGACTATATCCATCATATGCATAACCGCATCGGAGCCTTGCATTCTGTATTTTTTGGCCTGGAAGGTTTTTTTAAGCCCCGCCCCTTCCCCCCTCATGCGTTTTCTAACAATACACCGGATAATTTAAGCTATTACGACACCTCTTACTTACGGAAAACCTTAACTGAATTAATTGATTTTGATCGAATAAATGACAAAAAAGTAACCTTGTGTTTGGGCGCTGTTGATATTGCCTCAGGAGAGATGGAGTTTTTTAATAATCAGATCACAGAAATAACCGTGGACCATGTCATGGCCAGCGGCGCTTTGCCGCCTGGCTTCCCCGCCATTAAAATTGGCGACAAATATTACTGGGACGGCGGTATTTATGCCAACACCCCATTGGTTACTGTATTGGATGCACTGCCGGAAATGGACACTTTGTGCTTTGTTGTCGATTGTTTTAGCCTGCAAGGCAAATTACCGCAGACGATGGACGAGATGGAGGAACGGCAAAAAGATATTCGCTACGCCAGTCATTCCAGACGCCTGACGAATGTGTACACCAGCCGCCAGAATTTACAGGCCGCAATTCAATACCTAAGCGATAAACTAACTCCGGAAGCGATGCAGGATCCTGAGGTACAGAAAATCCTCGAGCTCGGCCATAGTAAACATTTCAGTGTGGTGCATATCATTTACCGCGGCACCCATTTTGCCCACTCTTTTAAAGATTATAATTTTGTCCGATCGGCGGTTGATTTTCGAATGAATATTGGGTATCAGAATGCTATGGATGTTTTAAGTAAGCCGGATTGGGAGCAAAAATCAGACAAGGCGCTGGCCTGCTCTATTTATGGTGTGCCTTCGGATTATTTTGATCAGCATTAGTGGTTAAATTCCTGTTCACGTGATCTGAATCCCCGCAGCTTCAATCACCCGAATCCCCAGGGCAACGACCCATAGCTATCTACACATCGCCACTACGCCCTGCGGCTTGTCCACAGGGTCCAGTGACTTTCTATGAGTCTTATGGATCCCTCGGACAACAAGCCGAGGGACGTAGGAGCAAGGAGCAGACTGTATTTTGAAAGATGTGTAGATAGCTATGGGCAATCGACCGCGGGGTCCATATCTGATGGCCAAACAAGCACAAACTACATTTTTTGCAATACTTCCTGCAAATGTTTTACAGGCTCCACTTCAAGTCCAATAGCCTGTTTCGGCGCGTTGGCAAAAGGGACAATAGCACGTTTAAATCCATGTTTGGCGGCTTCCCTCAAGCGCTCCTGACCGCTCTGCACTGGACGAATTTCACCGGCCAGGCCAACTTCACCAAAAATGATAGTTTCACGGTCAAACACTCTGTTTCTTAAACTCGATACAACGGCCGCCAGTAAAGCGAGATCACTTCCTGTCTCGGTGACTTTGACCCCGCCTACCACATTAATGAATACATCCTGATCAAAGGTTGCCACACCGCCATGCCGATGCAAAACCGCCAGCAGAATCGCCAGACGATTATGTTCAAGTCCTGCAGTGACTCGTTTGGGCTGCTGACCATGCGCTTCATCCACCAGAGCCTGTACTTCCACCAACATAGGCCGAGACCCTTCCCAGGTCACCATTACTGCGCTGCCGGGCGTGGGTTCGGGTTGCCGGGACAGGAAAATAGCGGAAGGATTGGCAACTTCTTTGAGTCCGCGATCAGTCATTGCAAAAATGCCCAGCTCATTCACTGCGCCAAAACGATTTTTTATTGCACGTATAACTCGAAAACGGCTATCGCTTTGCCCTTCAAAATACAAAACGCTATCCACCATATGCTCCAGGACGCGAGGACCGGCCAGAGCCCCTTCTTTGGTTACATGGCCGACAATAAATACAGCAACTTGCGCGCTTTTAGCAAAACGAACCAACTGTGCGGCAGATTCCCTTACCTGGCTAACGCCGCCAGGCGCAGAGGAAATGCTATCCGTGAATATGGTCTGTACGGAATCAATTACCATAACCCGCGGCTTTTCAAGCTGGGCATGGTTAATTATGGTTTCCACATGGGTTTCTGCCAATAAACGAAGCCCCTCCAGCGGAAGTTGCAGGCGTTTTGCCCGCATGGCAACCTGCTGTAATGATTCTTCACCCGTCACATAAAGCACTTTTTGCTGTACCGATAAATTAGCCAGGGTTTGCAGCAGTAAGGTCGATTTACCAATGCCCGGGTCTCCACCGATAAGAACAACCGAACCATCAACCAGGCCGCCGCCAAGGACTCGATTAAGCTCGGATAAGCCGCAGTCCATCCGTACCTCATGGTTAATTACGACTTCCTCGACGGAGGTTACTATTGATTTCTGATTGGCATAATTGCCAATGCGTAAATTTTTGGCCGGCGCAATGCTCTCTTCAATAACAGAATTCCATGCACCGCATTGCGCGCACTGTCCAGACCATTGGGAAAAGCTGGCGGCACACTGACTACAACAGTAACGAATCTTGGTTTTCATTTATTCTTTGCTTCTTTTCGCAGAATGTTTCAAACTGGGTGATCTTATCCTGAAAATGCAATTGAAGCTATGTCGATAATGAATGCAGAAGTATATCAGTGGGCGGTAGTTGGGGCAGGCCCCGCAGGAATTGCGGCCGTCGGTAAACTTATCGATCACGGGATTCCCGGAGATAAGATTCTCTGGATTGATCCTGCTTTTAAGGTCGGTGACCTGGGTCAGTTCTGGAGCCAGGTTTCCAGTAATACCCGCGTTGCCCTTTTTGTTGATTTTTTAAATGATGTCGAATCGTTCAGATTTGGCGAAGCAGCAGCACAGCAATTTGAGTTGCTCAAACTGCCTTTGCAGGATACCTGCAAACTCGAGCATATAGTTAAACCCTTGCAATGGGTAAGCGATCATTTACAGCAATCCACAACGGCCAGAAAAGAATCCGTTAAACAAATGAATCTTTCGGGAAGGCAATGGACCTTAACGACAGAGGAGAATGAATATAAAGCAAAAAATGTCATTCTGGCCACCGGTGCCCTGCCTTCTTCGCTTAATTATCCGGGTGTTGATGTCCTTCCTTTCGAAACTGCGATTGATAAAGAGAAATTGAGCCAGACGATAAAAAAAGATCATTGCTATGCTGTCTTTGGTTCTTCTCACTCAGCGATTATTATTCTTCGCCATTTAGTCGAATTAGGGGTAGAAAAAATTATTAATTTTTACCGCTCCCCCTGCCGCTATGCCATCAACATGGGTGACTGGATTTTATTCGACAACACCGGCTTAAAAGGGCAGACTGCCCTTTGGGCCCGCGAAAATATTGATGGAAAACTGCCTTCCAGTTTATCCCGCTATATTGTCAATGAGCACAATCTTGCCCGCTATCTCCCTGAATGCCATCAGGTCATTTACGCAGTTGGTTTTGAGCCGCGCAAAAACCTGGTTATCGGCGATTATGATCATGTCAGATACAACCCGCATTTAGGGATTATCGGGCCAGGGCTATTCGGATTGGGTATTGCTTATCCTGAATCCAAAGCCGATCCCTACGGCAGTGTGGAATCACAGGTAGGCCTGTGGAAGTTCATGGTTTATCTTAACAAAATATTGCCAGTGTGGTTTAAATATCACACGTAGTTTTTATAATTGAATACCCTATAAGCTTGAGGGCTCCTCCAAATATAACTATCTTATCAGTGCCTAGGGACCGCACTTTATGCGAAGTAACCATTATCAGTGCCTACGTACCGCGCTTTATGCGCGGTAACCATAATCAGTACCTACGTACCGCGCTTTATGCGCGGTAACCACAATCAATGCCTACATACCGCGCTTTATGCGCGGTAACCATGATCAGTACCTACGTACCGCGCTTTATGCGCGGTAACCATAATCAGTACCTACGTACCGCGCTTTTATGCGCGGTAACCATAAATAGAATGGTGTATTGTCATACTTTCTATTCATCAGAAAGATTGCTGGATACCGCGCATAAAGCGCGGTACGTAGGGGGATGAGCGGTACGTAGGAGATGGGCGGTACGTAGGGGGATGAGCGGTACGTAGGGGATGGGCGGTACGTAGGGGATGGGCGGTACCTAGGGGGATGGGCGGTACGTAGCGGATGGGCGGTACGTAGGGGATGGGCGGTACCTAGGAGATGGGCGGTACCTAGGGGATGGGCGGTACCTAGGAGATGGGCGGTACGTAGCGGATGGGCGGTACGTAGCGGATGGGCGGTACGCAGAGTACATAGGTTCCCATCCAATTTTCGTGACTCGGCTCACCCATTTCGAGTATAATGCTACAACTTAAGCACAGCCAGTATAATCAGTTATGTCTCAGACCATTCATTTTGAAAAATCCATGCAGGAACTAGAAGAAATCGTCAAACAGCTGGAACGTGGCGAATTAATGCTTGAAGATTCTTTAAAACAATATGAAAAAGGCATTCATTTGGCTCGTCAATGTCAGGAAGTATTAACCCAGGCAGAGCAAAAAATTGAAATGCTCAGGATGAATTCAATGAATGCCAGTGAGTCCACTGATGAATAATGAGAAGATGAATGCACTCATTGACCGTCATGAAATGGTCTTATTGCAGTTGTTATCTGAACTGGATATTCCCGCTTCCCGCTTAAAAGAGGCTATTGCTTATTCCCTTTTTCCTGGCGGTAAACGGCTGAGGCCAGTCCTCGTTTATCTCTGCGGCGAGCTGGTCAGAGCACCTTTGGCTGCCCTGGATTATATCGCGGCAGCCGTTGAATTGACCCATTGCTATTCCCTGGTTCATGATGACTTGCCTGCTATGGATAATGACGATATGCGGCGAGGAAAACCCAGTTGTCATCGTGCATTTGATGAAGCGACTGCCATTCTGGTGGGAGATGGGATGCAGGCACTTGCGATTGAAATTCTGCTCAGTAAATTAACAGACATCCTTCCTGCAGCTAATGTAATCGAAATTACAAGGGAGCTGGTGCGAGCCAGCGGGCCTACCGGTATGGTGAGCGGGCAAAGCCTTGATCTTTCTGAACTTTGCAATAATACAATTGATGAGCACACTCTGAGAAAGATTCATCAATTGAAAACCGGCAAACTCATTCTTTCCTGTATCAATATGGCATTAGCAGCGGGCACACCCAGCAGTGAAGAAATCAGAAATCTGCGGCTTTATGGTAATCATTTAGGTCTGGTATTTCAAATGCAGGACGACTACCTTGATGCCTATGCCTCAATAGAACATTTAGGAAAAGGCCGGGCATCTGATTTGGCCAATGATAAAGTCACGTATGCACAACTTTTTCCGCAGAAAAGTCTGCTCGAGCAGATTAATCAACATTTTGATCAGGCCAAGACTGCATTACAGCAAATCGGCACAACTGCTTTTGAACTGCTACACCTGAGTAAACAGCTGCATCAGCGCACCGCTTCTTTTTAAAATACGGATTTTGATAAGCCTGACAGAATCAGAGCCCTGCAATTCACGGTTCTGCTATTCTTAAAGAAAGGGATCTGGACGGGACGGTTATGAGCATTAAGCGCGTCATTATCAATTCTCTAATCGCTTTTGCCCTAATCATCATTTATGGCTCTGCGCAGGCCAGTAAAATTGTAGAATTAACCATAAAAGGCAGTATTGGACCAGCCACTGCGGACTATCTAAGCCGCAGTATTTCCTCCGCACAGGATGCCAACCTGATTTTAATTGTTCTGGATACCCCGGGAGGTCTTGATAAGTCTACACGGCAGATTATTCAGGATATATTGGCATCTAAAGTTCCTATCGTCACCTATGTCTATCCAAAAGGTGCACGCGCGGCCAGTGCAGGCACCTTTTTGCTTTATGCCAGCACCATAGCAGCCATGGCTCCGGGAACCAATTTAGGTGCTGCAAGCCCTGTTAGTTTGAGCGGCGATAATAAAGAGAAGTCAGGAGTAATGGATAAGAAAGTTACAAATGACAGTGTTGCTTATATCCGCTCCCTCGCTCAATTACGTGGAAGAAATGCAGTTTTCGCCGAACAGGCTGTAATGAGCGCTTCAACCCTGACAGCCAATGAGGCCCTTAAAAAAGGGGTGATTGATCTTATCGCAGAAAACACTAAGGATTTATTGAGCAAACTGGACGGAAAAACTGTTAATCAGGCAGGTTTATCAATACAGATAAATTCAAGTAATCCTGAAATTATTCTTATACAACCAGATTGGCGAATGAAATTTCTGCTGGTCATTACCGATCCCACTATTGCTTATCTCTTGTTATTGCTGGGAATTTACGGAATATTTTTTGAGTTGGTAAACCCCGGATTTGTCTTACCAGGGGTTATTGGCTCTATCTCAATGATCATTGCCCTGTATGGCCTTCAATTACTACCTGTTAACTATGCCGGCTTAGCGCTGATGGTCATAGGAATTGGTTTTATTATTACAGAGGCCTTTACTTCAAGCTTTGGCGTTCTTGGAGTCGGAGGAACAATTGCTTTTATTGCAGGCTCTATTTTGCTGATCGACACGGAACATCAATCCTATCAGATTGCCCGCTCAGCGATCTGGTCAATGGCTGCAGCCAATATTCTTGCCCTGTTCACTTTGCTGGGGATGGCCATTCAAACCAGACGTAAAACGGTGCAGCATGGCTTATCCATTTTGCTTAATGCTGAAGGTCGTGCGCTAAATGATATTAATCTGGACGGCCAGGCGGTAATACGCGGTGAAATCTGGAGTGTCAGCTCTCAAACGCCTATTGCTGCCAATAAACCGCTTAGGGTCGTTAGAGCAGAGGGTTTAAACCTGGAAGTTGAAGAAATCGACACAGAAGAAGCAGATAATCAGGGAGGAAGTTAATCATGGGTTCATTTTTCGGATTTCTAATAGCATTTATTTTCATTATCATAATTGCCAGCTTTCGTGTCTTGCGCGAATATGAGCGCGGCGTTATTTTCCAGTTGGGGCGTTTCTGGCGGGTCAAAGGACCTGGACTAATTTTGGTGCTTCCCGGCGTTCAACAAATAGTAAGGGTTGATCTGCGTACCGTGGTTATGGATGTACCCAGTCAGGATGTCATCTCGCGCGACAATGTATCTGTACGGGTTAATGCCGTACTCTATTTCCGCGTCGTCGAACCTGAAAAGGCTATTATTCAAGTGGAAAATTATTTCGAAGCCACCAGTCAACTGGCACAGACCACCTTACGCTCGGTGCTTGGTCAACATGAATTGGATGAAATGCTGGCTGAGCGTGAACAATTAAACAGTGATATTCAAAAAATTCTCGATACCCAGACTGATGGTTGGGGGATTAAGGTTTCCAATGTTGAGATTAAACATGTGGATCTCGATGAAAGCATGATCCGGGCTATTGCCAAACAAGCCGAAGCAGAACGTGATCGCCGCGCAAAAGTAATTCATGCTGAAGGTGAATTACAAGCTTCTGAAAAACTCCTTCAGGCAGCCAAAGTATTGTCTGGACAACCCCAGGCAATGCAACTGCGCTATTTACAAACCTTATCTACTTTGGCCGGCGGCAATACCTCAACGATCGTATTTCCTATGCCGATAGAGTTAGGGGAACTGTTGAAGAAATTCGGTGATTGAGTAGCTTAAACCATTTGTCTCCGGGGGATAGGTCGCTGAATTTCCGCGGCTTATCTACACAAGTGCATGAGAATTAAAAGCGATCGAATCCCCGCGGCTGCGACCGCGGGGCCCACACGAAGCCAATTTACTGTTAGGAACACTTATTTATGACTACCTGTTACATCCTATTTTTTGGCAATATTGAAACTTGTCTTAAGACCATACTACTTCAACAGGCATGGGTGCCGCGGGGATTCGGACGGGGAAAATATTTGTAGATAGCTATGGGTCTTCGCCGTGGGAATTAGCTTAAAGAGGCTCAAAATTGTTGCCCTTCAATTGGCCATTTCATTAATGGAACATAGCGCAAGCCTTCTTTACCAGAAACACTTTCAAAAAGAATAATCTCTTTTACTTCCATTGCCGCCATTGGCTGTAAATTAAACTGTTCAAAAAACTCGATATTCCAACCGCTGTTTCGAACTCTGCCCAGGGTTGCATGCGCATTGTATGAACGGGTTTCAACTGGATAACCGAATTGGGCAAGCACTTTTCCAATTATTTCAGCTAAAGCTGCCAGTTTATCGTTGGGTTCAACCTTCAGCGATATGACTCTGGGCTGTGAGCGTTTAGGAAAATAAATAAAATCTCCGAACTCTACAGGAAAAGGTTCTGAATGGAGTTCAAGCGCTAAAGTCTGAGCCAATGCAAAAGTATCCCTGATTTGCATTTGCTGCACGAACTGCAAGGTAATATGGAGATTTTCTTTTGCCGTCCAGCGTATGGATGAATGGGGCGAACAATGTTTGAGCTCTTCTATTAATTGAGCCAGCTTTTCCTGAGCCTGATGTTCTATTTTTATACCAAAGAATGCTCGAAATGAATCCATACCAACTCGATCACTGGATTAGTCTATTAAATTTAAGATAATTTTCTGCCTTTTTCTATACATTGTACTTATTTGTAAGCCTTTTTTATCCACAGAATCTGTGGGTAACTGTGTGTATAGCTTGTCAAAAGCCCTGCATAAATCCGTTTATTTAGTTTTGTTGCCATCGGCAACCCGCACAAAACAATTGCAAAGAGGAAAAATATTAATCTCTATGTTATATTAAATTGTATATCCTTCAACAGGGAATGGGGTATGGAGCTACAGTTGAGTAAGAATCAGCTTCTTTTGGAGGCCTTAGCGACCTTGAAAAAAATGCTCAGGGACGAGCAAGCTTTAGACATCGCAGTTTTTCGTAATGGCCGCGTCAAATCACCTGGTACCAAATCAGGCTGCGAATCGCTTGATGGTTGTGCCTCAATTTCTACATTAAGCCTTTGGGATACCCTGGATCAGAATGGAAAAATACAGGTTGATGCTGCCAAAAATCTGGGCTTCAAGGTTGATCTTGGGAAAGGATCCCTGGAAAGTAATTTGAGTATTGTTGCTAGCGACACACAAATTGACCAACTGTCAGATAAAGAAAAACTGTATATCGATGCCATAGTTTATACCATCAGTGCAGAACTACAGACCCCGGAACGGCGCATCGCAGCAACAAAGCCCGGTCCGTTTCAGGAATTCTTTGATATAAGATCATTAATCAGGGAAGCCCTCTTCGGTCTGAACCTGACATGTTTCACTAATAATACAGAAGTCCTGGAGAAGGATATTGATGAGCGGATGTCTACACTCAGTACTAGCCCCGATGAGCAATACTCTGCAGAGTATGACCCGGATGATTTGAAGTTTTTCGAAAAAGAGGATCTCAATTATCAGGAAATACTGGCGTTTGTGAATCAACAGGAGCTGAGACGGAAAGAGATCCGTCAGAGGAATCTTCCCAAATTTTCCCAATTGATTGAAGAAGTGACCAGCCTGGCCCGCTCCAGCGATTTTTTGGAAGGCAAAATCCAGATAGACATACTGCTTACTAAATCACGAAGTATTCTGGAACTATGGAAAAGCGCGCAGCCTTCTGAAAAATCAATAACAACCAATCCATTCCCCAAAGAAACCCGTGAGTTGGAAAACCTGTACCATGATCTGGTTATTGATGCGATATATCAAACCTTACAATCCGAAAAAAAGGACGGTGTTAAGCGTCTGATACAGGAATTGAAATCATCCGAGGCAAGCTCTCTTGCCGAACAAACGCTTTCTCACCTGGCTGATCATTTCATTTCACTTTGCGATGGTATGTTTTCATTTGCTTTAGGATCCTTTCTGCATACGAATAGTAAAACCTCTTTGAAAAGTGCTTATAATTTAGCCAGTGCTATATTACCGGAAATTGAGAATAAAGCGCTCAGAAAAAAATTGACAGAGGCCAAAGCGGAGGTCTTTCTGGCCGCGGTGATGCAAACTATCATTACAACCAGCCTTAGTGATACAGGCTGGGCTATCCGGCATAGCCGTTATGAAATCACACTGGATGGAAAGCCCTGCCGCATTCCCAAGCGGGTTTATGATCAATATGAAGCCATTCAGGATTTTATGAATGGCAATAAAACTGCTTCTGAAGCAGCCAGTCAGGTTATGGCAATTGGACAGAAGGATTCATCCAATTTAGTCAGGACTCCGGGGATAATCGTTAAGAGCTATTTTTCTCTATTTAAAGATGTCGATGGCAACAAAACAGAGGAGGAGGTAACGGAGCAGCTGACCTCCAGAAATTCGACATCGTCTTAAGGGGTTCAAATATGAAGCTTTTGCTGTATTATTCCTAACCACAAATGTTATATCCGTCATCCACATAAAGCACCTGTCCCGTGATATGTGCCGCTTTTTCCGACACCAGAAATGCGGCCATGTCGCCTACTGCTTCGATAGTCGCCAACTGATTCAGAGGCGCTTCATTAGCTGCTTTTTCCATTAACTGATCAAAATGGGCGAGCCCGGAAGCCGCGCGTGTCATTATCGGTCCGGGAGAGATAGCATTGACCCTGATTTTTTCCTGGCCTAATTCAATGGCGAGATAACGTACTGTCGATTCCAGAGCCGCCTTGACGGGGCCCATAATATTATAGTTTTTGATCACTTTTTCCGAACCATAGTAGCTCATTGTAATAATTGATCCACCTTCGTTCATCAATGGCTCGGCTGCTCTGGAAAGTCGAATCAGCGAATGGCAGGAAATATCCATCGCCATTAAAAAACCCTCTTTCGTACAATCTACAACCCTGCCCTGCAAATCGGATTTAGGGGCAAATGCGATTGAGTGAATGAGAAAATCAAGCCTTCCCCATTGCGTGTTTATTGCATCAAAAAGAGCTGTCATTTGCTCTTCCTTGCTGACATCAAGCGGCATAAAGACAGACGCGTTAAGCTTCTGGGCGAGCGGTTGAACATAATGTTTGGCTTTTTCATTCTGATAGGTCAGCGCCAATTCAACACCAGCCTCGTGTAATACCTTGGCACAGCCCCAGGCAATTGAGGACTCATTTGTCACCCCCACAATTAATCCCTTCATTTTAATATTCCTTTTTCAGAATAGCCAGGCTATGCAAAACCATTATTTTTTCTTCATTGGCAGAAACCACCAGCTCCGACTTAACAGACAAAAACTGGACATGATTGAGAATCTTTTTTCGAACAAGGCTTGAATTTTCTCCTATACCGCCAGTGAATACAATATGATCAACGCCTCCCATTGAGACTGCCATCATTGCCATATACTGTGCGGTTTTCAAACAGAAAAAATTCAGTGCAAACTGCGCTTTCGGATCCTCGCTTCTTTCAAGCAACTGCACATCATTCGTCCATTCGGATAATCCTTTCAGACCCGATTGATTGTACAATAAGGACTCAACCTCATTAATATCCAGACCAGCATAATTAACCAGATAAGGAATAATGCCCGGATCAATACTGCCGCAGCGAGTCCCCATGGGCAGGCCGTCCAGAGCAGTCAAACCCATGGTTGTATCAATACTTTTCCCAGCCAACAATGCACAAAGGCTGGCACCATTGCCCAAATGTGCAGCAATTATACGTCCTTTAATCAAATCCCTATGGTGTTTGTTGAGGTAATAACTGATCCATTCAAAGGACAAGCCATGAAATCCGTAACGACGAACACCTGCCTGACGGATTGTTTTGGGTAAAGCATACTCGGTAAACAATGGCGCATGCCCTGCATGAAAAGCGGTATCAAAACAGCCAATCTGGACCAGGCTTTTGTCCAGCTGCTTGATAAATTCTACTCCGGCAAGATTATGAGGCTGATGCAGTGGAGCCAGAGGGCAAAGTGTATTGAGATAATTGATAACCGCTGGGGTCAGAAGAACCGAATGGTCATAACGCTCGCCGCCATGGACGATACGATGAGCCACAGCAAGGATCTTCCATTTGCACGGATGTTGCTCTATCCAGTTGAAAATGTATTCCAATGCCGCTTGCTGATCGATATCAGTGGAAAGAATTTCGTTAACACGGTTTTCTCCATCAGCCTGGGCAGTGAAGCTTGGCTCACCGCCAATATTAAAAATTTTGCCTTTCACCAATAATTCCAGGGTTTCATCAGCCACAAATAACTGGAATTTCACACTGGAAGAACCTACATTCAGCACAAGGATACTAGCGATTGCCAGACTCATTTAATCCAACCTTTGCTGCGCGCATCGGCTATTTTTACAGCCAGGGCACATGACAGCAGGCGAGTGCGAATAGAATCTGCACGGCTGGTCAGGATAATGGGCACTCTCGCCCCTAAAACTATACCCGCTGCATCGGCATGACCTAAAAATGTAAGCTGCTTGGAAAGCAAATTTCCTGACTCAATGTCAGGAACTACTAAAATATCAGCCTCGCCAGCGACTTGGGAGACAATATTTTTTTCAATCGCGGCGGCCTTATTAATTGCATTATCAAAAGCTAAGGGCCCATCGAGAATGCCATCCGTTATTTGTCCCCTCTCAGACATTTTACAGAGGAGCGCCGCATCCACAGTAGCCTGCATTTTTACATTGATGAATTCAGTTGCCACCAATATCGCAACCTTGGGTTTAGCGTCCATTCCATTCAAAACGCGCCATAAATTAATCGCATTTTGGCAAATATCTGCTTTTTCCGCAGCATCTGGCGAAATGTTGATAGCGGCATCGGTAATGATCAGGGTTTTATGGTAGGAAGGAACATCCATGACATAGGCATGGCTTATGCGAAACTTGGTACGCAGATTTGCAGAAGAAGGCACAATAGCGCTCAATAGTTCATGTGTAGCCAGAGAGCCTTTCATGATGGCATCTGCTTTACCCTCCGCAGCCAGCTGCACTGCTCTTAAAGCCGCTGCATCGCTATGGGGACAGTCAATAATTTCCCAGCGGCCAGAGTCGATATTCGCCTCAGCTGCTGCTGATTTAATCTTGGCTGCCGGCCCCACCAGAACGGGTTTAATCAAGCCTGCCTTCTCAGCGTCTGAAACAGCCTCAAGGCTGCTAGCCTTAACAGGATGAACAACCAGTGTCCTAATAGGCCCTATTGCCTGGCATGATCGGATAATTGGCTCGAAGCGATCGTGATTATGAATTTCTATGTCAGGTAAACGGGCTCTGGCCACTTTGAGCTTTTTTGTGGGTGCCAAAACCCTGGCCACCCCTTCTACTACAGTCTCCCCCTGCTGGTTTTTCCCCATACAATTAAAGACTACAATCGGTTTTTCTTTTTCCTTATCGATTACCGTAATGGTAATAGTGATGGTATCTCCCAGGTGAACTGGTTTTTTAAATTTAAGATCCTGCCCCAGGTAAATAGTGCCAGGACCAGGCAATGCGGTTCCCAAAAGCGCTGAAATTAAACCGCCAGTCCACATGCCATGGCCTACAATACCATGGAATATATCATTTTGTGCAAAATCAGGATCTGTATGGGCCGGGTTTATATCGCCGGAAACCGCAGCAAATAATGCGATATCATCAGGAGTCAGCTGACGGCTTAGTTTAGCTTGCTGGCCAATGGTCAATTCGTCAAAGCTTATACTCTCAAGATATTCATCACTCACGGCGTCATCCCTAATGGATTCCCGCCTGAGCGGGAATGGAAAGTCTGATATTTAGAACCGATAACTTATTTTTTTTTATTATAATAAGCTGGCTTAGAGCGGCTATCTGATGCGAATGTTGCTATCGCTTTGAGAATAAGATTACCAATTTTCGACAAGCCATGTAATACCAATGTTCTGGTTTTCGTTGAATACGTCTTCATAAAGCACTTCCTATGCTAACAAATTTAATCCATTAATTTTTTAATTATTGTCCCGCATCTTAATGATATAATTTAAACGAAATTGATACAATATTTATGATAAAAAACGTATTTTTTCCAGCCCCAATAACTATGGGTTTGCACTGATAACCTGCCTTGTTAATTTCTTTCCTTAGTAATTCAGCGGCTCCGACTTTGTAAAAAATCCTTGTCTCAAAGTCGAGGCCTGGGGATAAATCGACATAGGCATGACTCGGTCGGGCATAGCAGTATATGCAGCCATGTTCACATCCCCGATAAGGGTTAATTGACTGCTCAAAACCGATATCAGGAGATTGATTACGGCTGATAATTGTCCGGGCTGACTCAGGATAAAGAAAAGTTTCAAGCGGAGGCAAAGCCTCCAGCTCTCTCTCCCAGCCATCGTCAAAGGATTCGTGGCTGATTTTTTCGAAACGCCCTTGCGGATTAGAGAGTGCGCCGCGATTTTTAATTGTCAGTTCAGAACTCATGATCCGTTACAAGTGATTACTCGAGTACATATTTTAACCATTGTAACGCCGATTAGCGCAAAGCATCAAGTTCTTACTCATTTGAGTATACAAAGCAATTAGAATAATTTATAATCAATTATTTTAAAAAATGCACTGGAATTTGAATGTTCACTAATGCCAAATATCTAAACAGCCTGTCTCTCACCGACTCAAACACCTACCCCCAAGTGAAGGCCCTGTTATTGGATGAGCTGGGATTAATTAACTTTACTCCGCTAATGCCACCCGACAGCCTTGCTGAAATAAATAATAACGTTCAGACCCGCCTTAAGTTGAAGTTTGAGCTGTTGGATCTAAGCAATGCCGCAATTCTGTATGCCATCGCCCAGCGGGAAGGCCGGCAAATCGGTGTGGGGGAGTTCACTGGCGAAGCTGTGATCAATGCACTGATGAAGCACATGAATTTTGCCATTCAAAACAAGCGGGAGGTCGCATTGGAAATTTGCCGCAGTTGGCAGAATGTCGCCCGCACAATTATGGAAAATACAGCCCATAAATCAACAAAGCCTGCTCCAGGATTATTCTCACGAATATTCGGCAAGCCAGCCTCCCCTGACGCTCCCCAGGCTCTGCTTCCCATTGCCCAATTTGATGACTGGCTAAATAAAATTGCTTCCTGCAGCTTGCAGGCTTTTTTTGAAGAGGTGAATGCCAGGAAAGCCAGAAATGAAAAACAAAATAGCGGTTGGGAACTATTTATCACTGATAGACTTCCTGAAGAAAAAGATATGCAGGACAATACCGTATATCTTTTTATAAATCATGCACAGCATGTTCAATATGGCTGGAAAGCAAATACTAAATGCGAATGGTTTGAATTGAGCTCAGGTTTTAGCGATTTTACCCGCCACTTCAGCAAGGTAACCATCGCGGTGGTCAACTTCCGGAAACTTAAGAGCATACCCGTTCCCGGATATCCTGGATATACAATGGCGCAGGCATTGGTTGCTGCCGGCCAGATTGTTGAGCCCAATACCCTTCGCTTTGAGCGGCTTTTATTTGGTATTCTGTCTACAAAACACCCGGCAATGTGTTTCCCCTGTAAAGATGTGTTAATAAGCGCCCATCAATCATTTCCCTCTTTATTATCCTATCTCCACCTCTTATCCGGTAATTATTTCGGCCAGAGGCTGGCTCGCCCCAATTATGTCATTAATCGCTTAAGCCAACTGCAGAATTATCTGGACATTTATTTTACAGATAAAACCGCGCAAAGCGCTATGGATATGCTGATCAATAAAGAAATTCAGTATATTGGCGGTTCATGGATAACTACTGCACTGCAATTCCTGGAGTTTGAGTTTAATTCCTTGCCGGAAAAACCAAACACCTTACCGGGTTCAAAAATTGAATTGTTTTCAATGGATGAGGTCAATAAAGCATTTGATGAACTTCTTAAAAACCCCGGCAAAATAAGCGACAAAGCCCTGGCTGAGTATTTTGAAAATGCAACCAAGCTGCTGCTAGGCAACAAGCAAGCGGTGCGAGCTACGGTCATGCGTGATTTGGATACTTCTTTAGATGAAACTCAAATTTATTCAGGCATTCGCTATGCTTTTCTGTCTGCCGTAAAAAATCTGGGTTTATCTATCAGGCCCGAAGCCAGATTAGGCTTCCAGACCGAACAAACAAACTATGATTATGATCTTAGCGGCCGGCTTAAAAACCTGCTTTTTCCTTTTAATATTAATTGCGAGAAATCTGATCTATTCGAACATATGATGTGTCGTCTGGCAGGGATTGAAGAGTTCCCTCAACACTGCCAGTTTAGTCCTTTACGAAACAATCAAAGCGACTTTGACTTTCATCACGATTTTTTTCAGCTGGCAATGAGCTTAAGCAGCGACAATATGAGGAAGCTGGAAGCCTTTCTCAACAAAACATATGGAGCCGGCACTGCTCAATATATTGATTTAGCCGTAAGTTCGGAACTCCCTCATTATCTAAAAATTAATTTGTCGACTATGGGAACTGCAATTCTCCCTGACTGGTATACAACTGCAGTCAGTTATCTGGCCATAAAACCCCGTTCGTTAAAAGCTTATCAGACTTTATGCCAATCCAAGGTGATTACACTTGCTACTATAACGGAGAGCATGAGGGCTTTAGCCACAGAACTCGGCTCCCCTGAAGCGTCCGCATTCATTGGTAATTTACTTTTAAAAGCCTTTAATGTTGAAAAACCCATTGAAAAATTGGAAATGCTTCAAAGGACAAACACTGAAGATGCAGTGCTTGATTTGGATTTGCTATTGCCTATTAGTCACGAGGATGCACAGAAGTTAATTTTACAGATTAACATGGAATTTCCTCAGGCAATGGCGATGATCGTACGCAGTAATTTGGATTTACCGAGTAAATACGATACTCTGGTTCAGCAAATTCGCATCGATAAGGAAACGTTTATCAGTAAAGATTTCCAGATGAGGCTGAAAAATGGTCCAAAAAACGAAAAAGCGCCAGAGTTTGAGCCGGAAATTGAAGAGGAACGAAGAGGATGCAGCCTCGAATGGAATTTCTTTTCGCGAAACCAGCCAAAAACGTCAGGAACAACCACTACGAGCGTGAAAAATCCAATGCTTTAGGTATTCTATACGCTGCATTGAATCCCTGTTCAGTGCAGCACTTTAAGATTTCCTCTCTTTATTATCGGAGAGTATTTTTGCTTCCGTCCATAACTCCATTAACTGCTCGAAAGAGAAATGGTTTAGATGATTCAAACCTTTAGCCTTGGCCAACTGCTTTACTGCCAAAAAACGCTGCTCGAACTTATTCAGACTGTTCTCCAACGTTAACTCGGGATCAAAACCGCAGAATAGGCATAGGGATAACACCGCATGCAACAGGTCGCCAATTTCATATTGCAGCAAATCGCTTGCTTCTTCCTGATCAAGGGTTTGATTGACTTCGGCACATTCGCTTTCAATTTGCGCGAGAATTTGCCTGGCATTTTCCCAACGAAAACCAAATTGTGTCGCATCAAGTTCCAGGTTGACTAATTTGTTAAATAAATTCATTGTTCAGGAAAGTAAATCCGCTCTATATTTATTATGAGAGAATACTTATTTATTTCAATTATATCAAATTAAGGTAATCAATGGAAAAGGATATCCTGGACTGTATTATCATTGGGGGAGGTCCTGCCGGACTCACTGCAGGCATTTATCTGGGCCGGTACCGCCGCAAGGCAGTTATTTACGATGCGGGTAATAGCCGGGCTGAAAAAATCCCTCTTTCCCATAATTACCCTGGTTTTCCAAAAGGCCTTTCAGGCCCGGAATTATTAGCCAGATTACAAGCTCAGATCGCTGCTTATGAAGTACCGATCATTCCTGAACCTGTCGACTCGATTAAACAAATAGACGATTATGAATTTCTGGTAAGCACTCAAACATCTGAGCGTTTCGCCAAAAATATCATTTTAGCAACGGGGGTAAAGGATATAGAGCCCCGTCTGGCGGATATTAATGACGGCATTCAAAAGGGATTAATCAGGCATTGCCCGGTTTGTGATGCCTTCGAAGTAATCAATAAAAAAATCGCGGTGGTTGGCTATGGAAAATCCGGCCTGGGTGAAGCACTTTTCCTGCATGATTATACGCCAAATATTTATCTATTGAGCCTGGGGAAAACAGATAGCTGGACAAAGGCTGACTTGAAAAAGATCCGGGAGGCAAATATCACTTTAATTACCGAGGATATTCTGAAAATTGAATTAACCTCTGACTCGGCAAAAATGATCTTTACCAATCAAAAAAAATTGGAAGTCGATTGCCTGTATTCAGCCTTAGGCGCTATTACCAACAACAAACTGGCTAAAGATTTGGGAGTAAAGCTGAAAGAGGATGCCGTGTTGGTGAATAAACACCAGCAAACTTCAGTAAAGGGAGTCTTTGCCACAGGGGATCTGGTCGATGGCCTGAACCAGATCTGTGTTGCAACCAGTCAGGCGGCCATTGCTGCCACAGCAATTCATACTCATTGCCGCGAATTTAAATAAATGCAGCGTTTATGGAAAAATTTAAACGCCTGCATCTTGTCTCCAGTAGCTGCATATATTTTTCCTGCATCTCCTGCGAGAGAAAACTGATAGTAATTAATTTCTGCCATTCGGGTATCGCTTGTTGAAATTCCTGAATCACCCCATCAATTACTTTTTGATTTAGTTTCAAGCGTTCAGCTGCAAAATAGTCAACAATATCCCGTTTAGTTAAATTTTTTTTTCGCCCTCTTATCGGTAAAGCAATTTCTTCTTCTGCGTTTTTTTGAGCAATTGTCGAATTGAGTAGATCATAGGCTGGCGATAAAGATACTTTACTGCCTCTTGTGATAAGGGAAAAATTCTTCAAATGCATATCTTCATTACCAATTAGAAAGTTGAATAATGTCAATTTGAATAATTTGACAAATTCAATCTTGGGAAATGTACAGAAGCTTTCAATAATGGCAGCAACTTTTTCCATGGAACTTTTATATTTTGTATAGCGATCCTCACCTGATAACTGCGCAAAATCTTCCAGAGCCAATTTCTTATTAGCCCCAATTCGGTCAAATCGTTTAATAAAGTAAGTCATACTGTTGTCTTTAGAATAAATCAATCCATGCACGGGTATTTCAAGGCCGACTATTTCCGCCAGACACATTGTGAGGGCTTCATTTTCTGGCAGCTCAGGATAATTCTCACTTTGCGGCTTTAAAATATAACGGCCATTTTGATCGGTTATCTCAAAACGCTCTGCTTTAATTTTCAGTTGTGCACTTAATTTTTTTTGTACACCCTGAATTGACATTTTTCCAACCCGATCCAGCGCTTCTTTCCGCTGTTCTTCAGCACTAAATGCCAGGGGATGAAGATTTTTCAATTGCGGGGAAAGCAGACGCAATCCGCGTTGCGAATAGTTTTCCTGAGCACTTAGAATTTCATAAGTAATGGGACAGCGCTTCATTTGAACTCCTCGATAACAACCGCGCCGACAACATCCTGCCCCACTTTTATTAATTGCCCAAAATAATCATTTCTATCAATTTTATATTTGCGCAATAATGCTTCAAGCATAATGCCTTCCGGCAGCAAGCCCTCAAAAAAAGGGGGAAATTTATCAAATTCATAGCGTTTATTTGCCAAGGGCATGGTGAGAGAAACAGGCGCCCCCTCATAACCAGCATGGTAATTAAACAGATATTTCCCAGTCTCTGATTCCTCTAATATTCCAGCCTCGATGTTATTCACTAATACGCGCGCTTTTCTCATGAATTATTTTCCCTGGGCTTAGGAAAAGGCGGTTCAAACTTTATCCGAATATTTAGAACATCCAGTACTTTTATCAATGTATTTAATTGTACTGTTTCTTTCCCTTTTTCAATATCAAAGATAACGGTCTTACCTACCCCGGCTAAATTGGCCAGATCTTGCTGCGATAACCCGCTTTGTTTGCGGTAATAATGAACCATTTGTGCAATCTCATTAGCAATCATATTATTCATAACTATAAACATATTACTGTTATAGCAGTAATAATGGCTAAATAATATAGTTTCAACCCTATTTAATAAAAAAAACGCGACTAATTACTGCTTTAACAGTAAATTATTTCTTATCTTTGGATTTTTTGGTTCTGAAGTTGAACTATACCGCCATAATTACTGTTATAGCAGTAATACGGTTTTGACTCAGGCAGTAATTTTCTCTAAGCTCAATAGAGACAAATGATTAAGGATAGAAGATGCCAGTAATGCAAGGTAATGGAATCAGAACGTATTATGAAATTCATGGTCAGGGTCAACCGCTGGTGCTAATCGCCGGATATACGGGCGATCATAATTTCTGGAATCTGATGCTGCCGCAATTGGCGGCTCAATTTCAGGTCGTAATTTTTGATAATCGAGGCATTGGCCAAACAACGGATAATGGACAACCCTTTACCCTGGAAACCATGGCGGCGGATGTCATTGCTTTGATCGAAGCACTTGGCCTGTTAAAGCCCCATATTTTGGGTCAGTCCATGGGAGCAGCCATTGCCCAGATTGTAGCGCGGCACTATCTCGACAGCATGGGTAAACTTATTCTGTTAAACGCCGTCTCCCGCTTTAACCCAAGGACCATTAAAACTCTGGAAAGCCTGCTGAGATGCCGTAAGGAAGCGGTGTCCTTTGATCTGTTTGTAGAACTGGCAATGCCCTGGTTTTTTTCCAGCGCTTATCTGGCTAATGAACAGAATATTCTCGCATTTAAAGACGTGCTTCGAAATATTCCTAATCCTCAACCCATTGATGATCAGCAACGTCAATTAAGGGCTTTATCCACCTTTGACTCAACTTCCTGGTTAGGGGAGCTTGCCCTACCCAGTCTGGTTATAGCAGCCGAGGAAGATATTATAACCCTGCCGGAAGAAAGTGAAACATTGGCTAAAACACTGCCCAATGCCATGTTAATGCGAGTGCTGGGTGGGCATTCTAGCCCAGTTGAACAAGCGCAGACGGTTAATGAGCTGATCCTTAAGTTTTGTTAATTACCTGATGGGTTTTTGATTTGAAAATCGTAGGCTGGGCTGTAAAGCCCAGCCGTGGAGCCGCCTAGCAGGAATAACTTCCCGGCTCTTGGTAATGACTGCTTTGAACGTCTCTGTCCGCCTTTCGCTCGGCACGGTTTAATAGGGATTTTTCAAAGTCTTTGCACTGTCTGACAAAAAAATCAGCACGACCTAAGTAAAATTTATTATTGTGAGAATCATTGCTCAGACTGGCAATAAAATTTCTAAACTCTTTGAACTCGCTCTCTGCCTTTACTGGATCTTCTGAAGCTTTTAATTCAATTTGCAGGCTTCCATTGGCAAATT
The DNA here is from genome assembly GCF_900452515.1 of Legionella birminghamensis. Lineage (NCBI taxonomy): Bacteria > Pseudomonadati > Pseudomonadota > Gammaproteobacteria > Legionellales > Legionellaceae > Legionella > Legionella birminghamensis. The sequence continues at coordinate 2,826,466 of NZ_UGNW01000001.1, forward strand.
TGACTGTAATAGCCGGATCATGTCTTTTTTCAGTATAAAGTGGAACATCCTCAACAACAGCCCGAAACAATCTGCTGCTGGCATCGCGTTCAACGTAGGCTTTTTTATCGCCGCTGAGAGTTGTTCTGGCTAGAATAGATTGTTGTTCTTCCGCTTTATTTGCACCAAATTTAAATTGATACATGTTACACCTCCAATGATTATCAAAAGCGCAGTTTATACAGGATCTCTGCTCTCAGTTGCAAGCAAGCAAGCGACAATGAGATACTCAAATTATTTGGATTTCTGGGTATCCTCTGTGAAAAAACAAACTTGCTATCTTGCTGTTATTACTCTGATTATCGGCGTTCTTTCAGGCTTGGGCGGGATGAGTATTGCCTTGCTTTTACACTGGATACAGCATATCGCCTATGGGTATAGCCTGCAGCATATCATCAGCCCCGAGAGCTTTTTACAAGGTGTGGAGGCTGCATCGGGCGAACGGCGATTGATTATTCTAATCATTTGCGGCCTGGTTGCCGGGATCGGCTGGGGTCTTCTCTACCGCTTTGGAAAACCGCTGGTTGGCATTGCCAACTCCATTAAGAAAGTACAACCGATGCCGGTCGTTTCAACCGCTATCCATTCGCTTTTGCAGGTCATTACTGTCGCGCTCGGCTCACCCCTTGGCAGGGAAGTTGCCCCTCGTGAGGTAGGCGCCTTGTTTGCCGGATGGATTTCAATCAAATCCGGGCTTGGCAGCGAACAAACCCGAATCATGATTGCCTGCGGGGCAGGCGCGGGCTTGGCTGCAGTTTATAATGTTCCCCTGGGCGGGACCCTGTTTATTGCGGAAGTCTTATTATACAGTCTCGACTGGTCGGTCATACTGCCGGCACTGGTCAGCTGTATCATTGCCGTGGCGGTGTCCTGGATTGGCTTGGGCAATGCACCCCAGTATGATCTTACAGGATTGGTCATTAGTCCGGGGTTGATGGCATGGTCCATTTTAACAGGCCCTGTCTATGGGTTATGCGGTTACTGGTTTAGCAAAATTGCGAATCAATGCCGAAAAGCAGCCAAACACAATTGGCAACTGCCTGTCCTTTGTATTTTAAATTTTAGCCTGATTGGTGTGCTGGCCATTTTCTTCCCGGCATTATTAGGAAATGGAAAAAGTGCAATTCATGTTGAATTCAGTGCAGCTACACTGATGTCGGCCTCAGCGCTTCTGTTTGTATTGCGAGTGCTGACTACCTGGTCCAGTTTGCGTGCGGGTGCAGAGGGTGGTTTGCTCACCCCGTCTATGGCGGCAGGCGCCCTTTTAGGTGGATTTTTAGGCGGCCTCTGGACTCTTTTTTTTCCGGGTATTATTCCCGCCTCGTTCGCAGCGATTGGTGCCACCGCCTTTTTGTCGGCCAGTCAGAAAATGCCCTTGACTGCCATCATTCTTATTTTTGAGTTTACGCAACTGGATTTCAGCTTCATCATGCCCGTTATGTTTGCTGTTGGCGGTTCCCTTGCTATTTGCAAATTATGCATAAATCTTGAATCCAATCCCCGCAGCACCGACCGCAAGCCCCGTGATTGGGGCTGAGAGTCCTCTCTATGACATTCGATAGATCAGCGTGCCCATAATACCATTATCCTGAACATTCGATGCCCATTGGGCAATATAAGAAAGTTTTAACTGCAGATTGTCAGTTTCCGGACGCTGCAATAATAAGCCGGCATCGAGAAGAATAGAGTCGCGCGCAAGCGGGCTGCCGTAAATAGTAAATCCGCTACTGCCGCTATTAAACGCCATTAATGTTTGCGGATCCAGATGATGATTGGCATGCTGCCATCCCAGCATTAAACGCTGTGCGATAATTAGTTTATTATTCATCATCACATTGGATGTTTCGCGCAAGCCCAGCGTCGAATAAAAAAGATTCTCCTGGCCGCGGCCATTCAGTGCCGCAGCACTGCCTGTTTCAAAAAATCGCCTTGATTCCACATTGACATAACTGCCACCAGCAAAAGGTTCCAGTTCAACTCGATTAAGAATTAAAGGATAACCGAGCTCTGCGAACAACTGCGCAGTATCTCCATTCGAATTGGCTTTGACTGCATTGGAAAACCCGGGAAAAACAATATTGCGATGGCTGTGAATATCATGCCAGCTATAGGCCGCGCCGCCACGCAGACTCAAACTCGCCAGACGGCTGCCCGCATAAAGTCCCAGATGGTAGTTATCACTGGATACCCAGGAGTTGCGAGCATAAACCTTTATATCCGAATGGCTGATGCCGCCAATTACACCCATACGCATCGGCAATCCCGAAGCGGTATCGGCTCCCAGAAAAAATCCTCGGGTGGAACGATCGGTTTGCGCGGCATTGCCATTACCCTCAAGCTCACCCCAAGCCCCGAAGCCCTGTCCCCACCAGGTCACACCGGATAAGGATTGATGGCGTTGTTTGGCATCCACCTGCAAACCCTCCCGCGCGGAGGAGGCCTGCTGCAGCCGATTCATGGCTGCATAGCGGAGATAGCGGCTTTCTTCCATAAACGCACCGAGCGTTGACACATGAATTTCACCGGAAAGGCTGTCTAAGGCTTGCGGAGCCAAATACAAGCTCCCCAGATTACTGATGGCATCATATACGGCATTTCCAGCACCCAGGCTCTCAATGCCTTCCGCCGTATTGAATTGATTAACTGTCAATGCCGCAGTTGAAAATCGAAGTCCATTCCGCTCAATATCGAGATAGACATGCTGAGGATCATAAGCCAGGAAAATATTAAGAAAAGGCAAGCTCTCGTTCAGATTGCTATAAGTCCCGATTACACCGCCCTGAGCGGTTAAAATCGTATAACGTGTGCCGGGGGTGTAAATTCCAGGAGCACGCAGCAATACTACCTCTCCTGCAATAGTAGCCGTGCCGCCCACATTAATTAAATCCGACTGGCCGGATGTATTAATTTCCAATTCATAGACAGACCCCGGCAACTGCAGGTAATTTCCAAGGACAGACAAAGTCCCTATTGAATTGCCCGGCGCAATATTTCCGGCAACTACCGCAGTACCCATAGAGCCTGTGCCCTGCAAACGAGCGCCAGCCAGCACCTCAACCTCTCCGGGCAGGCTGCCATCAATCCGTAATACACCCTGATTAACGGTTGTAGATCCAGTATAGGCCTGCTGGCCGCCCAGTGTTAGCTGGCCAGGACCAGTCTTGGTTAAGCCCCCGCATCCATCAAAGACATTGTCAGTAGCAATATTAAAACCATTGGAGTCAATCGCCAGGCCCTGGCAACTTAAGAACAGCTGCCCAGGAAGAAATCCGCTGATAAATGCATTGTTATTCCCATTGGCTCTCAGGATGCCACCATCAAGATGAGTTCCAATAAAAACACTGTTACCGATTAGCTGATTAGTCTGCAACACCCCATTCGCCACAATTTCCAACAAGGCAGGGCCGCCACCCAAAATAGTTTGCTGCATTACATTGACCAGAGCGCCACTCTGGATGCTAAGCGCTCCGGCTGAGTGTTGCCCAATCACCAGGGATAAATTATTCCAGCGCGAACCCTCACCCTGCACAAGTGCCGCGCCAGTAGAACCTGCATTGGCGGCAATGACAGCCTGCTGGTTGCTGACGGTGCCGCCATCCGTTATGAACAGGCTGCCATTTCCACTATCCCCGACAATTAAATTGCCGCGGTTGAACCAATGAGAGTTCTGGCCGAAAATATCTGCTGTACTAACCGAATTGGCCCCGCTTGCAATTACGGCTGATTGGGAAGTGACCAGCCCCCCATCAACAATCGATAAACTGCCATCGGACAATAATCCAATGATTAAACTACCCTTGTTATTCCACTGTGAGCCCTGACCTTCAACCCCCACCACACCCGTTGAACCAAGCTGTGCACCGAGAACTGCCGCCCAGTTGTTAACGACACCACCATCGCAGATGCACAAATCGCCGAATCCCTGGTTTCCAATGACCAGGTTACCGCTGTTATTCCACTGCGTGCCCTGTCCCTGTACATCAATAATGCCTACTGAATTGGCCGTATTAGCAACAACAGTGCTATTCGTATTGACCTGACTGCCATTACTCATGGTGACATCAGCTGTTCCATCATAACCAATCAGCCATTGGCCGTTGATAGTCAGCGAACCCTTATCCATCGATAAGATGCCAAGAGAGCCGGCTAGCAGACCTATTGTTGCATTCCCGGCAGTCACTGCGGCACCGTCCTGAATCGTTAATGTGCCTGTACCAAAACCGCCTATTTCCAAAACTGCAGCATTATTCCACTGCGAGCCGGCACCACTTACAGTGACTGTTCCAGTTGAGCCGGCATTCGTTCCGATGCTGCCAAGAAAATTGCTTACTATTCCGCCGTTAACGATATTAAACGTTCCTTCATTAAGATCGCCGATGAGTAATGAAGTCAGAAAGGCGGTTGAGCTGCTGTTAACTTCAGTCGGGTTGGGAATAATAGTGTCGATAATCGCCGAATCCCCTGCAGCGGGCACGCCCGGTATCCAGTTAAGGGGGTCAAACCAGTCATTGGATACTGAACCAGTCCAATCCACCGCCCAGGAAGCATTGCTGATGCAGAGAGCTGTTAATAAAGGAATGACTTGTTTACACGAAAATAAATAGCAGAATTTTCTTTTGGGGGGTGAGTAGCTCAATTAAAGCTCCATTAAACATCCTTGTTCTCGAACGATAATACTGGAATTCGGCGCTAAGGAAAACAGGCCTGGCCCCTGAAGTTTTTAGTACACTCCAGGAATGTCGTTAACCGCTTTGGCTTGGTCAGCCAGTATGAATTTGGAAACCGCGAACATGTCGCGGTACGTAGTGGGTTGAGGGGATAGAATTTTGGATTAAAAAATACCTATTCTGAACTATCAGATTCCAGCATTTTGAACTCCAGGCCTTCAATTTCCTGCAGGGATTTACCGGCAATGCCCTGTAGATCGCCATACATGCCAACCGTTGCATTCATGACCCGCTCAATTTGTTCACTGCGCTTTGCCCATTGCTTCATGATGGCTTTACGCTCTTTTTCAAGATCAGTCTGCATGGATGAAAAGGCTTCTACGATCGCCTCTACCCGCTGGCGAAAGCGGGAACCTGTCAGATACTGGTAGATCATTTCCATTTTGCTTAGCTGGCCTTCGGACGATTTTCTCGCCAGAGACAACTCTAAAAGAGTCTGGCGGAGAACCGTTGCGACTGGAAAAGCGGCTTTAGGGTGGGTTACCCAAACACCATCAATCAGATCAAAGGTTTCAACTCCATCGGGTAAAGCCTGGCTGACTAAAACCGAAATTTCAGCCTTGGCGCTGCGTTGATCTTCGCGCAGTTTACTCAACCAGCCATCGCTCCAGTTTTTGGTGCGCTTGGACTCCCATAAAATACTGCCGCAAGCCTGTTGGTTACCGCCAAACACACGCTGCAAAACATCGCCGCCAAACTCCCCTTTAGGGACTGGCTCTATTAAATCAAAAGGGAATTTGGTTTGCAGCATGGATTCCAGAATCAATTCCTGTACCTCACCCTGCAATTGCTGCGAGCCCTGTTCGGCTTTTCTCTTCAAGTCTTCAATCTGCTTTTGCATACTGGAAATGGTCTGTTCTTTTTCCCTGATCTTTAACACCAGTCCATCCTCGGCTTCCTGACGCGCTTTGGATCTGACTGACTCTAATCCTTCGTTAATCCGCTTTTCAATGGTTAACTCCATCTCACGCCGATCATCTTCCAATTGACGCTGTTTTTTAATCCATTCAGCCTGCATTTTCTGCGCTTCGGCAAGCTTCTCATCACGGGATTTAAGAATTGTCTGTAATTCTGCGATTTCCTTTTGCCTGTTCTCCAAATCGGAACCCACCAGCAATCTGGCTTTCTGGGCTTCTTCTTCAATAATCCGGGCGCGCTCTTTTTTCAATTGCGTTTCCAGCTCTTCAGCGATCTGTTTTTCCATTTGCTGTTTTTCCTGTAACAGCAGTTTTTCTTTTTGCCTGACCGCTTCTTCCTTGATAAATATTTCCTGATCTTTTTCCAGCAGCTGCTGGTGGAACTGTTTTTTGGTTGTTTCGATCAGCGGGGCCGCCAGCGATTCGGTTAACTTGATCTCGCTTTTACAGGAAGGGCAGCTAATAGTAGGCTCAGTCATAATGATCAGCTTCAGAAAAAAAAACCATTGTAATTGGCAAGTGCTAAAACATCTACTTTTACTTACTGAAATAATTTTTGCTGATTAACCACAAGAATATTCCTGCCTTATACTTTAAAAATGAATGTTGTAAAAATCAAAAATTAATTTTTTGGAGAAATAATCTTGCGCTTGAATACGATGAAGTTAGTGTTTTGGATTGTGCTTTTCGAAGTCATCGGCTTGGCGCTGGGTTTACTCACTCAGGCAAATCTTGAGCCTTGGTATAATAATCTTCATAAATCGTCCCTCACCCCGCCCGGGTTCGTCTTTTCGCTTGTGTGGACCCTTTTATATGCCCTTCTTGCTGTTGTTGCCTGGAGGCTATCAAATCATAGTAAGTTGTCTTCTAAAAGAGTGGCTATGCTTTTTGCTTTACAAATGCTGATGAATTGGGCCTGGACACCACTCTTTTTTGGATTGCACTGGTTAATACCGAGTGCAATCTGGCTTATTGCCTTAACCTGTTTGAATGTAATTTTATTCATTGAAGCGAATAAATCGCAGAAAACGATTGCCTGGTTATTGCTTCCCTACATACTGTGGCTGCTTTTTGCGTCCAATTTGAACCTGGTTATTGCCCTGAATAATTAAATCAGCAGTACTATGCTTGGCAATCGCTTTTAGTTCCTGCAGGGAGAACGAGTATAATTTTCAGTATAATCCTCGTCTTTTTCAGGCGCATTTAAAGCGTCCGCTGCCTTCGCTTCACTTGATAAAAGTGCTGGGAGATTGTTATAGAATTCTAAAAATTTTGCCTGAATTAACGTTAAAGCGTTCCAATCAATATTAATTTTTTCGGGAACATCCATAAAACTAATCTTTTCTTTTGTAAGTACATATAAATCAGCATAGGTCCCTTCATCGCCAACCGATAATCCAGCATTTTCCCGAAGCCTTACACATTGGGTTTTCTGGTTTTCTTCGTCGTACCAGCTTTTATACTTTATACCGTCTTTATATTTTATCGCCCGTACAGTGGGGATAAAGTCTCCTGTTTCCAGGACTTTGGCAAAAGGCCTGTCATGATGGCAATAGACTTGGACAAGAAAAACAGGGTACGCGAATTGCAAATTATTTATTTTTTGGAAGTCAAGTTGCTGGAGGGGCTTTTTCAATTCGTTTATTATTTCATTCAAATCATAAAAAAAAGAAGTATAGATTTGTGATTGAAAAGTATACGTGAGCCCCTCTTTTAGATGAACATCAAGCTGCTTTTCCAGGAGGTCGAGATATTTTGCGCGCAATTCTGGGGCAAGCGATTTCACATGATTCACAATCATTATGCAAAGCTCGATATCCAGACACCATAATGCCAGGCGAAAAGCGCTCGTTAAACCAAACTCTCTCCCGGCGCGATCTGTAATGCAACCATAAAAGCCTAGCGATTCAGGATGAGCCTTTATAATCTTGATAACCTCATCTTTCTCCCCATTTGCTACTTTTTTCAACAATGTTTCAATCGTCAACTTATCGCGGAATTGTTTGGTATATTGATCTATTTGGGAAAAAGCCATCCGATCCTTTGGATCAGTCAACTTTTCTAAAATCAGAGTTGTAACTTCTACCGGCAAGCCCTTGAAAAAGAATAACATTCTCACCCTCAGTTCATATGATTACTTTTTAAACTAGGATACCATAAAATGGCTCACTCATCGCTATCCAAATAAGTCGAATCCCCTCGTTTATTGCCCATAGCTATCTACACAAATATTTTTTTCCCGCTCCGAATCCCCACGGCAGCGACCGTGGGGCCCACATGATGCCTACTCAGGGCATCAGTCTTGTGCCTTTTCACTCTCTATTTATTGGCAACATTGCAAACTCAAAGAGTATTTTCGGCCACCAGACATGGGCCCCGCGGTCGCTGCCGCGGGGATTCGGACGGGGAAAATATTTGTGTAGATAGCTATGGGTCGATGCCGCGGGGATTCGAAGGCTGCGCGGCGTGACAGAATTTTGTTTTTAAAAGAGTTATCGTATTATACTAGCCGTTTTCTTTGTTTTGACTTCAATATGACTGAATTACTCAATACCACCATTAGTTTTATTAACAGTACCAAATTGCTCAGTTTTCTTTATGCTGCCGGCTTGATCATAACCGGCTATATTGTTGCCCAGCGTATTAGCAGCCTGACCAACCGTTCTATCATTAAACGTTTTTCCAGACACCATGCCTTATTGATAAGCCGTATTGTCTTCTATGTCATTCTCGGGCTCTTCACTGTGTCCAGCTTACAGCATTTGGGCTTCAAATTAGGCGTACTGCTGGGTGCTGCCGGTATTTTTACCGTCGCAATCAGTTTCGCCTCCCAGACAGCAGCATCCAATTTAATTAGTGGAATTTTTCTATTATTCGAACATCCTTTTAAAGTTGGCGACACCATTGAATTAAAAGGGATTAATGGCGTGGTTGAATCCATTGATTTACTCTCTACCAAATTGCGTACCTCAGACAACAAACTCATCCGCATTCCTAATGAAGTACTCATTAAATCTGAACTTGCCAATCTTAATTATTTTGATACCCGCCGCATTGATTTAATCATTGGGGTGGCTTATCAAAGCAATATTAATCAAGTCAAAACAACGTTGCTGGATATTGCTAACCATTGCCCTCTGGTCCTTAAAGATCCGGCACCTAATGTCAATATTAACAATTTTGCCGATTCAGCGATTCAGCTAAAATTCATGGTATGGGTTGATACAGAGAACCACTCCCTGGTGAAAAACCAGTTACAGGAAATTATCAAAGAAAAATTTGAACTTGAGGGAATCGAAATGCCATTCCCGCAGGTAACCATTCATCGTGTTTAAACTGGGAACTCAAAAATGACTATTGCCCTGCTTGCTACCGGCGATGAGATAATCAATGGAGATACACTGAACAGTAATGCGCATTATCTTGCCCGCTCACTTAGCTCCGAAGGCCTCACTGTTGGCCGGCACATGGCTTGCAGCGATAAGCAGGAAGATATACAGGAGTGCATTCAGTTTTTAGCAAAAGATCATTCCATTCTTATAATAACTGGCGGACTTGGGCCGACCTCAGATGATAGGACACGCTTTGCGCTTGGCCAATTTATGAGAACCACACTGGTTGAGTTTCCCGAGGCTTTTGAACATGTTCGGAACCGTCTTCTCAAAAGTAATCTTGCCTTAACCGGAGGGAATCGGCAGCAGGCTCAGTTCCCTCCCAATGCTATCCTTTTGCCCAACCCACAGGGCACTGCCATGGGCTGTGTTTGCGAATGGGAAGGACAACTGTTTTTCCTGCTGCCTGGCCCGCCCCGTGAATGCTATCCTATGTTTAACGACTATGTGCTACCCAGACTGCAATCGACGGAGCATGAAAACACACGGCTTTTAAAATGGCGCGCTTTTGGAGTAGCGGAAGGTCAGATTGCCCAGCAGATGGACGATGCCCTGCAAGGTATCGACTGTATTACCGGCTATCGTCTTGATACGCCTTATGTAGAATGCAAGGTGCGTTGTAAACCGGAACTAATCATGCAAATCAATGCGATCGTGGAGCCAATCCTCCGCCCGCACCTGATTACCCAGAGCGATAAAAAAGCATCTGAAGAGTTTATTAAAGCACTTGCTGTTCCAGGGGCTGGCATCGTCATTAGCGATCAGGCCACCGGGGGGCATCTGCAAACATTAATCCAAAAACCGGAAAACTGGCAGCGATTACAATTTACGGAAAATCCTCAGGCAGAATTACAATTTCAAATTGAGGGTTTAAACGAATATTGGCAGGAAATCCCAGGCACCGCTACTTCCATACTGACCATTCACTGGCGCAAAGGGGAAGAACGAGGCAGCGAAACCCATTCACTGCCCTATCGCAGCCCCCTGGTGGTGCACCTGGCCGCAGAGTGGCTATGCTTCCGTCTGCTTCATCTCATCAATCAATTGCATGAGTGAATAGCAAAGCTGCTGCGTGCCTTCGCCAGTCATGGCCGATATGCAAAATACCTTATCGGTCCAATTCAAACCGTCAATCACTGCATTGATCGCAGCCTCCCTTTCCACCGGATCGGGCAGCATGTCAATTTTATTAAGCACTAACCAGCGAGGTTTCTGCAGCAAGGCAGGATCATATTCCTTTAACTCATTGATTATTGTTTTTGCCGCTTCAACCGGGTCGCTGTTATCAACAGGAGCCATATCGATGACATGCAATAAGATGCAGGTACGCGATAAATGCCTTAAAAAACGATGACCAAGGCCAGCACCCTCTGCAGCACCTTCAATTAAGCCGGGGATATCAGCCATTACAAAGCTTTTATGCGAAGATACGCTCACTACCGCCAGACTGGGATGCAGAGTAGTAAACGGATAATCAGCAACTTTGGGCCTTGCTGCTGATACAGCGCGGATTAAGGTTGATTTCCCGGCATTGGGAAGACCCAATAGCCCCACATCTGCCAGTACTCTTAACTCAAGCCGCAAATGACGAGACTCACCCGGGGTGCCTGGAGTTGTCTGGCGCGGGGCACGATTAACGCTGCTTTTATAACGCGTGTTTCCCAATCCATGAAAGCCGCCTTGCGCAACCAGCAGGCGTTGGCCTTCAACACTTACATCACCCAGCAATTCATGCGTATCGACGTCGTAAATCAAGGTTCCAACCGGAACAGGAATAATTAAGTCCTCGCCTTTCTTGCCGGTACAGTTTCCGCCCATCCCTGGCTGGCCGTTCTCTGCTTTAAAATGCCTCTGATAGCGAAAATCTACCAGGGTATTCAGACTGGAACTGCCTTCCAGAAAAACACTGCCGCCATCTCCGCCATCTCCGCCATCAGGGCCGCCGCGAGGGACAAATTTCTCACGTCTAAAGCTTAGACAGCCGTGACCGCCATTACCCGCGTCAACTTTAATGAGGGCTTCATCAACAAATTTCATGCTTTCTTACCCGAAAAAAAAAGCCCCTGTAGCGGGGCTTATAAAAGCTGTCATCTGTAAGAACAGATTATGCCTGCTCTTCAATTGCTTTGATATTTACAAACTTACGGTTTTTGTCGCCTTTAACATTGAATACAACATAACCAGTAACCAGAGCATACAGTGTATGATCACGACCACAGCCAACACCAACACCAGCATGGAAACGTGTACCGCGTTGACGAACAAGAATCTCGCCCGCATTCACAAGCTGACCGCCGAAACGTTTTACACCAAGATACTTGGGATTCGAGTCGCGTCCGTTACGCGTACTACCACCCGCTTTCTTATGAGCCATTTCTCTCCCCTCTACTTGCTAATCGCAGTAATTTTAACCTGCGTATAATATTGTCGGTGCCCCATTTTTTTCATATGGTGCTTACGACGTCTGAATTTAATGATTCTAACTTTCTTATGTCGGCCATGATCAAGCACTTCTGCAGTTACAGAGGCATTAGCCACTAAAGGAGCACCACAAGTGACCTTATCGCCGTCTGTCAGCATTAATACTTCGCTAAAGTTAATTTCTTTGCCAACATCTGCGGCCAGCAATTCTAATTTTAACACATCGCCTTCTTTGACACGGTACTGCTTACCGCCGCTCTTAATTACCGCATACATAGCTATTCTCCCACTCGCCACATTGGCTTACACAAGTTCAACAAAGTGGCATATTCTATGAAATTACTGCTCTGACTTCAAGTTGTATTTAAATTATTGTATACTTCCTTGCCCAGCAATTTTAGCATTTTCCCTGGTCGCGGGCAAAATGCCGGGTAAATACAGTAATTTTTTTACATTTTGGAGATTTTTTAATGTCTATTTTATTAGAAGCTGAATCAAGAGCTGATATAGGAAAAGGTGCGAGCCGCCGCCTGCGTCGCCTTGAGAACAAAGTACCTGCCATTCTTTACGGCGGTGACAAAAAGCCTCAAAGCCTTCATTTATTACATAACAAGGTTATCAAAGCACTTGAGCAGGAAAGCATTTACTCTAGTATTTTTGACCTGAAAGTAGATGGCAAAGTTGAGCATGTCATTCTGAAAGACTTACAACGTCATCCCTACAAGCCGATCGTTTTACACATGGATCTGCAACGTGTTTCTGCCAAAGACGTTTTAATTAAACACGTTCCTGTCCATTTCACCAATGAACAGCAATCCAAAGCTGTTAAAGCAGGCGGTATCGTCAACCATACGATGACGCAAGTGGAAGTTCGTTGCCAGGCTAAAGATTTACCTGAATTTATCGAAATCGATTTATCAAACATGGTAATGGACCAGGTTATTCACTTGTCTGATCTGAAATTGCCTAAAGGCGTTCAGCTCACAGTGGATCTCACAGACGGCAGCCATAACCATCCTGTAGTCAGCATTCATGCCCCAAGAGGTGCTGCTGGTGAAGAGGAAGGTGAATCTGAAGAAGCAGCTGAATAGTTTTTATGGGGGAGGCCGTCCGCCTCCCCCACTCATTCCTGATTTCTATGACTATTAAATTAATAATCGGTCTGCGAAACCCCGGATCTGCCTATGCTCTTACCCGGCATAATGCGGGTGCATGGTTCGTGGAAGCCCTGGCGGAACATTCGAATCTAACGTTTAAACCTGAAAAGAAATTACATGCCGAGCTAGCCGCACTGGAGGGTCAGCGTTGCAGGCTGCTCCTTCCTTTGACCTTCATGAACAACAGCGGTCTTCCTGTGCGGGAAGTCAGCCAGTTTTATCGTATAAAACCGGAAGAAATGCTTGTCGTTCACGATGAGCTTGATTTGCCAGCGGGCCGAATCAAGTTAAAATCAGGCGGCGGACATGGCGGACACAATGGCCTGCGCGATATTATTACCCAATTGGGCAGCCAGTCATTCCACCGTTTACGCGTAGGGATAGGCCATCCCGGACATAAGGATCTGGTGCTTAGCTATGTGCTGGGAAAACCGGTTCAGGAGGATCGGCAATCCATCCTGGATGCGATTGAACGTGCGGTTACAGTCGTACCAACTATCATCGATGGCAATCTTGCTGCGGCAATGAATGTTATCAATGGCTAAATCATTTTTTTTTACTCATCAGGCAACCTAGCCTGATCTAATGTGAGGTTACTATGGGATTCAAATGCGGTATTGTCGGCTTGCCGAATGTGGGTAAATCAACATTATTCAATGCCCTGACGAGAGCGGGAATTGAAGCGGCCAACTACCCTTTTTGTACTATAGAACCGAATGTGGGAATTGTTACAGTCCCCGATCCACGTCTTGATGCTTTGAGCGAAATAGTGAAGCCGCAGCAAACAGTTCCAACAACCATGCAATTTGTAGATATAGCGGGCCTTGTAAAAGGGGCTGCCAAAGGCGAAGGCCTTGGAAACCAGTTTCTGGCAAACATTCGCGAAACAGACGCTATTGCCCATGTCGTACGCTGCTTTGATAATTCTGACGTGATTCATGTCGATGGCCGGGTGGATCCTCTGTCTGATATTGAAATCATTAATACTGAACTGGCCCTTGCAGATATGGAGTCAGTCGACAAGGCTCTGATGAAGGCGGCAAAAGGCAGTAAAAGCGGTAATAAAGAAGCGCTATTTGAAAAGCAGACACTTGAAAAAGTAAAAGCCCATCTTGATCAAGGATTGCCCGTAAGAACCCTTACTTTAAGTGCAGAAGAAGAACAGGTCATTAAACGATTATTTCTGCTGACCGCTAAACCTGTTCTATATATTGCCAATGTCAGTGATGAAGGTTACGAGAATAATCCTTATCTTAAGCAGGTCCAGGATTTGGCAGCTCAGGAAAATGCCAAAGTTGTGGCTTTATGTGCTTCCACAGAATCCGACCTGGTCGATTTGGACGATGAAGAACGCCAGGAATACATGAAGGAACTCGGTATTTCCGAGCCCGGCCTTGACCGTGTTATTCGTGCGGGGCATGATTTACTGGGCTTACAAACCTATTTTACCGCCGGCGTTAAGGAAGTTCGTGCCTGGACTGTCGCAAAAGGCGCCACTGCCCCACAGGCAGCCGGTGTCATCCATACAGATTTTGAGAAAGGCTTTATACGTGCCGAAGTCATCGCTTATGAGGATTTTCTTCAATACCGCGGTGAGCAAGGTTCCAAGGAAGCAGGTAAATTGAGATTGGAAGGCAAAGAATATATTGTTCGTGACGGTGATGTGATGCATTTCAGATTTAATGTATAAGTCTCACCCGCCTATTCACCCAATTTGTTATCCATCTACGAGCGCCAGTGATCCTCCCGCTTAGGCGGGATCGTATTCGTATTTTGAAAAAATTAGGCATTATTGAGATAGAAGCTCAAAATAAAGTATTAGATCTCTTATCGATAATATTCCAAAAGTAGTTTGCTAAGACAATTCTAATAACTACTTCCTGATTATCTCACTTATCTCATAAACATTCCGCTCAATACTGTAAAATCCCTTAAAATCATCAGGCACTTCGCTTCGCATAAGCACTGCGTGATGCTCTAGATAGGACTGATAAGCTAAATAGTTCTTCAGGTAGTAATCGACTTTAATCCTTTTCCATTGAGCCGGTCCGCTTTGTATTAAAGTCAGCACCTCCGCCCTCAGAAAGCCTTCAATGCCCAGCAATTTGCCTGCATGGCCATCCAGCCATTTCATGTATTGCTCAAAAATATCAGGATGAACTTCAACACAGATTTCATATTTAATCATTCCAGTGCCTCTTATTGCTGAGAAACTCTCAAAAGTGCGAACAGCCAATCCTCAGCTTTTATCTCAATCGGTTCGGCCTGAGGAGCCGCTGTAACGGCGTAACTTAATTACAGGAGCCCACCAGATTGTTGTTGCTAACCTGACGCGTCAGCAAATAATAATTTATTAATTCAGCAAGGTTTTTCATTCCCAGTTTTCGCATGATATTCGCACGGTGTATTTCCACTGTTGATAGCGCAATATTAAGGGTATAACCAATTTCCTTATTCATTTTCCCATTAATTACATACCCCAGGACTTCTTTTTCACGTGGGGTTAGTTTCATCATATTGTCTTTAAATTGGGTAACATTATTACATAAAGGAATGGCAGCAAATGATTTCTGCACAGCCGCCAATAACTGCTGATTGTTGAAAGGCTTGGGAATAAAATCAAAGGCACCGATTTTCATTGCTCTGACGGCCATTTCAATATCGCCGTGGGCGGTAATGAAAATAACCGGTAATAAATTGTTATTTTGGGTAAGGCTTTCCTGCAATTCCAGCCCACCTATATTGGGAAGTCTTACATCCAGGATGATACAGCCATTTCGGACCTCACCGCGTTTAAATGCCTCCAGAAAGAAATGGGGATCGTTATAGCAAATCACCTCGATCTGAACTGACTCAAACAATGCCATTAGCGCCCGGCTGATTGAAAGATCATCTTCCACCAGATAAACACAGAAATTTGAATTATGCATTGATTTAACTTCCTGAATAATCAATTATTGCGTATCTTAAATAGAATAGAACTGCTTGACAATTCATTTTTACCCTTGCACCAGGACAGCTAGATAGCAATTGCGGCAAAGCAGTTCAGTATACGGTCCACATCGTTTATCAAATCTGCAAACTGGTTTATTATTGAAGACTATTAATGAACAGCGAAACCCTTGAATCGTTACCCAATGTGCATCAACTGATGCACTGTCTGCATCAGTTGACTACTCAGAATGCCGATAAGGAAAATCTGTATGATTTACTGAAAGAAAATCTTCGCATGATCATCCATGTGTTCAGGCTGTCATATGCCCAGATTTATTTGGAAAATACAGATACTTCTCCGGTTATCATTGAACAGGGAACCAGAATTAACGCCAATTCCGCCCTCATTTTTCAACAATGCCAAACAGCTGAGAAATTAAGCAACTGCTTTTATATTATTGACTCAAGCACCCGGCATGCCGAGGTCAAACACTTTCTTATGATTCCTGTTTCTACCTCCACCAAAACTGCAGCAGGCAACCTCCTCATCGATTGGCCCCATCCTGATAAACCCGGCGAAATAACAATTTACGGCCTGGAATTGATTGCCTCACATATTGGTAATGTATTGCAGCAATGCGAAATTAAATGCCTCTCAAGCCTTTATAAAACCACTTCAACGGAGGAGAACTATGCCAGGAAATTATTTATGGCAGTTCTTTCCCATGATCTTCGCTCACCGCTTACTGCAATTTTAACTTGGGCGCAATTATTAAAAACCACATCATTCTCTTCCGATAAATTATTGACCGGCCTTAATCTCATTGAGGAAAGTGCACTGCGGCAGAATAAAATTATTGATTATTTGATTCATATTTCTGAAGTGCTATTAAATAAAACACCGATGGAGTTTGAATTTACCGATGTGAACTCCATTCTAAATAAGTCACTACAGTCACTGAACCCCCTTGCAAAAAACAAAAATATAGTGACGAACAAATCCCTGCACCCTCACCCGCTCATCATTCGGGCAGACTCTTTTCGAATTAAGCAGGTCTTTAGCAATCTACTTGCCAATGCGATTAAATTCAGCATGGAAGAGGGAAAACTGTTGATTAAAACCCATCATCTGGTTTTAAATAAAAAAAGCTATGCACAAATTATTTTTGAAGATGAAGGCATTGGGATGAAGAAGGAACAGCTTGCCAAAATTCTTTCACTATTCAATGAAAAAGACAGTATCAAAGCGAAAGAAGGTATGGGAATTGGCCTTGCACTTTCCGCTTATCTGGTCAAATTGCATAGCGGATTTATGGAAGCCCATAGCAAAGGTGAAAATAAAGGCGCAATTTTTCAGGTTATGCTTCCCCTGGTTTAATGTTTATAGTGGTTAACCATTAGCCTAAAGATTAAAACCTCTATTTTTAGAAGAATAAGAACAGGTTATCGTTTTCAGTTCTTCTTTAACTCAAAGTATTTTTGGAGAGTAGAATGACTGAACGATTAACAGGTAAAGTAAAATGGTTTGATCCAAAAAAAGGCTTTGGATTTATCCAGGCTGAAGGACAGGATTATTTTGTTCATTTTCGCAATATTCAGGCAACTGGATTCAGAACACTTTCAGAAGGTGCGGAAGTGAGTTTTTCTCCCTGTAAAGAAGCGAAAGGATTGAAAGCCTGTGAAGTTGAAATAATAAACAGTACACCTATTTAAAATTGCAGTTAAGAACTTAGACATTTGTTAGAGACAAGGAGAGCTCTGGTAAAATGGAAATTCTGAACTTACAAATTTTGCGCGGCCCTAATTATTGGTCAAATACGCACACTCGGCTGATGGTGATCAAGCTGGACTTGCTCCACTATGAAACTCATCAGAGTAATTCGATTCAGGGATTTACTCAGGCATTGGAAAGGCTGCTTCCCTCTCTCGCCACACACCCTTGTACCGATAATGGCGCAGGGGGATTTCTGAAACGGCTCCAGGAGGGAGCCCCTTTAAGTTATGTCATTGAGCATCTTGCCCAGGAATTGCAATGTCTGGTTGGGATGAAATGTAGTTTCGGCAGAACTCGCGCCTTAGGAAAAAAAGGCATCTATCAAATTGTTTTTAGTTATGAGATTGAACAAGCGGGTTACTATGCGGCGAAAACTGCAATATCAATTGTTGAATGCCTAGCCTTGGGAAAACCATATCTTTCTTTGGAAAAAGACTTACAACACCTGAAAGAAATTATAGCTGCTGAGCAACCAGGACCAAGCACCCTGTCAATCCTGAAAGAAGCCGAGAAAAGAAATATTCCTTATTACCATCTTAATGAGGAATCGCTTATCAGACTGGGGCAAGGCGCTAACCAAAGGCTTCTTTCTGCGACAATTACCTCACAAACCAGTAGTATTGGCGTAGACAATGCCTGTGATAAGGAAAGAACCAAAGAGATTCTCGCCTCACAATTGATTCCAGTGCCTCAAGGATGCATTGTCAGAAACCAGCAGGCATTGGATAAAGCGATTGACAGAATTGGTTTTCCCTGTGTCATTAAACCAATCGATGGCAACCATGGCCGCGGCATAACCACTAATATCAACAGCCTGGAAAAAGCGTACGAGGCCTTTGATTCCGCGAAAAAATTGTCAAGCTCAGTCATAGTCGAAAAATATATTACAGGGCAGGACTTCCGGTTTCTGGTCATTAATTATAAGTTAATAGCGGTTGCCAAGCGCGTCCCGGCAATGATTGTGGGAACTGGCAATCATACGGTAGAGGAACTTATTGCCAAGGTAAATCAAGATCCTCATCGCGGTGAACACCACGAAAACTACCTTACTACTATTAAAATTGATCAGCATACGCTATCTCTTCTGACTGAGCAGGGATTTTCCCTGAACTGCATTGTTCCTTCAGGGCAAATACTGTATTTAAAACAGACTGCAAATATCAGCACTGGCGGCACTTCGATTGACGTGACAGCCCAGATCCACCCCTATAATGTTTTTCTGGCAGAGCGGATTGCCCGCCTCATGCATCTCGATATTTGTGGAATTGATGTCATTGCTGAGGATATTCGTTTACCGCTTAATGAAACCAAGGGCGCTGTACTCGAGGTGAATGCCGCCCCCGGGCTGCGCATGCATCTTTGTCCGGATAAAGGCATCGCCAGAAATGTGGCTGCCCCTATTATTGATATGCTCTATCCCAATAATCAACCATCTCGCATTCCGATAATTGCCGCGACGGGTTTGAAATTCAACCGAGCTCTAATCAGGCTGATATCTGCGCTCGCTTGCGAATACGGTTATTCAGCAGGTTCAACCTCTGCAGAAGGCACTTATATTGGGCGGCACAAAATCCCACATAAACAGGATAGTGCATTTAGGCAGATTAATATGGTGTTAAGAGATCCCATTGTCGATTTTGGCGTCTTTGAGTGTAGTGCGGAAGATATCCTTGAGCATGGATTAGCTTTTGATCACTGCAATATCGGCATTGTAATGAATGTTAACGAGGTGGCTCCTGAAACAAGTGATCCCCTTTATTCAAAGGATTTAGTGCATGTCAAGGAAGTGATACTCCGCAGTGTGACGCAGCAAGGGTACTGTATATTAAATGCCGATGTGGATCTGGTATATGGCATGCGTACGGTGGCCAATTGCAATCTGGCATTATTCAGCCTGCGTGCCAATAACCCCAGAATCATCGAACATTGCCAAAAAAATGGCCTGGCAGCTTTTGTTGATCATCAGCATTTACTAGTCTGCAAGGGAGAAAAAATATATTGCCGTATAGCGTTGGCCGGGTTGTCAGCTATGATGGAGATACAGTCCAGCATGGTGCAGAACCTGCTGGCCGCAATTCTTGCTTGTGCATGCTGTGGATTGGATTTGGATTATATTGGCGAGAAGGTCGCTAAAATACTGGAAGTAATGCAGAAGCGTTCTTCAACACTGGAAGTCGCATGACCCTTGATGCGCTACGCGCATCAAGGTGGTTAATGGGTCAGCGCCAGTAAATCCGCCAAATCATTCGCATGATCTTCCTCTTCCTCCAGAATGACTTCCAGCATTCGGCGAGTGGTGGGATCTGCCTGTCCAAACCAAGCAATCAACTTGCGATAAACCATAATTGCAATGCGTTCCGCAACCAGATCCTCTTCAATCATCCCGCGCAAATCGTTGCTGGTACCAAACTCTGTTGCTGAGCGCGCAATGATATTAGCCGGGTGAAAATCAGGATCACCACCCAGCTGATTAATACGCTCTGCAATCATCAGCATATGCTGCTCTTCCTGCTGGGCATGCTCTTCGAACTCCGCAGCCACTTGAATATAATCAATGCCTTTTGCAATTATCTGATGATGACGATAACGCAGAACGCATAAAATCTCGGTCGCCAGAGCATCATTCAACAACTTGCAGGCCTGTGTTAAATCCAGCGGGTAATCACAGGTCACTGCCCCATCCTGGAGGCTATTTTTTGCGTCGGCTCTTATTTCCTGAAGATTATAGGGAATGGTTTCATGTCCTTTTTCTTTCATCATCCATCCTTGTTTGAGAAGCTTTATAAAACATTATAGACAATTTTTATTCATAAAGATTGAATACTAGGGCTAACCCTTAATCAATTCTGTAAAGTCCACTATTTATCAAGCGAAATAAACAGGAGATGATAATTAATGGTCTAAAATAAGGAATTTTAATATGACAGATAAAATTAAAGGGACGGTTAAATGGTTTAATGCGAAAAAAGGCTATGGATTTATCATTGCCAATAACGAGGATTATTTTGTTCATTTCCGCGAAATCCAATGCAGTGGTTTTCGGACGTTACTGGAAGGTTCCGAAGTTACATTTATAGCGCAGGAAAGCGATAAAGGTCCTCAAGCACTGAACGTTGAACCGCTGAACAATCAAGCTGCCAATTAAATAGACCCTTGTTCGACACCCCAGATAATCACCAACATTGAGTACTCCCCGCAGGCGCGGGGAATACCAGCATTTATTAATAGCTTGTGCCAGTGGAGCTGCCACTTCCTGTGCCAGTACTGTTAGTGTTAGTGTTGGTGTTGGTATCAGTATTGGTGCCAGGATTGGTAGTTCCTGTGCCTGTGCCAGTTGAATCGGTACCAGTACCTGTTCCAGTATTGGTTGAGTCCGTGCCATTAGTGCCTGTACCAGTTGAGCCAGTGCCGCTAGTCCCCGTATTCGTTGAGTCCATGCTGCTGCCGCTGGTACCTGTTCCAGTGTCAGTGTTGGTCGTGCTCGTTGCATTAGTATCCGTTCCGGTGGACGTTGTGGAATCGGTACCACCCGTTGTATTGGCCTGTAAAGAAAATGCCATAGTAGCGAGTAAAAAAGCGATTGTCCTTTTCATAGTTTATCTCCTTATGAAAACTTTAAAAGTAACCTGATATCTAATGAGTAGTGAAAATAACGAGTGTCTCAGGGCGAGCTGTCTTCCCCGAACGATGTAACATTTCTCAGTTTAGTACAAAATTACCAGAACTAACAGCATTTAGCGATTCTATTTCCCACTAATAAACTACTTTATGATAAACTGGAGCCAACTAACTTATTGCCAGGAGTAAGAATGGAAAGCATGTTAACTTGTCTTGTTCTCTTGTTTATCCTGGTTATTTCCGGAGTTGTTTCCAGGCTGCTACCCTCACTGCCCTCCCCTTTGGTTCAAATTGCCCTTGGCGCCATCGCCAGCTGCCTCTCCCCCAATTTTTATATTGGCTTCAATCCCGAATTATTCATGCTTTTATTTATTCCACCTCTCTTATTCAGTGATAGCTGGCATTTCCCGAAGCGAGAATTTTTGTCCAACACCCGCCCCATCATTATGCTCTCTATTGGCCTGGTGTTCTTCACTGTTGCGGGAATGGGCTATCTGCTCCATTGGCTTGAGCCTTCCATTCCTTTAGCCGCCTGCTTTGCACTGGCTGCGGCATTATCGCCAACAGATGCGGTTTCACTAAAATCAATGACAAGCAAAACGGGCATGCCAGAGCGTCTTCGTCATATTCTGCAAGGCGAAGCCCTGCTGAATGACGCTTCCGGCCTGGTTTCATTCAAATTTTCTGTAACGGCAATGCTTACCGGTTTCTTTTCCTTTACTAATGCTACTGCCAGTCTTTTGCTGGTAGGCTTGGGAGGGATTATTATCGGAATCCTGCTGACCTATATATTCATTGCCGCATTGGGACAATTAAGCCGCAGAAGCGCCAATGAAACAGCGACTGAAAACCTCTTACTTTTACTTCTGCCTTATGCCGCTTATCTGGCTGCCGAACATTTGGGTTGTTCGGGCATTATTGCTGCGGTTGCAGCCGGATTTACCCTGGATCATGCCGGTTTTCTTGATAAAACCATGGCGATTATGCGGATTGAGGGACGCTTCGTCTGGGGCATGCTGGAAACGACATTGAACGGCATTATCTTTATTTTATTAGGATTATATCTGCCTAACTCCTTTAAAATTATCGCCTATACCGGAACCAGCTTATCAAATTGCTTTCTGATAATCGGCATTATCACCCTATCGCTGATTGCGCTCAGAGCCCTATGGATTTATCTGACGCTTCCATTTGAGGCGATGATTGCCAGGCGTAGACAATCCGAATGGAAAATCCCAAATCTCAAAATCGTAACAGCGATAGCCTTTGGCGGAATCCGCGGCGCGATTGCCCTGGCAGCCATTCTATCATTACCCACCTGGATGCCTGACGGCTCCCCCTTCCCCATGAGGGATTTATTAATTAGCGTCGTTGTCGGCGTGGTTCTCTGCTCTTTATTATTGAGCGCGATTGTATTGCCTTTGATTGTGCCAACGCTGCGCTCCCTGATTATTGAATCACCGGACGATGAAGAGTTCCAGGCAAGAATTGCTGCAGCGCAGGCCGGCATTCAGGCTATTGAACAAGAATTGCAGCAGCTGGCCGAAAATTTAAATGAAGAAGAGTTTAACTTATGCACCCAGGTAGGAAAAACACTCACCGCCTCCCTTAGCCAATTCGTATCCTCCAGTGTAGGCGGAGAAAATGAAAAAATGGCCAGCCTCAAAGCCCTGGATTTTGAAGAATCATTACGCCTTGCCGCACTGGAGGGCGCTAGAAAAGAGTTACGCCAGCTTCGGAAAAAGGGAAGAATTAATAATTCCACAATGATCGGCATTATCCACTTGCTGGATATACGGCAACTATCGTTGGTGGATAATTACAGACGTTCCCAGTTACAGAAAAAATAAAGCCTAATCCGAATCCCCGCGGCAGAAGCGAAGGGGCTGCGCCGCGGGGATTCGAGAGCATTTCGCTGTTTTACCACCGGATCCCGACAGCTTCGGAAGCCAGGCATCATTTACCAGTCCCCAGCAAATAGGAGCCCGTGTCATTCATGCGTGCCTGTAATTCGTTAGTAATTAACTCGCCTTCCATCTGTCCATTAATCATTTCCGATGAAGTCAAATAACTTAATCCCAGCGCCAGGTCCTTCATTTCATCTCCCATTTCCTGTGCAAGATACTGGCGAATCCGATTAATGAGTGTCAGGCAGCCCTCCCGGTCAGTCATCGGTAACAGAAAAAACATGGTTCCTTCCATTCGCGAAGACAAATCACTTTCGCGAAATATCTGCCGCAGTTTTTTAAAGAAATGTCCCATGGCGCGCTCGGTATTGACAATTCCCCTTTCGTGCAGCAATTGATCTTCATTTAAAATGCGCAATGTCATAATGCTGAAATACCAGGTGTTATAGCGCTCAGCCAGTTTTGCCTGCCAGGATATGATGGCCATAAAAACCATGTAATCGATAACATTAAAAAACTGATGAAAATTATGATAGATTTCCTTTTCTATCCCCTGCACCAAATATTCGGCCCGACGAGTAAGTGCATAATCATATAAATACCGCGTTTTCAAATCGTCAGGAAAAAACAGACGCTGGCAAACCAGACACATCATATTGACTTCTGCCTCGGCAAAAAAATGCCCGCAGTCCATGCATACCTTGTCTTCAACCGGCTTGTCATAATCAACCCCAATTTCTTCCAGTTTGGTATTGCAGCGGCTGCAGATTAAACGCTCCTTACGAAGGAACTCGGGAACCGGGCCTATTTTGCCGCAGGTATAACAATGAACAAAGTTCTGGAGCTTGATGCGAATGGAATGACAGCTTGGGCAGGAGCTTTTCAAATTCAATAAGCCAGAATGGCAAAAGCTACAGATTTTAATTTCATCGATTAGATGATTCTGAACCAGCAAATCCCTTAGCACCAAATCCTCGAGAAAACTCCAATCATCCCTTTTTTCATCAGGCTCAGAAAATAAACTAACAAGGGGAAAATCATAAACATATGGATTGTTATAATTCAACTGACCTCTTAATTTTAAGTCAGGGCGAGTATAAAGATAAGTGCTGATCATGACCTCCCTGTCATCCGATAAAAGGATATTGGATGGAATTTTTTTCAGGCGTGCATGAATCGCATGTGCTTTTGCCAGCAACTCATCATCCGCAGATCCGTCAAATAAATCACGTATTGATTCATCGATATCCCCATGATAAAAAATCGGCGTATAGCGATAGGTATGAATCGAACGCAATTCACGTAACAGGCTAATCCATTCCTGCTGCTCTTTTTTGGACATGACAATGGCATAAGGCGATTGTTTTGGCAGTTCATTAATTTGCCCAACTATTTCTACTTTAAACGGTAAAAATTTATCATCGCTAATATTGCTAATCATCCAGATTGATTGCGGATTATTAATTGTCATTAATCTACCCTAAGTCAATATTATTACTTTGAGTTTAGACCATTTATAGACCATACAGTCCATGCGGCACGCACAACTTGACATTATCGCTTACCCGCCTTAGCATGCGAGCATAACTAGCGCAGGGGCAATCTATGACGGTTAATCGTTTGAGGGCATTAGTCAGCGAAGACTTTGAAGCCGTTAATGCATTAATTATTGATAAAATCCAGTCTCAAGTAGGATTAATTGAAGACTTGTCACATTATATAGTGCAAAGTGGCGGCAAGCGCCTGCGTCCCCTCTTATTACTATTAGCCAGTCGTGCCTGCGGATACGAAGGCCGGGATCATATACCTCTGGCTGCGATGATTGAGTATTTCCACACCGCTACCTTACTCCATGACGATGTAGTCGATGAATCCACATTAAGACGCGGCAGAGAAACGGCCAATGAAATCTGGGGCAGCAAGGCCAGTATTCTGGTCGGTGATTATTTGTTTACCCAATCGGTTCAATTAATGGTGAATGTACACAACTGGTCTGTACTGCATTTGTTAGCGGATACATCGCATCAAATCAGCTGCGGGGAAGTCAAACAGTTGGTTAACAAGCACAATTCATCGCTGACGGTAAAGGATTACTATGATGTCATCCAGGCTAAAACAGCCCTGCTATTCGCTGCAGCCGCATCGATTGGTGCAATTCTTAGCAATGCCGGGGAGCCCCTGGAAAAAGCTTTATATGCCTATGGCCTGCATTTAGGCAATGCCTTCCAGTTGATCGACGATGCATTAGATTACTGTGCAGACAGTAAAACAATCGGCAAAAACATTGGCGATGATCTTGCCGACGGAAAGGCAACCATGCCATTATTACATGCACTGGAACATTCCAGTCCGAAGCAGCAGCAAATCATTCGGGAAAGCCTGCAAACAGGTAACCGCGACCAACTGGAGACTATTTTAGAAATAATCGAAGAAACCCAATCCATTGCCTACACCAAAGAATGTGCGACAATGGAAGTAAATCATGCCCTTTCTGCCCTCGATATTTTACCCGCATCCATATACAAGTCAGCAATGGTCGAATTGGCAGAATTTGCAATAAGCCGTAACCACTAAAAATAGCGGAGTGTAGCTCAGCCTGGTAGAGCACTGCCTTCGGGAGGCAGGGGTCGCAGGTTCAATTCCTGTCACTCCGACCAATAAAATCAATAGGGTTACGTTTTTCCCGACCAACCACTAACTTTTACAGGGTGCATATAGGGTGCAATTTAATTGATAAATGTAAATTGCAGTTGCATAACCATGTTAACGTATGCAAAAACAAATTTAAGCTTACCGGTTGCTGTATAAAATGAAATCAATTAGAATTATATAATTTCCCATCTTAGAGTTTTCATGTTTAGCCATAAATGGATTAAGAAACAGTCTCTTTCATCAACTCCACAAATTGATATAGATGTTTTTGTTGATAAATTAGTGAAATCAATTGCCTTTGCTGAATCATTGTCCCCGAAAGAAACATTATTAATCTTAGGCAGCAGCGGTTCAGGAAAAACGAAGTTTATTCAACATCTGCCAGTAATAACAACCTCCTTCCCCAATACAAGTACTCAATCAGATATTGACGAGGTCTTAGAAGAGAAATTAACTCTTGATATTTATTTGCCTAGGTTGACTAAACTTATGGAAGAAAGCCGATGGGCTTGCGAGATCAGTGGGATGGAAGAAAAAAATAATACGCCAGAGCGATTTTTGTCCTTACTCAATACGATTTTAGCAGCTAAGATGCCTCAACGAATCTCAGGTATTGTAATTACAGTTGACGTCAATGCCTTAGGTGTTGATAGAGCAGCACCGTTCGATACATTACTGGGACAACTAACTAAATTTTTAGATGCTTCTAAAATTAAAGGCAACCCATCTATTCTTTTTGTTTTCACTGGAGTAGACAATGGAAATGAGAAATTACTTCTAGAGGAGATTAACAATTATATAGTAAGTCGGCAAAGTACTCTGAGGAAGTTAGAGACTTCTCTCCTATATCCTTCAAATGAATATCAAAAAAGTATTCTTAGACTGAGGGATATAATTTTAGTGGCTCAGTCGATTCATCAAGGTAATTTATTTTTAATTCCCAATAGTAACTTTTCTTTACAAGCGAATTTGAAACAAAAAATAAATTTACTACAAAGAGTCGATAAAAGTATATTTAAATACAAATTAAAACCATTAATGGCAAATCAAATACCAGACAGTTCTTCTAAAACCCTTATCATTGCACTGCATCAATTATTGAATTGTATCAGTACAAGCTGTAGCCCTGATGAATTAAGTAGATCACTTGAGCGACACAAAAAAGTCTTTACTAATTACCAAGAAAATGAGAGAGAACTTCAACAAGTCAAAAAGGACAAGACCATTATAATTGAGGAGTTACAGCCATTATTCCAACAATTACTCGAGGCACTCTCAACTCAGGATCTTAAAAGTTCTGTCACACAGATAGAACAAAAAGCTGCGGAATTACGCTTTAATTATTTTGGTCGCTCATGAAATGTATCACTCATTATAAGGAATGAGTGACACATTAATGAGGTTTATGGCTTTTTATGTAGATCTAACCAAGAATCCAAATCTTCTTTTAAATAGCGAATTGCAGATATCTATTGTTATCTGGGTGATCTACGAATGAATAGAAGTGCGTTTCGCAAAGCCGTTGAACTTGGTATTTATCAAAATTTCTTCTAACGTCATTAAAAAAAACATCTGAATTTATTTGATTATTCATTTTACCGTTGATGCGATTGTGCCTATTTGATTACTACAAATATAGCAGACCGGCGTTAATTAAAATGGGCATCCTAACCAATCTAACTCCCTTTCCATGGAATATAACAATTGAAAATCTATATATTCAGCCGATAAATTCCCGCAGATAACCTCAAGGACTATCCTTGTAATTCGCAAGCATGAGTCTCATTTCTCATCTATAATCTTGACAAATTGCTTTCAAGAGATAGCATAGAGGATTACCAATTGAAATATTTCAAAATTAAGTTACCCCTTTTTGCAATTTTTTTGATGATACCTTTATATACATATTCATCGGACTCATTTATTCTTTGGAAAAAATGTGAAGGGTATATTAACTCTACAGAATTAATAAAAAGCAACGGCAATGTAACCAGTCTAGAAGATCCAAAAATTAGACTGTCTTTAGATGGTAATTTTTGTGTGGGGTATATACATGGGTTTCTTGACGCTCAATCATCTATGCAAGCAAAAAAATATTGTCCTCCTTATCCAATGGATACTTATCAAATTGCTAAAGTTTATTCTAAATATATACAGGAACACCCTGAAAAACTTCATCAAAATTCAAAAATCACATTGTTGGAAGCTTTAATTACATACTTTCCTTGTAGAAACTAAAAGTTTTTTAATCTAGTTAATTTGATATGGGATTAAGATTAAGCTAACTACAAATTAATTACTATGTAAGTTTTGTAAATAATTTTCCATAAAGAACTTTAGCTCGCAAATTTCAATTTCATCGATTGATGAATGACCATATAGATCATGCTCATACACATGAGATGAAAATTCATTATATCGTTGCCATATAATATTCCCACTATCCATAATTTTCAAATCAACATGGAATAGCCAATCGCGAACACTCTTAATAGCTTTACCTACGTCATTATTGTGTTTTTTGATATCGCATCCAGATAGGTCGGAAATCCCTTTTTTAAATCTAAATTCCTCGGTGTCGAGTATAAGAATTTTTTTGTCAGGGAATTCATTGTTATATATATGTTGACAGGCGTAATCAATCCCTAATTCAAATGGCATATTCATTCTATGATATTCACCCCCCACCGTGCATTCTTTTGTTCTTGAATGATTAAGTTACCAACTTCCCAGTAAAATTTGATTAATTCATGGTTGACTGTTATAGCTGCACGTATTTGCGCCTTTTTAAGTCTTTCCTTTATATCGGTTAATAGATTTTGGTAAGATAAATTGAGCTGAAGCGAAGAGGCATTACTTAAATTCTTTGGCATTTGGATTTCCCGTTCCACCATTTGGTCAGGCAGTGCCTGACCAAAGTAAAGTGCATATAAAGTGCTTTTTTATTGTAAAGTGTAGCATAACAATGAATGCTAATGCATTATCAATAAGTTGCAAACCCTTTATAAATAAGGGGTTCTGATGCACGGAGATATATTGCGATATACTGAGAAATAATTGATTTTGCCTTCTGCAGGCAGGGGTCGCAGGTTCAATTCCTGTCACTCCGACCAATAAAATCAATAGGTTACGTTATTTTCCGACAAAGTACCAAGATTTACAGGGTGCAAATTGATTGAATTAATATACCTGTAATTGCATAGCTATATATGGCTATGAGCAAAGTACTCCCCTGATATTTAGCCCTGGCATAATACTCAAATTGCCTTGCTTAAGGTCCTCTCTGCAGATTTTCATATTACTGAAACCCTTAGCATCAAAAATAAAATTAGATCCCTTTAAAACATGCGACCCGTGGCACTTCTTGATTCGCCGACCGCATTCAGGTTATTTATCAAACTGCTAGACTATAATAAACTATTATGGGAAGAGAAAATAAATGCTAAACATAAACCCTAAAAAAATCAGAGCCATTCTTGAAGAAATCGAACGCTTCCAAGAAAAAGAAGACCAATATCCGAAGTTGACTACTGAAAAGGATACACCTTCTTTCCTCTCGGATCCTTGGTATCAAAGCACTCTTGGCACAATAAATAGTTTATCCCCTTCCCAACAGGCAACTTTAGTCGCATTAATGTATTTAGGGCATGGGGATTTTGAGAAAAATGAATGGAGCGATGCTCTTAACATAGCTCAAGAACAGCAAACAAAGCATATTGCACAATACTTACTCTCCGTTCCAAATGTAGTTAGTTACATTGAAAATGGCTTAAATATTTTGGGATTCATAGAGCGTTAATTAGATTTTCTTCAAACTATGCGCCGTATGGTGACCTGTCCAATCGTGTAATGAGAATCATTGAAGACAACTGGCCGGACTGGGAGCTGGATTCCTAATAAAAATACAATAAGGACACTTCTACCAGAAGAAACATCTATTCTTTAGCTGGCGGTTCTCACAAATATCACTTTTGACTATGCCCAATTCTATTATATAAAAAATACATAAAAGTTTGGTACAACTCTTTAATTATCTTCCGATACAGCTTACAGGGTTCACATTATTTTCATCCGGCATATCGCGTTTTAATTGAGTTATAGTCGAAAGTGGTGTATGACAAAATAAATTAGGTGGCGTATTCTGTTGCTTGTTCTTGTCGGAACACAAATCAACAAAGGAGATACGCCATGAAGGATTGTAATCTAAAGCAGTCATCGACACCAGCGGTAGCCAAGGGCTTTGAAGACCCGTTAACGGAGGTGTTGAGACAAGGAGCAAAAGAGTTGATAAGGAAAGCGGTTGAGGCCGAACTATCAGAGATGCTCTCAGCGTACTCAGACGTGCGTTTACTGGATGGTCGTCCAGCAGTAGTCAGGAATGGTTATCTCCCCGCGAGACAGCTTCAGACGGGGATAGGAGAAGTAGAGGTTCAAGTCCCGAAGGTACGAGATCGTAGCGGTTCAGGTATTCATTTTAGCAGTCAGTTGTTGCCGCCCTACTTGAGACGGACGAAGAGCATGGAAGAACTCATTCCTTGGCTGTATTTAAAAGGGTTATCAACAGGAGATTATACAGAAGCCTTATCCGCGTTAGTTGGCGAGAGTGCGCGCGGACTGTCAGCCAATACAGTGTCGCGATTAAAAGAAAAATGGCTTGATGAACACAAAGAGTGGCAACGCCAGGATTTAAGCGACAAACGCTATGTTTATTGGTGGGCTGATGGTATTTACAGCAAGGTTCGCATGGATGACAAGGTGTGCCTTCTAGTCATCATTGGTGTTACTGAGAGCGGGGTAAAAGAGCTTGTAGCGGTTAATGATGGGTATCGAGAGTCCGCAGCGAGCTGGAGTGAGGTGCTTACTGACCTGCGCCAACGAGGCCTTCCAACGGCTCCGAAGTTAGCCGTGGGGGATGGGGCATTGGGATTCTGGAGTGCCCTTGGAGCCATTTACCCTGAAACACGGCAACAGCGGTGCTGGGTGCACAAAACAGCGAATGTATTAAACAAGCTACCCAAATCGATGCAGCCAAAGGTAAAGGCCGCTTTGCATGAGATTTGGATGGCATCGACCAAAGAAGAGGCCTATAAGGCGTTTGATAATACGGTGGAGCTTTACAGCGCTAAGTACCCAAAAGCGATGGAGTGCCTGGCCAAGGACAAAGAGGAACTGTTGGCCTTCTACGATTTTCCGGCCGAACACTGGATTCACATACGGACAACCAATCCCATTGAATCTGCCTTCGCTACAGTGCGTCTGAGGACTAATAAGTCCAGAAACTGTGGCTCCAGAGACACCACCCTGGCAATGGTCTTTAAGCTCATGGAAGTGGCTCAAAAACGATGGATTAAAATTAGAGGGTTTAACCTATTAACATTAGTTGTTAATAATGTGAAATTTGTAAACGGAGTGCAAGTTAATGAGCAGTCAAACAGAGTGGCCGCCTAATGGGCATACACCAGATTTGACAATAACTCGTTTTAATTCTTTAAGACGCTCCTTGCAATAACTGATATTATTTGTTTTAGTAATTCCCTCTAACCAATCACTGAATTTAGTCAGTTGTAAACCGATGCTGAGCAATATTCCCTGGCGCTGGCCTGATTTTTCTTTCATTACCGCGCGAACCCCCATTGAGAAATTGGTTCCTGCTTTTTCCAGCGTTTTCAAAACTGAATAATCGGTATGCCTGGCTGTTTCCACACCAAGATAGATGGATTTAAATAGTAGCTCCTGCCTTTCTTTGGGAAGTTTCTTTGAAATGGTCTCTGTAAACACAGCCACCAAGTGGGGTTGATTGGTTTGCACTGCCCTTAATATGTAGTCAAGAAGAACTTCGTCGCTGGGCAGCTTATTGGCCTTAATTAATTGCTCCAGAAGCAGAGACACTGTTTGAGTATTACTTATTCCACAGTTTCCCTTTTCGCCTATTGCTGCTTCAATCGCATCTTTACCCCTGCGCCTGACCAGAATACTCTCGGCAATCTGCTCGCTGGTCATTCCGGATTTTTGTTGATAGTCATTTAATAATGTTCTGAGAATTTCAGGACTTCCTCCATGTGCCGCCTGATTAATAAACTGCGAAGCATTCGTCTCGGCTAATATGCTCTCATAATATCTGCTCTTGATTGTCTCATGCTGGATTAAACTCTCAAAACTTCTGTATTTTCCACGGGCCAGGGTAAAATCAAATAAATGGCTACTGACTTCGGGTAATTCAATTAACTTTAGAAATTCCTCATTATTACTGGCCAGCAGGTAGTCAACAGCCTCCTGATGATTACTGAGCACAGCATAGGTTAACCCCTTCAGTAATTCAGTGGGTGTGAGATTGGCTGTCTGACAGAGAAATTTGACCGCTTCGATACTATTACCCCGACATGCAAAATTGAACTGAGAAAATTGTTCATCTTTTTCAAGCCCCTTATCCCTCCGACGGCAGGCTGCATCGATTTCCATATAGCGGGCAAACAGTTCATTCAGCGAGGGCAGTGGAGGTATTCGAATTTGTGCCTGCGGGTGCCTTACAATTTCGAGATCAAGGCCCAAATCACCTGTCCAATCACATTTATTTGCAATTTCATGAATAGCTGTTATCAGAGAATCCTCATCTGGATAATCCATAAATCCAGCAGGGTCATTGGGATCGGCCAGACGGTATTGGCCATTTTCCAGACGCGAAACGCTAAATGCATGATTAGTCAAGGACAATAACATCCCCTCTTGCATCTGCAGATTAATGTCTCTGAGTACTGAAGCCCACATCGCATCCGAGGTGATCATGCTCATTTTTAGCGAAGATTTTAACGGCTCTCCATTGATTGACAGGTTAGCAAGGGAATCTTTCTGCTCTTTCCTCGAATCAAAAAGATGGGGGTTAAAAGCGATAAGCGTTTCAACTACAAAATGATTTACTGCATTAATTGATTCGCCATCAAGTTTATTTAATTGAGCGATTTTATCCAGTATGGAAAAATACTCACTTTCACGATTTTCGATAATATATTTACAACGAACGGCAGCTAGTCCGCGGCAGATTCCATCAGGAGGCATGCGAACCGGTAGATTCTGGCTTTCTAGATATCTATTTAAATTCCTTATTACATTGGATTGGCTACGAAGGAATTTAATGGATTTTTGACGAGTATGGTCGGCCATTTTAGTTGCTTTTTCATCATTAACTTCGACCATTGTAGCAGTTTTACATTACTGAATTATTAACCATGGGACGACATGGGGGTCTCTATAGTGACACCATCGAGACGTAAAGAAAATTAATAAATCCACATTTAATCCATTTAATTTATAAGCATTCTCTCTACCAGAGAAATTCAGTTAAATAGCTATACTATAAATATCCTGAATGACTGAAAAATTATCATCATGCTATTAAATGAATTCATTGAACATAATTCGCAATTAAGCAATCTTATTAATAACCAATTGGATAAATTGAAGAATCACCCAGACCTGGAGAGTTTAGATATCACAATAAGCTATGTCGACGATTTATTAAACACTGAAAATGGTGCTACCTATTTTGCTGGAATCGTTGATTATCATCCTGCCAAATCCTTGGCTTATATGATATCAATACTCCATGAAGAGGAGTTATTGGACGAAAAAGTATTCAATTGGCTACTCCATTTACCACAACCTAACAGCCTGAGCCATGGCTTATTTCATCTAAGAGCATCAGGATTGCTGAAAGCTAATTTTGAGTTGCTAAAACAATTCGATCAGATTTTGTTTTCAAGCCCCATGATAGACGTCTGGAATCCGATTCCGCCTGGAGAGATGACCCAGGAAAATATCGATTCTTTTATGGCTATTTGCCGCAATGATGGAACAATTGAAGAAAAACAAAGTACTATCCGAAATTATGTCAACCAGCATCTGCTCTTTCTGGATGAAGTGGAACCCGTTCAATTGAATAATATTCAACTTAATCGAGCCCAGAGCACTCATACTGCCAGCGTTCATGCAACAACAGACCTAACGGCCTGGTTATTGGATTTAAACTATAAAAGAAATCCCGTCCCACTGAAAAGTATTCAGGACATCATTATTTTGCTTGAAAATCGCCCTGCTGAAACGCTTGACCCTGAACAAAAACGTGCGGCGATTGATTGTTTGTGGCGCTTAAGTTCGCTGCCTGCAGAAATTGTTCTGGATCCTAAAAAGAAAAAGGTCGCTTTACAAATAGCTAAGGAAACAGAACTAGGTAAGGAGATGGCAATATCAACACTATTGCCTTTTATGGAAGAGGAAGCTGAAACGCTTCAGATGATTAGTATCGAGCAATTTATATGCCTGATTTTTCATAGCATTTCCCAGGATGAAAAGATTGACTACTGGGTTGCTTTTGTTTCCGCTCTTTATGAAATTCAGCGAGGTTATAATCTGGATGAAATCGGTACTGATAATTTATCGGATGAAGATAAAGAAATTTGTTTTGGCGGCACAGCAAATAAATTCTGTGAGCGATTACAAGGTTTATCACCATTGGTTAAATTCATATACGTAGATAATGTGTCAATTATACTAAAAATCAAGCAGATTTTGCTCAATGACATTCTCAATACTGCTGATGAGTTAATCGACGAAAAAGCAAACGACGAGTTCATTTTATTGATTGGTAACATGCAGAATGCTGAAAAATCAATTCACCGTTACCATCAGGCATTTAGCTATTTAAAGCCACAGTTGGAACAATTATTGGAGCTTAAAGTCTATTCCATTATTTATGGGCAGAGTTCGCTTGAAAAACTGCTCAAGGATTTTGAAATTGCAATTGATGATTTTCCCGATATTACAAATCCAAAGGAGGCCAAGGATTTTAGTCCGGAATCCTTGTTCAGATTTGCAAAATTTGTGGGTATAAAAAATGGAATGTTGCGGAGTGCTGCAAATTATCCCGGTTTTTATCCTGCTGAAAAACCTGTGATAGAAGCAAATCAAGACAATGAGCTGTCAAAAAGTGCTGGAGAAACCATACCAAAGCATTGATAGTGCAATGGATCCTTCTCTTCAAAGGCCTAAGCTTCATTGTCTTGCAATCGAACTATATCATCCACAGCGGTTGTCGGGAGATACTATTGCATTCAATTCAGTTTTCCCTCGCTTGCCAGGCCTCGGGCCAAATATTCCTGTGGTACCTATGCAGGTCTCACTTCGCTCTTGTGTTCCTGCCTTTCGCTTACGCGCTTCGTTTTCTGCTTTATAAGCACGTAACGCTGTAAGCTCCTGCCTTAGCTGATTCATTTCCTCAGCCAGGGACAATAAGGCTGAAACGGAGGGAATATTAGTAATGTCAGGGGCTCCATCTTTGCCTGAGAGTTCATGAAAAACCATATCGACCCTCGTCTGGTCAACCACTGCTTGTGGTTTATAACCGAGCGCCACTGTAAATCTTTCTTTAGACAGTTCACGGCTATTGCCTTGTGTGTCCAATATTTCCAGCTTTCTCATTTGCGCTGCGTGATAATAGGGACTATCCATAGGGATAAGATTATAAATTTCATAAAGCTCATCACCAGAGGGACTGGTCTCACTCTCAGAAGTGATGAGCTGTTCAAAATAATAATCAGCAATTTGCAAAATAAAAAAATAACGTCCCTTTCTTTGTGCCACCTTTAATTGTTCGATTGCTGCTTTCGTTTCCCCCCTTTCAAATGAACTGAAAACGTCTTCTGGTGAAGGTTTTAGCTCAAGGAAATCATAGATTTCATTGCTTAACTCTTCTAGTGGTTCATTATCATCGAGTATAGTGATAAAATAATCTAAATCACCCTCATTTCTAGTGTCCAGTGTAATATCCCAACGCTGATTCGGAAAACCCGACATAGAGCAAGATCTTCTATAACCCAGCCGCTGTTCCACCTCCTGGTTGGTCATCTTATGACGAGGATGTATAATTAAATCACCTTCATTCGAGCCCAAGCTTGTATAACTTACCATTAACAAGTTATCTTTTGTTGTACTAGAAACTATCGTTTTTCCAAGCCCTATCTCCTTATGGTCATACTGATAAATTCTACAAAAATTTTCTTCGTTTTCATTTTCATCATCAGGGCTATGACTATCAACAACCACTTGCCATTTCGTAAGTTTTAAAACACCTTCTGGAAACAAATCTTCAATTTTTTTTCGTTGCTCATTATGCAGATAATTAAACTTGCAAGCCCTAAGATCCAACTCTTTAATGCCTTCCCCTAATGTTTGGGCGACAGTCTCTGCAATGCGGAACACATTATCAAATCCCAACTCTCCTAGATTGGAAAAACAAAAACTGATTCGTCTGGTTTGTTTAGGTAATTTTTTTAGTATCTCAAGCAAATTATTTATTTCATCCGGACTATTTTTCAGTCCATTAAAATTTGAATCCTGGAATAAAACGGTATCAATTAACTTCAATGCCTCTGTTTTTTCTTGATAATCCGATAACTTTTGATTAATAGGAAGAATCGAGCATCCGGCTTCAACTCTGATAATCAGTTTATCATTTTGAGAATTCTCATCCCTTTGTGCTGTAGGCAATACGGTATCATCGTGGTTTGATAAAATAATCTCCGTTCCAGTCAATTTAAATTGTTTTAACATTTTAACTCCAAACAACACATCAAAAATATAGGATTAAATTTTACCAATAAATACAATTTTTAGTTAGGCGGGAGTTCGGACACTGGATAATGAAACTGCTACGGGTATGTTTATTTCTGTAATGATCTCTTTTTTTCATAAGGGCGAGCTGACAATCAAACCGAATGCAGCTCGCCTTAACAAATTAGTTGGGGCACGGCATTGCTGGCGACAACCTCAACCCAGAAGATTGGGCTTCATTAATTTGTTTGATTATTTTGAGAGCCAGGAATGCTGAGACGATTCCGAAAATATTTGAAACCGTAATTAGTCCGACATACCATTGATAACCGATCACACTGGGATCGTCTAATTTTGAACTTGCAATAGTGGAAGAGTTTAAGAAGAGGAAGCTTATCCACCAGCCCAATATAATGCCTTTATCAGGGGTTTTAACATTCAGATGCCATAGCTCTTTCATTGATTTGTAAGGCCAGTACAAGCTAAGGAAGGGTATGAAATAACTAAGGACACTCCATACGGGAGTAAATTTAGTTTTAACATCCGGATTTAAACAGCGCGAATTGCTGCTAACTCTGAAAATCCAGAAGGAATAAATAACAGCGGATAACAGGAAACTAACACCGATTAAAGCTGAAATATTATCGTATTGTTGCGCAATAGACATAAACGCATTGCTTGCTTCTTCGGTTTGCTCATACATTGCAGTATTGTATTTAAAAAGACTATAAGCGCCAATCAGGGGGGTTAAAGTGCTTAAGGCAATAAAAAGCCAAAAAGAATAGGCGACCAAAGGGATTTTACCTTTTTTTACTTTGAGCTTAGATTGATTATTCATAATTCCATTTCTTCTGATTGTTAAAGTACTGCATGGCCAATACGACTTTTAAAACTTGTGCAAATTCCATAGCTGCAGAAATTCCGTACCACTTGAATGGGCAAACTGACATTAACTGAACCTGCGAGGCCCTGCTTCCAGAAGGGATTATATTACACAGAGAGAATTTCTCAATGTATTGGGAAATAAAATAAAAATTCTATCCTGAATAGCTTGCAGCGCTCTATTTGTTCCGGTTAAAGCTCTGAAACACCCGTGCCGCCAATTTTCCTATTCTGGATTGCTGGGCTTTGAATACACTGTCTATGGGAGTGTTATATAAATGATTTGTGTAATTTGAAAGCGTTTTTAATGATATAGCCAGAATAATATCCAGTATTTGCTTTTCTGTGTAACCGGCAGAGAGAAATTCAGTTGTTTTTGACTCCGAAGGCCTGCCCCGGCTCCACAACATCTCCCGCGTGAAATCGGCAAGAAGTTGATACTTGGAAACGGGTATAGCGGTATCATTGCAGATAGCATCAGTGACTTCATATGAAAGTCCGGCAGAAAAATTAGCGACTGTGCTGTGCGCAGCCAGGCAATAGTTACAACCATTTTCATAACTGATTACCAGAAAGATGATCTGTTGCTCTTCTGGCGTGAACCCAGAATGCTGGCTGAATAACTTATAGGTATCAAGATACGATTGTAAAAGCTCTGGGGCATTAGCCATTACTTTAAAAAGATTGGGAAGCATCTTTGTTTCTTTGCGGGAACGCTCATAAATATTTTTTAACCAATCATCATTTGGCTGTTCTACAGCGCCTGATTTCATAGTATACCTATTACCTGTCATTTATTGTTTCCACATAAGGAACCACTACTATGAGCATAGACAAAATAATTGTAACTGGCTTAATCGGATTAGCAGCTGCCATATTAGTAGGAACCGGCGAATTTCTGCTCCACTATACTCCTGCGGGCTACGGCTCAAAAATCCCTTATCATTTTTTTCATGATATTTCCCCCAAGCGCCTGTTATGGGGGCATTTTATAGCGGTGTTAGCCGCTCCTTTTTATCTGGTTGGTTTTTGGCATCTTTATCAAATGCTGGCCCCGGCAGGCGGAAAACTACCTGCTATTGTTGCCCTGATTGCGGGCTATGGCTTTATCATGGGTATTGTATGGATTGGATCCCGGGCAATGATCGCCGCAATTGTTCAAAATCAGACGCCAGCGAATGGGGAATTAATTGCTTCCTATCAACTTTATAGCGAATCCCTGCTGCAAATTATACGCATTACCACTTTAATTATGTCGGCCGGATTCATTTATCTCGTTTGGACAGGCACAACCAATTACCCTCTGTGGATGTGGGTTTTTAATCCTTTTTTCATTTTGGTGAGTATTTTTTTAATTTATTTTATCACTCCTGCAATCGGCAAATACATTATGCCGATCGCCATGAATGTAACCTATACTCTCTTTTTTGCCCTCTCAACCTGGTTAGCCTTTCGGCTTAGAAATTAAGGGCGCACAATGCTATTGATGACAGGATTATCGATTACTTTATCGGTTCCATTCATATAGTGAATACTCAACTGATCAACTTCAGTTTCCTTACCCAGGCCCAATGTAATCTGATTTCCCTGATAAGCACATAAGCCCTGGGTAGGTACGAAAAATCGGGTCAACACTTTCCCATTTTTAAATTTTAATTTGATTACTGCTCCCAAGGCTTCAGGTGCGTAAGGAAGCTGGACTTTTACATAGTTGTTGCCCCCTCCTTTTGTATTCAGAAATACTTTAAGCGGTCCATTGAGATTGGTGTAAACCAGATCAGGATAGCCATTTCCGGTAAAGTCTGTACTCAACGGAGATATAGCATAATAAGGATCTTCGGCATGGGCTTGTTTTTCAATGCTAGCGTAGGTTTGATCGGGTAACTCTTTCAGAAGCCGCCCAGGCAGACGGAACAGTTTATGTAAGGGATAACCAATATAATTTTGCGCTATAACCAAATCCTGGGTTCCATCATTGGTAAAATCCTGAAATATTACACCCCAGCCGAATTCATAGTCCGCGGTCATAGTCTGTTTGGCTACATCCTCAAACTGGAAATTACCCTTGTTTGCCAGGAATATATTATCGCGCAGCAAGGTCTGGTCTTTTCTTAAATCGCCTCGGACTATAAAGCCGGGGGGAGTAGAACCGATGTTCCACCAATAGGAAGGGCCGATGTTACTGAAAAAAAGATCAGGCAGCCCATCATTATTATAATCCCCTACTGCAATCCCCATGGGATAGGAATACAAACCGGAGGTGGGGTTCGGCATATATTGAAAGCGCATATTGCCCAGATTTTTATAAGTCCGCACCTGGCCTGTATCATGGGCAACAACCAGGTCCAGTTCATTATCCCCGTCCAAATCCACAAAGACGCCCTGGAAAGTGTTATGGATATAATTTAACCCGGCACTATCAGTAACATCTGTGAACGTGTTGTCGCCATTATTCTTTAGTAAAAGGCTTTTAGCACCATAATCTTTCTTGTTAAAAATGGTTTGCCCCTCAACAAACGCCGGCTTAATGTAAGCCGCGACATATAAATCAACCAGGCCTTTTTTCTGTAAATCAGCAGTGGCAATGGAGATGGGCGAGTAGCGGTGATCAAGCGGAATATC
Organism: Legionella birminghamensis; assembly: GCF_900452515.1. Classification (NCBI taxonomy): domain Bacteria; kingdom Pseudomonadati; phylum Pseudomonadota; class Gammaproteobacteria; order Legionellales; family Legionellaceae; genus Legionella; species Legionella birminghamensis. Next base: position 2,866,110 of record NZ_UGNW01000001.1, read on the forward strand.
CAGCTTGCTGATTTTAAATTTGCCTTGCTGATTTTCGTAATAGTATATGCCACTGTCGCGAGCGACAAATAAATCGGGTAAGCCATCGCGGTTAGCATCCACTGCAACCACCCCATACGTAGTGTCATTCGCCGGTTTTTGCAGGCCGGCCTTGGCAGAAACATCAATAAATTGCCCACTTGAAAATTTGAACAATTTATCCTCTTGATTATACCCCCCTCCCACAAATAGATATTGCTCGTCATTGCCTTCGAGATTAAAAATGGCCGCGCCCATAAAAGGCAAGGACTTCTCATTATTAAATTGATGAACGAAATCCACATCCACCGTATTAAATTGAGGGATGGTATCTGAAGCTGCCTGTTGTTGGGGATATGGATTAGTGGGCCAGGTCAGCTTTCGCAAACCAATTAATCCAAACACAATAATAAGAAACCCAATGATTATTTTTATGACCATGATCTATCTCGGTTAACAAGGGTATTTTGTTAATTATCAGTATAGTTCTTTCCTTGGAAATCGGTTTGCATTTTCCATTTAACTGTCTAAACTTTTCATGAATGATTTATTTTTATAACAAGGAGAGTTACTAATGAATATTAAACTTTTTGGTTCCATTCTTTTAAGCAGCCTATTTTTTATCAGCCCTGTTTCTTTTGCCGGCCAGACTCTAAGTACACAAGGTCAAGCTGCCAATGGTTGCCAGTCTTCCTGTGCGGGCATACCCAAAGGCCAATGCTCCTGTGTCACGACTGACGGTATTAAATGCTGCGGTAAAAAGACAGACGGCTTGACTTCGAAACCTGCTTCCAATAATTAAATTTGAAGAGGTGGGCTAAAGCCCATCTCTTGTTGATATATTTTAGCTAATTTGCTACCTTTGCTCGTTTGGCAAAACGGTAACCAAAATGGCAATATTAACCGCAGACGAGTTTATTTCACTTTATCAATCCAACCCTAAGAAGGCACTCCTGTGGCTACAATCCAAAGAGATGGATCTTACGAGGCTATTTACCTCCCGAGACGAAGTGGAACGACTGGCAGCAATGTATTACGCGATGCTACCCTCGCATAACCTATCCACCGAGATAATAAGAGAAATTTATGAACCCATTTATTACCTGGTAAACGCTGCAGGTAATCAAATTGCCGATTTATACAATACATTGTCCGCATTCATGAAGCTGGTTAAGATTAGTAGTGGTTTTGCCAGTCAGTTGTTCAAGGTTGCACCTGCTAAAATAGAAGTGTTATTTAACAGCTACAATGATTTTATGGCTCTGGAAGAGGCATCAATTTCATTGGCCTCTGATTTATTTCACCATAACTTTCCGAAGGTTGCTTCTTTTTTTCAAAACTTTCACCAATTTATGGCCTTGGAGAAAGCTCATTCATCGCTTGCGGCTGATCTGCTTAACAAGCAGACAGCCAGAGTTGCCGATTTTTTTACGAGCTATGAACAATTCATGGCTTTAGAAACAGCAAACTCATCCCGATCCTATGATTTATTTAGGAAAGCGCCCGCCAAAATTGCTTCCTTTTTTACTAGTTTCGACCAATTCATGGCTTTAGAAACAGCCCATTCATCTCTTGCTTATGATTTGTTTAGACATAATCCTGCTAAAATTGCTTCCCTTTTTACAACTTTTGAACAATTTATGGCATTGGAGGTGGCACATTCATCCCTTGCTTCTGATCTATTCAAAAAAGCACCCGATAGAATTATTGGATTATTCACCAAGGCGGATCAATTTATTGCCCTGGAAAAAGCGCACTACTCTATAGCCTCTGATATGGTTCGCCATGCCCCCGAAAAAATCGCCCTTTTATTTAGTACTGAAGATTCCTTGCAGCGGCTGGCAGCCAATAACTCCTCTCTTGCCGACAGGATATCTAAGGCCCGGAAAACTAAAAATACAAGCTCCCACCCAACAAGACAGCAAGCCAGGTCATACTCTCGCCCAGACACTTACAGTCCGAATCCAGCCTCAGCTGCTCATAGTTTCCATGACCAAGCTTATACCTATAGCCATGCGTCACCGACAGCTCCCGCACGTACTAATTATTCATTTTATCTACAGGTATTTGGCGGCTTAATGGCAACAGCCGGTGTCGGATTAATTATCGCTGGAATAATATTAGCCCAGCCTGAATTCATTGGTATTGGGCTCATAGCCGCAGTTGTCGGCGCGGGGATTGGTTTTTTCTCTGGAAAAGTAACGAATCAAAAACCAGATGAAGAAGAGGATTTAACTTTTAAATTCGTTTAAGAATGAAATGAGAGCACCGTTCGGCCTGAAGAGGAGCAACGCTCCGTCTCGAAGGCTTGGCACCAAGCGAAGCCTTCGAGACGCCGCTAAAGCGGCTCCTCAGGCCGAACGGATTGAGCCAAACCCTTCAGGATGAGCCTCTATTTCCACTCAGAATATTGGCAGAGCCTGCTGCCCTGATTGACGCCACAGCCATCATTATTCACTGAATGTCTATATCCTGAGTTGCCATTCGCACCCAGCCAAAAACCAATGATATGCGATATGCTTACACCAGGCAGCTTCGGCGCTAAAATTGCGCTATCCATCCAGATGGCATTCCGAAAATTAGTGTAAACACCCAAGCCAATTGCTGTATGACTGGTCACATTATTTCCGACTTTATACACGGCATAACCATTAATATTCCCATCCATCCATGCTTGCTGACTGGGTACATCATAAGCAGGTTCGGATTGGAATTCATACATAATTCCGCCGTTTCCATTCCAAAGGACATTGTATTTTTCGAAATGTTCGGACATCAGATTATAGGTTTTGACATTATTCCCATTGATGATAATGCCATAATCGCCGACATTGTCAGTCCAGCCCACATTCGACCCATGGTCTGCCCTCCATAGCCAGGTATTATCAATCACCACATCATTACTGTTAATAGTCATGCAGCTGGCAGCCCTGCTCTTATAGTTATTTGGACCACCCACACGGCAGTAAACATCATCGATGAAAACAGGATCGATATGCGTCTTGTTGTTGGTAGACGAGCCAACCTGCAATAAAGTGGGTGCAGATACCGGCCCCCCATCAATCATAAAACCGGCAAGTTGCACACCCTCAACATCACTGACATCCATAATGGGTTTACCGGTATCCGAAACAAAGGTTGGATAACCCATACCGTATACAATGGTATTCGCTCTGGTGATATTGATGGTATCGGTTAAGTGATAAACGCCAGGTGTTATAAACAGATTGCTTCCCTGCCGCAAAGCAGCATTGATTGATGCGGCACTGTCACCAGGTTTTACCATGTAGAAAGAGGAAATCGGCAGATTTTTTCCTGCAATATGCCAATCCGTACCCGAGACATTTTTGCGCCGCGTTCTGACATTAAGAGCAAATTGATTGCTTACTTTGTCAAATACCAAATAGGGTTTTTCTTTAATTAAAGGTGTCTTGGCTATGACGCTGTAGGGCGGATTCGGCCAGTTACCACCAGGGATCTGACTGCCTGGAGTAACTCCTACAAAGACCATATTCCAGTTACTGCCATTCCAGGCTTTAAACTGTGTATTTCGAGTCAGGTATTGCTGCTGTGTGCCAGAATAAATGGTTCCATCTACCCGGGAATCAGCAAGTAAACCACCGCTTGACCAACTCACATCATTCAGGCGTAAATCCCCCATCACATGGATACGCCTTGCAGGCGATGCCTGTGAAACAGCCCATACGTTCTGGTTTTTAGGAATAGAGGCATCGGTGAGAGAACCCAGGGTGGGCAGAATTGCCAGATTTTCCATCGAACGCCAAAAAACGGTGGTTACTCCACCCAGGTTTGGTCTATCCTGGGTACGAACAGCACCGGTTATAACCACATCATCCGGTTTCTGACCTGCCCCGATCACGGATGTGTATACACCGACTCTTACATCAACAGGCGAAGAGGCACTGCCGTATTTTCCAGGCATAAATATAAAAGCATAACGGTTATCAGAAAAATCTACAGAGTAATTATTGGCCGGATTATTCTGCTGGTTATAAATTTGTAAAATTTTGTTATTGATGTCACTGGGCTGCATACTGGGATCAAAAATGATAACGTTAGCACCGAATGGGTTATCAACAACTAACCCATCAGTGCTGACCTGATTATCGATATTGGCAAAAGCAGCATTACAAACGGGTAGCAAGGATAGGCTGAGTGAGAAAATAAACTTCTTCATAGAGATTTTCCTTAATCTGTTATGGGGGATCTAATACCTTAACATAGAAATCGGATAATGTCAGATTTTTAGCCTAAGATTATCAACTTTGTACTATTCGAATCCCCGCGTTTTGGCCATCCGAATCCCCGCGGCTTCGACCACCGAATCCCCGCGGCTTCGACCACCGAATCCCCGCGACTTCGACCACCGAATCCCCGCGGCTTCGACCGCGGGGCCCATATCTGGTAGCCGAACATGCTCTTCCGATGAATGCAGTGTTGCCGAAAAAAGCAATTAAAAGCAGTTTGGAACAAGTTTTTCAAACATTATCCTTAAATTAGCAAAACCGATATTCTAAATAGGCTTCGTATGGGCCCCGCGGTCGCTGCCGCGGGGATTCGGAGCGGGTACAACATGTGTGTAGATATCTATGGGTCTTTAGCCGCAGAGATTCGGATGGTTGTCGCCCCGAAGAGTCAGATCCGCACACTCGCAAAGATTCATCATCGCATTATTTTTCGTCCTGCATAAACCGCAAAATGCTTTTCGCCGCTGCACTGCCCTGGGCAATAGCCCTTACTACCAAGTCAGCGCCTAAAACCATATCACCGCCGGCAAAAACTTTTGGATTGGAGGTCTGAAAGGGGTAGTGTTTTTTGTCTGAAGTATCAATAAGGCCCTTTTCTGTTAAATCAACATCGAGATGATGAAGCCATTGCGGCGGATTTGCATCAAAACCATAAGCAATAATCACTGTATCCGCCGGCATAAGATACTCACTGCCTGGTTGAAACTCTAAAATGCCCCGCTCATTTTTTACTGTATTGGTTAATTTAACCGCAGCAACTTTTTTTTCACCAATAAGCTCAACTGCCTGCTTATGGCAAATAAAATGCACCCCTTCCTCAATCGCATTCTTGATTTCTTTTTTTGCTCCGGGCATATCCAGCATGCCCTGCCGATAAATGCAATTGACGGAAGCAGCGCCAAGGCGCAAGGCGCTGCGGTTGCAGTCCATTGCCGTGTCGCCCGCTCCCAATACCACCACTTGTTGCCCTTCCAGTTTCAGTGGCGAATAGCCGGGTAAATCAAGGAAATTATAGATATTGCAAACCAGAAAATTTAAAGCCTGATAAACGTTCTGCAATTCCTCTCCCGAAATCCCTGCTTTTTTTCCTTTATCCGCACCTAGGCCAAGGAATACAGCATCGTATTCATTCAGTAAATCATTGGGACTTACATCAAAACCGACCTCTGTTTTCAGGTAAAAACAAACCCCCATCGCTTCTAAAATCTGACGACGCCGCTTCACTATTTTTTTTTCTAATTTAAACTCGGGAATACCAAAGGTGAGCAAACCGCCAATTTCAGGATACTTGTCAAAAACAGAGACTTTCGTGCCATTTTTAGCTAAAACATAGGCACAGGCCAGACCTGCCGGGCCTGCGCCAATAATAGCAACACGTTGTCCATTGGGCACAACACCGCTCATGTCAGGCTTCCAGCCATTGGCTAATGCCCGGTCGGCAAGAAACTGCTCGATTGCGCCAATAGTGACTGCGCCCAAACCATCATTCAGAGTACAAGCACCTTCGCAGAGGCGCTCCTGAGGACAAATACGGCCACAGACCTCAGGGAAGGGGTTGGTTTGATGCGCCAGTTCTGCTGCCTCATCCAGCCTCCCTTCAGCAACAAGCTTCAGCCATTCCGGAATATGATTATGTACCGGACATTGCCATGCACAATAGGGGTTGCCGCAATCAAGGCAGCGTCCCGCCTGATTCTGAGCCTGTTCCAGACTATAGGATAAATAAACAGATGCTGAGTGACGAATGCGCTCCTCAGGACTCAGCTTTTCAGGTTCCTGCCGTTTATCGATTAAAAATTTGAATTCTACAGGTTTACTTTCTTTCATACATTAGCAAGGTATCCCAACCTGTTGACTTCGGTTTAACCAGCCAGAACAGCGGTAAATACTCATCAAAAGAGTCTTTAATCTGTTGCCCCCAACGACTACCGGTTTCCCTGGTATGATTTTCCAATAATTGTTCAAGAAAATCAGTAAATCCGCTTTTATCCGCATCTGTCAAACGATGCCATTCGATAAACTCACTATTGCACTGTTTCGAAAAGCTGTCATTCAAATCCAGAACAAAAGCCAGGCCGCCGGTCATACCGGCACCGAAATTAATACCCGTTTCACCCAAAACAAGAACAACGCCAGCAGTCATGTATTCACAGCAGTGCGCACCGGCACCTTCAATGACGGCAATCGCCCCTGAATTACGTACCGCAAAACGTTCTCCTACCTGTCCGGCCATATAGCAGCAGCCTCCAGTTGCACCGTACAGGCAGGTATTACCAGCGATAGTCATTTCATTAGAAGGGTAGCTTGCCTCTGCTGGCGGTTTGATGACAATTTTTCCGCCGCTAATGCCTTTTGCGACATAATCATTTGCCTCTCCAGTCAGACAAAGGGAAATTCCCTGGCAGGTCCAGGCGCCAAAGCTTTGTCCGGCACTACCGGTAAATGCTATTTGAATGGTTTCATCGGCCAGCTTTTTAAATCCAAACTGTTTTGCAACATATCCTGCCAGTCTCGCGCCGATTGAGCGATCGTCATTACGAATAGGGAAATGAAGGCGTACTGGTTGAGACATCGAAAGCAGCGGTTCGACAGCTTCCTGAATGCCTTGCGCCAGTTTTGCCTTGTCCCTGGGTTTGTTCGTTTTTGGCAAATCCCGCCATTGCCAGGATGAATCCGATTCTGTTTTATCAAGCATGAAAGACAGATCGATGCGCCTGGTAAACGGATCATCGCTTGCTATTTTCTGTAGTAAATCTCTGCGGCCAATAATCTCCTGCAGGCTGGAAAAACCCAGGTCAGCGAGGATCTCCCTGACTTCCTCAGCGAGCCATTTGAAATAGTGGATAACCCGTTGAGGGCTTCCCTGATAATGATTTTCCCTTAGAAAATCATCCTGAGTCGCTATCCCGGTAGCACAATTATTGAGATGGCAAATTCTTAAATATTTGCATCCCAGGGCAACCATTGGCGCTGTGCCAAAGCCAAAACTTTCGGCTCCCAAAAGAGCAGCCTTCACAACATCCATTCCGGTTTTCAAGCCGCCGTCGACTTGCAGAATAACGCGATGCCGCAGATTATTTTCCAATAACAGCTGATGCGTTTCATGCAAACCAAGCTCCCAGGGCGAGCCGGTATATTTAATGGATGAAGTCGGACTCGCTCCGGTACCGCCATCGTAACCCGAAATAGTTATAATATCGGCATAAGCCTTGACTACCCCGGCGGCAATAGTGCCTACACCCGGGCCTGAAACCAGCTTGACCGCAATTAAGGCCTCTGGATTTACCTGTTTTAGATCAAAAATCAATTGTGCCAAATCTTCAATCGAGTAAATATCATGATGAGGCGGCGGTGAAATTAATGTCACTCCTTCACCGCAATAACGTAATCTGGCGATCGTTTCATTAACTTTGCTGCCTGGCAGTTGCCCGCCTTCGCCCGGTTTAGCCCCCTGGGCTATTTTAATCTGAATCACATCGGCATTGACGAGAAAATCAGCAGTCACCCCAAACCGCCCAGAAGCGATTTGCTTTATCTTGGAACGCTTGATTGTTTTATGGCGATACTCAGCCTCTCCCCCTTCGCCTGAATTGGATCGCCCCCCCAAGGTGTTCATGGCAACTGCCAGGGCTTCATGCGCCTCAGGGGACAGAGCACCTAAGGACATGGCCGCTGTTTCAAAACGGGGAAATATGCTCACTGCAGGCTCTATATTCACTAGCGGCAGTCTTATTTCTGCAGGTTTTAGAAGCAGCAGATCCCTCAAGGCAGTGAAGGGCCGCTGCTGAATCAGTTCTGAAAAACGCTGATACAGTTGATGATCCCCTTGTTTTGCGGCTTCAAGCAAAGCCATGACCACATCGGGATTGAATTCATGATACTCATTATCGGGCAAATATTTTAACAATCCTCCATGCCGCGGATGACTGTAGGGATTATGGGCATTATCAAAATATGCCCGGGTCTGATTATCCAAATCAGCGAACTCTAAAACCTCCAGTTTTGAAGCGCTTTGGCTAAAACAACGATTAAGAACCTGCCGGCTCAAACCAATGATTTCGAACAATTGAGTTCCACAATAACTGGCGAGCGTGGCGATCCCCATTTTGGCGCTTATTTTCAAAAGGCCGCCTTCAATGGCTTTGACGTAATTGGCAAGCCCATTTTCTATTTGGAAATCATGGATTAACGAATAAGCCAGATAAGGATAGACGGCAGCAGCGCCGTAGGCCAGCAAGGCAGCAAAATGATGCGGATCCCTTACCCAACCCGAAGCGACCAGCAAATTGCAGTCATAGCGTTTTCCTGTTTCAACCAGGCTTTGATGAATAGCCCCAACAGCAAGCAGCGGATGCAGTGGGATATCCTGGGGATTAATTGCGATATCGCTCAAACGCAAAAAGACAAAGCCCTCATTAACGGCCTGTAATGCTTCCGAACAGAGACGCTCAATAGCATCTGCCAAGGTTTCCTGCGGCGTATAAGATAGCTCCAGATTTGCACAGGGATAGCCTGAGGGGCCGAGAACCGCAAGATGCTCCCACTCCGCTGAAGAAAGCACCGGGGATCGCAAAATAATACGCTGTGCATGCGCGGGACTCCTTTCGAAAATATTTCGCTGCCGGCCCAAAGTGATTTCAGTTGACATAATGACCGACTCACGCAGTGAGTCCATGGCAGGGTTAGTAACCTGGGCAAACTGCTGCCTGAAATAATCGAATAATGGGCGGTTCTGGGTGGATAAAAGCGCTATGGGTGTATCATCTCCCATGGAGGCAGTGGCCTCTTTTCCTGTCTCTGCCATCACTTTTAGCACATCATGCAGCTCTTCATAGCTGATATCGTATAACTTTCGATAGAAGATAGCCTGGCTGTTATCCAGACTCTCGGCACTTAAAGCCTGATGCAGCCTGAGCGGAGGGCGGTAAGTGTAGTCTTGCAACCACGCCGCATAAGGACTACTTGCCGTAAGCATTGAATCAATAAAGTCGGAGGTCATTACTTGCTGCGCCTGGATATCAACAGCAAGAAGCTCACCAGGTCCAATCCTGCCCTTGCAAAGAATATTTTCTTCGGCAAGATCAATGACACCCGCTTCAGAGCAGACAAGCACCAGGCCATCCCTGCTTTGCAAATAACGAGCCGGACGAAAGCCATTGCGATCCAGTGCACAGCAAACGATCTGACCATCCGTAAACACGACACTGGCTGGCCCATCCCAGGGTTCCATTTGCAAAGCACAATAGTTAAAAAAAGCCTGCTGCGCAGCATCAAACATTTTATGATTCTGCCAGGCGGGCTGAATAAGAAGACGAATAGCCTGGAAGGCGCTCATGCCGCCGCGGACAAGAAACTCCAGCATATTATCCAGACTGGCTGAATCAGAAGCCTCAGGCTCCACAATAGGCCTGATATCATCAAGGCAGGGATGCTGTTCATTCAATAAAAGCCTGCTACGGGCTAAAACAGCATGTCGATTGCCTTGAATCGTATTAATCTCACCATTGTGCGCCAGGAAACGAAAAGGCTGGGTAAGACGCCAGGAGGGTAAGGTATTCGTTGAGAATCGTTGATGAAACAGGCTAAATGCGGATTTCAGGTTTGTATTGCGCAAATCTTTATAAAAGGCAGGTAAATATTGGGGTAATACCAAGGCCTTGTAGACAAGAACCTTTGCTGACAGGGAACAAATATAAAAAAAAGGATCATCATTCAATCCTGTTGAAACCTGATGGCGGGCCAGCATAAGCTTCGCCTCTGCTTTGCTATGCTCCAAAGCACCATCGATATTGACTAACACCTGAGCAATATGAGGTAAATTTCCAAGCGCATGTGCTCCGCAAAAATGGCTATCAACAGGCAGATCCCGCCAGCCTGCAACGGAAAATCCCTGGGCATTCAAAGCCTCATCCAGCTTTTCTTTCTGAGCCTGCTGATACGCTGGATTGAGAAAGCACATTCCAACGGCGAAGCGCGGGTTCAGATGCCATCCCTGCTCTTTTGCATATTTTCGAAAGAAAAGTTCAGGCAATTGAATCATTACACCGCAGCCATCAGCTGACAGACCATCTTCACCAGCTGCCCCTCGATGGGTCAGACGCTGTAAAGCAGTCAGCGACAATTTAATAATGCGATGAGAGGCTTTACCATTGATGCTGGCAATAAAGCCACAGCCGCAATTATCCTTCTCAATAATAGCCACGCCCATGCCCTCTTTTCAGTTTTAATACAGAGCCTTTAATTAAGATATAGACCTAAATGGAATGCCTGGGAGGGCACAAATCAAAATTCTTACCTGAATGGTACTATTTAGATTTTATCCTTCTTACTTTTTAACAGTAATCACCAGTCAATGAAATACCCGGTTGCCTGTATGGCTCTACCATTAGAGCCGTCCGGCGCACCATGGGCCCCGCGGTCGAAGCCTGAGCGATCCTCACAAAATATGAGGATAAGTATATGACTCATATAAAAAACGCTACGAACCGCTCTTTATGCGCTGTATCCATGCAATGTTTCTGATGAATAAAAAGTATTACAATCCACCATCCTATTCATGGTTACCGCGCATAAAGCGCGGTACGTAAGCCCCTGTTAAGATGATTAATTTTGGGAGGATCTCTAAGGTACCCTGGTTAGGCAATGGAACGCACAATACCGCCGTCTACATGCACCGATGAGCCATTGGTCGCTGAAGCCAGCGGACTGCAGAGGAAAGCGACCATGTATGCGACTTCCTTGGTGCTGGCAAAGCGTTTGAGCAGCGATGAGGGTCTCATAGTATTGAAAAATTCCTGTTCGATTTGCTGGGCTGTCAGTGATCTTTCCTGCCCGATTTTCTTAATAAAATCATTCACCCCCTCACTCTGTGTCGGACCGGGGAGAACGCTGTTAACGGTGACATTGGTTCCAGCGGTGAGTTCGGCCATTCCACGTGCAATGGCGAGTTGTGCCGTTTTGGTCATTCCATAATGAATCATTTCAGGGGGGATCTGTAAACCTGACTCGCTGGAGATAAAAATAATACGCCCTTCATTTTTCTGCAGCATCAGGGGTAAATAATGACGGCTTAAGCGTACCCCGCTCATTACATTAACATCGAACAGATGGAACCATTCTTCATCCGAAATATCCATAAAGGATTTAATTTCGTAAATTCCTACATTATTAATCAGTATATCAACTGAAGGCATGGCCTGAATCAGGCTGTTTACACCTTCTTTGGTACTCAGATCAGCAGGTCCGGCAACCAGTTTGGCCGCAGGATGCAGGGAACGGATGTGATCCATTGCCTGGTGCACGCGCTGCAGGGAACGACCATTGATAATTACTGAGGCTCCTTCCGCAGCAAGTACTTCTGCAATTGCAAGTCCAATACCGCCAGTGGATCCAGTAACCAGAGCCACTTTGCCATCCATTTGAAAGTCCATATTCATTCCTTATTTTCCAGAGACATTCATCTTAAACCGGACTTTAATATTCGTCCAAATATAAATTAATATGGATTAAAATTTTTACAGGTTAGATGGTTCACATGGCAGGTAGACGGAACAGCGCTATGTGAATAGCATCTCATTTTCGCCGCATTAATTGCATTATCTGCAACACGATAAATGCCGCTTTTCCAGACATGCGCTAAATTATCCATTGCGGTACACTGCCATAAGGGACGAACGGATATGCCATTTACCAATGCATCGCAATCCTCTCTCGAAATACTGCAGGTCTTGGGTTGTTTACTTTCACTTTTACAAAGGGTTTTGGCGTTCTTTAAGGCAGTCCATTCGCTTTTAGCAAAAGCGATATATCGTTTCTCGGTATCATGTGCATGGCAATGCCAGATTTCATTATAGGAAACAATGACAGTTGCCTGCACTTGACAAGCAACTCCACTTAAAAAAAGACTTAAAAGCCATCCTGACTTTCTCATGGTTTTCTCCCTGATTCAATCGAATAACAAGAGAAAAAATCTCCTCATTATTCTAATTGTAATCTACTGGAGAAAGTCCTGTTAAAATATATATCCTTATTAATGATTGATTTTAGCAGAACCAGTTTCACTTTCTCCTTCACTTTCGTCCTCATGTTCCTCCAGGTCAGATAAGGCAATTGGTTTTTTTTCCACCCCCACCATTTTTTGAATCTGCTTTTTGAATTTCGAGGAAACTTCGTGCTCCAACTCCTGAGGATGGGGTTGCAATTGGTGTGTGCCTTGCAGAAAGCTTGGATGATGCCAATCCGTATGATCGACCTCATGAGACATGTTGTGGGCAGAACTGGAACTTGAGCTTGTAAACGAGAAAATATCATCAGCAAGATTATTATTGTTATTGTTACTGGAATAGTTGTTATTGTTGAGATCTATACTGTCTTCCAGAAGATCCTCTTCAAATTCATCTGGAATTGATTCCCGGGAATTCTGTAGGGAGTCTGGGGATTTAGCTACATCCTCTCCCGATTCTATGAGCACGTTGATGCTGGATGAAAAATAATTGCTCGCCTCCCTCGGCATATAAGCGGCTTTGGGATGGTGTGCGGGCGCTACCTGTTTTTTATGGGTAAGAATAGCAGACTCATCCAGCAATTTGGAAAACTGCGGCAACATCTCAGCGGGTACTTTAATCCCTTCTGGCGTTATCTTAAAGCTATCAGCGCCTGTTTTATCCCGTAAATTGGCAACATAATTTTGAAATAGATGATAGGCTTCTTCCCTGCGCGCTGGGGGCTCGCATTGGAACACCAGGTTGCCATCCTGATGGCTGACCTGCCAGACAATCGCCGGCTTGTCTGTCGGCATTATGCGCAAATGCGCTAAAACCACCTTGCCGTCGCCAGATAAAATTGAAGTCGGATTGCTCAGTTTATTTAAGTTGTCCAGCGCATCAATTTCCTGAGGGCCTAGCATCATTTTCTGTCTAAAAATTTTAAACATTGTCTGATGGGCATGGGTTGCCCGTTGATAGGCCTCATCGACCTCGTGAACATACTGATCAAAGAGCATGTTTTGATTGGTTCTTGCTGAAAGTTCGGACTTCACTTTATCGCACACAGTATCGATCGGCTGAATTCGATTAATGCGCTCTGCGAAAGCGGGGCTGTGAGCTGAATACACCTCAATCATTTTTTCAATCGTACTGCGTTCCTGAGTACTGAAAACTTTACCCGCTGCATCAGGATCCATTCGATAAAGATAGAGCATCCCCATCATTTTTTCACTCATCAAAGCATCATAAAACACCGAGATATTTTTAAATTTCTTGTTGCTGTCTTCCGGTTGAACAAAGGTAAAATCATTTCTTAAACTGTCAAGAATCGGGTTTTTTTCTCTATAGGCATGCCCAAAGTCAAATCCAAAAAATTGGTCGTTCAACTGACCCTTATTTTGTCCCTGCGACCCCAGCACATCACGATCACCCTGTGAAATAACCAGTGCTAAAGATTCACCTAGATCTTTGATGCCATCGTCAGCAATAAAACGGTTATTAATTGTTTTTGCCTCACCGTTTTCAAATTGCACCAAATGGCCCTGATACAAATCTTTCTTCACGCTTCCCCGTAACTTGCCTTCAAAGACTTTAAGTCCAGGCTCCCATTTACAGGCGGTCATTATCTTGGGTTTACCATTCGCATAACGGCCAAATGCAAGCTCCTGTTCCTGTACCTTCATGCCATATGCCTTGGCCACGGAATTGGCAAAATATTCCAGGACCGCATTGGTATTCTCCACCTCAGGGTCGGAGAGCCTGATCTTCTCGTAAACCACGGTAGCAGGTGATTTTACAAAAGAAGGCAATGATTTAATCGCATTGGTTTTTTCCAAACGATCTTTGGGTGGAGACACTTTGCCGCTGGGCGTATCGTTATAATCCTGTTTGATTAGCCATAAATCTATTTTTTCTGATCCCGGCACCATCAAGGTTCCAGTTTTACCTTCCTTCTCAATCTGGGCGCTAAATTTTTGCAGTTCCCTATATCGATCACTGAAGGGCGCATCAACCAGACTTTTAAGCGTGCCCCTTACCTCTTCTATCGACATATTTTCTTTAAAAACGCCTGGCATAGCAGCACTTAACCGCCGCTGAAATGCGGGATTAATTTTAACCCCTAAAAATCCAGGTTCTACACCACCGGGCTTGTCGCCAATATAAAAAAATTCACCCAGGACTGTACCCACTGGATAATGGCGGTTGTCAAGACGGGGAGGAATAATACTATGATCCATTTTTTCGTAGCTCATGATCAGCTTGTCCTTAAGGGAAATATGGTATTTTGTTGACTATTTTTTGATTATTTATATTAAATATTATACAATGATTGGGCTGTTTTTTGTGCCGCTTTTCAGAGTATCTGGTTTTAGACTCAGATAATATCGATTTCATGCGGTTTGATAAAGTAAAAAAATTGTTAATTTTGGAGCAGTGAATATGGTGAAAGAAGTAAGGATAGAGAAAAAGAATACCGAAAAAAAAGAGAAGCATTCAAGAAGTGGATTTAGCCTTGTTACAGGAAAAGCAATTAAAAAATTGCGTGTATATGGTCGTGCGATTGCGAACACAGCGATATTGGCCTGGAAGTACAATGCCAGAAAAGATCCCAATGCCTTTCACCACCTTTTAAATGATCTATACCGCGCGCTGCCACCCAACAAAACGAAAGTGCTTAAGGTACCGGTCATTTCTCCAAAACTTTACCCACCCCAAATTGTTCAAGAGGTGGTAGCGATAGGCAATGCGCCTATCCTGCTGGCAATTGAACAAATTCCCTGCTCACAATCTAATCAAACATGGTATACCCAGCACCCGGATAAACCTAAAATTAAGCGTGGCCGCGCTTTCTCCTCGATTCTTGAAGCCATTGGAATGGGGGTACTGACCGCGAATGAAGAGATTCATAACGCTTTTCTCAACCAGATGCATAGTTTGTCATTTGCTTCCCTTAATAATCCCAATGCAATTCATCATGAATTTCAAACGAATACGCTCGAAGTGATTACCAATGAAACAAATGCTTTAATTAAACAGATTGAAGAGCGCTCTGCCAGTAATGAGCCAATAGAGATTGATTTTCTGGTCTTTTCTTTAAAGATTCTTCTCAAATCTTTCTACCCTAACACAGAATGGAATGATGAAGCCTGGATTGGCAGATTAGCCAGGGCAATTGAAGAAGTGTCGCATCAGGCCTTTAAACACATTATGGATCCTTACAGCAATATGGAAAAGCTTCGTCAAATTGCCGCAGCGCATCTCGATGAGTATATTGACAAGATTCTGGAAGATAACAAGCCTGCTTATTTGACTCCTGAATATGTCAGGGATACCAGTACAGAGATAAAGAAACAAATCATTATTGCACTACTATTTGCGGGCGGCGATAACATCAGACGGCTTATTGAGCATTGTCTTGTGGAGTTTGGCCAGCAAGGAACTTTTAAAAAGTATTTTGCAGATGGCGTAGCGTATTCCGATTTGCTCACTTACATGAAAGAAGTTGAGCGCCTGTATACTATTATTTTTGCCCAGCCTGGTGAAGCCGAAGAAAGCTTTACTATCGAATATGAAGGTGAAAGGTTTAAAGTCAAGGCGGGTGACCACCTTCATTATACCACCTGGATAGCTACCACTGATGAAAAGGAATGGGGTCCGCATGCGCGTGAATTTAATCCGGAAGCAAATAAGGATAAACATGCAGAATTACAAGCAGATTTAACATTTGGTGCAAAACAGCGCCGCTGCCGAGGAAAAATTTTCACACACAAAGTTGCACCAGAGCTTCTCATGGCTATTATGAATCAATTCGAAATTCGAAGCTATGTGGGCGGCAACGAAGGGGTACATCCAATCAAATATGATTTTAATACCGAAGTGGATGGTGCTGTTAAGATTAGATATACCCGCAGACTTCAACAAACCATCGAAAAAGAGGTGGTTGAAGATGAGGCCAGACAGCCTGTAAATGGCAGCAGAGTAACGACAAATTACAAGGGATTAGCAGAGAAATCGTTCATTTGCCAGTTGAATAAATCCAGCTCGACAGAGGAGAGTGATGCGATGGAGGTAGAAGCTGAAAGAGCCGAATCCTTTATCAGTCTAAATTAAGACTGCAGTTAACTGCAGTCTTAATGAACCGTAGAGGGTTAAATAAGCTTTAACCCTCCCATATACGGCTGCAAAGCCTCAGGCACGTGGATATTCCCTTCTTTGTCCTGATAATTCTCCATAATAGCTACCAAAGTACGGCCTACTGCCAGCCCCGAACCATTCAGGGTATGTACCAAGTGGATATCCTGAGTCTCGGGATGACGATAACGGGCCTTCATTCGTCTGGCCTGAAATGCTTCCATGTTGGAGCAGGAAGAAATTTCCCGATAAGTGTTCTGACTCGGCAGCCACACCTCCAAATCGTAAGTTTTGGCAGAACCTGCTCCCAAATCCCCCGTACATAAGCTTACCACGCGGTAGGCTAAGCCGAGGCGCTGCAGAATGACCTCTGCATGACTTGTCAGCTTTTCCAGAGTCTCATAAGAAGTTTCCGGCCTGGTAATCCACACCAGTTCAACTTTCTCAAACTGATGTTGCCTAATCATGCCCTTGGTATCTTTACCGTAAGAACCTGCTTCACTGCGGAAACAAGGCGAATGGCAGGCATGCTGAATCGGTAAGTCCTGAGCGGGAATAATGCAATCTCTCACAGTATTGGTAACGGGAATTTCCGCAGTGGAGGTGAGATAATAGTTTTGCTCGCCGGTTAATTTAAACAAATCATTTTCAAATTTTGGCAGCTGACCGGTTCCCAGTAAACTGTCTGCATTGACAATGTAGGGAACATAGATCTCATTGTATCCGTGTTCAAGCGTATGGATATCCAGCATGAACTGAATCAAGGCGCGATGCATACGAGCCAGATTCTGTTTCATCACAACAAAGCGGCTGCCGGTAATTTTTCCAGCAAGTGCAAAATCGAGCAAGCCTTTTGCCTCACCCAATTCATCATGTGATTTTACGGCAAAATCAAACTGCGGAATTTCTCCCCAACGCCTGACTTCCTTATTCTGGGTTTCATCTTCACCTAGCGGCACTGATTCATGAGGCAGGTTAGGAATGGATAGCAGCAGCGCATCAAGCTGCTTTAATACAGCATCTAAGTCCTGCTTATTAGTTTCCAGCTGCTTGCCCAATTCATTCACCGCTTCGCGCATGGAATCGATATCCTCGCCGCGTGATTTGGCAAGACCAATCGCTTTGGAGCGTTGATTACGTTCATTCTGCAAAGCCTGTGTGGCTACTTGCAAAGCCTTACGCTGTTCCTCCAGTTGAAGGAATTGCTGCGTATTAAATTGGAATCCGCGTGTAGCCAACCTCTCGGCAATTAAATGGGGATTTTCGCGTAATAACTGGATATCCAACATGAATTTCACCTCAATTATAATATGTCAATGGCCAAAGACTAACCGATGGTTAATTCGGCGTTCCATTGTAAAACCCGTCCTGATTCGATTTTGCCCTCCAGATATTTCAAGACATTATCGACAATAGCGGGTTCATCCACAAATTCCAAAACCATCGGCAAATTAAAGTGCATGTCCATTAGCTTTGCCTCCCGCAGCTTACCGGTATGGCCAAACCCCTTTACTCCACGAAAGATTGTCGCCCCCTTCACTTTCTGATCATGAAGATAATTATAAATTTCGTTAAGCCAGGGAGAATCCTCACTCAGATAAATACGCACTACTTTAACCTGCATTAATAAATTCCTCCAATCCAGCGTCCAAAATGCATACCGAGAAAAGCCAGGCCCAAAGCCAATAAATTATTTAAAATAATATTCAGAAAAGCACTGAAGTATTGACTATCCTGGTAAAGCATCCAGGTTTCCCATGAAAAACTGGAAAAGGTAGTAAAACCTCCCAGAAATCCAACCATAAAGAACAACCGCCAGTAGTCGCTGACAGCGAATCGCTCCAGCAGTAAAATCATCAAAAATCCGGCCAGGAAAGAGCCGAAACTGTTAACAAGCAAGGTACCGTAAGGAAAACGAGAGCCCCAGAGCTTCAGAGCCAGGGTACTGGTTCCAAAACGTGACACAGCGCCTAATCCGCCGCCTGCAGCAACCAATATAACTGACCACATACTTACGCTCCTTTTATACTTCTTCCTTGCCAACAGCCGCATGAAGCCCCCATCTTTGATGACGAAGCCCTCCGTCTTTGCGAACGAAGTGAAGCAATCCACCACGGTGACTCCCAAAAACGTTTTACCTGACAATCCCTCGTGTTGACTGATTCAATGCATCGATCATCGGTATCACTTCAGGGCAATCAGCCTGCATAAGCTCAAGTTCTGCAACAGCCTGCTGGACGGTTAGTCCCTTGCGGAAAATAATCTTATAGGCGCGCCGTAAACCATCAATTGCATTGGAAGAAAAACCACGGCGGCGTAATCCTACTGTATTAATACCACAGGCAGAGGTCGTATGTCCGGCAATCATGACGTAAGGCAGCACGTCTTTAGTAACATAAGTGGCTCTGGCGATGAAAGCATAAGCGCCTACCTGGCAGAATTGATGCACAGCCGCATAGGGACCTATAATGGCATAGTCATTGACAGTTACATGCCCCGATAATGCAGCATAATTGACCATTATTATTTGATTACCGATCATGCAATCATGGCCGATATGCGAGTAGGCCATTAAAAAATTGCCATTCCCAACGCGAGTCACGCCGCCGCCTTTAACGGTTCCGCGACTAATCATGCAATATTCGCGGATCACATTGTTATCACCAATCTCCAGCCTGGTCGGCTCGCCCTGGTAGGTAATATCCTGTGGCTCATCTCCTACGGAAGCAAATTGAAAAATCTTATTATTTTTCCCAATAGTAGTCGGTCCTTGAATTACCACATGAGGTCCAATCCATGTACCTTCGCCTATTTCAACATCGGCTCCAATAATGCTGCCTGGACCTACAGAAACCCCTTTCGCCAATTTGGCCGAGGGATGAATAATTGCACCTTCATCTATCACTTTTTCACTTCCTTCGCTGCACTCATTAAATCAGCGGAGCAGGCCAGTTTGTCGCCGACAAATGCCTCGCCATGCATACGCCAAAAATCTCGTTTTTGTCCCATAAGTTTTACTTCCAATCGGAGCTGATCCCCTGGAGTCACTATTTGTTTAAACTTTGCATTATCGATTCCGGCAAAGAAATAAATAAATTCATGTCCCTCTTTTGGGGTCCGCGACAGGTTGGACAATATAGCGCTGGCCTGAGCCAAAGCCTCCAACATTAATACTCCCGGCATAATGGGGTTACCCGGAAAATGACCCATAAAAAAAGGTTCATTAATAGTAACATTTTTAATCGCGATCAAATAATCCAAGGGCTTATATTCATGTACTCTATCTACTAGAATAAATGGATACCGATGCGGTATAAGCTCAAGAATTTTTGATATATCTATGGCCTCACTCATGTAATATCTCTCAATCTTTGATAATGCCTTCAACTGAAATCTTTCGTCGCTGAACGGATGGAAAGATTCAATCTTCTCTTAACCGATCTTTTTCTAAACTGACAAGCCGCGAAATATAGTCATCAAGACGTTTAAATCGTGCTGCATTACGCCGCCAGCGATGATGTTCGCTAATCATTGTGCCGGATGAGTAAATGCCCGGTTTACTTAATGACTTATTTACTGTCGACATACCTGTTATTACCACATCATCTACCAGGCAAAGATGAGCAGCCAAACTGCTTGCCCCGCCAAGGATACAATGAGAACCGATTTGGGTAAATGCTCCAATCGCAGCGCAGGCTGCAATTGCGGTATGCTGGCCTATGGTAACATCATGTGCCACTTGCACCAAGTTATCAATTTGCACGCCTTTGCCAATGCAGGTGTCTCCGGCAACACCCCTGACAATAACGGTATTTGCGCCAATAGTCACCGCATCATCGATGACAACAGAGCCTACTGCAGCCTCTGCAGCCCAGCTGCCCCTAATTTTATATCCATGGAAAGGTTCCGCGCCGATCACCGCTCCGCTATCGATTATACAATGGGAACCAATGACTACCCCCTCCTCGATGCTCACATTATTGCCTATCCGGGTGTATTCGCCAATCCTGACGTCATTAGCAATAGAACAATTACTTCCAATGTGGACAGAGTTACCCAGTTTGGCCTGCTCGGCAATGTTGCTGTTCGCCCCTACCGAAACCCCCTCGCCAATTGTTGCGGAATCAGCAATAACAGTTTGGGGATGAATAAAAGCAGGCCTCGATTCATTGGCGGTTGCAAATAAACGGCGAAGGGACTGGAACGCAGGAAGGGGATCTGAAACGGTAATAGTGCTAACCGGAGAATGATGGGCAACAGCCTGGGTGAGTAATACAGCAGCAGCCTGGGTATTCTTCAGTAAAATAAGGGGCAGATGATTATTATAGTAAGCGATTTGAGAGGAGTTAGCCCTGCTGAGAGATGAAAGCCCCTGGATGGGTTGTTGCGGATTTCCTCCGCTTTTCCCATCCAGGTATTCAGCCAGAAAGGCCAGGGTATACGATGAGTTCACGAATTAATTGATTTGTTTCAGAACCTGATCAGTAATATCGAGGCTATCGTTGCTAAACGGAGTAGCATCTTTCTGTAAAATCAAATCGTATTTATCGTTCTCAGCTACTTTACTGATTGCCTTACGGATTTTACCGTATAACTCTTCCATTGCTTCGTTATGCGCAGTACTTAGTTCTTGCTGATACTGCTGGCCTTCTCTTTCAAAAGTCTGTTGCTGGGAAACAATCTTTTTCTCCATGTCTTTCTTTTGAGCCTGGCTCATGACAGCACTATCACGCTTGAACTTTTCCATGTCTTTTTTCAAACCTTCTTCCATGGCGACCAGTTTATCGCGTCTTGGTTTGAATTCTTTTTCCAGTTTTTGTTGAATAGCTTTCATTTGGCTAGAGGTCTGCATAATTTTCTGCAAATCAACCACGCCAATTTTAGACCAATCAGCAAACGCATTAGTCATGCCTAAGCTAAACAACAATGCAATAAATAACCCGCTCACACGCTTCATGTTTTTCTCCTGATATCAAAGCACAAATGCTAGCACAAATTCATAACACTTGCGATAAAGCCAATCAAGATCTCTGATAAAAAAATTTATATCCGAACCCACGGGACAAGGACCATAGGAATCCCCGCGGCAAGGCCCATACGAATCCCCGCGGAAAAGGCCATACGAATCCCCGCGGCTGCGACCGCGGGGCCCACACGAATCTTATTCAGAGCACCAGTTACAAAGCAGTTCATCAATCTTACTCCTGCAGATTGTCGATTTCCCGAACTCTTCATAGGCCTAACATGGGCCCCGCGGTCAACGCCGCGGGGATTCGAAAGAGCTGCACCGCGGGATTCGAAAGAAGCTGCACCGCGGGATTCAAAGGGGCGAAGCCCGCAGGGAATCGGGTGGTCGCCGTTGGATTCGTGTCATCTCCATTAAAATCCGGAAGACAGCGAAAACTGGAAGAATTGCTGCTCATCGCCAGGCTGCATGTTCAGAGGCTTGGCCAAACTAAATGCCAATGGGCCAAATGGCGAGCGCCATTCTACCGAAAGACCTGCTGAATATCGCATTGGGCCGTCTCCCCAACCCGCCAGAGCTAATGGTGTTCCACGGACAAATACATTACCTGCATCCACGAACGCCATGGTTCTGATATTGTCCCGACTCAAAGGATAAGGTAAAGCGATGCCTGCGCTGCCATTCACCAGGAAGTTCGCACCCATGGCATTTCCTACGGTATCTCTTGGGCCCAGTGAGTAGCTCTGATAGCCGCGAACCTGGCCAGGTTGGGCTATACCCCCTGCATAATAGTTTTCAAAAAATGGCAAGCCCTGGTTACTAAAACCATTACCATAAGCAATATTTCCCAAAAGGGAGAAAACAAAGCCATGCGTTAACGGATAATACATGTGCGCTGAGTAAGAGGTTTTATAATAATCCAGGGAATCTGATGTAGCAGGCAGGGCAAATAGCACACTGGCCTGTTGGTTCATACCCCTTGTAGGGAATGGCATCTGATCATAGGTATTACGGCTCCAGCCTGATGTCAGGCGAATCTCATTAAAGCTTCGTCCGTACATATTAACAAAGTTTTGAATCTGCTGTGCAGTACCCACCGATTTGATAAATAAATTCTGGAATCCATAACCGAATTGTACGCTGCTGTTCTCACTAAGCAGGACATTATAACTGACATCCCCTCCCACGCGATCGGAGGTGTAAGCACTAATATCCAGTTTGCCGGGATCAACTGTCTGGTAATAGAGATTAATCCCGCGTCCTACGCCAGTGTTGGTGTAGAAGGGATTATAATAACTCAGGTTATAATCCTGGCCATAATAACTCGCATTAAAGGAGAAGCCTACTGAACGCCCTGTTCCCATAAAGTTATGCTGGTTCACCGAGGCATTAAATTGCGGACCATTGGTTCCATAGCCAAGCGAAGCAGTCGCTTCAGCGGAAGGCGCTTCTTCCATCTGTACATCAAGGTCAACCTGATTGTTAGTACCCGGTACTGGTGTAGTCTTGATGTTAATATCTTTCAAATAGCTCAGTAACCGCAACTGCCGCTCTGATTCTTTAATATTATGGAGGGAAAGCAGTCCGCCCTCATTCTGGCGGATTACACTTCTTAATACATAGTCACCCGTTTTGGTATTGCCATGAAAATTAATACGTCGAACGTAAACATGACGGCCAGGTTCAATGACAAAAGTAATAAATACGGTTTTATCTGTTTCATCAATTCGCGGCTCTGCATTTATTGCGGGAAAGCCGTAACCAATATCACCCAATGCCAGGCCAATTGACGAAATACTTTCAGTGACCTTTTTACGGGAAAAAACATCGCCCTGCTTCACCTGAATCAGAGAGTCCAATTTCTCTTTCGGCAATATGGTTTTACCTGCTAATGCATAACCGGAGAAACGGTATTGCGGGCCTTCTTCTATATGAATATTGATATAAACATCTTTTTTGTCAGGCGAAAGCAAAACCTGAGAGGAGATCACTTCAAACTTCAGATAGCCTCTATCGAGATAAAATGAGCGGATGGACTCTAGCGAAGCATCCATCGCTGCTTTTGAATATTGATCTTTTTTACTGAAGTAAGTGAAAATGCCACTGGTGGACAGGGACATTTCGGCAAGTAATTCATTATCGGAAAAATCATGATTGCCAATGATTCGAATTTCCTTGATACGAGAAACTCGCCCCTCGGAAACAGTCACATTAATCGCCACACGGTTTTCAGTAAGCTGGGTCACTTGCGATTCAATACGGGCATTGTATCTGCCGCGGCCATTATAGGCCTGCTTTAATTCTTTCTCCAATCGCTCCAGGGATGAGCGCTGGAAAACACGGCCCTTGGCCAATCCCATCTGTTTGAGCAGCTCTTTCATCTTATCACTGGGTATTTCAGAGTTACCCGTGACGGTAATCGAGCCGATCGTTGCCCGCTCAACCACATTGACAATCAGGGTATTTCCCTGCCGCTCCAGGGATACTGATTGAAAAAAACCGGTATCATATAAGGAGCGAATAATTTCTCCAGTAGAAGAAGCATCGACTTCTTCACCTACCTGTACTGGTAAGTAATTAAGTACTGTTCCAACACTGACGCGTTGTAAGCCTACCACCTTAATATCTTTTACTATAAACCCGCCGGCTGCATGCAGTTGCACCGAAAGAGTAAGCATGGCGGAACAACAGATACCCAATACTATTTTTTTACTGACTTTATTCATTATTATTCTACGTCCAGTACTGCTTAAAAATTTGCCGACCAATGCTGTCTTATCGGCAGGCTTGGAGAAAACAATTGCACCCTTTTATCGGAACTGACCTTCCCTGTCAAGAATTGCATAGTTATCATTCTATAATGCAGGGCGCTATTTTAACCTGTCAGGCGAGAGAGATCATTAGTTAACGCTAAAAACATTAAAGTAACCAAAAAAGCTAAACCAATATAGAGACCAATTGTTCTGAATTCTTCAGACAATGGCTTTCTTGTGACCAGTTCAATCATATAGAAAAGCAGATGCCCGCCATCGAGCATAGGAACGGGCAAGAGATTTAATACGCCAAGACTTATACTGACTAAGGCCAGAAACGATAAATAATAAGCAATTCCACTGCGACCTGACTCTCCCGCCCCCTGGGCTATCCCTACCGGGCCGCTCAGCGTATCCAGACCTAATTGCCCGGTTACAAAACGTCCAATGAGGGAAAAGGTAGCACCGGTAAGTTCGACTGTTTGCTGCAGGGCGATTTTTAAAGCAGGAAGCGGCGCTTCTCTTTGCAAACGCAGCCATTGGGGCGGCCAGTTTACTTTTTCCGATTTAACCCCCAGAAATCCCTCACTTTGTCCCTCGTTATTTTTTGTACCAATCGTTACAGGAATTTCAAGCAATTTATCTTTTCTCAGCACTGACAACTGAAGAACCTGCCCCGGGTGATACCTGACAAACTCTACCAGAACTAACCAATCGCCCAACTTCTGCTTATCCATCGTCTGGATGCGATCGCCAACCTGAAGACCCGCCTGTTCAGCCGGTGAACCATTCATTACTTCACCAATCACAGGCGGAATGGATGGAATAAACGGCACAATCCCGAGGCTGCCCAGAAGATCAGGTTTTTTTGGATTAATTTCCCAGTTATGCAGGGATAACCACAGCGTTCTGTGCTGGCCATTGAGCATTGATTTTACCGTTAGAGAGACTTTTTCATCGCTTCCCACCAAAGGCATAAAGGCATATTGAAAATCCCTCCAGCTGGTAATTGGCCGGTCTTCCATGGCGATAATTTCTTCTTTCGCAGTCAGTCCGGCATGAGCCGCAGGGGTTCCCGGCTTTACGTCCTCAATCATCGGCGCCAGTGATTTGATTCCAATAATCAGGACAAGCCATAAGCAGACAAAAGCAAATAGCAGATTAAAAACAGGACCGGCCAGCACTATGGCGATACGCTGCCAAACGGATTTATTATTAAAAGCGAGGTGTTTTTCCTCAGGAAGCACTTCCCCTTCGCTTTCATCGAGCATTTTGACATAACCGCCTAAAGGCAGAAGGGACCAGGCATATTCCGTTCCCTTGCGGTCATGCCATTTGGCAATCACTTTTCCAAAGCCAAATGAAAACCGCAACACCTTGACGCCGCATAAACGGGCAACCCAGAAATGACCAAACTCATGAATGGTGATTAGCAGGAACAGGGCAAGAAAAAAATAAAGCAGCGTTAGTAACATAGCATTATCCAGACATCCAGAACCAGGCATAAAAAAATGGGGCTGCAGCAATCAGGCTATCCAGACGATCCAGAATACCGCCATGACCCGGAATTAAATGGCCGGTATCCTTTATATGCACTCGTCTTTTAAACATGCTGATAATTAAATCACCCACCAGCGAAATTAGAATGACTGACAAGGCCATTAGAAACCATCTAATGGGGTTGTCGGGTTTAAAATATGTATAACCCGCTACTGCAACGGCTAAAGCCAAACTTAACCCACCGCCCAGCCCTTCATAAGACTTGCCGGGACTCACTGCCGGAATTAATTTATGGCGCCCCCATTGCTTTCCGGCCATATAAGCGCCAATATCCGCTCCCCAAATCAGTAATAGAAGATAAACCACCAGGGCTTTTCCTTGTGGGAGAGCAAAAATATTTATCATACTTTGGCCAAACAAGGGTAATAACAGTATAGCTGAAAATGCAACTACGCCTGCTTTTCCCCAACAAGCCTGGGAAGTAGGAAATCTGAGCAACGCAGCAATTACTAATAACCAGGCAATCATTCCCGGAATTAACCAGACTTCATAGAAGAAATAACATAAAGCCAAAGCAGCAACTAAAATTGCAATAAATCCCAATTTCAAAGGGAAGGCCTTAACAGGTACCAGTTGCAGCCATTCCAAGCCGCATCCCAGCACTAGCAGAAAGATAACGGCAGCAAAAAACCAGTAATTTGCATAATACATACCTAACAAGACAAGAGGTGCCATTACCAGTATCGTTAACAAACGTTGTATAAACATTAGGCGTCCCCACTCACTTGTTCAGAAGTTTTACCATAGCGTCTTTGCCGCTGTTTAAAACTGTCAATTGCTTTTTCGAACTCCTCTCTGGAAAACTCAGGCCAGGAAATGGAAGGAAAATAAAGTTCGGTATAAGCCAGCTGCCAAAGAAAAAAATTGCTGATTCGAAATTCCCCGCTGGTTCTGATGAATAAATCAGGATCGGGTAATTTTCCGGTGTTAAGATAATTTGAGACTAAGCGTTCATTGATAGCTTCTTTGTCCAGCCTGCCGCAAGCAACTTCATCTGCAATGGATTGGACAGCCTGTACGATATCCCAGCGGCCACCATAATTGACGGCAATATTTAAAAGGAGCCTGTCATTTCCTGCTGTTAACTCTTCTGCCCTCTGCATCTGCTTGCGTAATTCATCAGAAAGATAACTTCTATCACCCAAAAATGAAAGACGTATACCATTTTCATGCAGTTCGGCGACTTCTTCATGCAATGCCTTTATGAATAATTGCATTAAAAAATCAATTTCAGGCTCTGGTCTTGACCAGTTTTCACTGCTGAAAGCGAAAAGGCTTAATATGGCAACTCCCTTTTCCAGACAACATTTAATCACAGTTTTTACACTATCTACGCCAGCACGATGCCCTTCTACGCGGTTCAGCCCGCGCTGCTGCGCCCAGCGTCCATTACCGTCCATTACGATAGCTATATGTTGAGGTACCTTATTGTTCAAGCTCGCTCACCTTAATATCGCAGAAACAAGAGTTATAATTGGCCGATAGTCTAACTGCTTTATGGGAAAATATTAAGAGCTTTGGTAAACTGGCTGAGCAAAAACATGAGGAGCGTTAAGACAATGAATAAAACAATAGCTGTCATTCTGGGTACAGGGCTTGGCCTGACCTCAACCGTATCGCTGGCTCAGGCTTTCCAGACTACTTCCCTGCCGCAAGGCTATAAAAATACCCTGATCGCCGATTCCTCTACCCCAGACGATGCACAAACAACTACCAATGATGGGAAAGACGATAAAAAAGGCGAAGGAAAATGTGCCGCCGGTAAATGCGGTGCAGGTAAATGCGGTTCTTCCAGTTAATTGAAAACCTATGCAAAACGCATTGATAAACGGTACGGGGCTTGGTCTGCGTACCGCTTTTCTAAAGGAGTTGGTTGACACAAATGAAGTGCCTTTTGATTTTCTTGAGTTAGCGCCTGAAAACTGGCTGGGAATTGGCGGATGGCGAGCCCATGCCCTTCGTAAACTGAGTGAGCGCTTTCCTCTGAGCGCCCATGGCCTGAGTCTTTCCATTGGCGGGATGAATCCTTTTGATACCCGGTTTCTTAAGCAGTTACGGCAGTTTTTCAAAGAGTACGGTATTCAGCAATACACCGAACATTTGAGTTATTGCACGGATGCCCAGGGTTATCTTTACGAACTTCTGCCCTTGCCTTTTACTGAAGAAGCAGTAAGGCATGTCAGCAGCAGGATCCGCTATGTGCAGGATTATCTGGGGATGCGGATTGCCTTTGAAAACTCAAGCTATTACTACCTCGCTGCTCAGGAAATGTCGGAGATTGAATTTATTAATGCGGTGATTGCTGAATCAGATTGCGATTTACTACTGGATATCAATAACCTTTATGTAAACAGCATCAATCATCATTATCAGGCCGAAGACTTCATCAGCGCTCTTCCTGCTCATAGAATTCAGCTGGTCCATATCGCTGGCCATGAACAAACGGGAAGCAATTTACTCATTGATACACACGGCAGCCCCGTATGTTCCGAGGTTTGGGCGCTTCTGCAAAGTCTATATCAGTCGAAAGCTGCCGTTCCCACCCTATTGGAATGGGATCAGAATATACCGCCCCTGACTGAGCTTATGCTTGAAGTTCAAGCGATAAAAGTATTGCAGGCTAATCGATGAATCCTTCGCTAAATCATCTACAGACAGCGTTTACCACATCGCTTAGACAGGCAGATAAACCGGGCTTTTATCAGCATCTCGTTTTTATGAGCTTTTGCGATTTGATCAATCCCTGTTTTCCAGTGTCCAGATCCATTATACCTGCCATTTTTTGGGAGGAATTAATCCGCAGCTTCATTCGCAGCTATCCAGTAACCACGCCGTTGTTCCATCAAATCCCTGGCGAATTTGTTAATTTTCTATATGAAACAAACAGCGTGAATTACCCCTTTCTGGCAGAACTGGCCCACTATGAATGGATGGAACTGGTCATTGAGCTAGCTCAGGATGAAAAAGAGACTGTAAACTCCCCATTGGATCCGCTGACAGCCATCCTGCGCTTTAGCAGTGCTGCCAGCATGCAGCATTATCATTACCCTGTGGAGCAAATCAGCGTCAATTACTTGCCTGAAGAACAGAACGAATCTTTCCTAATTATCTGGCGAAACCAGGATTATATAGTCGAGTTTATGAAGATCACTGACTTTATCTATCATTTACTAAGGCATATGACCGAAAACAAAATATCAGCATCTGAGGCCCTGGATTTGCCCAGTAATCCGCAGCGGGAAGAATTAACAACGCTCTGCGAGGCCTTAATAAAACAGCTGACGGGCAAACAAATTTTAATTCCGCTCATGATATGATACCAGACAAGAATATTATTATAAGATTGACTTATACCATTAAGCGGGTGTATTCTAATCCCAGCTTGAAAATGTCTATTTTATACTCTCAAATTGTCGTTTTATTCATTTAATCCCTCATTCGTTAGTTCTTAATTTTTGATCTGTTCCGGCTAAATTTCGCCTTTGCAGGCATTAAAATAAACTTAAGGATACTTATGTCTAAAACAGTAAATGGAGTCGTTAAATGGTTCAACGAATCTAAAGGATTTGGTTTTATTGAGCAAGAAGCAGGCCCGGATGTATTTGCTCATTTTAAAGAAATTTTAGGTTCTGGCTTCAAAACCCTCGCAGAAGGTCAGCGGGTACAATTCATTGTATCGCAAGGAGCCAAGGGTCTTCAAGCACAAAATATAATGGCCATTTAGGCCAATTTTAAACCACTACATCGTCTGAAGTTGTAGTGGTTACGTCGTCGTTGCTGTAAATCTTACTACAGCAACGCCGTCTTCTATTTCTATATAGTTTCTATTTGCGCCAAGCGGTAAAAAATACTCATGTACATTAATTGTACAATACATTATAATTGCAGAATTGTAGTATTGGGGTAATAAACAATGAGTCTAGCAAAAGAAACTGTCGATTTTATAATTAAAAATAAACGTAAAATTCATTCAGAAAGCGAAATCTTTATTTCAAGATTTGAGCAAACAGAAATAACCTCTGATTTACTTAAAGAAATTTTGCAGGAACTTACAGTCCGTGACTACGAAGTCTACCAACAATTATTTCTAAATAAAGCCATCTTGCCAGTAATTCTCAATAAATTTAACGAGGAAGATCGATATACCTTACTCACACAAGGATATGAAGACTTCTCACTTGTTGTTCTACAAGAATTACCTCTTATTCACCAGCTTTGTGTAAATCCCGCATTATTAGAAATTGCCTTAAATACCTTTTCACCTTCCAAACGTAGTGAGATAGCTCAATTTAAAACCGAATTTTATGCTCCTTTTTCAAGTTTACTCCAAACGGCCTGCCACAATAAGAAAAGTTTGAAAAAGTTATTAGATAATATAGAGAATGATGACCAGCGATTTAATGCAATTTCAAATTTATTTTCTGACCTTTATTCTTCTTTTTTAAGCTCTAAAGATGAAGACGATTCTTTCATATTAGGCCGGGAGACATTTCAACTCTGTTTAGATTGTGTCAGTCCTGATAGACGAAAGAACTTACTGACCTCCCTTGATGAAAAGGGTTTTTCAGCACTAGCATATACAGCACTGGATTCTGAGTTGTTAACCATAGCATTGTCCCTCTTTTCTGAAGAAGAGCAAACACAACTGCCCGCACAAATCCCCTGTTTACTCGAAGCAGCAGTATTGGCGCATCAGGCTGAACCTTTGACAATTATTTTAGAATTAATTGATAGTCAACAGCGCTTGGCTGCATTAGAGAATAAAGATAATGAGAATAAAAGCTGTTTAGATAAATTAGTTGGTGATACTAAAATACTTATTAAAGATTTGTTACGTGGACGTCAGGATTTGCATGAAAACCTTAAAGAAAAGTTAGGAATAATTTTTGATAAAGTTCCACCAGAACAGCGCCATAACCTATTTATTACAAGAATAGGAAATCCTAACCCAAGTCAGGTTTTTAATTACCTTGTGGATTTTGGGTGGTATTTTTGTATTCAAATATTACAAAAAATTCCAGCTGTTAGCCATCGTACACTTATAGAAGATCTTCATCGAACTGTTAAAGTTGTTCCAATCGCCACACAAGAGTTCATTGATATTTTAAAATTATACCCAGAGAACAACAGATTTAGCCTGATTATGGCGGAGGGGGTTTTCTGTATAGATCATGTATGTGATCTGACTTCCAGTCGTCAAGCTGGAGATTTACTGCTGCAGTTAATTGCTATTATACCTGCCGCCGATCGCCTAAGCTTAATGATTCATCATGTCATTTATATTGAAGACCACAATGTTGTAAATGTTACCTGGTTATCTTATGTCTGCTTTCGAAATCCGGCGATTATGGGACAAGTTTTTGCGCAACTCGATGCTAAAGACATGCATACTTTGATTGAAAAAAATCGTTCTGTTTTTATTGAGTTGAAAAAACGATCTCCTGCGCGATATGAAGAGGCATTGAGTTTTCTTAATGCGACTGACAAATTACATATTGAACAGGAAGTAGCGCAAGCGGAAGAGAGTGAAACTTCAGCTCAATCAGCTCCTGATACGGCTGTTCCCCAGACATTAGCAGCTGAAAACCCTAATGATGAAAACATACAACCTTCACTAATAAATACACAGTCGCCTGATCTACGTAATTTAGAGTCCTTACTTTCTGTTTTGATTAACAATATTGAACAAGGTTTAAATGGTAGAAAAACAAAGGGGGAAGGCTCTGTTAAAGTCAAAGAATTATCTGACATCAAAAATAAATTATCGGATAAGATAGAGACTACTGAGCAGACTCTGGCAGGTATTGAAAAGATATGTGCAAAGAACAGGAACTGGTGGCATTTTTTTGGTCAACCACATAGTGTTAAAGAATTAGAGAAGTTGCAAGAAACCCATGGGTTTAAAGCTGCACCTCGTTAATAGTTTTATAATTATGATAAAGATGGTCAGGGCTGGGTGGATGGACCCGGTCGCAGCCATAGCTATCGACACAAATGCAGTCGAATCCCCGCGGCTGCGATCGCGGGGCCCATGTTTGGTGGCCGAACATACTCTTCAGAGGAATCCAAGGTTGCCGTAAATAGCAAAAGCAGTTAGGAACAAGTCTTTCAAACTTACCCTAAATTAGCAAAAACCAATATTCTAAATAGGCTTCGTGTGAGCCCCGCGGTCGCAGCCGCGAGGATTCGAGACAGTTCGCCCGAAAGGCTCGCTAGTACCGTCCCTCAATTTCCCCGATCTGAATCGCAGCTTTCCTACTCTCCTCATTGAGAGGAGTATTAAACCAGGAAGTGAGAATTTCCTTTGCCAAATCCTGCGTTAACAGTCGATTGGATAAAGCAAGCACATTGGCATTATTCCATAGCCGTGCACCAGCAGCAGTTTGCGCATCGGTACAGAGCGCTGCCCGGATCCCAGGCAGTTTATTGGCAACGATAGAGGTGCCAGTACCCGTCCAGCAAAAGAAAATACCTTCCTGGCAAATACCTTGACTGATTGCCCTGGCCGCTTCCTCGGTGGCGGTAATCCAGGGCTCATTTTTACGCGATTTAACTGCGCCAAAGAGCAGCACCTCATGGCCGGAATGCTTTAATTGCTCTACCACAAAGTCATTCACCGGATAAAGCTCATCGCTGCAAACTGCTATTTTCATTTGTTTAACCTCAAACAGATTTACTTAACCCAATCAAACCCGGCATCTATCCAGCCTTGCGAGCCGGTATCTAAAGAATAAACATGTTGATAACCCATTCCCTGCAGATTATCCGCAACCAGGGCACAACGGAAACCGCCGCTGCAATAAACCACTATTGCTGCCTTTAAATCCGGAATTTGCTTTTCAATATCGCGCTCAATAATACCCTTAGCCAAATGGATAGCACCAGGAATATGGCCATTAGCCCACTCACTGTCTTCACGTACATCAATCAGATGGAAGGATTCTTTACGATCCATTTTTTCTTTTAACGTCTGTGGCGATATTTCACGAATGCGTTGTTTTGCCTCTGTCACTATCTTTAAAAATCCGGGTGAATGTTGTTTCATAGGTATCCTTAGTATGAACCTTGCAAATTAAAGGACGAATATCGTCTTAAAATCACTAAAAAAAGCCTGGCAATTCCTCATTGAATACTCGCCTAAACCTGGTTGATAAGTATATACTTAGTCAGCAAATCTTTCCTGCACAAAGATTTTACATTATTACAAACCCATAGCCGGAGTTACCCCATGCAACAAAGAAAACCATTAGTGCTAATGATTCTTGACGGCTGGGGACATAGCTGCAGCGACGAGCATAATGCGATTGCTGCAGCCCGCACACCTCAGTGGGATGACTGGTGGGCGCATCAACCGCATATTCTGCTGAATGCCTCTGGCCAGGTTGTTGGCTTGCCTGATGACCAAATGGGTAACTCGGAAGTCGGACATATGCATATTGGCGCAGGCCGGCTGATTTATCAGGATTTAACCCGTATTAACCGTGCGATTGAAACGGGCGAATTTGAACAGAATGAATTGTTTCTTGATATCCTCGCACAACTGAAACAAGAAGGCAAAGCCTTGCATGTAATGGGTTTATTATCCCCAGGGGGCGTTCATAGCCACCAAAACCATCTATTTGCCTTCCTGAAGCTTTGTCATCAGCAACGTTTCGCGAATGTGTATCTCCACCTTTTTCTCGACGGACGCGATACACCGCCGCAGAGCGCCCTGGCGAGCATTGAAGCCCTTGAGCAGCAATTAAAACACTACCCGACGGCCCAAATTGCATCAATCTGTGGACGTTATTTTGCGATGGATCGCGACAAACGCTGGGAGAGGACAGCCCCTGTCTATCGCTTACTGACTGAAGGCAACAGCCAACACCATTTTGCAGATGCATATACCGCGATTAACCATTACTATTCAGAGAATAAATCCGATGAATTTATTCCGCCAACTCTGATTGGTGAAGGCAAAGCAATTGAAGATGGGGATGCAGTCTTCTTTTTTAATTTTCGTGCGGATCGTGCCCGTCAATTAACTGAATCATTTATTAGTGACTCTTTTGATGCTTTTATCCGTAACAAAAAACCGCAGCTCTCTGCTTTTATCAGCATGACGCAATTTTCCAAGGCCCTGAAAACCTCCATTGCCTTTCCACCGACGCCTTTAACCAATACGCTCGGGAAAGTGCTTGCCGATTATCGATTAAGTCAGCTAAGAATTGCCGAAACAGAAAAATACGCACATGTCACTTTCTTTTTTAATGGCGGATCAGAACAGGTTTTCCCTAACGAGGATAGAATATTAATCCCTTCTCCATCCGTGGCAACCTATGATCTGCAACCTGAAATGAGTGCACCCCAATTGACCCGTTCTTTGGTAGATGCAATCAATTGCGATGCCTATGATGTCATTATCTGTAATTATGCCAATGCGGATATGGTAGGACATACAGGGGATTTTCAAGCGACAGTGAAAGCCATTGAATGCCTGGATCACTGCATGAGCGAGGTATGGCATGCCTTAGAGAAAAAAGAAGGCTGCCTGTTAATCACGGCCGATCATGGCAATGCAGAATTAATGTTTGATGAAGCCACCAGGCAGGCGCATACCGCCCATACCTGTGAAATGGTCCCCTTCCTCTATGTAGGATCAAGCAAAAAGCATTTTAATGTCAGTCAGGGCAGTTTAATAGATATCGCTCCCACCATTCTTTCTCTGCTTGATTTACCCAAACCTAATGAGATGACTGGACAAGCCCTTCTGGTGGACGATTATGCCGATTCTATCTAATGCCAGATCTTATATTGCAGGGATACTTGTCTCTTTATGCATGACAGGTGTTGGCTATTCAATAGACAACTCATCTGTACAGCAAACCAAAAATAAATTAAGGCAACTTGATACGCAGATTAATCGTTTAAAACAAGTCCTGGCAAGTGCCAATGACAAACGCGGCGCACTGAATCGTGAGTTAGCAGGTACAGAAAAGCAAATTGATAAAGCCATTCAGCAATTGCATTCCATTCAAACGAATATTGACAGTAAACAACAGAAGATAATGAGTCTGGAACAGCATATCCGGGAATTGAATCAGCAGTTGATTAAACAGCAGCAGCAACTGGCAAGCCATGTGCGTGCACGCTATAAAATAGGTGTATATCAACCGGTTAAATGGATTATCAACCAGGATGAACCTTATTCCATCAGTCGATTACTGACCTTTCACCAATACATTGTTCAATCAAGGCAACACATTATTGATGCAATTGACAATACTAAAAAGAATCTGACCTTAAACCAGCAAAGCCTGCGGGAAGAACTGACCGAGCAACGCAAGTTGCAACACCGCCTCCATATTCATCAGGCTCAGCTTCAGGAAGATAAAAATTATCATAAAGCGGTTCTCCAATCGCTTAATAATGAAATTCAAAGTAAAGAACATACACTGGCGGAATTTGAACACAACAAGGAGAATCTCTCCAGGCTCTTGAAAACTCTGGCTTTGAAAAGCATTGTCGCAGTACCCAGGCAGGCGTTCTCTCAGATGCGGCATAAATTGCCCCGGCCGATTCAGAGTCGTTCCCTTCAAAGGATGAACCAGGGGGTGACATTTTTTGCCGGAGAAGGAACCCCTGTGCGTGCCGTCTCTTCAGGCAAAATTGTATTTAGTGACTGGCTCAATGGCTATGGATTACTGATCATCATTGACCATGGACAAGGCTTTATGACCCTTTACGCGCACAATCAATCCTTGTTCAAGCGCAAGGGGGCAACCGTACAGCAAGGGGAGCAGATTGCCTCCGTAGGACACAGCGGCGGAATAAAACAAAACGGTCTATACTTCGAAGTGAGGCAACGTGGCAAAGCTGTTCCACCACTTGAATGGTTAGCTTGATTTGTGTAATTTGACAATCATCGACATAATAACAAATATCAGCCAGAAGTAGTCAAATCCAGCTCGGTGACCTGTAATCGATAAGAAAGCAGTTGTAATAATGGATTTTTCGGTTTTCTGTCCCGTTTGCTGTGTTGATTCATGCTCGAAGTAATAAGCCCAGAGTAGACGAATCAGGTATTGCCAAGGCAATTACCCGAGTAAAGTTTACTTCCAGAGATTCTCTGGCATTTATATTGCTTCATATAATTTGACATCGGAAGGTGACCGCATGATGCGTGGCACACTATCCAAGGAGAACATTATGCGCAACAAACGGTTTTACTCTGGTGCTCTGGCGACAGTATTAACAACTGCGTTTTTGTTTCCAGCTCAACTCTATGCAACTGATGCCTCGGCAACAGCGACAAACACGAATACAGAAGGTACAAAGAAAATCCCTTTGGAAGATGTCCAGCGGTTTTCAAATGCCTTAAGTCAAATCAAAAAATATTATGTGAAACCAATTGACGATAAAGAACTTTTCGACAATGCCATTAAAGGGATGTTAAGCGGTCTGGATCCGCATTCCACTTATCTTGATGAAGATGCCTTCAAAGATTTGCAAACCTCCACCAGCGGAGAGTTCGGCGGACTGGGCATTGAAGTGACCATGGAAGAAGGCGTGGTTAAAGTAGTAACGCCTCTGGTGGACACGCCTGCTTACCGCGCTGGCATTAAGGCCGGTGACTATATTATCAAATTGGGCAGCCAATCCGTTCAGGGAATCACCTTGCAGGAAGCGGTTGATTTAATGCGCGGGAAGGCTGGGACAACCATTGATCTGACCGTTCTCAGGAAAGGTGAAAGCAAACCCCTGGTTTTTTCACTGGTTCGCGAGAAAATTCTTATCAAGAGTGTGAAAAGCAAACTGCTTGATGACAACTATGGTTACATACGTCTGACCCAGTTTCAGGCAATGACTGGCGATGATATGGAAAAAGCCATTGCCCAACTGAAACAACAGGCAGGCGGTAATTTAAAAGGCCTGATTCTTGACCTTAGAAACAACCCCGGAGGATTGCTGGATTCAGCCATTCAGGTTTCTGATGCGTTTCTGGATACGTCAAAAGACGGCAAACAGGAAATGATTGTCTATACCCAGGGCCGTTTACCTGGTTCCAAATTCACCGCGTTGGCCAATCCTGGTGACCTTTTGAATAATGCGCCAATGATTGTCCTTATCAACAACGGCTCAGCCTCCGCTTCCGAGATTGTGGCAGGTGCGTTGAAAGATAACAAACGGGCCATTATTGTCGGTACCCAAAGTTTCGGCAAAGGTTCTGTACAAACTATTCTGCCGCTGGATGATAAACGGGGAATCAAATTAACCACAGCGCTTTATTACACCCCTTCTGGTATCTCTATTCAGGCGAAAGGAATTACCCCTGATATCGTGATTGACGAAGTCACTGTGGCAAAAGATGATACAAAAGGCAACTTTACCGGGTTTTCCGAGGCTGATTTAAGTGGTCATCTGGCGAACACCAGTGAGCAATCTAAAAATACTGAGCAGTCAAGCAAGGATGATAAGACACTTCTCCATGAAGATTATCAACTGTATGCAGCCCTGACTATCCTCAAAGGCCTGGCTGTAGCGCGTAATTAATCTGAAAAAATCCCCGTGCAAGCGGGGATTTTTTTTCGTCCATCCTACCTGAATTTTCTTAATAAAACCTTAACCATTATTGCCTATAATTAACTCAAATTGAACAACTTATTGAGCAAATAATGGCAAAACAAAAACGTGAAATCAAGGCCCTGATTCGAGGTGATGCAGAAAGTGTGTGGCCTCAACTAATAGAACCCAGTCTCCAACAATCAAGACTAGCTGACAAAAAAAAACATAACCCTGAATCCTCATACTTCATTCTGAATAAACCTCGCAAGGAACTTAGCGAAGCAGAAAAAAAACGTGCAAAGATTGACCGAACTGGGGCTGTGGATGATTTAATCAATGAGAAAAAATCTCCCAATTTACATTTGATAAATGCGACCACTAGCCCTGACCGTGCGAATAATCACAAAGATGCGGATGTGCTTATTTATGTAGTCAATTTATCAAAGAACGATAATAATTTAGCTTCCATAGAATCCGATATTACTGCTGCTCTGAGAGTAATG
This sequence comes from Legionella birminghamensis, assembly GCF_900452515.1. Lineage (NCBI taxonomy): Bacteria > Pseudomonadati > Pseudomonadota > Gammaproteobacteria > Legionellales > Legionellaceae > Legionella > Legionella birminghamensis. The sequence goes on from NZ_UGNW01000001.1 coordinate 2,903,838, forward strand.
AATCCTAGCACCAAGCTTGTTTTAGTGGGAACACATCCCGGCTGGCCAGCTGACAACTCTAAAAATACGAAGTTATTGAGAACGCTTCAGAATCGCTTTATAGATCGCACAAGCCAAATCGTTCCCGCGTTCAATATCCCGTCCAGAGGAAAAGAAGAAGAAATTGGCAAGTTTTTGGATCAACTATACCGCTTTGCGGAAGAAAAACCCGCTCCCCGTGCTCAAATGCAAAAGCCAATTCCTCCCTCTGCTCCATCATCAAGCACTTCGCCCCGATCAACTCAATCAGATCCGCGAGCGGAAGAGAAAGAAGCTGTTACTCTCACAAGGCATAAATATCCAAAATCCTACGGCGAAATGTGGAGTCGAACTGACAATCTGAGGCATTTAAGCGAAGATGAAAGGAAATTCCACTCTGCCTGCATTATTCTGAATGATTATGCCTTGCAAACCTCGGCTAAGGCTAGCAAGCTAACTCAATGGGGGCAGTTCTTCCGTCACCCTAAACGGCAGCATACTGAGCTTATCAATACATTTTTGGAAAAATATGAAGGTCCCAAAACGGTTGGTGCCCTATTAGAGAATCTTCAGGAAGCTCTGGAAAAAGAGATGGTCAAACCTTTCAATAAAAAAGGAAGTCTCGCCCGCCGTATGGATTATATTGAGGAACGATGCGGCATGACTGTAGAAAACGACACCAAGATCATTGATCATGAAAAAATTATTAATGCTTGGGAAGCCCGAGCAGCGGGACAGGAAGTTGAGAGGAAAGACAGCTTACGCTGATTAAACTCTTCGTCTTTGCGAACAAAGTAAAGCAATCCTTAAAGCAAACTCTAGGGAGGAGCTGGTTTAATAGCTACCTCCTCTTCCACCTCTGATAAATGCTGCAGGGCACTGCGAAACTTATCTGTTTTTTCAGCATCGATTTTTGCCTGTCCGGAATCAGGTAATGGAGAAGGTTCTGACTCCGGTCTCTCCTGCAAATGTAAATAGGCTTCCCGCAGGGCTTCACCATGCCTGACTTTTTCATCATCCTTAAATTGCTGGTAGGACTCCTTAATCGACATTTTATGAGAAATCACCGACTGGTTTAATACATAGCCGATGCTTTTGAAAAATGTGATGATGGCGTATAAAAGGCCGCGGCCATTGCTGGTTTTTGCTGCGATCTCCTGGAAATGCTTATTACTGTCCAGACTTCTTGCCTCTTGATAACGCGTCTCGATAGGAATAGTACCGTTACGAAAATCCTGCATTAATTTATGCCCGAATTCTGCCAGCTCTTCATTTTCTCCTGGTTTAAGTTTCTTCATGTGGTTATCAATGATTTCGGTCACACTCTCCACGAACCAGAAGGTCTTCCATCGGCTCTCCTGAATGTGATGAAGTCCTGCTTTCAGCTCAGTGATTGATAAACTGTCTGCCTTTCCCTCGCTGATTAGCCGTTCTCTGTTCTGTTGATAAAAGTTTCGCAGTTCATTGATGTATTGAGTATGAAATGGCTCATTCAAAGGGTTTCCTAAGTGACTTATGGCCGGGATGAATTCTCCCTCCAGCAGTCTTTCAAATTCCTTATCCAGGAGTTGAGCCTTGCGCTCAGCATAGGCTGCCGCATAACCTTGACCTAGTTCCTCCAGATAGCTTACTTTCTGTTCAAGCCCCTTTATCCTGAATTCAATATTTATTTTTTCCTGAGGTGCATCCGTCTTGCTTAATTCATCCTGTAATTGCGCGATGCGGTTCTCTGTTTCTTCTTTCAGAATATCAATAAACTGTGCCTGCTGAATAACCGCAAGCTTATCCTCATAAGGCATATCCAGTTCACTTAACATGGACTCAAAAAATACATTTAACTTCTGCATCACCGGGTGAATCATTACCCCCGGTTTTAGATAATAATTATCTTCAAACTGGCTAAGCTCAGCGAGTACGCCCTTAAACAATCCGGTTTTTAATTCAGCGGTTTGAGCCCTTGCAATAGTATTGGCTGTGTCTCCAAGCTCGCCTAATTGTTCACCAAACCGCTTAAGCTGGGCCAGCAAACCCTTCGATTTCCATAAGCCTTGCAACTGTGCTCCTTCAGTAAATTTTTCAAGCCCAGCAACAATCCCATCAATTTCTTTTTTCATCCTCTCTGGATTAGCCAATTCCTCCCGGCTATATCCCTTAAACCGTCGGTTCATATCCACTGGAAGATTAAAATAGTTAGACAACTGCTGTTGTTTATCCGCCACCAGCGCAGAGGCAGCGAATAAACTGTCGACACCTCGTTCTATATTCGACCTGGCCTCCTCCAGCCCCTCTCCGTCGAGTGATTGTGCCTGCGCAGGACTCACCAGGCCTCCATAAGAGGACAACACCTCTGAAACTGAAGCGTACTGTGCTTTTAACTCTGGCGTTAAGCTATTCAAGGCATCCCAGGCTGCTTTTAATTGCAAGGCAAGCTCTTTTAGCTTCATTAATTTACTCACGAGTGAGTCTTCATTACTCATTTTTTCAAAAGCATCCAGCGCTGTCCGCAAATTATATAAACCATTCTCCAGATTTTTAATCTGTTTAATTACCTTGGGATCAGCAGAATCATCTGCATAAGGCGGTGATTGAATTTTCTCATTCACCAGGGAAGATAAATTGACAAGACGCTTGTTTCTGACATATTCCTCTAATTTGCCAATCGATCCGGATAACTTCATTTCCTGAATGGCAGCAAAATTGCCCCTTAAATTATTAATTGAAGAAATGTTCACTGCGTTGAGTTTATCGATGACTGGCAAAGGCGTTCTTTCACTGTTAGCCATCCCAGATAAGATGGCCTTATAAGCCCTTATTTGCCCGGAAAAATCCGGATGGTTCAATTCGCTCTGGACTTTAGCTAATTCTGTCTTGTCACCTGAATTTAACGCGGCAGTAATTTTGTCATCGAGTTCAGCATTGATACTGTGGATTGTGGATTGTACCCGTAAATATCCTGCCCGAAGATTATCAAGTTTGCCCTCAGGAATATTCTCTGGATGCTCGCCCGCTTCCTCAAGAAGGCGGATGATAGCGGGTAATACCACGGCCAGATTATCCAGGGCATGCAAGCCCATAAGTCCCTGCCCCCGACGCTTAGCCGCAGAGCCTGAATCAATTGATATTTCCACATCCCTGGAAGCAAGGATTTGCCTGTAAGGCACTATCTTGCCTTTGAACTTCTCCACAATACTAGTCTGGGCTTCATTAATGATTTCGACTTTAAGCAGCTCCGCATTTTCCCTATCCCCATAGTACTTCAATACTTTTTGTTTCAGACCGCCGACCAGATTGATTTCACCGTGACGGTAATTATGGATATCGTTCATCAGTCCGCTAATATCGGCTTTTTTTAACTTCTCAACACCGCGCCAGAATCCGGCAAATCGGCCTTCAGCAGGAGGGGCTTCATCTGCATTTAATGATTTTACAATTAATTGATCTAACTCAATGTTGGATGCAGCAACCACCGTTTGTATGGCCTGATAAGACTGTTTTAATGCCTGTTTGTCTTCTGCAGCAATATCTCCCAGATTCTTGCCGGCGTATCTGGCGAGCAATTCAAAAAATTCCTTGGCTTTGTCTTTTTTAAATTCCAGCTCTTTTAATTCTGCATAAGAAGCAATACGTGACTCATCAAGAGCGCGGATCCTTCCCTGGACAATAAATGCTCTGGCCAATCCCATACTGGCTTCTTTCACAAGCGTTGGCGCATTCATTTCTGGCAGGTATTTGACCGCGGCAGATTGTGCAATGCGGGCTTCAATTGCAGCACGGAAATTAATTGCCTGCTCAACAATAGCATCAGAGATTGTTCCCTGCTTGAGATAATTACGACGTTCCAGTTCATCAGCAGCACTAATGAGAGCGGTTAATCCCTCACTTCCCCATTGGATATAAGCCTTCACTGTTTCCTCGGAAATATTATTTCCTTCAGCATTTATTTTTTCATATAGTTCTTTAAATCCCTGCAAAGCCTTTACAACCGCAGGGAAGGCTTTCAACACATTTTTTTCGCTGAATACCAGGTCAATAACCCGGCTCACAGCCTTCTGCTGTTCCTCAGATAACTTCAACTCATCTGCATTCTGTTGATTATCGGCATTCAATGCGGCTGACGCCGCATTGAGCCATCCAGGTAAATTATTCAATAGTCCACTTATAACATTTCCCTGCAAACTGCTTTTCTCTCCGGCATGAAGCGCATTGACTCCACCTCCCAATAGAAGGCCGGCACCTCCGGCCCAATCCAGATGGGCATACTTTTCTTCCAAGCCCAGTGCCTGAACAGCTGAGGCGAGATTATCGTATACTGGTTGAATGAGATCCCGGTTTTCCTGCAGCAAAAACCGGAGCTCAGGCACTGACTCATTGAAGCTGTCCAAAGCGAGGTAGAGATGGTAAAGATCATAGGCTATCTGTACAGGGTTACCCGCAATCCCGCTTGCGATTCCCCAATTACTGGAAAAGTCGATTCGTTCCCATACCTGGGCTTGAGCAGCTTTTTCTGCGTAATAAAGGCTGTTAACCAGTTTTTTAATGGAAGCGATTTGCGGCGGTTCATCATCAAGATCCGTGAAGGGTACCCCATCCTGGTTAGGTGTCAAGCGCTCGCTTACAGGCCGGCTTAAACTGACCTGCAACCGCTCGAGTAAACTAATACGGGCATTTTTAATCGTTTCAGCCAGGGAAACGGTTGGCGCAGGCTCAGTGATCATAATCGCTCAGAACTGTTCGTCATGCATAAATTATAGACAAAAGGGTTTTGACTTTTATGACTTACCGATACTAAATAACTGCCTGGAGGGATGGAGACTTGAGCAGACGTCCAGTATACTCTTTCTCCTGTAATTGTATTTGGCTTTTAGCTTTTGATATGCAAAGACTCATTAGTTGCGCGCTTTTACTAGGACTGGCTACTTCCGCTCAATCCAGTGTTGAACAGGTGTTCGATCAAGTTAGACAAGATCCCAATGCTTTATATGCTTTCCTAAAGGAAATGCCCAAGGGCGGCGAATTACACTACCATTTATCCGGCGGCGCTTATCCGGAAACCATGGTAAAACTGGCTTCTGAACAAGACTATTGCTTGGATCTCCAGACACTGAGTGTCGCTAAAATAACCGAAACCTGTAAAGGCATAAAAACCAGCCATATTTTCAAAAATCCTGAGTTATATGATCAGATCATCCGCAGCTGGTCAATGAAGAATTTTATAGCCGGTAAAGAATCCGGACATGATCATTTCTTCGCCACCTTTTTTAAATTTACCAATCTGGTGATGGATAATCATATTCCGCTTCTAGCCGAAGTGATTCAGCGTGCCGCTGACCAGCAGGAAGAGTACATTGAAGTGATGATGATGCCGGATTATGCGCGGTCAACGCTTGCCGCACCAGCACCCGATTTAAGCCAGGGCTATGAAAAAGCGAAAACGCAATTGCTTGCCAACCCCGCTTTTATGCAGGAAATTTCAAATACTGTAAAAGTCAGCGATCAGCTGCTGCCTGATACCCGAAAATTTCTTGGCTGCGAGAATAAACCGGAACAGGCGGCTTGCCTTTTAACCGTCAAGCTTCAGTATCACATCCTTCGCGAGCAGGAGCTGCCACAGTTTTTTATGCAAGCTTTACATGGTTTTGCTGCCGCCTCGCAATCCACGGCTATTGTGGCGATTAATGTGGTGCAGGCGGAAGATGGCATTATTTCGTTGAGGGATTATAAAAAACAGATGGAAGTGATTCATTTCCTGCATCAGCTTTATCCGCAGGTCCATATTGCCTTGCATGCGGGCGAGTTAAGCGGGGAAGACGTCATGCCTGAAGACCTGCGCTTTCATATAAGGGATGCCCTGCTGATTGGCCATGCCGAGCGGATTGGGCATGGCCTGGATATAGGCTTTGAAGATAATTCCCTGGATACCTTAAATTACATGAAAACTCGACAGATACCTGTTGAAATCAATTTAACCAGCAATGAAAAAATACTGAATATAACAGGTAAGGAACACCCTATTCATTATTATCTGGCTCATGATGTGCCAGTGGTCCTGTCTACTGACGATGAAGGTGTTTTGCGTACTGATTTGACCCGCCAATATGTTAAAGCCGTCATAGAGCATGATATTGACTATTCACAATTAAAAAATATGACTCGTAATGTATTAACTTATGCCTTTTTGCCAGGTAAAAGCCTGTGGGCTGACCCGGCTAAAGGAACACTGGTTAATGAATGCATGGATTTAAACAGCGCCGCTTGCGAAGCATTTGTGAAAAGGAGTGAAAAAGCCCATTTACAACGGGATCTGGAGCTTAAACTGGCAGCTTTTGAAAAACGCTTCGAAAGTTAATCAACAACAGGAAGGAATATATGTTAGGGAAAACAGTAGCTGCTACAAGCTTGATTTTGTCTTCATCACTTTGCCAGGCGGGATTTTATCTGGGAGCCAGCGTTGGACCAGAGGGCGCTGATTTCAGACAAAGGGCGCATGTTATCCGGCCTGGTACTTTTGACGTTATCGATAAAAACCATTTTTCCGGCACAGGCGTTTTTGGTTCAATCTTTGGCGGCTATCAGTGGCGATATCAACGTTACTCCCTTGGGGCCGAAGTGAATGGCAATTTGAGCTCCGTTGAATACGAACTGGAGAATAATGAATATATCCATCAGACTTTTGTTAAAACAACGTTTACTGTTAAACGAAGTGCAGGCGTCAGTTTGTTGCCAGGTTACTTTCTTTCAGAAAATACATTACTTTTTGGCCGGGTAGGTTATATCAATGGCCGGGTAAAAATTTCAGATTCAGATCCCACTATTCTTAGCCAAACTAAAAACCGCAGCGGGATCCGTTATGGCTTAGGGCTTAAACATGCCCTATCATCCAATTGGTGGTTAGTTCTGGATTACAGCCAAATCAATTATGAAGGGATTAAAAGCGCAGTCTTCGAGCCATTTGGCGGCGTGTTAAAACAAACCAAAATAACTGCCAATACGGCGCAAATGGGTTTGGGAATTATTTACGATTTCGACCAGCCTAAAGCCTATGTAAAATGAGATGTTAGAAAGTGTAGCCTTGATACAGCAAAGGCTACACCCCCTATATTAAGCGAAAGGATCCCGCCTGATAATCGTAGAATCACGTTCTGGCCCGGTGGAAAGCATATCGACGGGTATATCCAGTAATTCCTCAATCCGTTTCAGATAAGCCAGGGCGTTAGCCGGCATTTGCGACATGGATGTTAAATCAGCGGTGGACTCTGTCCAGCCAGGCAGCTCTTCATAGACCGGTTCCAGGCCTTCAAAGTCCTCTGCCGATTGCGGCGGACGGGTAAGCAACTGCCCATTTTTGTCGCGATAAGCTACTGCAATGCGCAGGGTCTCCAGGCCATCAAGCACATCGAGCTTGGTAAGGCAAAGCCCAGTAATACTATTGAGCTCAATGGAACGACGCAGCAATACAGCATCAAACCAGCCGCAGCGACGCGGACGCCCGGTAACTGCGCCAAACTCATGACCGCGCTCAGCCAGGCGCTTGCCAATATCGTCCTGCAGTTCAGTAGGGAACGGCCCTCCGCCCACGCGGGTAGTATACGCCTTGGTAATCCCCAAGACATAATCAAGATAACGCGGACCAAAACCGGCGCCATTTATAACACTGCCAACACAGGTATTGGAAGACGTTACAAAGGGGTAGGTTCCATGATCGATATCCAGGTAGACGCCCTGCGCGCCTTCAAACAGAATGGAATCGCCTTGTTCACGGTGAGTATGCAAAGCAGTAGTCACGTCGCAAACCATCTCTTTTAATTCTGCAGCCCAGATTTTGGCATCCCTTAACATGGGTTCCAGTTCTACTTCAGGCTGCTGGTAATAATGTTTGAGTACAAAATTATGATAATGCAATAATTCAGTCAGTTTGCGGACAAAGCGGTTTTCGTCGAATAAATCGCTGACTTTCAAAGCCCGGCGAGCCACTTTATCTTCATAAGCAGGCCCGATTCCACGCCCGGTGGTTCCAATGGCCTTACTGCCTTTCATAGTCTCGCGTGCTTTATCCAGGGCAACATGATAGGGCAGGATCAAAGGGCAGGCCTGGCTGATTTTAAGCCGGTCGCGGACATTAATACCCTTCCCTTCCAGTTCACGAATCTCAGCCAGCAGGGCTTCAGGGGAAAGAACAACGCCGTTGCCGATATAGCAGCTTACATGAGGTCTGAGCATGCCGGAAGGAATTAGCCGCAATACGGTTTTTTCACCATTGATTTTCAAGGTATGACCGGCATTATGGCCTCCCTGATAACGGACTACCACTTTTACGTTCTGGGTCAGCAAATCGACAATTTTACCCTTACCCTCGTCGCCCCATTGCGTACCAACTATTACAACATTCTTGCCCATAATCTAAACTCTTACTCTGTCAATTGGTGAATAATGGAGAGGAAAAAATCTCCAAGAAAAAAGGGTTAAGCGAACTTAACCCTCTTCAACAAAATCAAAGGAAAATTATATCAGTTTTTCTTCAGTGTATCATCATTTTTTACTAAAGAATGCCTAAAGTAGTCAAAAAAAGAACTGCTTTGATCAAGCACTAATAAGTCCTGTTTACTGGTGAAACTGGCCTCATACGCTTTCAGGCTGCGATAAAACTCAAAAAACTTTGGATTCTGTCCATAAGCCTGCGCATAGATAGTAGCAGCCTCGGCCTGCCCTTTTGCCCGGATAACCTGGCCTTCACTTTGTGCCTTAGCCAGCACCACAGTAACCTCAGCATCTGCTGCGGCCTGGATCGCTTCTGCAGCAGCCTGGCCATCCGCTCGATGTCGATTGGCAATTTTCTGCATATCGGCGCGCATACGCTGATAAATTGCGTTACTGGTGTTTGCAGGTAATTCAATGCCTTTGATTCTGACATCGACCACCTCAACCCCTAATCCGCGGGCTTGTTGCTCCGCTTTCTCGCGAAGTACATCGACAACATCGTCCCGGCCTCCGGACACCACATCAGAAATGGTTCGTTTTCCAAATTCGGCACGCAGCCAGGTGTTTAGCTGCTGTTCGAGCAGCGTTTCCGCCTTAAACTCATTGCCGCCGGTGGATTTGAAATATTGGGCAAGATTATCAATACGCCATTTCACATAATAATCGACGAGCACATCTTTCTTTTCCTTGGTCACAATCCGTGAAGATTTAATGTCCAGTGTCTGCAAGCGGGTATCAAACAATCGCACACTTTCAATAAATGGTGTTTTGAAATGTAAACCAGGCAGCAGTACCTTCACTTTATCCGTCTGCTTATCTATAACCAGTCGCCCCAGACGCAACAGAATTCCTTGCTGCCCCTGAGTCACAGTAAAAACGCTAGCCAATACTATTACCAGAATGAAGAAAGCCAGTACGACCAGGGTTGTTCTTAAAGCATTCATCTATCCATTCCTCCCTTGTCGATAAGTTTGTCTGAGTATCGGACGCGTGGTTGCATGATCATCATACTCGCCAGATGCGGAGCCCTCCTCCAGATTAGCGGCGACATCCTCCACAGCCGGTTTTGGTAGAGGCGACGTTACAGCTTCCCGACCCAGCTTATCCAGAGGCAGATAAAGCAGGTTACCCGATTTACCATCTACGATAATCTTGCTGCTCTTGCTTAGTACCTGCTGCACAGTATCCAGGTACATTCGTTCAGAAGTGACCTGCGGCGCCAGATTAAACTGGGGCAATAGTGCCAAGAACTCAGCGACTTCCCCTTTTGCTTTCAAGACGACTTGGGTTGCAAAAGCTTGCGCTTCTTCCTTGATACGTTGGGCATTCCCTTCCGCTATAGGCACTACTCGCGCTTTATAGGCAAAAGCCTGCTCTTTAAACCGTTTTTCGTCTTCCTGAGCTTTAATGGCATCATCAAAAGCATCCTGTACATTCTCAGGCGCCCTTGCTGGTTGCGGAGAGACGTTGACAATGACTACGCCTGTTTTGTAACTCTCCAGAATTTTAACCAGGGAATCCTGTACATTGGTTGCCCATGCCTCTCGACCCTCAGTAATAATCTCGTTTAAGGTCGTGGTTCCAACCACTTGACGCAGCGCACTGGAAGTAGCCTGTTGCAAACTTTCCTGGGGATCTACTGCATTAAAGAGATAGGCTTGCAGATCACCAATGCGATATTGAACTGCCAGGGATACTGAAACCAGATTCTCATCCTTGGTCAGCATATTCGCTGAATAGGAGTAGTCCGAAACACGCTCAACATTTCTGACTATTTTGGATTCAATTATACGTGGAATCCAGTGGGGGCCAGGCCCTACCGTTTCAACATATTTGCCAAAACGCAGGATCACTGCCTGTTCAGCAGGATCTACAATAAAAATTCCAGAAAGAGCCCATAGAGCAAAAATGACGAGCAAGGCCAGAAATGCCAGCATGCCAGCGCTTTTTCCGGGAACGCTCGAACCAGGGTCGCCTTCTTCTTCAGAGTTACCACCGCCCAGGAGAGTCCTTTTTAATTTCTCCTGAAAGCGTTTGAGGGCTTCATCCAAATCAGGCGGCTGATTCTGACCATTCCATTGATTTTTGTCTTTCTCTTTGTCTGGTTCTTTCCATCCCATTGAGTTCTCCACCCTATACATAAAGCTAGGATTCTAGGGCTTGCCAGCAGTTTAAGCAAGCACCTTAAAAGATCTTGCGAAACGCAGTCTGACTGAACGCTCCGCGAGAATCGATTTATAGCTTATGATGGAGATACCATAAAGGTTTGCCGTTCTTTTTCTTCTTCTTCCTTGGCAATTCGATTAAGGATTTCTTCAAATCGATCATCTCCCAGCTCCGGTTTGCCTCTGTGGACACCCGTTTGCTGCCCTTCTATAGCCTGGTACACTCTCTGGGTGCGCGTATTATGACCTTCAGGGGAGTTGGCATAAAATTTGACCTGATCCCAGCTGGTAAATCGCCCTTCACCCAAATTCCAGAATCCTGTTGCCCAGCGCTTTGTGCAACAGGAACGGTCTCTGTCTTCATAAAACAGGCGGGTAAAGACAGCGAGCTTGACTTCATCGCTAATAAAGCGCCGATCTTTCTTGGCTGGGTCAATAGCGCCTTCCTGCTCTTTTTTTCGATATTTCAAAGTCGACTGTAAGACCAAATCTTCCATTTTTTTTGTAATATTCCCAGGAGTACTAAATAAAAAACGGAAGGGATTAGAGCTGGCTGGATAGAATATGTTGTGCCAGGGGCTGTTTTGAGCGTGTAATTGACGAATAATTACCTGTGAACGTTTAAAGCTTTTTTTGGCATAATCTGTAATTTCATCAGCAATTTGTTCGCGATACTTACTAATCAACTCCTGGTGGACTTTATTCTCTGGTACTGCCGCGCCTCGGCATATCAGCATGGCAATCCCAGCAAGCAAAGCGTCTTTTCTACTTTTATCCTTTTCCTTGCTTAATTGCTGACAAAGTATATTAATGGGGCGATCCCTGGTCTTCCCAGCAGGATCCTGGATTAAGTCATCCACACCCGCTGCGATGGATTTAACCTTAAGCAGTACCTGTAGGGAATCTATCTTCGCATAATGAACCGCAATAACAAAGGGAGTCGTTCTTGCAGGATTGAATGAAATTTCAGGATCTGCTCCACTGTCAATCAAAATTTTGACAGCCTCTGCCCAATCATCCCTGACTGCCTGATGAATGGCCGCATTTGCCACTTGAGACTTATTGGCAATTTTAAACAGAGTAGGCTCATCCAGGTTTGGCTTGCGTTGTAATAGTAACAGAAGGCTATCCCTGTCACGCGCCTGCACAGCACGCGCCAGCAAGCTGTAGCCGCTGCGGTCGGTACTGTCAATCATGCGCATCCCTCCTGGGTTGTTTTTTTGGCCATGTTCCTCAACTATCACGCGAAAAGCCGGCCCCTCACCCTCACCAAAAACTTTCTCTTTATGCATTTTTTCAAAAGGAATGAAGTGGTTCAAGAGCGTAGGAATTAAATCAAATTTTCGATGCTTGAATGCAAAATGAATGGGCTTGCCCGTGATGAAATTATCGTAGGGTAATAAATACTCAATCAAGGGTGTTAAATTTAAGTCCTCAGAGTGATGTTTAAAAATCAGATAATTAAGCAGAGTAAAATTTTCTTTTGCATCTGTCTGATAATATTGCTGGGCGAACTCTTTCAATCTCTCTTTAGTCAGTTCTTTCTTATCTTTTTTTCCTTCCCTCTGCTCCTTCCTGGTCTCCATCGACTTCAGAAACTCTATAAAGGGCTGCAATCCTTCCTCTTTTGATGCCTCCAGCACTGCATCCAGTTCACTGAAATTTATCATTTTTGATCATCCTCTCTTCACTATTATATACAGGAGCCATTTTTAGAAGCATCTTACACAGGCTGAGGTCGAAGTTCAAAAATTCTTTACGATTTAGCAAAAAATCAATCACGGTAGGCTGGGTTGTAAAGCCCAGCATCACAATTTCTAATTCAGGACAGGTTATTTCTTAACAAAAATCAAATCCCATACACCATGCCCCAATCCCTGGCCTCGCTTTTCAAATTTGGTAACGGGCCGTGTTTCCGGTCTGGGGGAAAATCCACCCTCGCTCATACTATTGATCAGCGATTCTTCCGCGGATAGCACTTCAAGCATTTGCTGCGCATAGTCTTCCCAATCGGTGGCACAATGAATGAATCCTCCCGGCTTGAGTGCACCGACCATGGTTTTAACAAGTTCGGGCTGAACCAGACGGCGCTTGTGATGCCGTTTTTTTGGCCAGGGGTCGGGAAAGAAAATCTGTATACCCGCCAGACTATCGGGCGGAATCTGCTGTTTAAAAATCTCTACTGCATCATGAACCACAATACGCAGGTTTTCGATTTTTTCCTCATGGACATCCGCAAGAAGGCTTCCCACCCCCGCGCGATGGACCTCAATACCAAGGAAGTTCTGCTCTGGATGGGCTTTGGCCATTGCCAGCAATGAGGCTCCCATTCCAAACCCAATCTCCACAACGGTTTCAGCCTCCCGCTTAAACAAATCAGCCCAATTCCAGTAAGAGCCGGTGAATGGGACTTCATAGTACTGAAGCAAATTATCCAGGGCTGATTGCTGCCTGTTACTGATGCGGCCAGCCCTCAGCACATAGCTTTTAATGGTACGTTTCATAAAACATCTGATGCTAGTAGAAAGACGCGGGAGTATAGCAAAAAAGAAAGAGACTCGACCACTCTCCTGAAAAAGGATATAATTTGCGATCTTTGGTCTACAAGGCACTTTTTGATTGCATAATTTGCCATTTTTTGCTATAAAAGCGCTCTTGTATTATCCCCGGCTGATTTGTGGCTTCTGCCTTTAATTCAAGCCCAGCTAGATGTATATCTACAGAACCTTTGGAGCAACACTATGTCAAGAGTATGTCAGGTGACTGGCAAGCGACCAATCACTGGTAACAATGTTTCGCATGCCAACAATAAAACCCGCAGACGTTTCCTGCCGAATATTAAACGACGCCGTTTCTGGTTTGAAGAAGAACAGCGTTTTGTTACACTCAAAGTCAGCACTAAAGGTCTCCGTACTATTGACAAGCTGGGTATTAAAGCAATTGTTGACAAGCTTAGAGCCCAAGGCGAAAAAGTTTAACTGACTGAGGAACTATAAAAGATGGCAAAGAGCAAAACCAGGATTAAGGTTAAATTAGTGTCCAGCGCAGGAACCGGCCACTATTACACAACCATTAAAAATCCCCGCACCACCACTGACAAACTTATACTCATGAAATACGATCCCGTGGTTCGTAAACATGTAGAGTATAAAGAAGGTAAAATTAAATAAATTAAAAAGGCCTCTGTTGAGGCTTTTTTTTTTATCATCTGCCTTACAGATGCATCCCCTACCTCAAAATGACAAACTAAAGGAAAAAAGTTTTGCCCCTTGTGTAGACAGCTACTGGATAATCCAAGTGGATCAGTTAAACTTACTATATAAAAGCGGGTAAACAAAGAGGATTTGAATGAAACCATCGTTGCAGCTCAGTATTAGTCAGCAGCTGACATTGACCCCACAGTTACAACAGGCAATTCGCCTGCTTCAATTATCCACACTGGATTTGCAGCAGGAAATTCAACAGGCAGTTGAATCAAATCCCATGCTGGAAGCTAGCCCTAATGATGAGAAAGATGATTCCCGACTAGAAACAGAAAGACAGGTTCCTGATGAATTTGCCGATTTTCAGTGGTCTCAGCTTTATTCTAACAGTGGAAAACGCAGTCTTTTTGAAGACAATGACTTAAATTATGACAATCTTCACTGCACCACAACCAATCTGCAGGATCATTTGCGCTGGCAGCTTGAATTAACGCCTATGAGCGATGTAGATCGGGTAATTGCCACCGCTATTATCGATGCAATTGATAATGATGGTTTTTTAACGCAAAGCCTCGCGGAACTGCATAATAGCCTTGATAGTGAAAGCCATCCTCTGGAGCTTGATGAAATTGAGGTTGTGCGCCATCGCTTACAGCATTTTGATCCAGTAGGCTGCGCCTCGCTTAATCTCGCGGAGACCCTGTTAATACAGCTCGAGCAATTACCTGAAGAAAATAGTGATGTCACATTGGCCAAGGAGGTCATTCGAAACAGCATTGAATTACTGGGCCAGCATAACTATCGACAATTGATAAAAAATCATCAGATTACGGAAGAACAACTTAATCGTGCTTTACAGATTATACAAAAACTCAACCCCAAACCGGGTAATCTCATTCAGGAAGAAATTACTGAATACATTATTCCTGACGTTATTGTAAAAAAAATAGAAGGTAAATGGCAGGTTTTCCTAAACCATAATACCCTGCCTCGCTTATCAATTAATAATCAGTATGCTTCCTTAATTCAAAGGGCAGACAATAGTCCGGATAACCAGTTTCTAAAAAACAATTTGCAGGAAGCGCGCTGGTTTTTAAAAAGTATTCAAAGCCGTCAGGAAACTTTGCTAAAAGTGGCCAGCTGCATTCTTGATTATCAGATGGACTTCTTTGAACATGGTGAAGAAGCCATGAAACCATTGATTCTTAATGATGTTGCACAAGCTCTGGATATGCATGAATCCACAATTTCCCGGGTCACTACACAGAAATTTATGCATACCCCAAGAGGTGTGTTTGAACTTAAGTATTTTTTCTCCAGCCACGTTGCAACTGCTGCCGGCGGAGAATGCTCATCAACGGCCATTCGAGCTGTCATCAAAAAACTGATTGCGGCAGAGAATAGAAGGAAACCCTTAAGCGACAGTAAAATTGCTGAGCTTATTGAACAACAGGGAATTCAGGTTGCCCGCCGTACGGTAGCGAAATATCGCGAAGCGATGGGGATCCCCCCTTCCAATGAAAGAAAAAGTATTTCATAATGTAGTTGTAATCACAGAAGGAGAAATGTTATGGAGATTAACTTTACAGGCCATAATGTTGATGTCACCTCTGCTTTAAGAGACTTTACCAAAAGTAAATTCAATAAGCTCGAGCGTCATTTTGACAAAATTACGGTGGTTAATGTCGTTTTCGATATTGAGAAACTGATGAAAATCGCTGAAGCCACTATCCTCGTTGCCAAAGCTGAATTTCATGCACGTGCCGAATCTGAAGACATGTATGCAGCCATTGACGTATTAGTCGATAAACTCAACCGTCAGCTGATAAAACACAAAGAAAAAATTCAAACTCATCGCGAGTAAATCAGAATGATTAAACTAAATCGGGCCTGGAGCCCGATTTTTTTTGTTTAAAGCTACTACTCGTCATTGCGAACGAAACCCCGTCATTGCAAGCCCTGGTGAAGCAATCCAGTATCAGCACTCATTCATGCTCCGCTCTGGATTGTTTCGCTATGCTCGCAATGACGAGAAACAGTAATTACTCCATCTCCCCAGTATATTCACCAAAGCAAGCCATGCTATTTAATTTAGCACGCTTTAACAGAGCAGCCTGCGCTTTCTCAACATTCTCCATTTTACCCTTCCAGGCCTGCAAGCAATCTTCTTGCAATGCCCTGCCGTAAGAGAAGCTCAACACCCAGGGTTGATAGCCCGTGCTGTTAATCGCATTCAGATTGGCAGTCGCCTGTTCTGGAGTCTGGCCGCCAGAAAGGAAATTAATTGTGGGAACGGCTGCGGGTACCATATTACGGAATACACTGATAGTGTAGTCAGCAACTTCTTCAGGAGAAGAGAATGGATTATGCTTTTTACCACTGGTAATCATACTGGGCTTCAGAACAATATTTTCCAATTCGACCTGATGGATGAAAAGCGAATGGAACAGTTCGTGTAAAACCATTTCTGTGGCTTGTGCACAATGCTCAATATCATGATCGCCATCCATTAATACTTCAGGCTCAACAATTGGCACAATTCCGGTAGCCTGGCAAATTGATGCATAACGAGCCAGCATTTCAGCGCCTGCCTTGATTGCAGTTAAGCTGGGTGTACAGTCGGAAATAGAGTAAACGTTACGCCATTTGGCAAAACGAGCGCCCAGTTTTTTGAAATGAGCCAAACGCTCAGCCAGACCATCAAGACCCTGGGTTACTTTTTCATCATTGGTATTAGGTAAGCTGATTAAGCCTTTATCAACCTTAATACCGGGTACAATCCCTTTGGCAGCAAACAATTCAGGAACAGAAACGCCATTCTGATCACGATGCGTAAAGGTCTCTTCAAACAGAATTACACCATTGACATATTGCTCCAGACCTTCTGTATTAGCCAGCAACAAACGGTAGTCACGGCGATTTTCTTCGGTATTTTCCAAACCGATGGACTCAAATCGCTTGCCAATTGTGCCACTGCTTTCATCAGCGGCCAAAATGCCTTTACCATCTTGTAAAAGTATATCCATGGTTGTCACCAACTCATCATAATTCATAGCAGTTTCATCTCCTCATCGTTTAGTACAGGACGGCTTCAAGTCTTCATCGTGAAATATATTTTTCACGAATGACCTGTTGAGTAGCAAATCCCGTTGATTTTAACAGTTCAAATGACTCATCGATCATACCCGGATTTCCGCATAAATAAACTATATCTTCTTGCGGATTCAGACTTAATTCGGAAAAAGCATGCTGCACATAACCCCTAAATTGATGGCTTAACAGAGACTCATTATGCGCCCTGCTTAGCTGTGCGCGGAAAATAACCTGCCTGGGGAAATCTTTCGCTAATGCCAGAAATTCCTTTTCGTAGAGAACGTCTTCAGGGGTTTGTGCTCCCAGCATGATGACAATTTTCAGATTGGGGTTTTGTTGCAACCGCTGTCTTAATACTGGAAGCATTGCGCGATAAGGAGTTACACCCGTACTGGTAGCGACCAGTACGTAACGCTGTGGTAATTCATCCTTAAGAATCAATCTACCAAATGGGCCGCTGATCTGGATTACATCGTCAGGCTGCAAATTGAATAAAAGCGCAGTGCCCGGGCCATTTTCGACATAGCCTGCTGCAAATTCAATGCGATTGTCTTGCGCGGGGACATTGGCGATACTATAACTACGTTTAAGCTGTTTTCCGTCCTTTTCGAAATGAATAGTAATAAACTGGCCCGGTAAATAATTAAAGGGCGGATTATGTTGAAGTTCGAATATAAAATGCTTTACTTTTGAAGACAGCATGAAAGCATCGGTTAATCTGGCAGAAATTGTTTTGGCTTGCATGGTTTGGCTACCCGATAAAAAAAACCTTAATATAGTAAAAAATTTGAATTTGCAAGAGATCTCATTTTAAAAAGTATATAATTAAACCATGAATAGTACAGATTTGATACAAATGATCGCCAATTTAAGTCGATCGCTCTTTCCCGTACAATCCCTGATTTCTGGGTTGGCTTATATGCTAGGCATTTTATTTTTCATAACTGCAATCATGAAGCTGCGAAAAATTGGAGATTATCGCGCCAATTCCTCTTCGCAGGAAAAAATGTTTGGCCCAATTGCCTATATTGTTGGCGGAGCTGCCTTGCTCTTCCTTCCCTCCGCAGTCACATCCTTATCCAATACCGCCTTCGGGGTTGGCAACATTTTACAATACGCCAATTATAATCCCACCAATATTTATAGCTCAATGGACCTGCTTATCCGCACAGCGGGTCTGATCTGGTTTGTTCGCGGGGCAGTGCTGTTAACCCATGCCAGTGAACCAGGCGTACAGGATGGACCTAAGGGCCTGGCTTTTCTTGCAGGCGGTGTGTTTGCCATGAATTTTGATAATACTATTGCATTTGCCGGCTGGATAGTAAATCAATTAACCTCTTTAGCCTTATCCTTCCGCTATGTATAGCCAGGGTGGTTAGCTATTCGTCTTCCTTACAGATTTTCAGATTATTTTCTTTAGCAAAATCCATAATTGCCTGGTAAACCTGCGGACTGGTTTCCTTTAGCCTGGGATCAAGCAAAACACATTTATAACCTTCTGCGTTAACGCTGGGCTGTAACAGGGGGGAATAACGTATACGACGATTTTTAAAACTGGCCAAAGTACCGCTCATCCGCTCAGCCCAATCGCTGGGACGAAATGTTTTACCCTGATGGGTTACACCTTCGATCACAATTTTTTTATCATCAGATTCGGACATTTCAAACGCATAAACAAAACAGTATGCCTATTATAGCATCATATTGATAAAACAACGACTAGTTGTTACCCATTCATTTGGGTGCTGCACCCAGTGATGAATTGCTAACCGTCGATTATAGCAAAATTATTAGAAAAGGATAATCATGGCGGTATACTTGCCAATTATGCTAGGATGATGGAATTTTTAGGCAGCAGGTATTAGCAGTGAACCCCAAAGAGAGTCATTCAGGGATATATTTACTACCCAATCTATTCACAACAGCAAGTTTATTTGCGGCGTTTTATTCAATCGTAGCCTCCTTAAAAAATCAATATGAAGCGGCTGCTATTGCTATTTTTATTGGCATGATAGCCGATGGGCTGGATGGCCGTATTGCGCGTCTGACTAATACACAAACGTCTTTTGGCGCTCAATACGATAGCCTGTCAGATATGGCAACTTTCGGGGTGGCGCCTTCATTACTGGTTTACAGCTGGGGGCTTGATCGCCTGGGTAAAATTGGCTGGCTGGTGGCTTTTGTGTATACGGCAGCAGTCGCTTTGAGATTGGCTCGCTTTAATACTCAGGTGGGTATAGCCGATAAACGCTATTTTCAAGGCCTGGCCTGCCCACCGGCGGCGGCAATTGTTTCCTCTTTCGTATGGCTCTGTTATCAAAATGAGTTTAATCACATTTCCATTGTCATCCTGACCGCAGTCATTACTGTGCTTACAGCGGTGCTGATGGTGAGTAATATACGTTACTACAGTTTTAAAGAAGTGGATTTTAAGGGTAAAGTGCCCTTCTTATATTTACTGATTACGGTTATTTTGTTTGTTGCAATCGCCGCCAATCCCTCTGTGGTCCTGTTTGCAGGATTTGTTCTCTATGCCCTTTCAGGACCTTTTCAACTTCTAATATTGCTGCGTAGAAAACGACGCTTTGAAAAACAGCCTCCGGCGGAGTGAGGAAAATTACCTCCTCATCCAGCCCCGCATCTCCGGGACTCATCTCCGAATCTCCGCGGCAGCGCCCAAACCGAATCCCCGCGGCAGCGCCCAAACCGAATCCCCGCGGCACCGACCAACCGAATCCCCGCGGCACCGACCAACCGAATCCCCGCGGCACCGACCGCGGGGCCCATGTCTGGTGTCCGAACATGCTCTTCAGATGAATCCAATGTTGCCGAAAATAGCAATTAAACGCAGTTTGAAACAAATCTTTCAAACATTATCCTTAAAATGCAAATCCAATATTTTAAATTGGCTGCGTGTGGGTCCCGCGGTCGGTGCCGCGGGAATTCGGTTTGATCGGTGCCGCGGGAATTGGGTTGGCTGCCGCGGGAATTCGATTATTGCAAGAGTCAATCAGGGAGAAGCGCGGTCTACTCCGGTTCCCCAAAGCGATTATTTATCAATGCCACCAGCGCCTTTTCCATTTCCGCCTCATCCGGACCATTAATTTCCAACTCCAACTCGCTGCCTTGACCACCTGCTAACATCATTACTCCCATGATGCTTTTGCCATTAACCGTTTTTTTGTTATACGTCACGTCAATCTGACTTTGATACCGTGCAGCTAAAGCAACGAATTTAGCAGAGGCTCTGGCGTGTAAGCCCAGCTTATTAATAATTTTTACTGTAATTTTGATCATAAACTCTCAATCGCAATGAAACTGTTATCGACGTTTGAACCCGGCGTGTTCGACGCTTCTATTAATAAATTAAAAAGCGCTTTTTCACAAGTCAGTCCGCGGCATATTCTGCAAAATTCCTGATCAGAAAACTGAACAATGATCTCTCGCAATAATTTCAGATGATATTCGCTTTGATTCTCAGGTACGGCCAGGGCAATAATCAGATCCGAAAGCTGTCTATCCTCAGCACAAAAATCAACAGGATGCAGTAAGCGGATAAAGCAGGCACGAACCCTGTTGAGACCTGGAACCCGGACATGCGGGATAGCGATTCCATGGCCAATTGCGGTACTTCCCAAAGCTTCACGCTTCCAGTAAGCGCTAAACAATTCCTCCCGGTTTAACTCAGAAAAATTGTCGCTTAATAACTGGCTCACTTTTTGGAATACGGCCGCTTTACTTTTTGAACTGGAGTCAACATTGACACAATCAGGGGTGATTATCTGAGCTAAAAACATGCACGCCTCTCCCAATCAGCAGGAGAGTATTTTACTTGGACTGGATACTGAGCACAATCTGTTTACACCTCAAACCATGCACAAAGCGGCAAATGATCAGATAGCATGCGCCAGGGCTTGCCATAAAGACAAAGCGCATCCAGCGGCTTCAAACCGCGATAGTAAATTCGATCCACGCAAAGAGTTGGCTTTAAGGCGGGGAATGATCGGGCCGGCTCCCCTTTAAGTACCTGAAAGGCCTCGTAAATCTGTAACTCCTCGGCCAACGGTTCTGATAAGTGTAAACGCCAATCATTAAAATCACCAGCCATAATCAGGGGTTCATCCTCTGGAATGGATTCCGAAATACGCTGCATTAATGCTCTGCATTGGAAGGCCCTTTCCCTTTTGAATAGTCCTAAGTGGACGCACAATAAATGGAGATTTTTCTGCTCATCGCCTTTGCCAATTTTAATTTGGCTATGAAGAATACTCCGGGAAGCGCGGTTACGGCTGGATAAGTTAAGATTTTCAAACTGTTCAAAACTATATTTGCTAAGTATTGCATTCCCATGATGGCCTGACTGATACACAGCATTTTTGGCGTAGAGATAATGCGGCCACTCTTTTTCTGCGATGTATTCAAACTGCGGTCTGTCAGGCCATCGTCCAATCCGCTTTTCCCGGCGAATGTGAAGCCCCTGCACTTCCTGTAAAAATACAAAATCGGGGCTTAAACCAGACAATGCCATGCGCATTTGCGGTAATAAGAAACGCAGTCTCCCCGCACCAAAACCTTTGTGGATATTGTAGGTAATTATCGAAAACGTTTGGCCGAATGTTGTCATGGAACTATTCATCGAATGCTGTTAAACAAGAATAACATTATTTCCTGCTGCTAAAACAGATTTTAGAAGCAAAATAAACACCTCTACACCGGAAACCTGCCCCTGGATAAACCCATAGCTATCTACACAAATGTTTTCCCCGTCCGAATCCCCGCGGCAGCGACCGCGGGGCCCATGCCTGTTGAAGTAGCATGGTCGTCAGACAAGTTTCAATGTTGCCAAAAAATAGGATTAAAGAGGTTGTCATAAACAGTCTACTTAACACTGAATTGGCTTCGTGTGGGCCCCGCAGTCGCAGCCGCGGGATTCGATAGCTTTTAATTCTAATGCACTTGTGTAGATACCTATGGGATAAACCAGCAGGTAAATTGCCATTTACCAGTTAATTCCATAATGCTTGCAGATTGACCTAGATCCGAGTAGATTGGTTGGCCTCATCTACCTGATATAGCAATAGATTTTTTATAGGAATTGGAAATGTCCTGTATAATTGAGCTTCGCAAAACGGCCCCGCCTAGTTTGTATATTGAAATTTGTCCGGAGTTCCCGCTTTCCCCCTCTGAGAAAATACGTCATGTAGAAATCATAAGCAAAGCACTAACTGACGAGTTTCCTCACATCAAAAAGCTCATTCTCCGCGGCCATGGTTTTTTAGAGTTTGATTTTGAAGAGTACCGACAGATACTGCGAAAAATTCCTAGAAGATTACATAGCCTGGATCTAGCAGGCAACTATTTGAGCCGGTTCACTCCGAGTGAACTTGAGTTATTAGTATTTAGCTTACCACCTGAGCTGAAATATCTAAATGCAAGCAGAAACGACCTCAATACAGAAGCCCTGATTTATTTTCTTAATGGATTGCGATTATGCTGTTTTTCTCTGGAACAATTGGATATTCGTCAAAACCGCGCATCCTTTTTAAATAAGATTGAAATCATTAGCATCTGGCAAACATTACCAAACAATCTAACGCGCTGTCTTATGGACAGTACCGATTTATCTGATCATCCAGCAGAACACATCATTCAGCTGGTGTCCCATTATCCGCCTCCTTTTCGAACGCTGCATTTGAATTTTTCCGTGGGGGGCTGGAGTGCTGAATTAGTGTTTTTATTACTTAATAATTTGCCGAAGCATGTGAATAAGCTAATCCTTGCTATTCGTTTTCCCCAGGATATTTTACCGATTATGAATAAAGCATGGCAAAACCTCCCTCCCACTGTCCATGAAATCGAAATACTGGATACCAGTTCGCAAAAATCATGGTCGGTCAATTTACCACTTTTTATTAGCAGACT
This sequence comes from Legionella birminghamensis, assembly GCF_900452515.1. NCBI lineage: Bacteria > Pseudomonadati > Pseudomonadota > Gammaproteobacteria > Legionellales > Legionellaceae > Legionella > Legionella birminghamensis. Next base: position 2,926,714 of record NZ_UGNW01000001.1, read on the forward strand.
GAACATAAGAAAACTCAATTTGTCCAGGAACCATCTGGGGGCATTGGAGTCACATGAGGTAGTCCGTTTGACCCGGGCCATCTCTCGGCATACAGTCCATTTAGATTTATCCTTTAATCAATTAACAGAAACAACAATCCCTTTCATTTTTGCCGGCCTATCAGAAGGGCTAAGGATACTTAGACTTCACGGCAACGGCCTTGAGCATCTTCCGGCTGAAAAACTCATTTCCTATTTTAAATTCCTCCCTCAAACCAATATTGAAGTTCAATTTGGCAAATGGCGGTTTTCTCCTCGGACATACGACTATTCTTCTTATCTCCAGGAAGCCTCTCAGCCGCATTTTTGCTTTGAAGAGCCAGAAATGGCCACCTCACCAATTCTTGGAGACCCTGTTCGGCTAGGTGATGAGCTGTCTTCGATGCGCAAAAATTCTCATTGGCGATTTTTTAACGCAGAACAGATTGAAGCACCGGCTGCCACAGAAGAAAACGGTTCTTTAGCAGTGACAAAATCTTCTTCTATTCCCAGGCTTTTAATGCCTACTCCGGTTTACCCAGGATGGAACAGCAGATAAATTTTTTTTCATTTTAGTTATACTAATGACATAAACACTATAGGGTGATTATGAAAAACTTACATTTGAATATTCCGGGCTTTGATATCGCCGGTAAAACCTGGGGGGACAATAACTTGCCCCCGTTATTATGTCTTCATGGCTGGCTGGATAATGCTAACTCCTTTGATCTGCTAGCTCCCTTTTTAAGTGACCAGTTCCATGTTATTGCAATTGACTTGCCCGGACATGGCCTGTCTTCGCATTTGCCTGACGGTTATCACTACCATTTCAGTGACGGTATTTTCACGATTTATCAGATTATCAATGCGCTGGGTTATGAAAAAGTGCATTTGCTGGGGCATTCCATGGGTGCCTGTATGGCCAGTCTTGTTGGCGGCGTTTTAAACGAGCGTGTATTATCCCTTGCTCTGATTGAAGGCTTAGGCCCTCTGTCTGCGCCCGAAGAAAGTTGCCAGGCGCAGCTCTCTAATTACATCGAGCGCAGTCTTAAAGCCACCCTTAAAACAGCAAAACCCTATCCATCACTGGATATGGCAGCACATGCAAGAGCGCAAAACGGTCATTTGCCGCTTGAATATGCCCAGATTCTTTGCCAGCGCGGAGTTGCCAAACGTCAGGAGGGTTATTATTGGCGGCATGATCGCAAACTGATCCATCCAACCCCATTGCGGATGACCGAGGGGCAAGTCCTTTCCTGTCTTAAGGGGATTACTTCGCCAAGCTGTCTGATTTGGGCCGATCAGGGTTTTGCTTATCCTCAAGAAGAAATGGAAAAACGTGTACAGGCAGTCAAGAACATTCAGCTGCGGTTATTATCCGGCGGCCATCATATCCATATGGAAAAACCAAAAGTAGTTGCTGAATGCCTGCATGATTTTTATAGTGGTTTCTGAAATCCTAATTATCGGCAAAGGAATGTAATATCCATGCAGAAATCACAGAAGCTCCTTCTTTTAGGATTACTGGCTCCATTAGAGCTCCATGCGTCTTTTATTGAGTCGACACTGGGAGCTGCCGTAGTCAATGATGCGACTGCATCTTATTATAACCCTGCTGCCTTGACTCTGTTAAAAGCGCCTCAATTAATAGCCCTGACGTCCTTTGCCTCCTCTGATGGACGATTCAAAGGCCAAGCGACTCAGGTGACGAGTGGTTTTACCCAGACAGGGAGTTCTTCTAGCCATACAAGTTATTATCTCCCTTCATTTTATATAGGGATCCCTTTTAAAGATAAATTTAGTTTCGGAATAGCAGCTATTTCCAATTTCTTTAATCGTAACATAGAAGAAAACGCTATCCTGCGTTACGCACAGTCGAGTAATCGCATTCAGAATATTGATTTGGTTCCAGCGCTGGGAGTTAAAATCAATGATTTTTTTTCATTAGGAATCGGAGCAAATTTTTCTTATGCCAATTTCCTTCTAAAACCAATCTCAGGATTTCCAAGTTTGAATATTCCAGATGCGGAGAGCCGTAATGAGGCCAATAGCAATGGCTTAGGAGGGGAATTGGGAGTTTTACTAAAGCCGGGGAAATCTACTGTGGTCGGTTTTAATTATCGCACTGCGGTGACTTATCGGTTTAGGGGAGATAGCATTTTTAATAGTAACCCGCCAGTTATTTCAAATCACTATGCTTTTAATTTCTGGACGCCGGCAAGAAGCATTCTGTCTATCAATCAGTTTATAACCCCTTCATTTGGGATTATTGGAACAATTCAGCGTATCGAATGGAGTATATTTAAAAATATCAATATCGAGGGTATAGCTGCTAAAGCAGGTTCTTTTCCAATCATTGTGAATGCAACAGTGCCTTATAAATTGCGTAACACCTGGCTATTTACCGCTGGCAGCCATTACCGTATAACACCTAAATGTGTAGTCAGATCTGCAGTTAATTACAATCAGACGCCGGGAAATGGTAATTTTCAAATTTCGACTGGGGATAGCATTACTTTAGGCGCCTCTATAGGCTATGAGCTTTTTAAAAACATCAGCATTGACGGAAGCTATGCCCATGTTTTTCATCAGAATCAACCCATCAATATCAGGACAGGCAGGAATTTTATTCAAGGGAATAATAAAGCACTTCGAGATGCCATTTCTCTAAAGTTGACCCTGACTTTATAGTAGACGAGATTGTCTTTCGAGAAGCAGAGATTCCGGTTACAACTCACCGGAATCTCGTCAACACTTAACTACAAGAGTTATAGTTAATTGCAACAACGCCTAAGGACTTTTTGATGTCATCGACTGAATAACCAAGATCTTTCGCAGCGCTAATCATACCGCAACCACCCTCATCAAATGTTTCATAAGGTGTCCAGTAATCCATATTGGCTTTAACCATTACGTCAAACGCTTTTTTAGGATCCCATCCAGACAAATTGGACAGTGTATAATACAGTCGGTTGTAGACACCGCTGGAGAAGTGAACATCCAGGCTGCTATCGTATTCATCAGCAGAATCAATTGACATACCATCTTTACTTGGTACATCCATATAACGCAGTGTTTCCCAGCCGCTGTCTTCTTTCATGATTTCAGCGCCAATCATCCAGCTTGATTTGCCAACAGAGTAAAACTCAGCTGCCATTGCCGCCATATCAGAGAAGGACTCGTTCATACCGCCCGATTGGCCATAATATTCCAATCCGGAATGCTGTTCGGTAAATCCATGGCTAACTTCATGACTGCCAACACCTAAAGAAACCAGGGGATACATGAAGGTATCGCCATCGCCAAAGGTCATTTGCTTGCCGTCCCAGTAGGCATTCTCGTAACCTTGACCATAGTGGACGCGCATCACCAACTGCATGGGTGAACCGTCTTTTTTCTTCAGCGCTTCTACACCATACCAGTCATGGTACATGTGCTTGATGACATAACCTGCATACATTGCGTCATTGGTTGGAGAGTATGCGCCATTGTCACGGTCATAACCGTCTCCCTTATAGCCAGTCCAATAGACATTATCACCCTCGCTCTTCTTGCAGGAGAAGCTCATTGGCTTGTTCAATGAATAATAATTATGTTCCATATCTACCACACGGACTTCTTTGTTTTCCATGTAGCATTTACTGGCCAACTTGGAGCGGGTTATCTCCAGAAGGGGGAGATCGCGGCCGTAGCCCACTTCACCGACTTTACTGTTTCCACCAAAGCCTTTTCCTTTAACAGGAGAGCGTGCTGTTTTGATATCGTTCCATTGGACAAATGGTTTTAACGTATCTGCATCCAGAATCGCAGAGGGTCTTTCCGGAATTCGGTCATCGTAACGAACATAGACGCTCACTTTATAAGCCCAATGTGCCTGATTTTGCTTGTCGATATAAACAACAGGCGTTACCTGTTCTTCGCTGACATCGCTGGCATTGTATTGCGCCTTGAATTGGTTTAACGCTGCATCGCCTTTTTTGGCAAAATCAGCAGCAGGCTTGCCTAATTCAGTTTTTAAACCGGAATACACTTTGCCATTCATTGAGACCTTGCCTTTGGCAGCCAATAGGCTGTTTGCAGGATTAGAACTATGAATGATGGCATAACCGCCGATTACATTGAAACCGGCATATTGTTGCTGCATACGCACATGGTTAACGTGATTCTTGTCGGTATGTTGCTGTAAGTATTGCAGACTATCATCATCAGAACTAACCAGCGCTTGCGGTGTTCCAGGCAACGCCAGGCGGAACTGTTGCTGAAGTTTCTGAAGGGAAGCGTTTTGTAACTGCACAGGCTCAGCTGCATAGGCAGAAGAAGCGATTATGAGAGACAAACCCGCTGCGAGGGGTGATAATTTGAGATTGTAGTGCATTAATACTGACTCCTTAAGCTAATACACATGAGGCAACTCGTCCCAGAGAGCCCATGTTGTTAAAAAACATCCAGACTCACCAAAAAAATTGACAGCCTGATTTTGAAAAGCCTGGTAACAACCAACCAGTGAAACAGTTAGCTGATTTGGTTCCCGAATTTCAGCTTAAAGCGATGGTTTGAGGTTGGCCTTATACCAAAATCGGTGAAAGCAATTCTATCAGCTAGCAGTCAAACTACCATAGTTTTATTTAATTTTAAATTGTTAATTTCAGCAAAGAACGGGCTGTCTGTTTTTTGCCGCTATTTGCTCTTATACCCCTGATCTTTTAAAATGCTGTATAATACCTGATTGATTTATTTTTACGCATCACATGGCTATTATCACTACTGACATTGAATTGGCAGCCCAGCAACTCAGACAGGGCAATATCGTTGCCATCCCCACAGAAACGGTTTATGGCCTGGCAGGAAATGCAAGGGATGAAACAGCCATTGCTAAAATTTACCAGTTGAAAAACCGCCCTTTAAATCATCCGTTGATTGTACATGTTGCACCGGATGCTGATTTGCTGGAATGGGTAAGTTATATTCCTGATTACGCGCTAAAATTGATGAAAGCATTCTGGCCAGGCCCTTTGACTTTAGTCTTTGAATCACGCCCGGGAAGAGTTAGTCCTTCAGTCACTGGCGGCCAGTCGACTGTGGCAATTCGCTGTCCCGCCCATCCTGTTGCGCAGACCCTGCTTCGTAACCTTGAATTTCCTTTAGTTGCCCCATCGGCCAATCCCTTTGGCAAAATAAGCCCAACTACAGCAGAACACGTTCAAGACAGTTTCCCTGATGACTCACTGCTCATTCTCAATGGAGGCAGGGCCAGTGTGGGTATTGAATCCACTATTATTGATGCCACACACCCCGAAAGCTATCAGTTGTTGCGTGCCGGCGTTATCAGCGAAAAAACCCTGACTGATTTCCTTAATACTAAAGCATTGACATTTGATAATAGTACCCGGGTTTCCGGCAGGCTAAAGCAGCATTATCAACCAGAAAAACCGCTTTTTTATTTTGAGGATCCACTAAGCCTGCAAACGCTTCGATCTCAACTGGTTTATGTATTGTCATTCGACAAACAGCTATCTACCCCTGGTCTAAACTTTCTACTACCCGGAAATGCTGATGAACTGGCCTTCGAACTTTATTTCCAATTACGCGAAGCCGATAAATCCGATGCCGCAATTATAGCTATCCAACTCCCGCCGGATACGGAAGAATGGCAGGGTGTTCGTGAGCGGATTATTAAAGCAGGCAAACCGATAACCGTTTGATTCTTTTGCCGTCCTCATAAATTTCAACGAATAGAAAGAATCAAAATTGGATTGCATTAGAACCGTTCGGCCAGAGGAGGGGCATAGCTCCGTCTCGAAGGCTTGGCAGCGAGAGAAGCCTTCGAGACGCCGCTCAAGCGGCTCCTCAGGCCGAACGGAATTAAGATCATGCTCACAATGACAGTTGATGTGGCCAGGTCACTCCTTCTCCACATGCATCAATACTTGTGCCGGGGTCACCTTATCCCCTTTTTCGCAGAACACTTCCCGAACTGTTCCCGCAAAAGGCGATTGGATTTCAGTTTCCATTTTCATCGCCTCGAGCACCAGAAGCGTTTGCCCTTTTTTAACCTTATCGCCAGTTTGGCTATTGATACAAACAATTGTTCCCGGCATGGAAACCGTAATGTCGCCCGCAGTGGTTGCCTTGCGAAAGGAGGTTTCCTCCGCTTGTTCCATTCCGCTTTCCGTATCAATAATGACTTCTTCCGGAACACCGTCTACCCAGAGAAAACAGGATTGCTTCCCCTGCTCCCGTGCCCCAAACCCTGCCACTTTTACGTGATAATTTTCACCATGCAAGGCAATCTCAAATTCTGATAAGGGCCCGGTATGGGCATGCTGGGGATTAGCGAGTAACTGTTCGGGTTCGAGCGCATTATTTTGCCGTTTTACCAGAAAATCTTTTCCGATTTCCGGGAACATGGCATAAATTAAAACATCTTCATCTGTTGAGGCCAGGGTCCCGATTTCCCTCTGCAAAACCTCTAACTCATTTGGAATCAAATCAGCAGGCCGGCCTTCAATAACTTCCGTATTGCCAATCGCTTTTTTCCTCACTCGCGCATTCATTTTGCCCGGTGCCTGACCATATTTTCCCTGACAATATAATTTTACTTCATTGGTTATTGTTTTATAGCGCTCCCCTGATAAGACATTCATCACCGCTTGTGTTCCTACAATCTGGGATGTAGGGGTGACGAGAGGCGGATAACCCAAATCTTTTCGCACTTTGGGAATTTCGATATGAACCTCCGGGAGTTTATCCAGTGCCTGCTGTTCCTGTAACTGGTTATACAGGTTTGAAATCATGCCGCCGGGTACCTGGTACACCTGAACCTGAGGGTCGATATCGCGCGCTTCGCTCTCAAACTGATGATATTTTTTGCGAACTTCACGAAAATACAGATCAATTTCCAGTAAGCGGTTTAAATCCAGGCCGGTATCAAACTCAGTGCCTGCCAAAGCGGCAACCAGCGACTCCGTTGCCGGATGAGACGCACCGCCGGAAAAAGATGAAATAGCTGTATCGATGTGCCTGCATCCGGCAAGCACCGCCTGATAATGGCACATACTCGCCAGTCCGGAAGTGGCATGCGTGTGTAAATGGACTGGCAGCCCAGTGGCCTGCGTTAAAGACTTAAACAATTCGACAGTGACGGCAGGTGTTAGTAAACCAGCCATATCTTTGATTGCCAGACTATCACAACCCAGCTCAGCCAGCTCCTTCCCAGTCTCGACAAACTTTTCAAGGGTATGAACAGGGCTGGTGGTATAGCATATAGCCCCCTGGGCATGCTTTTTATGCGCTTTTATGCTGGCAATTGATGCCCGGATATTACGCACATCATTTAAAGCATCAAACACCCTGAACACATCAATACCATTTTTTACTGCCAGTTTGACAAAAGCGTGAACCACATCATCCGCATAATGCCGATAGCCAAGCAAATTCTGCCCGCGCAATAGCATCGATAACCGGGTGTCAGGCAAAGCTGCACGCAGCATGCGCAGGCGTATCCAGGGATCCTCTTTCAAAAACCGCAGGCAGGCGTCGAATGTAGCCCCACCCCACACTTCCATCGCCCAGAACCCCACTTCATTCATTTTGCTGCAAATGGGCAGCATATCTTCAGTGCGCAGGCGCGTTGCGATCAGGCATTGGTGAGCATCCCGCAGTGTCACATCGGTCAAATAGGTTACAGCCATAAAATCAATTCCTTGTTCACATAGGGCTTTAAAAAGATAATAAATTACTATGAGACAGTCGCATTCAAAAATCCAGTCCTAATGTATTATTTACCCCAAAGCCCGTAACCCGTCCGGCTGAAACTAAACATAGGCCAAATAATTTCCACACATAGTTGATCTTGCTGCTATCATGCTGATATTTTCGAGGTTCTGGACAATATTGAAATCTTCAGGCAGAATCCATCCAATTTTGCAAGTTAACTCAGTCATGAAGAAAATATTGGTACTACACGGCCCCAATTTGAATCGACTTGGAACGAGAGAACCGCAAGTCTATGGCAAATTTACCCTGGCCGAAATTAATCAAAGTCTGCAAGATGAAGCTTGTAAAGCGGGGGCATCCCTATCCTGTTTTCAAAGTAACAATGAGGCAGAATTGATTGACAGAATTCATCAGGCTGCCGATGAAAAAACAGATCACATTATTATTAACGCTGCGGGTTTAACCCATACCAGTATCATTCTAAGGGATGCGCTGGCGGCGGCTGCTGTTCCTTTTATTGAAGTACATCTGAGCAATATTCATTCACGCGAAGAATTCAGACATCATTCTTTCTTGTCCTCAATTGCCCAGGGAGTAATTTGCGGCTTTGGTGCCAAAAGTTATCTTCTTGCCTTGCAGGCAATTGTGAATAATTAATATTTTTTAGAGAGTAACCATGGATATCCGCAAAATCAGAAAATTAATTGAACTACTGGAAGAAACCGGTATTTCAGAAATAGAAATTAAAGAAGGCGAGGAGTCAGTGCGTCTGAGCCGACATGGCTATGCCATGGAGCCGATGCAGCCGATGCGTTATGCTGCTCCCCCTGCTGCAGCGCCGGTGAATACTATTGCGCCTATGCCGGTTACCGCTGAAAACAAGGAAAGTATCGCTACAACCGCCAAAGGACACCGGGTGAAGTCACCGATGGTGGGTACTATGTACACATCCCCTTCCCCTGATGCACCACCTTTCGTTTCTATTGGGCAAATGGTGAAAGCCGGGGACACGCTCTGCATCGTGGAGGCCATGAAAATGTTCAATGAGATTGAAGCCGACCGTGCCGGTAAAATAGTCGATATTCTGGTTGCCAACGGCGAGCCGGTTGAATACGACCAACCCTTGTTTGTGATTGAGGAATAAGGGAGCGCTTATGCTTAGTAAAATTGTAATCGCTAACCGCGGTGAAATTGCCCTCCGGATTCTGCGTGCCTGTAAAGAACTCGGGATCCAAACCGTTGCCGTACATTCCGATGTCGATAAAGATCTTTTGCATGTACGACTGGCCGATGAAACCGTGTGCATTGGACCTGCCAATTCACAAAAAAGCTATTTGAATATCCCCGCCATTATTTCCGCAGCAGAAATTACCGATGCTGTTGCCATTCATCCTGGCTATGGCTTCTTATCTGAAAATGCTGATTTTGCAGACATTGTCGAACAAAGCGGCTTCACTTTTATTGGTCCGCGCGGCGATACCATCCGCCTGATGGGCGACAAGGTTTCAGCAATCGCTGCCATGAAAAAAGCCGGAGTGCCCTGCGTTCCTGGTTCAGATGGGCCGCTGACCGATGACGATAAGTTAAATTTATCCCTGGCAAAACAAATTGGCTATCCGGTTATCATTAAAGCAGCTGGAGGAGGCGGCGGCCGCGGTATGCGGGTTGTCCATTCCGAAGCAAGTCTTTTAAATGCTATTGCCTTAACCAGCAGCGAAGCCAAAGCGGCTTTTAACAATCCCATAGTCTACATGGAAAAATTCCTTGAAAATCCCCGTCATGTAGAATTCCAGGTCCTGGGCGATGGTCGAGGTAATGCGATTCACTTAGGCGAAAGGGACTGCTCAATGCAGCGTCGTCATCAAAAAGTCATTGAAGAGGCGCCCGCACCCGGTATTTCAGCTGAGCTGCGTAAAGAAATTGGCGAACGGGTGGTGAATGCCTGCCGTGAACTCAAGTATCGCGGTGCCGGTACTTTTGAATTCCTGTATCAGGATGGTTGTTTCTACTTCATTGAAATGAACACCCGTATACAGGTTGAACATCCGGTTACAGAGATGATCACCGGTATTGATTTAATCAAAGAACAAATCAAAATTGCCAGCGAATTGCCTTTCACACTGAAACAGGACGATATAAAAATTAAAGGCCATGCAGTCGAATGCCGGATTAATGCAGAAGATCCCAGAAACTTCATGCCCTGTCCTGGAACGATTCGGCTTCTGCATCAGCCTGGAGGTCCTGGGATCCGTTTTGATTCACATATTTACAGCAGCTATACTGTTCCCCCTAATTATGACTCCATGATCGGAAAGCTCATCAGCTATGGGGAAACCCGTGCAGAAGCCTTTGCCAGAATGCGAAATGCACTGGACGAAATTATTATTGACGGTATTAAAACCAACATTGAATTACATCAGCGTATTCTGCGCGACAAAGCGTTTATACAGGGTGGAACCAATATTCATTATCTGGAAAAAATGTTGAAGGAATAAGCTGTGTGGTATCAAATACAAATCGAAAATTGCCAACATGACCAGATTGAAGTACTCAATGATTATTTGGAAAATGCAGGCGCCCTGTCCATTACACTAACCGATAAAAATGATGATCCCGTGCTGGAACCAGAGCCGGGTACCACCCCGCTCTGGCCGGACGTTATTATTAACGCCCTGTTTTCGGACGAAGATGAAGCACGCCAGCTCTTGAATAACCTGGAAACTGATTTTCCAGAGTTATCCTCGCACATGGAAACCCTACCCGATCAGGATTGGGAACGCAGCTGGATGGATGACTTCAAACCGCAACAGTTTGGCAAGCGATTGTGGATCTGCCCCTCCTGGCATCTTCCACCTGAGCCTGAAGCGGTTAATCTCATTCTGGATCCAGGCCTGGCCTTTGGAACGGGGAATCATGCCACTACCAGTCTTTGCCTGCATTGGCTGGGAAACAATATCATAAGCGGAAAAACTATTATTGATTACGGGTGCGGCTCCGGCATTTTAGCCCTGGCAGCGCTTAAACTGGGGGCCGATAAAGCCTATGCCGTTGATATCGATCCGCAGGCTCTTCAAGCGACAGAAAACAATGCCATCAGCAACCAATTGCTCAATGAAAAGCTGCAAATCAGTTTACCTGAAGCATTAAAAGAACCAGTTGATTTGATTATCGCCAATATTCTTCTTTCTCCCCTGCTACAATTGAAATCAGTATTCCACAATCTGTTAAACGCCCAGGGCCGATTGCTGGTATCAGGCATTTTAAATGAACAGGCAGAGATCCTCGTTAAGGAATATGAGGAACAATTTTCCCTACAGCAAGCACAAAGTCATGAAGGCTGGAGTTTATTGGAATTTGTCCGTAATGACTAATAATTCGTTGAAATCATTATTTCACATAAAAAATGCGACAGGAGTATTCTATGGCTGAACAACACTGGCAAACTTTTTCTCCGAAACGTGCATTGCTTAGTGTCTCCGACAAACAGGGTATCGTAAGTTTAGGTAAACTTTTATGTGAATATGGAATTGAGCTGGTTGCAACAGGCAACACGGCAGTCCTTCTGCGCGAGCAGGGTTTAAAGGTTACGGAGGTCAGTGAATGCACAGGATTTCCAGAAATTCTCAATGGCCGGGTTAAAACATTACATCCCGCCATTCACGGCGGAATTTTAGCCAGAGGTGAACAGGATGAGTCCGTTTTACAGGAGCACGGGATAAAAGCGTTTGACCTGGTGATTGTGAATCTCTATCCCTTTGAACAGACAATTAGTAATCCGGAATGCAATTTCGACAATGCTATCGAAAATATTGATATCGGCGGCCCTTCAATGATTCGCGCTTCTGCAAAAAATCATGCGCATGTATCTGTAATTGTCAGTCCCGCTGATTACGCTACACTTTCCCAGTATATAAAGATGGGTAAAAAACCTGCAAACTGGAATTTTGAACTGGCCAAGAAAGCCTTTGCCCATACAGCCGCTTATGATGCCGCTATCTCCAATTACTTTGGTACGTTAAATACCAGGAAAATACCCAGCGGTTTTCCTGATACCCTAACCTGCCAATTTTCAAAGCACTTCAATTTGCGCTATGGTGAAAACCCACACCAGCAGGCTGCGTTTTATCTGGAAAAGAAAGCTTCGCCGCATTCACTTGCGCGGGCTGAAATTATTCAGGGTAAAGAATTGTCCTATAACAACCTCCTGGATGCAGACGCTGCTTTCGATACGGTCAAATCATTTACCCGAGAACAGCCAGTTTGTGTAATCGTCAAACATGGAAACCCCTGTGGCATTGCACAAGCCGATACCCAGTTGCAGGCTTACAGCAAAGCCTTCGAATGCGATCCAACTTCAGCTTATGGCGGCATTCTGGCATTTAACGGCTGTCTGGATGCAGAAACTGCCCAGAATATTCTTTCCCGCCAATTTGCCGAAGTCATCCTTGCCCCAGCGATCACAGCGGAAGCGAAAACCATTCTCACAGGCAAACCCAACATTCGTGTGTTAATTACTGGGGGAATATCGCCCTCTGAGCGTTTTGAGCTTGATTCACGCCGTATAGAAGGCGGCTTATTAATTCAAGAGCATGACAGTTTTCCGATAGCCTCCGAGCAATTCAAAATCGTTACCCGAAAAGAACCCACCGAGCAGCAGAAGCAGGACTTATTATTTGCCTGGGCTGCAGTAAAGCACGTAAAGTCCAATGCAATAGTTCTTGCCAAACACAATGCAACAATTGGTATGGGTGCAGGTCAAACCAGCCGCGTAATGAGTACCCGCATAGCCCTCTGGCAAGCTAAAGAGCGCCAGTTTGATTGCCGGCAAGCGGTTATGGCATCGGATGCCTTCATCCCCTTCGCGGACAGCATTGAAATGGCCATCGAAGCAGGAATTACAGCGGTTATCCAGCCAGGCGGCTCAATCCGCGACAATGAGGTCATCGAGGTCGCTAACAATGCAGGCATCAGCATGGTATTCACCGGCTTTCGCCATTTTAGGCATTGATCATTCTCAAACAAATCCCCACGGTCAAGGCCCATAGCTATCTACACAAATGTTTTCCCCGTCCGAATACCCGCGGCACCGACTACCGAATCCCGCGGCACGACTACCGAATCCCGCGGCACGACTACCGAATCCCCGCGGCACCGACCGCGGGGCCCATGCCTGTTGAAGTAGTATGTTCCTCAGACAAGTTTCAATGTCGCCAAAAAATAAGATTTAACAGGTAGTCATAAACAAGTGTGCTAACATTCAATTGGCTTCATGTGGGCCCCGCGGTCGCAGCCGCGGGGATTCGATAGCTTTTAATTCTCATGCTCTTGTGTAGATAGCTATGGGTCAAGGCCACAGGGATTTGAAGCAAATTACTCCTTAATCAACCCCAGGTCTTTAACCGCCGCTTTCTCCTGACGCAATTCTTCAAGAGTCGCCTGGAACTTGGCTTGACCGTAGTCGTTTAAGGGTAAATTCTCAACCACTGACAATTTGCCATTTTGTACACGGCAAGGATAGGAGAAAATTAAGCCCTTATCGACACCATATTCCCCGTTCGAACGCAGGCACATTGAGAATGTTTCGTTGGAAGCCGTGTCTGTCACCAGATGATTAACGCCCTGGATGATTGCATTAGCAGCAGATGCAGCCGATGAAGCGCCTCTCGCCTTGATTACCGCAGCACCACGCTGTTGAACAGTCGAAACAAAGGTCTCTTTCAGCCATGTCTCATCATTAATGACTTTGGCAGCTGATTCGCCTTTAATTTTTGCATTGTAAAAATCAGGATATTGCGTGGCAGAGTGATTTCCCCAAATGGTCATTTGTGTGACATCAGTGACTGGCACCCCGGCTTTCTTGGCTAACTGGGTACGGGCACGTAATTCATCAAGCATGGTCATAGCATAGAAACGGTCTCCCGGAACATCCGGCGCACTGTGCATAGCAATCAAGCAGTTGGTATTGCATGGGTTGCCGACTACAAAAACGCGAACATCATCAGCGGCATGATCATTAATCGCCTGGCCCTGTTTGGTAAAGATGCCGCCATTAATCTGCAAGAGATCAGAACGTTCCATCCCCTGTTTGCGAGGTACCGCGCCGACTAAAACAGCCCAGTTGACACCATTCATGCCATCTTTCAAATCAGCAGTGCAATGTATTCTTTTCAGTAGTGGGAACGCGCAATCATCCAGTTCCATGGCCACCCCTTCGAGTGAAGGCAGAGCCTGCTCCAGCTCCAGTAAATTTAATTCTACTTCGGTTTCTGGACCAAACATTTGACCTGAAGCAATACGAAATAACAACGCATAGCCAATCTGGCCAGCAGCTCCAGTCACAGCAACTCTTACACGATTACTCATTATTTTTTTCCTTCTCTAACCATTGTTTGACTAAAAAAAGCGCCGCAATACTGCGGGCTTCTGAAAAATCGGGACGTAATAACAGCTCATCACTTGCATACAGGGGCCATTCAATGACTTCCAGCGGTTCGGGCTCATCGCCTGATAAAGGAGCAGGATATAAGTCTCTGGCCAGTATGACCTCCAAACGCGCTCCAAAATAGCCTGGCGCCAGGGTCAAGGATCGTATCCAGTCAAGGCGCTTGGCAGCAAACCCCGCTTCTTCACGTAACTCCCGGTTGGCCGCATCCACAGCTGACTCCCCTTTTTCAATCAACCCCTTAGGAAATGCAATCTCATAGGCATCAATGCCGGCAGCATACTCTCTTACCAGGAGTAAGGATTCAGAGGGGGTCAGGGCAACTATTAATACAGCCCCATGCCCATGAGGGCGAATTCGCTCATAAACTCGCTGTGAACCGTTGGTAAATTGTAAATGCATTTGCTCAATAGTAAACAAATTGGATTTAGCAATCACGCTTTTTTGTTTACAAACAGGTTTTTCGCGCATCAGTTATCTATTCCTTAATGAATATCACAAACTTAAAACGATCAAACTTTACTCACTTCGACTTTCTTTTGCTGCTCAACAGTCCCTTGTGGTATTATTACACTTCCAAATTAGCCAGTCTAATCCAAGACAATGATTCCTACATCCCTATATATTCATGTCCCCTGGTGCATTCGTAAATGCCCCTACTGCGACTTTAACTCACATAAAAGCCCGCAGGACTTGCCTGAGCAGCAATACATCCAGGCTTTAATAAACGATCTTAAAGAGGATCTCATTGATTGCCCCCAACGGCAAATCATTTCCATATTTATCGGTGGAGGAACCCCCAGTTTACTCTCGGCCAGCGCCTATGCCCATCTCCTTGAAGAGATTGGCAAACTGCTTCCCCTAGCCAAGGATATTGAGATTACACTGGAGGCGAACCCGGGCACAGTGGAACAGCAGCGCTTTCGAGGATATCGGAAAGCTGGAATCAATCGCCTGTCACTGGGCATTCAAAGCTTCAATCCAGAGCACTTAAAAAAACTGGGCCGTATACACGATGATAAACAAGCCCATTTTGCCATCGAAACAGCCCGCCAGGCCGGATTTGAAAATATCAATCTCGATTTAATGCACGGTTTACCCGGTCAAACTATCGGACAGGGGCTTGCGGATCTGCGACAAGCACTCCAGTATGAACCCGAGCATTTATCTTGGTATCAGCTTACGCTGGAACCCAATACAGTCTTCTATAAACAACGGCCAACCCTTCCCGAAGACGACGAAATCGCGATTATGGAAGAACAAGGCTTCGCCCTTCTGCATGAATCCGCTTACACGCGTTATGAAATTTCCGCTTTCAGCCGTGAAAATAAAACATCTAGACATAATCTGAACTACTGGTTATTCGGAGACTACTTTGGCATAGGGGCCGGCGCGCACGGCAAACTCACACGGGAGTTAGCAACGCCAACTATTATACGCAGTAATAAATACCGGCAACCGTCTGACTATCTTAATCAAGATAAACCTTTTTGCGCTAGCAGGGAAATTATTGATCCAGACTCACTGCTTTTCGAGTTTTGCCTGAACACCACTCGCCTTGAACAAGCGATTCCCCTAGAACTTTTTACTGAACGGACAGGCTTACCAACGAATCTTTTGTTAAATAAATTAAGAAGAGCCTGTGAATTAAACCTGGTTACGCTTGAAGAGAAGTTCTGGCAAGTCAGCGCTTTAGGAAGGCAATTCACCAATAATCTGCAAGAGCTATTTTTACCTTAACGAGCCAGACCCGAAAGCTCCTTCAACCAAACATCAGCTTTTATTAATCCGTTCGGGCTGAGGAGCTATACTCCTCAGCCCGACGAGTCTAATACAAGCGGTTTACCAATAGCGAATACTTCAACGCCTGAAATAAGGCGATCCAATTTTCATCAATGCACGCTTAACGAAAGGATACATTGAACGCTTTCTCCCTGGTTGATAATCAGCGGATATTAATTTTGCAGCATGAAAACCAACTGCAAAAGCCGTAAGCTGGGGATTACCCGATACCGGCCTCGATATGATGGATGAATCAGCTACCCTCAGTTTTTTTATTCCAATCACCCTGTTATTTTTATCCGTAACTGTACCCATTTTACAGGTACCTCCTGGGTGATGGTTAGTGGTCGCTCTGTTTTTTATATATTCAATTAGGTCGGCGTCTGATTGACAGTCAGGGGCTGGCAATACACGTTTCTCATAGTATGAATCTGGTAAATGGTCAGTTATTTTTGTGGCAATTTTCAAGGCAGCAAGTAGAGAAGTCCAATCTTCGCTTCGAGAGCAGCACTGTGGATCGACCTTCAGCTGGTTATTTTGTAAACTTACTTTGCCTCTGCTCTCGGGATGAAGCAGTACGACACAGACTGCAAGGCTGTCCGCTTCGATTTTTTCTGATTGAGTAATAAAGTAGGTTTGCAGCTGAAACTTCGGTTGCCGGCTATTATCCGACGGTACAAAACGAAACTCTGGCTCAAAAATAAAATCATCCTCATTAAAGAAACTGGTTAAGGTCATCACATGCGGGATATGCTTGTCGCGAAAAGAAGGCTTGACTGGACAGGAAGCGTATATCAGCAGCTGATCATGAAGATTTTCACCGACAGGAAGATCTTTTACCATATGGATATTATTATCAAGCAGCATACGCATAGGGCCGATACCGGATTTAAACAAAATCTCGGGAGTAAAAATGGCTCCGGCGCATAGAATAACCTCGTGGGTAGCAAAAAACTCTAATTCCTTATCCTCAATTTTAACAACAACTCCCTGCGCCGCATTGGCTTTATCGATAATTATTTTATCCACACAGGCATGATTCAAATGAGTAATCTTATCGCTGCTCAACACCAGATTGCGCACAAAAACAGAATAGGGATCCAATCGCTCTCCGCTTGGGGAAACATTCAACCGAGGATAGGCTATTTTCCCGGAAAGCGCCTTGTCATTTAAATAATTTTCAGAAAATACAAATCCCTTCTGCAGAAAGCTTTGCATGATACACTCAGAAAGCTCGTCTTTACTGAACATATCGGTTGGTTGAAAATGCTGTAAATATTTTTCAATACTCTCGCTGTCGAGATAGCTCATCACATCATCTTTTGCATGCGGCTTGGCACACACCATTCCATTGATAGAGCCAGTTCCGCCATTAACCTTACCCGAAATATAAGGCATTTGCCTGTTATTAAATTGTTCCTGTGGAACAGAACTGATTGGCCAGACAAAATCGGTGTAGGTTTCTCTCACCCGCTTGAAATTACGAATGCGGTCATCCTTATTATCAATCCCGGCTTCAAGAATCAGAATGGATTTTTCCGGGTTCCGTCTGTGCAGCTCATTAACCAATGCGCAACCAGCACTGCCATTGCCAATAATAATAAAGTCATAGCGCATAACATTCTCCTATTATTCCCTGAGGTAGAAACAGACTACTTTTTTAGTGAGTATAGCTGCATAACAAAGGCTAGAGCCGGAGAAACTATCCATTATTGCGAGTAAGCCGATTATACCTGATAATGACGGTTTAAATTGCCACTGCTCAGGAGAGGTCATGTTAAGCTTTTTGCTGTTTGTTTTTGTGGTTGTGCTGGGTTATTTATCCGGATCTGTATGCTCAGCCGTTATCGTCAGCCGCTTATTCTCCCTCCCGGATCCGCGGACAGAAGGCTCTCAGAACCCTGGCGCGACCAATGTTCTCCGTCTTGCCGGAAAAAAATACGCTGTCATAGTGCTGCTTTGTGATGTACTTAAGGGCTTGTTTCCAGTGCTTATTGCCAAGCTGCTTCATGCCGGCCCCGCAGCAATCAGCTTTACCTGTCTTGCCGCAGTACTGGGACATATGTATCCGATTTTCTTTGGCTTTAAAGGCGGTAAGGGTGTCGCAACAGCCATTGGTGCGTTCCTGGGGTTGCATTTCGTAATGGGCGTGGTAGTCATCGCCACCTGGCTTCTGGTTGCTAATTTTACCCGCTACTCTTCGCTCGCCTCAATCATTTCTATTTTACTCGCGCCGCTCTATGCCTTATTAAGCCTTGGCAACCTGGATACGTTTCCACCGCTGTTTTTTATTGCCCTTTTTGTGCTTTACAAACATCGCGATAACATTACCCGCTTAATCGATGGTGAAGAGCCTAAATTGCATTTTGGGCGTTCCAATCTCAAAAATATGACAGAAGAAATCCTGACCGAGACAGCAGAATTTTCATCACGGGATTCTGAGGGCGAAGAAGAGGCCCGGCCTGCTATTCCTGATAATGTGACTGAAATTAAACCCCAAAGACCGGCTAAAACAAGAAAACCAAAACCGACTCAACCGCAGCCTTGATATGCAATCGGTTGAAGGTGCCTGGCCAACGCCTGAGAACCTCACAAAGTTTGAACAGTCACGGCCTCAGCTGTACCTAATCCGTTCGGCCTGAGGAGCCGCGTTAGCGGCATTTCGAAGGCTCTGCTCTACTGTCGCTGACAGCTTCTAACTTATTGTCTACGTACTGCGGCTGGGCCGCAGTATCCAGCAAACCACCTATAAAGGCCAACGCGCTTTTACATCAATCGCACAATCAATATCCTTATGCCCCGCCAATAAGTGCAAACAGCCTGCATAAGCAATCATCGCACCGTTATCCGTGCAAAATTCCAGAGAGGGAAAAAAGACATCAGCGCCAACACTTGCTGTCATCGTTTGCAAACGTTGGCGGAGCATCCGGTTTGCACCTACTCCCCCGGCCACAACCAGAGTATTGGCAGCAGTCGACTCCATTGCCCGCTTGCATTTAATCAGCAGGGTATCAATGACAGCTTTCTGAAAGGCATGGGCAATTGCCATTTTGCTCTCTTCACTTTTATCACTATTATTCCAGGCATTTAAGGCATGCGTCTTCAGCCCGCTAAAACTGAAATTCAAACCGGGCCGATCCGTCATTGGCCGAGGAAATGGCGGAAGGCTATTTTGTAGATGAGGGGGACAGTTATCCGCAAGTTTTGCGAGCTGCGCCCCGCCTGGATAAGGAATCCCCATCAACTTGGCAGTCTTGTCAAATGCCTCACCCACTGCATCATCGACACTCTCGCCGAGTAAATGGTAATCATCCAAGCCATTAATTTCTATTAACTGGGTATGACCGCCGGATACAAGCAAGGCCAGAAACGGAAAATCAAGTGTTTTTTCCTGCATTTTAGCTACCAGTATATGGGCTTCCAGATGATGGACTGCCAGGGCAGGAATCTGTAAGGCAAAAGCCAGGCTCTTGGCGAAGCAGGCGCCGACTAGTAATGCGCCAATCAAACCGGGTCCCGCAGTGTAGGCAATTGCGTCAATTGCCGATTTATTCAAACCGCTTTTCTGCAACACTTCCTCAAGCAGGGGCACAAGATGGTTAATATGATCACGCGAAGCCAGTTCGGGAACGACACCGCCATATTGCTGGTGCAATGCAATTTGTGAATAGAGCGCATGCGCTAATAAACCTTTCTCCGAATCATAAAGCGCCACTCCTGTTTCATCACAGGACGATTCTATACCTAAAACCAGCATGTAAAACCTCTAAAATCAGTTGCTGTATTGCAAAAATTACAAAAAGAAGGGTTATATTAACAAACTTGCTTCAAACTGGCACAAAAATTGATTACAATTATTAAATCAATAAACTTGACGTCAAGAGGAACTGGCACTAGAATTGCCAACCTATTGTGTTTAATTATATCAGAGGACTAATTAATGCCCACCGTTCGTGTGAAAGAAGGTGAAAACCCCGAATACGCACTTCGCCGTTTCAAGCGTTCTTGCGAAAAAGCAGGTATCCTGACTGAGTTACGCCGTCGTGAATTTTATGAAAAACCCACTGCTGAGCGCAAAAGAAAGCAAGCTGCTGCAGTAAAACGTCACCTGAAGAAAATTTCACGCGATACAACTACCCGTCGTGCTATCAAACACCGTCGTAAAAAAACATCATGAGTATCAAAGATCGCATTAGTAATGACCTGAAAGACGCTATGCGTGCCAGGGACAAGCAAAAGCTTGAGACCCTGCGGCTCATTACTGCTGCAATCAAGCAGGTTGAAGTTGATGAGCGTATAGACGTTGATGATGCACGTTTGTTAGTTATTATGGATAAGCTCGCCAAACAGCGAAAAGAATCCATCAGCCAATTTACCTCTGCTGGAAGAACTGATTTAGTCGCTCAGGAAGAATACGAGCTGGAAGTCATCGGCAATTACTTGCCGGAGCCTCTTTCTGAAGAGGAAGTCATGACGCTTGTCACACAGGCAATTACAGAACTCGGCGCCGAAAAAATGAGCGATATGGGCAAAGTAATGGCGCATCTAAAACCCCTGTTACAGGGCCGCGCCGATATGACTCGAGTCAGTGCTATCATCAAGGCCAAACTGAGCTAATTCCGGAGCGTGTTCTCATTTAGTTTCCTGGCGAAAATTGTGATAATTTAGCTAATTTAATAATGAGGACACGTCCTAATATGTCTGGCTTAATTCCACGGCCATTTATAGATGAGCTCCTTAGCCGAACTGATCTGGTCGAACTCATTGATCATTACGTACCTTTAAAAAAACGCGGTAATAGTTACATCGCTTGCTGTCCTTTTCATAATGAAAAAACCCCTTCATTTAATGTCGTTGCCAAGAAACAGTTTTTTCATTGCTTTGGATGTGGAAGCAGCGGCAATGCGATAAGCTTCATCATGTCCTATCTGAACCAGAACTTTACCGATGCAGTGGAAACGCTTGCAGTGCGATTAGGCATGGCAGTGCCCAAAGAGCAGGAAAGCCACGGAAAAAAACAGGGCCCTAATCTTTATCAATTGCTTGCCAGAGTAACTCAGCATTATCAAAAGCGATTAAAGACACCGTCAGCGGCTGAAGCAGTGAAATACCTTCAGCAACGCGGCTTAACCGGCGAAATTGCCAAGCAGTTTCAAATAGGGTATGCCCCTTCTGACTGGAGTGAGCTTGAAAAAACCTTTCCTGCCGATAAAAAAGGCTTGATTGAAACTGGCATGTTGATTCGAAAAGACACGGGTAAAACCTATGATCGTTACCGAAACCGGATTATGTTTCCCATCCATGACAGGCAAGGGAAAATTATTGGCTTCGGAGGAAGGGCAATAAGTCCGGATCAGCAACCCAAATATTTAAACTCACCAGAGACGGTACTCTTTCAGAAAAACCGTGAGCTCTATGGTTTGTATCAGGTTTTACAACAATCCCGTATCGAACAAATCATTGTCGTTGAGGGCTATCTGGATGTGATTGCCCTGGCCCAGCATGGTATCAATAACTCCGTCGCCGCTCTGGGAACTGCAACAAGCGCTTATCATGTTCAGTTGCTCAGTAAACATTGCAAGCAATTAATCTTCTGTTTTGACGGAGATAATGCCGGACGCCAGGCTGCCTGGCGGGCACTGGAAAACTCCCTGGCGCATCTGAATAGCGGAATGGATGTCCGTTTTGTGTTCTTGCCGGAAGGGCAGGATCCCGATAGTTTTGTGCGAAAGGAAGGCCGGGAAAAATTTATTGCTATCCTGCAATCTGCCATTCCCTTACATGAATATTTCATTGCTACGCTGTCTGAAAACCTGGACTTGCATAGCCTGAGCGGAAAAAGCCAACTGATTAATCTGTCCAAACCTTATCTGGTTAATATGCCGGAAGGGGGTTATAAGCAGTTACTCATCAATGAACTTGCACAACTTACACGCCTGGAAAATCATCGTATTGAATTAGTAGTTGCTGAAAATAATTCTGCTGCACCGGCAAAGCCAAAAAAAGGGATTAGCCGCTCCCCTATTCGTCTTGCAATTGCATTACTGATTCAGAACCCGGAAATTTATTCAGAAACGCAACAGCAAATCAAGCTGGAACTGCTTGACGGCAAGGAACAGAAACTTTTAAAACAACTCATCGAGCAAATTGCCAGCAAACCGGAGGTAACCACTGCTTCGCTGATTGAGTTATGGCGAGACAGTCCATTTTTTGATTCGCTCAATAAACTGGCGGCCTGGGACCATCAGGTGCCTGACGAAGCCTTGGTTAAAGAGTTTCTTGACATCATCAACTTTCTGCAAAAACAAAATAGAGACAATAAAATTAATCAATTTCTTGAAAAATCCCGCAAAGAGGGCTTAACTCATTCAGAGCAAATTGAGCTGCAAAACTTGTTAAAACAACGCCATCAGAATGGGCGTGATAAAAATTAACACATTTTTACTGGCATGTTTTTGACGTGAAGGTTATAATCAAAAACATTTTTGCAGATTCCCCTTCATTACCTGATAAGTGCCTATGAACATGAATGACCAAGAACAACAACGCTCACAGATCACAAAAGTCATTAGCCTGGGTAAGGATCAAAATTACCTGACTTATGCACAAATTAATGATCTGCTTCCCAATATTGTTGATACTGAACATTTTGATGTAATCATCAGTATGCTGGAAAGCATGAATATCAAAGTTTTCGAGCTTCCACCGAGCGACGATGAGTTAGCGCTTCTTGGCACCACTGAAGAAGCACCGGAGGATGTGGAGGAAGCTGCCGCAGTCCTTGCTTCAGTCGACAAGGAAACAGGCCGCACTACCGATCCAGTCCGCATGTACATGCGTGAAATGGGGACAGTTGAACTGCTCACCCGTGAAGGCGAAATCCGCATTGCCAAGCGTATCGAAGAAGGTATTTATCAGGTTCTGCGTTCATTGGCGCACTATCCAGAAACGGCTCAACTAGTACTCGAAGATTACGATCGGGTACAACTGGAAGAAATGCGTCTTAGCGAGATTATCAGCGGCTTTGCTGACAGCGAAGAAGAAGCACCACCCTCAAGTATTGGTTCTATGCTGGATGAAAATCAGCAGGACGAGATGATTGTTGAAGAGGAAGTCGTCAGTCTTGATGATGAAGACGATGAAGATGGTGAAGGCGGTGGCGGCATTGAAGCCGATGATGGCCCTAACCCGGAAATCGCTAAAGTCTATTTTGATGATTTGCGCGAAAAATTCGAGCAAGCCATGACTGGCATGCGGGAAAAAGGACGCACCCACAAGCTGACTGTTGAAAAGCTTGACGCCATGGCCGAATCATTCCTGAAATTAAAACTGACTTCCCGCCAGGTCGACAAACTAACCCGGCATTTCAGATTATTGAGAAATCATATCCGTGAATTCGAAAGAAGCATTATGCGCCTGTGTATTGAAAGAGCAAGGATCCCGCGCAAACTGTTTATCGAAACATTCCCAGGCCAGGAGACCGATTTAAACTGGTTACCCGATCTGATTAAGATCCACGGCAGAAAACTGGATATGGGACGTCTTGAAGAGCACAACGATGAAATCAAGCGCCTGCAAAGCCGCCTTGCTGCTTTTGAAGAAGAATACGGTTTAACCATCAGCGAAATTAAAGACATCAACAAGAAAATGTCTATCGGCGAGGCCAAAGCCCGCCGTGCGAAGAAAGAAATGGTTGAAGCAAACTTGCGTCTTGTTATTTCAATCGCTAAAAAATACACCAACCGAGGCCTGCAGTTCCTTGATTTAATTCAGGAAGGTAATATCGGTCTGATGAAAGCAGTCGATAAATTTGAATACCGCCGCGGCTATAAGTTCTCAACCTATGCCACCTGGTGGATTCGTCAGGCGATTACCCGCTCGATTGCCGATCAGGCCAGAACAATCCGTATCCCGGTTCATATGATTGAAACAATCAATAAACTGAATCGAATTTCAAGGCAAATCCTGCAAGAAACCGGTCGTGAAGCCACTCCGGAAGAATTGGCAGCCAAAATGGATTTGAGTGAAGATAAAATTCGCAAAGTGCTAAAAATCGCCAAAGAGCCTATTTCCATGGAAACCCCAGTAGGCGATGACGATGATTCACACTTAGGCGACTTCATTGAGGACGTCAATATTGAATCCCCAATTGCCCGTGCAACAGCAGAAGGCCTGCGCGAAGCAACACTGGAGATACTGGAAACATTGACACCAAGGGAAGCCAAAGTCCTGCGCATGCGCTTCGGTATCGAAATGAACACCGACCACACATTGGAAGAAGTCGGCAAACAGTTCGACGTAACCCGCGAGCGTATCCGCCAGATCGAAGCCAAAGCCCTACGCAAACTCCGCCACCCTTCCCGCTCAGAAAAACTGAGAAGCTTCCTGGAAGGCGACGACGAATAACCCCAGGAGCCCTAGGGCTCCTGAAAAAGTTCAAAAAAAAGTGGTGTTACACAAAATTTAAGATTACAATAACACCATCTCTCCGGGCCTATAGCTCAGTTGGTTAGAGCAGCGGACTCATAATCCGTTGGTCCTAGGTTCAAGTCCTAGTGGGCCCACCAATTTAAACCTTTAAAATCAATAAGTTACGTTGATTACCTGTTTTAACACAAAAGTCCTTGCGTGACTTTTGCGTGACCTAGATCACGCACTTACAAACTTACGTGATTTTCCCTTAGAGTATTTTGACTGGCAGGTCTACTCTTTGGGTTTCTCAATAACGTTAATATCACTCCACTTTTACGATTTTCACAAATCTTATTCGCAGCTTGATATAAACTTTGCAACTCAGCTGAAGAATAGTGAGTTGTAATCCTACCTGAACGATGCCCAAGTAAATCTTGCCTGTCTTCAAAACTTACTCCTGCAGCTCTCAATCGTCTGCCAAAGGTATGCTTTAAATCATGCACTCTTACTTCAGGCAATTTCGCCTTTTCTCTAGCCTGTCGCCAACCAGTCGATAACATACGACTTAATGGTCGACCTTTAAAACTAAAGACATGAGTAGGATGCTTATCCCTCTCCCCTTCTATCACTTCCCGAACCGTTTCATTACAAACAATCAGCCGTTCTTCACCATTTTTGACCAGTTCTCCTGGTACAATAAAAACGATGATATGTGGCAATTCTGGAATTTGTATTTCCCAATCCCAGCGCAGTTCACAGATTTCGCGATCCCGACACCCTGTATTCACGGCAAACAAAGCCATATTTTTCAGATGCTCCGGTAACTGCTGAAACAGCTTGTGCTGCTCATCCCAACTTAATGGATAAGGTTTCCTTAAATCTGGCTCAGGTAAAAGTTTTATCTTTGGCGCTGAGTTTAACCAGGTTAAGCCGAATTCATCCATCCATTCACTAGCCGCTAAATTTAATATACGCCGAACAATCATCAAACCATGATTTATAGTTCTCGTGCTCACCTCATCCTTTCTTCGACCTTCAATAAAGGATTGCAAGCTACCGATATGAATTGCTTCAATAGGCAAATCCCCGATGTACTTAACCACTTCTCGCAAACGACCAGCATCATCACTAATACTGCGTTTGTGTTGGTTTTCCATCAGAAATTTAGTAGCGGCTTCTTTGAATGTTCTTTTGGGGCGAACACCATAGACTGTTGCAAGTCTTATCTCTTCGAGACGCCTTGCGAGATACTTTTCCGCCTCTTCGAGGTTGTCAGTACCAGTGCTTTCGCAAAGTCGTCGTCCGAAGACCTTTTTGTCAATACACCAGACGCTACCACGCTTTTGCAGTCCTGGCGTTCTTTTTCGTCCCATAACTCCAAACTCCTACGTTTAACTGCCGCGGGACGACCACTACACCGTATATAATCGTCTACCCAGGCATCTAAATCAAGTCGATCAAAAGCAATACCCTGAGTTCCCATTGGAATCTCAACCAGATTTGGCCTTACATCTTTATTAAATCGATGACGATCCATACCTACATAGGTCGGAGCATCTCTTAAACGAATTAATCGAGGGATTAGGTGAATATTGCTCATGATTTCTCAACTCCTGTAACTCATAAACCAAAATGCTCGTTTCGAGCATTTATTAGAGCATATCGAGTACATTACTGCAAATATTTTTTTAGGCTATACCTATAAGAATTTTATTTGTACAATGGCTATCAGAATTTAATATAAGGTGACATCAAAATGAGTTTAATGGACAAACTTGAATATGCTGTAGGGAATGAGTATTTGATCAGCCACAAAGATTTATTGTTAGATACAAATCAAAACAAACAGAGCCAGGCTAATTCTAATAAAATTGTTTCAATACAAAAACAGTACCAGCCTGATAGCAATAAAATAGTGAGCATATAACAATTTAATGCATAAGCTTATAGTAGTAGGGTCGGGAATTAAATCGATTTCCCATCTGACCGAAGAAACTAAACGAGTTATTCAAAACGCTGATAAGGTACTCTACCTTCTCAATGAAGATAACCTAAAACAATGGATTCAACGAGAAGCAAAAAATTCTGAATCGTTGGATTCTATCTACTTTAGCAGCGAAAAACGGATTGAAGCTTATCAAGCATTAACAAATCATATTATTGAAGAATATAAGAAAGTTTCAATTTTATGTGTTGTTTTTTACGGCCACCCTACCGTTTTTGCAGACTCAGCACTTAATGCCGTGAGACAAATTAAGAAAGATGGTGGTGACGCCATCATTCTGCCAGCAGTATCTACCCAAGACTGCTTATTTAGTGATCTTGAAATTGACCCAGGTGATCAGGGATGTTTTTCAATTGAAGCTACAGAGCTGGTATTATTTGAACGGTTCATTGATGTTCATGCGCATTTAATACTTTGGCAAGTTGCAAACTTTGGTAGAACTGATGGGAAAAAAACTAACTATCTAGCAATTTTAAAAGATTATCTAAGTGGCTACTATCAAGCGAATTACTCTATATGTCTTTATGAAGCCCCTTCCCTGCCTACTTGTTCCCCCCGAATTGAATGGATTCAACTTTGTAACCTTGAGTTATCAATTATTTC
This sequence comes from Legionella birminghamensis, assembly GCF_900452515.1. Taxonomy (NCBI): domain Bacteria; kingdom Pseudomonadati; phylum Pseudomonadota; class Gammaproteobacteria; order Legionellales; family Legionellaceae; genus Legionella; species Legionella birminghamensis. The sequence continues at coordinate 2,953,692 of NZ_UGNW01000001.1, forward strand.
TTCAATAACAACAGTATACATCCCACCAATCGAAAAAAAGACTATTAGCAACGAATACCTGAAGCTGCTCGATCTGACAGTTGACGATTTAACACTAAGTTGATAAATACTCCGCTCGTTTTAATCTATACAACACGTGTCTAATAAGCGGGCTCCCTAACGGTACCTTTGGATTGTCAAAATCATCTTCTGAAGTAGTATGCAAGCCAATCTTTTGCATTACTCGAATAGATGGTTTATTTAATTCCGATGTAAACGAGACTACTTCATTCAAATCTAATTTCCTAAAAGCATAATCAAGTACAGCTTTGGCAGCCTCTGTTGCATAGCCTTGGTTCCAGTGTTTTGAGGATAATCGCCAACCAATTTCAACAGCAGGAGTAAAATGAGCTTGAAATGTTGCAGTAAATAAACCTACAAAACCAATCATTTCACCAGTATTTTTAATTTCAGCAGCATATAGGGAAAAGTTTTTTTCTTCTTGATGAGAAATGATTTTATCTATGAATGCAATGGTTTCTTCCCGCGTGGGTATGGCTGGGAAAAACTGCATTACTTTTGGGTCCTGGTTAATGGCAATTAATGATTCCACATCCTTTTCTTGAAAAGTCCGTAGAAATAATCGTTTTGTTTCTAATATTCTCATCTATATAACCTTATTGTTTTCTTAATCTAACGCAACCTCTAAATAACTTCGCATCGCTGGCAAATTGCGTTTTATCGCTGCAATAAGAAAAAGCAAATCTGTTATCTGTTCCCTCTAGTTCTTCAGAACTATTAATGCTTTTATTACTAGAGGATTTATAGTGGTAAAAAGAAAACTCCGTTTGTTTGCTTACATGATAAAGAAGGCTTCCAAAAGCGGAACTGTTATCCGCAGTAAACTCCGACTGATAAGCCAATAGCACATTTTTTAGCATTTCCAGTTCACTATAAGCACTATTGCTTTGATTGGTTTTAAACGTATTAATCTTGGCAAAGGGACACTGTAAGGGATAATAAACACTATCAGCTTGCCCATTCAAAGCTGACGGAACCATAACTGTCGCTGTGTATTCCAAGTCATAACATTCATTATAAATTTTCTGAATTGTCTTAACTGGAAAATACTGTTCATCAACTGCCGGTTTAACGCCAATACCTGAGCCCATACAAATATTAAAAATGTATTTTGCTGTATCCATGATAAATGGCGTAGGTCTGAAACGATTAATGCTCTTGGCACTGAGAAATAGATCATTACAAGAAGCATCGTAAGTATTTTGCGTCAGCTTTTTCCTTAACGACTCCGAGAAATACAGTTTCAGCTTAAGCCATTTATCATTATGTTTAACTTCATTGATAAACTGCTCTGAGAAATAAAGAATCTCGCTATACCAGTTATCTATAGTATTTTTATCATTCAATATTTCTTTAAATACAAGGTAATGCTCATAAGGAGATTTAGGAGCAGGAACAGCCACATTAAAATATTTTTGAATTCTTGCATGCTTTCTTTTACAACCGATATTCGGTAATAAAAAGGATGAAAGCGCTCCAGATGAGACAGAGAGCACATTGTTATCTACAGTCTGATCTTCATCAAAAATAACCTGCATATTAAAAATTGCACCAGGTCCCTGAACACAGTCTGGAAAGATGCGCTCATCTTCACCAAAATAATGCCACTCGCAAAACTTATCCAATATTAAGCCTAAGGGTAAACTATTTTTTCCATAGCCAAGATGATTGAATAACTCATTATCTGTGTGCTTGCTGTCAATTTTTTCCATTTGACCACTGCTGGTTGGCAGATAAGCATGATTTTTAATACCGAAATGCTCACCAAATTTATAACGAGCCAGGTAGAATGGTATTTCTTTACCAGGCGTAATATCTTCAATGACACGATATATTGATTCGTTAACTTGCTTTACTTGATGCTTGACTTCATCCCATGAAACTCTAGTAATTTTGTTCATTCCTAAACACCCATACAGCAATTAAATTTCAATTATCATCCCTTAAAAATCAGGATAATTGCAGAAAGGGATTAAGTTTATCCATTTTTAATGGTAGAGTCACCTTCCAAATAGTTTTAGGGAAAAAATATGCTGTTATCAGAAAAAATGCCAAAAGGAATCATGCCCCTGTATTTAATACAGGCATTTTCAACCTTCTCTTATGCAATTCTATATTCCTCATTATCTCTGTTTCTCACTAAACAGTTATGGTTGTCTAACGCTCTTTCAAATAGCATTGTTGGTTTATTTCTCGCATTTAACTATGTTCTGCATTTACTCGGTGGAGTGGTTGGTGGACGATATTTAAGTAACCGAGCTTTATTTTTAATTACCACAGCCATACAAACGATTGGTATTTTATTTTTGGCACTTTCAGTTAAGTCGTTGCTTTATCTTGGCCTGAGTTTATTTCTGGTAGGATGTGGCTTAAACACCACCGCATACAACAGCATACTGACACAACGTTTTGCACCGGATGATAACCGCAGAGATAAAGCCTTTTTCTTGAGCTATTCCTACATGAATGTAGGCTTTTGTGCTGGCTATGTCATAAGTGGCTTCTTTGATTACTCCAATCAATATCAAACACTGCTCTATGCCAGCATAATTCCAAATGTAATCACACTTTTGCTTATGTGGGGGTACTGGTCGAACTTGAATGATCGCGATACTCCTTTAATTAAAGTTACAAGTAAGGCTTCACTAAATATCAAAAAGTCTATTGGCTGGGGAATTATATTAGCTCTTATTCCATTTACCCTGCTTTGTTTTTATAAAGCTCAATTCAGTAATGGAGTTGTAGTAGGCCTAAGCATTATCATGTTTTTTGTCATTTTATACCTTGGCTACCAACAAAAATCGATTTTGGATAAGCAAAAGATTATGACTTTTCTAATCCTAACTGTAACATCAATCCTGTTCTGGATGATCTACTTCACTGGCCCAATGGGCGTCACCTTATTCATTAAAAACAATGTCGATAAACACCTGTTCAATTATGAAATGGCGACTCAATGGATTTTGAATATCAATGCCATCGTAATCATTATAGGCGCCCCATTATTATCAACGTTATTAACGCGGCTGCAGGCGAAAGGATATAATGTATCAGTAACTAAACAATTTATCTGGGCCTTTCTGATACTAGCAGGCTCCTTCTTCTTGCTATCCAGCGGCATCCTTTCTGCCGATAAGAATGGATATGTCAGTGTTTATTGGGTGATGCTCCATTTTACCACTCAGGCAATTGCAGAGTTACTGATAGGACCAGTAGGATACGCCATGATCGGCAGAATTTCCCCTCCACAATTACAAGGCGTGCTCATGGGCACCTGGATGATGGTATCAGGCGTATCTGCATCTTTATCACATTACTTTTCTAATGCCATGACAAAAGGTGAATCCACGAATCCATTGCTATCCAATGGAGATTACCAACATGTGTTTAATCAGCTGGGTATCTGGGCACTATTAGGGGCTGTTTTCCTTTACTTAATCGCCAAAAGAATTAAATCTGTTATTGAACAAAAAACAGATTCAGGGTTATCGGAAGCGATAACAGCTGCATAAAGAAGGAGTATCAAACGACAATAATTGATAACAAATAGATCAGAATTGCATTTTTCCTCTGATCTTTTCCAGGTAAAAAAACTAATTTTATCGATATCACAGCTATGGTTTACTGATTTTCAACTGGACTATGCCGTAATAATATGAAAGCGAGGATGTTACATGGAATGTTTTTTCGAAGTTGCTGAACCTGTTATTGATGTTAAGTTTCAATTAAAAAAAGATAGTCAGAAATATATAATTGATTATATTCTGTCTTATAGTAAATTGGACTGCAAAGAGCTTGCTCAAATACTTGAATCTAGTCCCTTGGTGCTAAGCCAAGTACTTGCTGGAAAAAAATTCTTAAGAACAGAAAATGCGCGCAATTTATTTCAATATTTCACTATAATGATTGGAGTTTAGTTTATAGTCTTTCTTTTTCCTCGAGCTTGTCCTGAAGGTATTAGGGTAAAACTACTTAACCAGAACATAGCTAACTTAACTATAATATAATGAGTATATTTTTTTATACAGATTATGTTTAGTTTTTTTATATTGAATTCCATATGGATCAATTTAGTAAAGAAATAAGAAGTAAAATAATGAGCAGAATTAGATCCAAAAATACTGCTCCTGAGATTTTTATCCGCCATATTTTACATAATATGGGCCTAAGATATAGATTGCATGTTAAAAAATTACCAGGAAAACCCGATATATTTTTCAAGAAGTATAACGCCGTTATTTTCTATAATGGATGTTTTTGGCATGGGCATTATTGTAAACAATCACATATACCTAAAACAAATAAGAAATACTGGTATGATAAAATCTCAAAGAATAAATTGCGGGATCAAGAGAACATTCAAAAGTTATTAGATCTAAATTTTCGTGTACTTGTAATCTGGGGCTGTACCCATCGTGGTAAAGGAAAAACTGCTATAAATGACCTAGCTCAGCAAGTTTACAAGTGGATAAAATCAAATGAAAGATACAATGAGCTCCCCTTTATTTAAATACATATCTTCAATTTAAATTATCCATGCTGTAAAAAAATTTATTTTTAGGAAATTTAATAGAGTTATTGTCAAATCTGGTGTATGCCCATTAGGCGGCCACTCTGTTTGACTGCTCATTAACTTGCACTCCGTTTACAAATTTCACATTATTAACAACTAATGTTAATAGGTTAAACCCTCTAATTTTAATCCATCGTTTTTGAGCCACTTCCATGAGCTTAAAGACCATTGCCAGGGTGGTGTCTCTGGAGCCACAGTTTCTGGACTTATTAGTCCTCAGACGCACTGTAGCGAAGGCAGATTCAATGGGATTGGTTGTCCGTATGTGAATCCAGTGTTCGGCCGGAAAATCGTAGAAGGCCAACAGTTCCTCTTTGTCCTTGGCCAGGCACTCCATCGCTTTTGGGTACTTAGCGCTGTAAAGCTCCACCGTATTATCAAACGCCTTATAGGCCTCTTCTTTGGTCGATGCCATCCAAATCTCATGCAAAGCGGCCTTTACCTTTGGCTGCATCGATTTGGGTAGCTTGTTTAATACATTCGCTGTTTTGTGCACCCAGCACCGCTGTTGCCGTGTTTCAGGGTAAATGGCTCCAAGGGCACTCCAGAATCCCAATGCCCCATCCCCCACGGCTAACTTCGGAGCCGTTGGAAGGCCTCGTTGGCGCAGGTCAGTAAGCACCTCACTCCAGCTCGCTGCGGACTCTCGATACCCATCATTAACCGCTACAAGCTCTTTTACCCCGCTCTCAGTAACACCAATGATGACTAGAAGGCACACCTTGTCATCCATGCGAACCTTGCTGTAAATACCATCAGCCCACCAATAAACATAGCGTTTGTCGCTTAAATCCTGGCGTTGCCACTCTTTGTGTTCATCAAGCCATTTTTCTTTTAATCGCGACACTGTATTGGCTGACAGTCCGCGCGCACTCTCGCCAACTAACGCGGATAAGGCTTCTGTATAATCTCCTGTTGATAACCCTTTTAAATACAGCCAAGGAATGAGTTCTTCCATGCTCTTCGTCCGTCTCAAGTAGGGCGGCAACAACTGACTGCTAAAATGAATACCTGAACCGCTACGATCTCGTACCTTCGGGACTTGAACCTCTACTTCTCCTATCCCCGTCTGAAGCTGTCTCGCGGGGAGATAACCATTCCTGACTACTGCTGGACGACCATCCAGTAAACGCACGTCTGAGTACGCTGAGAGCATCTCTGATAGTTCGGCCTCAACCGCTTTCCTTATCAACTCTTTTGCTCCTTGTCTCAACACCTCCGTTAACGGGTCTTCAAAGCCCTTGGCTACCGCTGGTGTCGATGACTGCTTTAGATTACAATCCTTCATGGCGTATCTCCTTTGTTGATTTGTGTTCCGACAAGAACAAGCAACAGAATACGCCACCTAATTTATTTTGTCATACACCACTTTCGACTATAACTCTCCATAATGGAGTTCCATTCCATCCCTTATTTATCGTACCATTGACTCTATAGACTGTTAAAACAAGGGTAGAATTAAAAGTATCTCCAATTTTCCGATCTGTGGGGGATAGTAGGGTACCAGTATTTTTACCAATATCACGATTTCTTCGTACTATTAGAATTGGATCTACTTTGTCTTTTTCCAATAGAGAATCGATACAATTAATGTAAGTGTCTTTAGGCCAATCTTCGCCAATCTCGGATTCTAATAACTTAATAATATCTTTTAGAAGAGCAATATCTACCTTATGAAATTCTTCTTTTTCATCAAAACAAGTTAATAAATTATCAATCATCAATAAGTTATTTGATGTTGGATAACTAGGAAAATGGTTAACCCCTCCAGCTATAATATTCAAACTATCTTTTTCAATTACATTCGCCCGCGTTGGCTTAATGTTTTTTGGATAAATTAATTGCAAATCACTAGAATTATGGTTTTCTATATACTCAATCATTGCATTATTAGCTTGATTTAGCTCTGAAAACATTTTAAACAAGCTTGGCGGAATAAAAACTCGTACTAAACCAGGATCCCTATCGTAACCAAATGCTCGACAGTGCTGCCAAAATGTATCTGCCTGAGGTGTTTTTGATTTTCTACAATAATAAGTTGTGTGTAAGTTTGGAAATGTGACGCCTCTTCCTAATGTGTTTCCACCAATAACAATATTAATACCTTTATTAAGGTCTACTGTAACGTTGGATCGAGAGTTCATAGTAACAATGTTTATTTTATTTTGTTCTAAAATACTATGAATATACTTATAACATTTTTCAAAATCTGTTATATCGGGTTTTGTTTTATATAAGTCAAGCCAAGCGTTTTTCAGGCTTGATTTAAAATTATGGTCATTTCTGAGATCATAAAGTAATAAGTTAAGCGTTTCACCAATGCGATCCGCGATAGTTTCATGATCTGCAATACTAACGCTCGGATGTATCAAAAAGTTTGATGAATCCCTAAATCCTGAAATTTCAAAATGAGCGGCAACAATTAAAAAACTCGAAATGGCATTTTGCATCCCCTCGGGTATATGATTTTCCTCTTCTTTTAAAACTGCTAGCTCATCCTCTTCCGTAAACCTAATTGAATAAGGAATTTGCCTTTCAGCATATGGCTCGCTTAAATTGTAAAAAAAGTCCCCTCCAAGATAACCTTCTCCTGGTTGAAAATATTGAATAAAATCAGGCTTATGAGTAGAGTTATTTGATTGAAGTAAGATTGATTGGGGTGTGGCTGTGACTTGTAAATAGAAACTGCTATTAGATAAATCAACAATTTCGTTTATTCTTTTGTTTATAGTACTTTGATCTTCTTGATTAATTTTAGTATTCAAACTAGCTGCATCTGCTTCATCGTCAACAATAAAAATAGGTCGTCCTCGAGCGAATTTAGAAGAAGAAATTAAATTTTTCCATGTCTCAAGAACACGTGTATTTTTTTTCAAGACTATGACTGTAGGCTTTCTTAAAGCATTTGTTAAATACCGTATGTCATCTGATTCATCACATACACAAAAAGTATCTAAAAAATCTAATGTTCTTGTGAATGTTTGCTTTTGCAACTGCACATTATCTGACGTTAAAATAATAAATAACTCAAAGTCATGATCCGCAGCAGCAGCAATAACTCCTAACATCTGCCCTGTTTTGCCACTTTGTACATTTCCAAGCAATAGACCAAATTTATGATTTAGGAAGTCAAAAGTTTCAACCTGCTCAGTTATTAATTTATCAACTGTCTCAGCAATTGATTGAGCAATTTTAGCAGAAGATCTCGACTCAATTAGTTTAATGTATTCTTTAAAATGCACATCTATTCTCTGTTGGGTTCAAAATCAAGGTACCAAAGGCGTAAATCCTTTGTTGGCGTCATAGAAATAAAGTTTCTACCATATTCTTCCAAAACTTTGTTTGTTAAAAGCTGACCAATGTTAAGTACACCAGCATTTTCCAATCTACCTTTTATCCATTTTCCAAGAATCTTAAGATCTCCATCCGATCTTAAATTTTTGCTGTTAGTACCACTTATTTTACAACAAAACTGGTATCCATCATCAGTAATCACATCAATAACACTTACGGAGTCTGGATAACCTGCTTTAGGATACCAATCTAAATCAGTTATTTTTTTTGGTACTATTAATTCGACCTCATACCATGGCCTTCTCCGAATAATCCTTGTAGAGGAATTTTCTCTTCCTTTACCGAAGTATGCATTTAGATTGCTTTTTGAAGCCTTATCCTCAGCTGTTTTGAGAGGAATATTAATGGATTTTCCATAATCAAGATTTGATTGAATTTTTTTTAAATGATTTTGTTCTTCTATTTTTATTACACCTGTCATGTCCTCCATCAAATTATTGGTTTTTTTAAATGTCTTAATTTCCAAATCTGGTGATGATAATTCTGGAGATATATTAATTAATGTATTTATAAATTGACTTAAATCATCATTAATCTTTATATCATCAACAAGCAAATCAAGCTCATATTGTCTAATAATTTGATGTTTAAGAATGTTGTTTAAGTTTGAAGAACCTATTATAGTCTTTTTAACACCATTTGAATTTAAAAAAGAGTATACTTTTCCATGATAAGGAAAACTAGTGAGTAATTTGACAGAGCCTAAAGAATTTTCTTTCAAAAATTTTTCAATATCTTTTGCTGCAGCAAATTGTGAATAAGTAAAGTTGTCAAAATAATGCATTCCAATTACTAAGTTACAATATGGGCCTCCATTTTTTGTAACTATATCCATTAGTTCAACAAGAGCTGATTCCGATATATACCCAACTGCAATATTCAGCTGTTTTGCCTCACCTATTAGCTGATGAAATGTATCGTTAAAACGTTTATGTGTAGTTTTAATAGGGGGAAAATTTGATGCTAATAATTCCATAATATCACTTTAGTCAACTTCAACTCTTTGAATTGCATTAAGGTTCTGATCATACTTAAGCCTATCTTTTATATTCAATTTAGTAAGATAATCACCCAACTCAAACAAGTCAGTTCTAGAATAGTTTTGGGTAAATAAAGGCTTCAAAGCTTTAGCTACAGCATGTACTCCTACTGGAGGAACAGCATTCCCTATCTGGCGCCTAACTTCAGCAATGCTGCCAATAAAGTGAAAGTCATCAGGAAAAGACTGCAGTCTAGCTCTCTCACGATTTGTAAGTGGCCGGGGCTCAGGATAATGATATCCCCAAGTACCACCACCTCCTGCAGCAATTATAGTTTTAGAAGGCTCACTTCTATGTATTCTTCGATATACATGACTAATCATTCCTTTTACATATAACGGATGGTTTTTAGGTATATCTGTAAAATTTCCCCCTTCAGGAATAAGTTTAAGCATTTCAATTGTTTTGGATTTAGAGTTCATTATCTCGTTATTGTCTCTAACCTTCTCAACATCTTTAAGTGCCTTACCCGCGGTTACGTAAGGAATCCTTCCTATTCCATGTGTTGGTTCTGGATGACAAAAATCAAATCCAGTATCTTTACGGATGCCAACAATTAGTACTCTTTCCCTAAACTGAGGTACACCATATTCTGCAAAATTATATAGCTGGATTTTGACTAAATATCCGGGAGAAATATTTTCAAAGTCTTTAATAATAGTCTCGATCGCTTTATTTTTATTTGCGCTTAAAAGACCTTTTACATTTTCAGCCACAAAGGCCTTAGGTTTCTTGGCATCTACAAATCTGAGAAAACTCTTATAAAGATTTCCTCTTTCACCATTGAGACCCGGCCTTTTCCAAATCATTGAAAAATCTTGGCAAGGAAAACCTCCTAAAATTAAATCACAATCAGGTATGATCTTATCATTATAAGGGTCAATTTCTTCAATATCGCCCTGATACATTACATCACCAAAATTATGTGTAAAAGTTTTTGCAGCCCATAAATCAATATCATTTGCCCATAAAGTTTGGTACCCGACTTGATGAAAACCTAAATCAAGTCCACCACAACCAGAAAACAAAGAAATAATTCTAGGTTTTCCTATTTCATTATTGTTCTTTTTCATATCGTATCAATTACCAAAATTGAGGAGCTTTTTATTAAAGAATATTGACTCTATTTCTATTCAAAATGATTTCAATGGAGTGTCATTGTGCCATGTAAATTAATAAAAAACACATTTTAAGTTTTCAAATGTCTCATCATGTTAACGGCAGTTCCAATTATAGAACCATTTGAATCTGAATTAATCTGTATGCTAGCCCAGTCCTCATTAAGTGCTATTAATTCATACTGCTGAGTAGCTTTAGATGCCGATAATTGCTTATATTTCCGGATAATCACTTCTTGCTCATCTTCAATCAGGGCAACCACAAAATCACCAGGCTTAGCGTTTGTATCAGGATCTACGATGACAACATCATTAATCCGAAACTCAGGCATCATGCTTTCATCCTTAATTCGCAGAGCAAAAGGAGTTTTTCCAATATTGTCACTGACCGTTGAACTGACAGGGATAAATTCGACTTTATTATCAACTTCCTCTTTGATTTTCTGGATGAAAGCAGCTGGATCAATTGCTTGTTTGTAATCTAAGACAGGAATTAATGCCCCCATGCCAAGAGATTTTGTCATCTTCCCTTCGCGGTTATCGGTTAAGCACATCAAATAAGAAGCTGAAACTTCAAGTGCATTAGCCAGCAATTTAATTTCTGTTGGACCAGGAGTGCGGTCCCCTCTTTCATAATTATTAATACGAGAAATTTTCAGCTCACTTGTCAACTCAGCCAATGCTTTTCTCGTCAATCCCTTGGCCTTTCTTTCATTCATGATTCTTTGGCCGATTTTCTCTTTGATGTTCATACCTATTCCACGGTGTTTGGTTAATAAATTAATCCATTTATATATTGACTATAACTCAATTTGTGTTATTTTGAGATTTATTAACTACTCGTTTTGAGTATTTAAGCACATTTAGAGCTATTTAACGCCTTAAGTTCTCAAAATGGTACCACAAGTTTCCTAGGGCGCTAAGACTTTTAGTTAAGGAATAACGGATTATTTATGTACTTTACAGTGAATGACAAGGAATTGGATGCGCTCTGCGGGCTTTCATATATCCAGCAAATTACTTACTTAAGAGGGATTCGACCCTACATGGATCGCAATACTTTCATAGTAGGGATTAAGCGTCGTATCAGTTACCAATCGCTGGCTGAGGTACTTTATATTGAACCCCATCAAGGCATTACAGAATCTGGAAGTCCTAGCCGTCAGCAAATTCGAAGAGCCGTTAAAGGGCTTGAACGCTCAGGTCTTATTATCATTCAGTCTTTCGATAAACATCTTATTTTAAAATGTCTATTGGCGGATATCAGTTATTGTGTCCAAAATAAACCCGGCACAAACCCGACACAGCAAGCCGACACAAAGTCGCATGCAAAACTCCCTATAAATACAGGATATTCTGAGGGTATAGGAGCAAAAGCAGACACAGATGAAACCCTAAAAGCCGACACACCTCTAATAAAAGAAAATAATTATATTTATTTATTACAACGTTTTGACCATTTCTGGCGTATGTACCCCGAGAAAAAGTCACGTGAACGTGCCTTTGAAATCTTTAAACAAATCAATCCAGATGAGCCTTTGCTGCAAAGCATGCTGCAATCCCTCGATCAACAAATCAAAACCCGTATAGCAAAAGAAGCCCATGGGGAATGGGTTCCAGCATGGAAATTTCCAGCTAACTGGTTGTCTCAAAAATGTTGGGAAGATGAAGTCAAAGTCGAATTAACGCAGGAGAAAAGGAATGAGAAGTGCGGCACAAATACTAAGAGCGGAGCCATTGATCCATTCTGGAACCCGGAATCAGGAGACGCAGCAATCACCGATGAAGACGAATACAAGCAGTCAAACGTCATCAACCTGCAATGTTACCGACAGTAGAAAAAAGTGTATTGAAAACTTGTTTACCCGCTTTGCAGTTTACTACGGGCATTTGTGGCGCAGTCAGTTCAAGAGTGATGGTTTTTTGGAATTTGCCAAGAAGGAGTGGTTGGAGGGCTTAAGCCAATTCAGTGATGAGATTTTGAATCAGGTCATTATTGATTGCCGCGATCATTGCGAAATGCCTCCGACCCTGCCGCAATTGATTGGCTTTTGTCGTGATATCAAAAGACGAAGTGCTTTTTATGTCACATCAGAAAAATATCAACCAGCCAGTAAAGAAGTGGTTGAAGAGAATATCAGGCAGTGCAAGGCCTATTTATTTAAATAACAGAAGGAGACGAATTATGTTGGTTTTAACTAGAAAAATTGGGGAATCAGTTGTTATCAGTGAGGAAGTTTACTGCACTGTAGTGGGTTATCGTGATGGTGAAGTTCGCCTTGCTTTCGATGCCCCTCAATCAATCCCGGTTCACCGCGATGAAATTCAACGTCGTATCAATCGTGAGCGCCAAAATGATAGTTGGTTTAGTGGAAAAAGAGAAAACAAAGGATGCGTTGTTGATCGGTTAATCAGCAAATTCAAACATGGAATAAAACCTTTTAAAAATCATCAATAGCTAATGAACTATTTACGGACCAATAGCATGAGAGAAGAAAAAGAACAAAACTTAACTGTGAAAGACCGAGCCATTGAAAAGCTAAGGCGCGATTTAGGCGATTTGATTGAAAATGCGTTATACGATCAAAAAACCGTTGAAATCATGCTCAATGCAGACGGCAAACTTTGGCAGGAAAGACTTGGAGAAACCATGCGTTGTATAGGCAGTATCAATGACGCGCGTGCTGAATCCATTATTAAAACTATTGCCGGCTTTCATGGTAAGGAGGTAACACGTTTTAATCCAATATTAGAAGGTGAGCTGCCATTGGATGGTTCGCGTTTTGCAGGGCAGCTGCCACCAGTGGTATCAAAACCAACCTTTGCGATTCGTAAAAAAGCAATTTCGGTTTTTACACTGGATGACTATGTAAAATCAGGAATTATGACAGAAGCACAATGTGCGGTGATTAAGAAGGCTGTTATTGCACATCGAAACATTCTAGTCATTGGCGGCACAGGTTCTGGTAAAACTACTTTAGTAAACGCCATTATCAATGAAATGGTTTGTAGCTCACCAACCGAGCGTGTCTTCATCATTGAAGATACTGGTGAAATTCAATGTGCTGCTGAGAACTGCGTTCAATATCACACCACCATTGATGTCAATATGACCCAGCTTTTGAAAACCACGCTTAGGATGAGGCCAGACCGAATCCTGGTTGGTGAAGTTAGAGGCAGTGAAGCACTGGATTTACTTGATGCCTGGAATACGGGTCATGAGGGTGGTGCTGCTACTTTGCATGCCAATAACTGCCTTGCAGGACTTCATCGTTTGAAATCACTTATTACCCGTAACCCCGCAGCGCCTACTGAAATTGAACCTTTGATTGGTGAGACGGTTCATTGTGTCGTGCATATCGCAAGAACCCCTCAAGGACGCAGAGTTGAAGAAATCATATCGGTTAAAGGATATGAAAACGGTCATTACAACATCGAACAACTTATTTAAGGAGAATATGAATGAACCAAGCAGTCAATATAAATTATCGAAGTCTATGGATGATGGGAGCGATTGTTTTATTGCTTCTGTTTATAACAGATCCCGCATGTGCTTCTAGTGCAGGTGGAGGTTTACCTTTTGACTCCTATCTAACCAAAATACAAAAATCCATTACCGGCCCATTTGCCTTTACTGCTGCGATTATTGGTTTAGTTGGCGCAGGAGCCACGCTGATTTTTGGTGGTGAAATGAATGGTTTTTTGCGAACCCTTCTCTTTATTGTGTTGGTGCTTTCATTCCTGGTTGCTGCACAAAATACCATGACAGCGATTACAGGCAAGGGAGCTGAAATTGCTAAACCCTCAGTTTTAACGAGCGCTATGGAGTCGCAGCCATGAGTCTTCGCACCATTCCTATACGCAGATGTGGTAACCGCCCAAGCCTTTTTATGGGTGGTGACCGCGAGCTGGTTATGTTCTCAGGTTTACTCTCAGCAATCTTGGTATTCGCAGCTCAGGATTGGCTTGCCGCTATTTTTGGTTTTGCCCTTTGGTTTTTATCTTTAAAAGGTCTAAGGCTTATGGCAAAGGCTGATCCTTATATGAGAGCAGTTTATCTGAGACAAAGAGGCTATCAGGCCTATTATCCAGCACGTTCAACCCCTTTTCGTAATAATAAAGGGGGGTATTTATGATTGAGTTCATTACCTTTTTGATCAGTATTACTGGGTTGTTGCTATTAGGTATTTTGTTTAGCGCAGCTCAAATGAAAAGTCGTAAACACCATGTCAAAAAACATCGAAGTCATACTGCAGGATTGGTTGATTTACTAAATTATGCGGCAGTTGTCGATGATGGCGTAATTATCGGTAAAAATGGATCGTTTATGGCAGCCTGGCTTTATCAAGGTGAAGATATAGCCAATACTACCGATGAAGCGCGTGAAATGATGGCTTTTCGAATCAATCAGGCAATGTCCTCTATGGGTAATGGCTGGATGATTCATGTAGATGCCATTAGACGTGCTGCTCCAAGTTACAGTGAGTGCAGTGCTTCATACTTTCCCGATCATGTGTCGAAGGCTGTTGACGAAGAAAGAAGACAATACTTTGAAAGTATTGGTGCTTTGTATGAAGGTTATTTTGTTATCACCCTAACCTGGTATCCACCTGTATTGGCCCAAAAGCGTTTTGTCGAATTGATGTTTGATGATTCAGGTGAGAAATTAAACCACAAAGAAAAAACGCATCAATTGATTGAAACATTCAAGCAATCATGCAGAAACTTTGAGTCTCGTATGAGTGCTGCACTTCACCTGGAAAGGCTAGGCTCAGAAATACTCATCAATGAAAACCATAAAGTTACTCAAGATAACTTTTTAAGACACATCCAATATTGTGTCACGGGAATTAACCATCCCGTTAATCTGCCTAAAAATCCAATTTATCTGGATGCACTCATAGGCGGTCAGGAATTAATTCCAGGTATAACACCCAAAATTGGCCGAAAGTTCATTCAGTGTGTTGCTATTGAAGGATTCCCCATGGAGTCTTACCCAGGTATTTTAACGCTGTTGACTCAATTACCTGTGGAATATCGCTGGAACTCTCGCTTCATATTCATGGATCCTCATGAAGCTGTAGCTCATTTCACGAAATTCCGTAAAAAGTGGAAACAAAAGGTCAGAGGATTTTTTGACCAAATGTTTAATACCAGCTCCGGTATCGTTGATGAAGATGCACTCAGCATGGTTAATGACGCGCAGGCAGCTATTGCCGAAACCAATTCAGGAATGGTGGGTCAGGGCTATTATACCTCGGTTGTGGTGTTAATGGACGAGGATAGAGCGAACGTTGAGAAAGCAGCCCTATTTATCGAAAAGAATATCAATGCCTTAGGCTTTAGCGCACGGACAGAAACCATTAATACCATGGATGCCTTTATGGGTAGCCTGCCTGGTCATGGTATTGAAAATATCAGACGGCCTCTGATGAATACCATGAATCTGGCTGACTTGTTGCCAACATCCAGCATTTGGACAGGTGAAAATAAAGCGCCTTGCCCACTGTTTCCCCCTCAATCACCGCCTTTGCTGCACTGTGTCACTAGCGGTAATGCACCATTTCGTTTGAATCTTCATGTCAGAGACTTAGGCCATGGCATTATGTTTGGTCCAACGCGCTCTGGTAAATCAACCCATCTTGGTTTATTGGCATTGTCCTGGCGTCGATATAAAGATGCGCGTATTTATTCTTTTGATAAAGGCATGTCTATGTATCCAACCTGTAAGGCAACAGGTGGGGAGCATTTCACCATCGCAGGTAAAGACTCACGCCTTGCCTTTGCGCCATTGCAGTTTTTAGAATCTAAAGCAGATCGGGCTTGGGCTATGGAGTGGATTGATACCATTCTAGCTTTGAATGGTTTGAATACCACACCAGCTCAGCGCAATGAAATCGGCCATGCCATTCTAAGCATGCACCAAAGTGGCTCTAAAACCTTATCTGAATTTGTGATGACGATTCAGGATGAACCCATTAGAGAAACGTTAAAGCAGTACACCATAGATGGTTTGATGGGGCATTTATTAGATGCAGAAAGTGATGGGCTTGGTCTGTCTTCCTTTATGACCTTTGAAATCGAGCATTTAATGGGCTTGGGTGAAAAATTTGCATTGCCTGTATTGCTTTATCTCTTTAGGCGAATTGAAACCTCATTAGATGGTCGCCCCACCTTAATCTTGCTTGATGAAGCCTGGTTAATGCTGGCGCATCCTGTGTTTAAAAACAAGATTGCTGAATGGCTTGATTCCATGGCTAAGAAAAACTGTGTGGTGTTTATGGCAACACAACATTTATCTCATGCAGCCAACTCGGGGATTTTAGATATTATTGTTGAATCAACTGCCACCAAAATCTTTTTACCCAATCTGTATGCAAGAGATCCTGAAACCCGCCTCATTTATGAGCGCATGGGCTTAAATCCACGTCAGATAGACATCATAGCCGCAGCCGTTCCCAAACGTGATTACTACTATGTCAGTGAAAAAGGACAGCGACTTTATCAATTGGCATTAGGTCCTTATGCCTTAGCGTTTGTGGGTGCAACAGATCCCGATTCGATTGCGCGTATGAAGCAATTAGAATCGAAGTATGAAGATGAGTGGGTCTCTCAATGGCTTTCAGAAAAAGGTATTCCTTTGGCTCAGTACGGAGAAGCAGCATGAAAAAAAGTATAACGAATAATCCCTACCTCAACGCCAGGCGCGCCTGGAATGTTCATACCGCAGGTCTTATGAAATCACTACAAGTTTGGCAATTGGTGGGATTAGGTAGCCTGTTAATCGCATTGGCGGCGGTTGGTGGACTTATCGTGATAGGTAGCCAATCCAAATTTATCCCTTTGGTGTTTCAACAAGATGCCAATGGCAATACCTTATCGGTTACCCGTGCTGATAAGGTTGGTGACGCAAGCATTGATGATTATCGTGCTGCAGCTGCCCATTTTATTGAAAACGTTCGCATGGTAAGCCTTGATACGGAACTGCAAAAGAAAGCAGTTTTTCAAGTGTATTCCTATTTAAATGCCAATGATGCGGCTTTAGCTAAGATTCAAGAGTTCTACAGTGACAAACAACAATCTAATCCCTTTGAAAGAGCTGCGTTTGAGATTGTGAGCATAGACATTCGCTCAGTACTTCAAGAGTCGGATGAGACTTGGCAAGTAGACTGGATTGAAACGGTGAGAAATCGTGATGGATCGCTTAAAGAAAAGCCTCGCATGATGAAAGCAATGGTTACGATGTATCAGGAGAATGAAATCAATGATGTCACCAGTGAGTCCATTTTAAAAAATCCCCACCTGATTTATGTACGAGATTTTAACTGGTCCTATGAATTAAAGCATGGAGAACAACAATGAAAAGAATAATGCAGCTATTTTGTTTATTAACACCGATCACAAGCTTTGCATTGGATAACACTATTCTAGCCGAGCATTATTTTTCGGATACTGTACCCAAGCTATCGAGTCAGGAAAAACAAGGTTTAGATATTGCAGAGCGTACACAACAAGGAGAAAAAACAAGTATACCCTTTGCATCAAGCGATGGTTCAGTCAGTTTTATTTATGGATCAGATCAAATCAGGGTTGTTTGTGCGCCTTTACAAGTGTGTGATATTGCCCTCCAACCAGGAGAGCAATTTAATGACATGAACGTTGGTGACCCACGCTTTGTCGTTGAACCATCCATCACAGGCTCTGGGGCTATGCAACAAATCCATCTGCTCATAAAACCTAAAGATGTAGGGCTTGATTCTTCTTTGGTAGTCACCACGGACAGAAGAACGTATCACTTTAGATTAAAGTCAGATAGAACCGAATTTATGCCTTACATTTCATTTACTTATCCTGATGAGGCAAAAGCCAAATGGCAGTTACTGCAAAGCATCCAGGCTGAAAGACGAAAAGTAGATACCTTACCAGAAACCAATGAATATCTAGGCGATCTTAACTTCAATTATCGAATTCAAGGCAATGCCCGATTTAAACCAGTTAGAGTTTATAACAATGGCGTCAAAACGATTATTGAGATGCCAAGAACCATGGCTCAAAGTGAAGCGCCTGCGCTGCTGGTTTTAAGAAGTCGAGGACTATTTAAAAAATCAGAGTCGGTCATGGTCAATTATCGTCTTCAGGGTTGTCGTTACATCGTGGACGGGATTTTTGATAAAGCCATATTGGTTATCGGCAGCGGTTCCTCTCAAGAAAAAATTACGATTACAAGGTGCTGAAGATGAAAGAATTAAGTGTTTTATTGGCTGCCGTCTTGTTATCAAGCTGTGCCAGCATGCGTTATGGCAATTTCACCCAAATGCCTCAGGGCAAAGATGCTTTTCTGGCGGCAGATGCAGCTACTCAATTAACGCGAGTATATCCACCTGCTCAAAATACATTTTGTATTGGTCAGGCAGTCAACGATGGCTTTGGCTTAAGTCTTATTCAAAACTTGAGAAAAAAGGGTTATGGCATCAATGAAAATCAATGCCCTAAGAATAAAGCTAATTTTTTCTACGTCCTTGATGAACTTAAACCTCAAAGTTACAGAGTAAGCCTTTTTGTAGGAACGCAAACATTGAGCCGTCTGTATTCAAAAAGCCACGAAAATATCTTTCCTGTCAGCGCATGGACTCATAAGGAATAAGAACGATGAATAAAAATAATGATTATTTGTCACCAGACAATTCACCGCAAAAGCTTCAAACCACAGGTGTAAAACGTGTAAATAATGTGCCACTCATGATTGCAGTTGGTATTTTAACTCTTTTTGTGGTGCTTATCGCATTGGTTGCCAATAAACGAGCTAATGCGCAAAACCAGCCACCAGAAATAGTAAAGGTTAAAAATCCTAAGAAAAATACCATGAGCCTTGCCAATGATGTGGTAGGAAATCATAAAACGGCAGTAATTCCGCCCCAGAGTGGCACGATAGCTAATAATGAAGCAGCTCCTTTGCCCATTCCTGAACAACTTCCTCATCAAGAAGATACTCTGACACAAGAGGTATCTGAAGCTGAAATCGAACGTATTCGTCAGGAAAAAACTCAAGAATTTGAAGAGGCTGTAAAAGCTAAGTCATCCGTAATGGTAGATAACCCACGATTGAATAATCGCGACACTACCAAAACGTCCATGAATAGCAATGAGATGACATTAAACATCGACCCTTCATCAACGTTTAAAGAGCAGCTCGCATTATTACAAGTAAGACAGGCCAAACCTATGCCACAAACATTAGGTGGTGAAGAAAATGAAATGCGCTGGCATTTAAATTCAACGCTGCAAAATCCAAACAGTCGATACGAACTAAGAGCTGGCAGCGTGATTCCAGGGGTAATGATTAGTGGTATTTCTTCAGAATTACCAGGTCAAATTATCGCTCAAGTATCACAAAACGTATATGACACCGCTACCGGAAAATATCTTTTGATACCCCAAGGCACCAAAATATTGGGGCTTTATTCCAGTGATGTCCCTTTTGGTCAGTCTTCCGTATTAGTGGCTTGGCAACGCCTGGTGTTTCCAGACAGTAAAGCTCTGGATATAGGCTCTATGCCCGGTGCTGATAGTGCTGGATATGGTGGTTTTCGCGATCAGGTAGATCATCATTATGCAAGAATTTATGGTTCAGCGCTTTTAATGTCAGGCATTATTGCGGGTATTACTTATAGCCAAAATACCAACCAGTCTAACCAATTCGGTTACGCTCAACCCACAGCAGGCAGTGTCATGAGTCAGGCTTTAGGGCAACAGTTGGGCGAGGTTACTTCGCAACTGGTTTCAAAAAACCTGAATGTGTCTCCGACCATCAATGTCCGTCCAGGTTATCGTTTCAATATCATCGTAGTGAAAGATTTAACGTTTAAACAGCCTTATAGGCAATTTGCTTATCAATGAAGGAGAGCATTATGAAATTTAAATCCATGATTATTTATTGCTTTGCTTTACCAGTCTTTGCGGGTGGTGCGCCTGTGTTTGACATTGCGAACTGGATTCAAAATGGAAAAATGATTGCAACTCAGCTTAGCGAGTATAAAACGCAAGTCGATCAATACAAAAATCAGATGGATCAATATCAAAACATGTTAGACAACACCAAATCACTGACTTCCTTTGAATGGGATAATGCCAACTCGGTTATTAATAATTTGCTTGAGTCGACTGATACCATTGATTACTACAAGCAGGAAGCTGGCAGCCTCCAAGGGTATCTTGACCGATTCCAAAGTCAGGAATACTACCAAAAGACCCCGTGTTTTAATGGCACGGGTCAATGTTCTGCTGAAGAACTTAGAAAAATCAAACAAAGCAGATTAGCGGCTTCTGTTGCTGAAAAACGCTCCAATGATGCCATGCTCAAAGGGATTGATAAACAACAACAGAGCTTAAAAAATGATTCTGCAAAGCTGCGTACGTTGCAATCTCAAGCACAAAGTGCTGCAGGCCAAAAACAGGCTCTCCAAGCCGCTTCTCAATTAGCAAGTAATCAATCCCATCAATTGCTTCAAATCAGAGGCGTGTTATTGGCGCAACAGAATGCCCAGGCAGTCAAAGATGCGGCGAATGCCAACAAAGAAGCAATACAGACTGCGGGAGATGAGCATTTCAGATCAGGGGCATACCATAAAAGCTCAGGAAAAAAATGGTAATCCATCATAAAAAGGAGAGGAAATGAAAGTTATATGTTTATCAATTTTGGTTCTTACTTGTGTCCTGTCAGGTTGCGACAGCGCTGAAACCGCAGCTCAAAAAAAGGCTGAACATTTGGCTTCGCTAAGATGCGACAGTTCAAGAGAAGGTCGAACTAAAGAAGAACTCCAAGTGATTAGTGATGCGTGCTTCCGAGGAGGTAGTTATTCCAAAAGCTCTGGTAAGAAGTGGTGATAGTATGAATAAAAAAATAACTCCTTATTTTATCCTTTTCTGTTTACTTGGGTTTTCTGCTTGCTGCCATGCTCAGGGGCATGGCATGGATAGTCGTGACTTACTGGATAATATTTTACAACGGTTTGCCAGCACATCCGCGCTATGGAGCAAAACCATGTTGAGTTACGCAAGATATTTGTTCTGGTCTTTGGCCTCAATCAGTATGGTGTGGACTTACGGCTTGATGGCATTGCGAAGAGCAGACATTCAAGAATTCTTAGCTGAAACAGTACGGTTTTTTGTGGTTATCGGTTTTTTCTATTGGATTTTAGACAATGGACCTGCAATTGCAAAAGCGATAATAGATTCCATGCGGCAACTTGCAGCCAAGGCTTCTGGGATTAATGAGCATGTCTCTCCTTCTGATATTGTAGATGTTGGGTTTGATATTGTCTCAAAAGCGATTGACAGCTCATCCATCTGGTCTCCTGCAGCAACTACAGTAGGATTGCTCGTTGCAGGCGTTATTCTGATTATATTGGCTTTAGTCAGTATCAATATGCTCATTATCTTAATCACCGCATGGATTTTAACCTATGGTGGCATTGTTTTATTAGGGTTTGGCGGTGGCCGTTGGACTCAGGACATTGCAATTAACTACTACAAAACTGTGTTGGGGATTGCATTACAAGCTTTTGCCATGATTTTAATTATTGGTATTGGTAAATCCTTTGTAGATCAATATTACGCTGCAATGTCTGAAAACATCATGCTTAAAGAAATGTTTGTCATGCTGGTAGTTGCCGTACTGTTACTGGTTCTTATTGATAAAATTCCACCTGCTTTAGCAGGCATTGTATCAGGAGGTGGTTCTGGTGGTGGCGGTGGGCTCGGTCTGGGTGGTGCTATGGGAGCTGCTGGAATAGCTGGGGCTGCCATGGCGGGGGCTGCAGGTAGTGTACTTGCCCAAAGCGGTGGTGGAGTATCCGCACTCAATGCGGCATTTAAAGCAGCCAGCCAATCAACCAACTCTGGCGATACAAGTTCTCTGTCAGGAATGGATAAAGGCTCTAAAACCGGTGGTTTAGCCGA
The DNA here is from genome assembly GCF_900452515.1 of Legionella birminghamensis. Classification (NCBI taxonomy): domain Bacteria; kingdom Pseudomonadati; phylum Pseudomonadota; class Gammaproteobacteria; order Legionellales; family Legionellaceae; genus Legionella; species Legionella birminghamensis. The sequence goes on from NZ_UGNW01000001.1 coordinate 2,975,795, forward strand.
AGCCATGGGAACAGCTGCCAAATTTGCAGGTTCTTTTGGTTCCCATTTAGCATCAGGTACTATGGATGTGGCTCGTGAAAAAGCAAACTCGGTTAAAGAGGCCATTGCTGAAAAAATTGCTGACACAACAGGTGGAAAAATTGCTGAGGCAATTCAGAACAAGGTAGATTCATCTGCTTCTGAATCGCAAGAATCCAACGCAAAAAATATTCTGTCTATGGGTACTCCTGGAGGTAGCTTTAGTTCAGCTACTGAGACATCAGATGAAGTCAGTCAGTTTGTGAACCAGAAGGCATCTGGAGAGAGCAAATGAGCCTAAACAAACTTAATAAAGCCATAGGCCCTCAAGTCAGAGAAAAAAATCCTGGCAAGATAAATAAAACCATAGTCTGGTTAGTGATTTCTTCATTTTTAATCAGCATGCAAATTGGCACGCAGTTTTTCGCACATCAATTTCACTATGCTGATGTCTTAGGGACTTCATTCGCTCATATTTATATGCCTTGGCAGATTTTTATTTGGGCTATTAAATATCAATCCTATTACCCAGATTCTTTTAATGCCGCCTTTGGTCTGATTGTCATGATTAGCTGTCTCTTTTTAATGATGATCGTGTTGTCTTCCAAATATTTTAAAAAGAACAATGTGAGTGATTACCTCCATGGTTCAGCCAGATGGGCTAATTGGGAGGATTTAAACAATGCGAGCCTCATTGGAAATGATGAAGGAGTTTATGTTGGGGCATTTGAAGATGACCAAGGAGAGATTCATTATTTGCGCCACAATGGGCCTGAGCATGTTTTAACCTATGCACCAACACGCTCAGGGAAGGGAGTTGGTCTAGTGATCCCTTCCCTTCTATCCTGGAAACAATCTTGCGTCATTACCGATTTAAAAGGTGAGCTTTGGGCAATGACTGCTGGATGGCGTCAGAAACATGCTAACAACAAAGTCATTCGATTTGAGCCGGCAACATTAAAAGGAAGTGCACGCTGGAACCCACTAAATGAAATCAGAGTAGGGACGGAATCAGAGGTCGGTGACGTGCAAAATTTGGCAACACTTGTAGTTGATCCCGATGGTAAAGGATTGGAAACGCATTGGCAGAAGACCTCTCAAGCCCTTTTGGTTGGTTTTATTCTGCATGCGATTTATAAACTGAACAACCAGGGAGAACCAGCCACATTTCCCAATATTGACCGTATGCTGGTTGATCCCAATATTAATATTGCCGACCTGCTCATTGAAATGACGCAATACCCGCATATTGAAGGCAAAACCCATCCTGTTATTTCAGCCTCTGCGCGTGACATGATAGACCGACCCGAAGAAGAAGCAGGCTCTGTATTATCTACTTTAAAATCTTATTTGGCGTTATACCGAGATCCGGTGGTAGCACATAACGTCTCGTCTTCCGATTTTTGTATTCGAGATTTGATGAACCATGAAAATCCTGTGAGTCTCTATATTGTTACTCAACCTAATGACAAGGCCAGGCTTCAACCTCTGGTTAGAGTAATGATTAATATGATAGTGAGACTATTGGCAGACAAAATGGAATTTGAGCGTGTATCCGATGACAAAGGATTATCTTATGTGAGCGCTAAAAAAACGTATAAACATCGACTGCTTTGCATGATTGATGAATTTCCTAGCCTTGGAAAACTCGATATTCTACAAGAGTCATTAGCCTTTGTTGCAGGTTATGGTTTAAAGTTTTACTTAATTTGCCAGGACATTAATCAGCTTAAAAGTCGTGAACGTGGCTATGGCCCTGATGAGACCATTACTTCTAATTGCCACATCCAAAATGCTTATCCACCCAACCGAGTTGAAACGGCAGAACATCTTTCCAAGCTGACAGGTCAAACGACGATTGTTAAAGAACACATCACCACCAGCGGTAAACGTTTTTCTACGTTCTTAAATCAAATATCAAAAACCATTCAGGAAATATCGAGACCACTTTTAACCGTTGATGAGTGTCTACGTATGCCTGGGCCTAAAAAGGATTCAAATGGTTTAATTGTTGAAGCAGGCGACATGGTTGTTTATGCAGCGGGCTTTCCTGCAATTTATGGTAAACAACCACTTTATTTTAAAGATCCAGTCTTCATGGCTAGAGCCTCTGTAGAGGCACCTATTCACTCAGATATTTTACGTGTTCGTTTAAGTGAAGATGAGGTGATCCGGTTATGAAAAAACTGTCCATCATCATCGCTATTGTTTTGATAAGTACTATTGCTGCAGGCTCATTATTCCATTCTATGGGCTTTAGAATAAATCTTACTGAATCCATTCCTGTAGGCTTATATCGCATCACCGGTGCAGAGCCGCTAAAAAATGCTTATGTGATTTTTTGCCCAGATGATAGGCAAACTTTCAGATTAGCCAAGAACAGAGGTTATATAGACCATGGTCTTTATTGTAATGGATATGGATATTTAATGAAAAAAGTGGTGGCTGTTTCTGGCGATATCCTCTCAGTGACAAATGAAGGGGTTTTTGTGAATCAAGTGATAATCCCCTATTCAAAACCAAAATTACAGGATGGGATGAATCGCGCGTTACCTCAATGGCAGATAATGAATTATCAACTTAAAGTAAATGAAATCATGACGATGACCAATCAGAGCGAATGGTCATTCGATGGTCGATATTATGGTCTTGTTCATACAAGACAAATCAAGGGAATGATCACACCCATATGGGTAATTAATAAACGGGAGAAAACCGCATGAGTCATGAAACCGAGTTAATGGATGTGATTTCAGAAAAGTTCGAGGATTTGGTAATCCCCGGCTTTCTTGTCGAAGTCAGTCCGATAGAGGCAGACATCATGGGCGCATTTTTTGAAGATGCACTCAATGAAGAAGATGCGATGGAGGCTATTTATGACTAAAATGCCTTATCATCAGGTCGTCGCCAACCAAATTATTGAAAGCTTGAAAGCAGGAACAGCACCCTGGCTAAAACCATGGGAGCCAGGTACAGGTAATGGTCAAGTTCCTTATAATCCGATAACAGGAAAACGTTATCGCGGGATTAATGCATTGTATTTAATGCTGAACCAAAGTGATGACAATCGCTGGTTAACTTACAAACAAGCACAAAGCATGGATGCGCAAGTGCGCAAGGGAGAAAAAGGCACGACGATTCAGTATTGGAAGTTTCATGAAGAACAAATCAAACAAGATGCTGCTGGTAAACCTGTGCTTGATGAGCAAGGTAATCCATTAAAAGTGCAGGTGAATCTTGAACGACCCAAGGTGTTTTATGCAACAGTATTTCATGCATCACAAATTGATAATATGCCCGAACTCATTACAAAAGAGCCGGACTGGTCCTTAATTGAAAGAGCAGAAAAACTACTGCTTAACTCTGGCGCCACCATTACTCATTCTGAAGCGGACAGAGCATTTTACAGATTATCGACTGATAGCATTCATCTTCCACCAAAAGAGCAATTTAAATCTGCAGCAAACTATTATGCCACTGCCCTGCATGAGCTTGGACATTGGAGCGGTCATCCTTCAAGACTGGATAGAGATTTAGGTCATCCCTTTGGTTCAGATGCCTACGCCAAAGAAGAATTGAGAGCAGAAATTGCAAGTATGCTTTTAGGTGCTGAGCTTGGTATTGGTCATGACCCCTCTCAACACACCGCATATATCAAATCTTGGATTCAAGTTCTGGAAGATGAGCCGTTAGAAATATTCAGAGCATCTGCAGATGCAGAAAAAATAGTTAATCACCTGTGTGCTTTAGAGCAAACCCAAGACATTCAACTAGCAGAACCTATTAAAATCAAGGATGAGAAACTTAAAGAGGTAGCCGTTATGACGTCTGAAAACATCACTTCTGAAAAGGTCTGGTTAAGCATCCCCTTCAAACAAAAAGAGATAGCCAAATCCACAATAGGAAAACTCCCTGATGGAACACCAGGTATTGCCTGGGATAAAGTTCAAAAATGTTGGTATGCAAATCCTGGTGTTCCTGTTGAGAAAATCAAAGCCTGGCTTCCTGAAAATCAAGAAATGTCTCAGGATAAAGCGCTTATACCTGCCGATGAATTTAAAGCAGCATTGATAAACCTTGGTGCTATTGTTTCAGGTGGGCATCCAATTATGGATGGTAAACCTCATCGCATAGCTACAGAGGGTGATAAAAACGGTGAAAAGGCAGGATTTTATGTAGCCCATTTAGATGGTATTCCGGCTGGATATATGAAAAATAATCGAACTGGTGCTGAGCTTAATTGGAAATGTAAGGGTTACATTTTAACTGATGAACAAAAGGCAACACTCAAAGCAGAGGCACTTGAGCATCAACAGACTCGCCAACTTGAGCTTGAAGCCAAACAAAAAAGTACTGCATTAAGACTCAAACAAAAATTATCTATGATGGCAGAGATTGTGGAACCCACACCTTATATGCAGGCCAAGGGTATTGAGGTTCATTCTGGCGTATATACTGATGAAGAAAGAAAACTAACCTGTATTCCAGCAACAGATTGCGAAGGAACACTTTGGACTGTTCAGTACATTGCCGAAGATGGAACTAAGCGATTTGCTAAAGATTCCAGAAAGGAAGGTTGTTTTCATGTTTTGGGTGGGTTGGAAAAGCTTGCTGATACACCTGTAATTATAATTGCTGAAGGTTATGCTACAGCTGCAACAATAAAAGAAGCCATTGAATTACCAGCTGTCGTTTCTGCACTTGACTCTGGTAATCTCAAAGCAGTCGCTCTAGCGTTACATGAGAAATACCCGCATAAACTCATTGCTATGGCCTCTGATGATGACAAGCACCTTGAGTTAACGCAAGGTATAAATCCTGGCAAGGAAAAAGCGATTGAAGCTGCAAATGTAGTTAATGGCATTGTTTTATTCCCTACTTTTGCGCCAAAAGAGCAATTATTAAACCCTAAAAAATTTAGTGATTTTAACGACCTGGCAAATCATAGCAAACTAGGTATGAATGGTGTAAAACGCCAACTAAAGCCCCAGCTAGAAAAAATTGCAAAAATAAACAACCTAAGCTATCAAACCATACGCAATAAAGTTACATACATTGCTTAAAACCACTCGGCCATGAGGTACATTTTTAATGGCCGAGAAAACTACAGGAAAAATTGTGAGTGTCGATAAGCAAAATAGAGCAAGCTAACTGAGATTAAGGATGAACCCACCAAATTTATTTGAAAATGGTTTGTTCGATGTAGAACACGCACTTGGCATGTACGCAACTAGCTATAGTACAATGCCTGCTGAGTTTTTATATAACAAAGAAGCATTGAAACCTTTAATGAGGGTTATTGATAAATGCCATATTTACATCATTGGATTTCAGCCAAAAATAGATTTTTTGGGGGCAAAACAACATTTCACTAAAATATCCCTTACATTTTCCATACTTGGAAATGAATATACAATAGAAAATAATGTGCCGGAAGGAATGAAGATTAATCAAGACAAAGAGTTATATCTTACTGACGAGCAAGGCAAAAAGTATTACTTAGATAGTTCAGCAATTCAGAATCATTTATCTCGTGAGTCAAATGCCGTCAATTTTGAGGTTAAATATATTGGCCAAGCATTTGGTAAAGATGGTTCAAGGAATGTTCTGGATAGACTACTAAGGCATGAAACGTTACAAAAAATTTCCCTACAAGGCCTTCCAGATGGATATTAGTTAACGCTTCTTTTACTTGAGGTTCAGCCAAATAATTTACTATTTACGTTATTTAATCCACATGCGAAAAATAAAGAAGAGGGTCAGTATCGAATTAAATCAGGTATTGATAAATTATATGAAACTACTGAACAAGAGCGAGTATCTTTATATGAGGCAGCACTCATTAGGTATTTTTCTCCACAATTTAATAAAGAATTTAAAAATAGCTTTCCATCTACTAACCTGAAAATTCTACAAGATTGTTATGAAAAGGATTTTTCAGCGGTTATTGCTGAAATATGCATTGATGAACTGCCATTTAAGCTGTTCTCTGAATCTGTTGAAAATTCAAGCTACCATATAGCCAAATTTGATTTGCATGAAGATGTTGCTCGAAGAGTATTTTTCGGAAAGTAAACAATGCAGAAGAATCTAGAATAACAATGACCTGAACCTCAAAAAATTTTTACTTTCTTGTTCCCAACTTCTATTTCTAAATTACGTACTATATACTCCTATCAGGTTTCTCGACATCCCTGGTTATGAGTGGCCAAAAAACGATTTTCAAAAAAACGTAATCTGTTATTGTAGTTAATCTTTATTAACTGCTGGCAGTTTTCCTTAAACACTCATGAAAACAAAATTAAGCCCAGCGTATTTAATAAGGAAACTATAAATGTCCATTGCAAAACTATGTGCAGATCAACTTCGTGTTATTTCCAATAATTATGGTGTTAAACTAAAATCAAGCCATGCTCATGAGCTTGTCGCTGCATTTTTTGGGTATAAATCAAAAGCTGCCTTGTTATCAGATACCCTCGCATCCATAGAGAATATTGGGCAAGCACAAACTTTTGTTCTAATTCCATCCGCTTTTATAGAAGAGCGTCGGAAATGTCTTGTGGATTTACCATCTGACCTTCCAGACACCTATATATTAGGCGAGGAAATGTTTACTTTCCTAGTAGCTCAAAAAATGCTTGTAGCTAATTCGTTTCCGTCATGGATACATCTTTCTGAATCACTCACCAAAGAATATTTGCAAAAGAATGGCCATTTAATATTACCAAGAAATTTTGGTCCTTTTGAAAAGGCACGAAATATTTTTAACAAACCACTATATGACTTTAATCCTAGTATAGAAACTACTGATAACGGTGTAAAAATAACAGTATCTAACAGATACTACGGTTCAAGCCATGTAAATTTTCAACCTATCGATGTTGTCCTAACAATCAAACTGCAGCGTATTGCTGGCCATTTTGGTTATGCAAAACCAGAAATCTCCTTAATTTGATATTTCTAGTCAGCCAGTTCTTTAAATTAGGAGACATAGTGAAATCTTTAAAAATAAAACTTCCTTTCGGATTAAATGAAAATAACATCATTGTTCACATTGCTAATGTTGAAAGTGGTAAGAGTTGCAATTGTATTTGCCCGTCTTGTCGCTCTCCCCTAATCGCAGCCAAAGGTACAAAAAATCAGCACCACTTTAAGCATGCCACTACCATTGAATGTGAAGGAGGATTGGAAAGCGCCATCCATATGGCCGCCAAGCAGATTATAAAGGAGCGAAAACAAATTAAGCCTCCTGAATATACCATCAACAAAACAATATCAGATTCGAAAGAAAAAATGCACTTCAAATCAAAAACTCTTGTCGAGAAAGGAAGGACTATTTCCTTTGACTCTGTGCAAGAAGAGCAAGAGATTAATGAAATGCGAGCCGATATTCTCGCTATAGCAAACAACCAGAAACTAATAATAGAGATACTTTATCGTCATAAAGTAGATGATCGAAAAATTGAGAAAATTAAGACAGCTAATATATCTACTATTGAAATTGATCTCTCTGACCTTACACCGGACGATGTGAAGGACTGGGAAACTTTTTGGCTCTGTATCAACGATCCAAATCGTGCTCAATGGCTTTATAACGCCAGAGCGCCTTATGAGAGTGTAGAACTTGAAAAACAATTGAGCGAAAAGGTTCAGGAAATAGAAGAAAAGTATAAGCAGGAAGAAATTAAGAAATTAAAACAGGAGCAAGAAGCAAAGCCAGTGCTGGAAAAGGCTCTTGAAGAGTTAAAGATAATTCGTACTAAGAAATATGGAGAGCAGCTTGAACAGGAAGCGGAAATGCATCCTGCATGGAATTTTTATATCAAATATCTTCAGCTTTCAGCTAGTGAACTACCGAATTATCTTAATGTAGATGTCCCTGACGGAGATTGGATTTTCGGTTGCGATAAACGTATATGGCAATCAGCTGTTTATTATAATTTCATCATTCACAATAAGAACAACAGAAATTATTTCTCTATTAAACAGGTTGATGATTGGCTTCAAAATACAGCTAAGTGTAAAGTTCCTCTCTGTGCTCAAATTGTAGGGAAATACGGCAGGCGCTTTCCCAAACTTGTTCCCACTGAAATTTCAATAAATATTCCCTCATCATGGAAAACACTGAGGGAATATTTTAACCATCTCGGCAAAATAGGAATACTTATTTATGCAGGAAATGATCGTCGCAATAGAGGGAGTTGCTGGTACCAAATTCTCGGTAAGGATTTCAATTCTTATAACCCTTCCCCTTCTTCTCTAATCGAGAAATTTTCCGTCGCACATGGTGATTAGGTTTGAATCCTTCCCGCTCCACGTGATCATGTGCATTATCCGGCAATAGCATTTGACCTCCTCCGGTGAGCTGAACCAAATCGCATTTGGACAAGTTTCGCAAGCTGTCGTGATCTTTGGCTGGCGAGCCTTGTCTAATGCTGAAAGAGTTGGGCTTTGTACTTCCCCTTCTCTTTCCAGTGGCTGCTCCAGCAGCCTCATAGCCTCCTGAAGCTCTTCCTCGATGGATTTGTCGGTTTGCTCTTGATTGATCATGGGATTTCTCCTGTTCAAAATTTAGTTTTTGACGTTGATTTTCTAAATCCAAATCAGCAAAAGTGATTGGCATTTGATATTGAATAACAATCTGCAAGATAATCTTTTTAAATAATGGAGACCCATTCACACAAATACAGTCACCATAGCGCTGGCTTGCCATTTCCAAGGCTCTTTTAAGCGCAGAAATAGACCCGCCTTTAGAAATGATAATTTCCTTTCCATTGTCCCTAATAACACTGTTATCTTTTTTATAAATCTCCGTACCTTCTTTAGTAACAGAGTCGATTTGCCCAAAATTTAATGAAGAAGAACCTGATCCTGATATGGTGTAGTCATACTTATTTTTACGATTACGATACCTCATTGCCATTAAAGCATCCTGGTCACCGCCTTGTGCTTTTTGTTTCAGCCAATCAGCCCAGGTTTTGTTTTGATGAGAATCTAATAACTGACTACGTTCTTTTACATAACTTTTCCTTATGTTCTCAATCTCATTAAGCAGCGTTTTGTTTATGTGCTGATAGAGGTACTTTTTCTGTGCTTTAGAAAGGCTCATTAACTTCAAAGCCGCTCGTTTAATTCGTCCTCGTTTTTTCGCCTTTTCAATAAGTTTTATTCTGGCCTCACGCAACTTTTTAAGTTTGTCTGAAACAAAACATTTATTGTGTGATTTATCGTGCTGATATTTAGCATAGAGCGCGGAACCAAGTATCTTTTTATTTAATGGCTCATAATGATAAACATTTGATGCAGGTCTATCGTCTTCTGGGTAAGATGGTACGAATGAACCTAGCTTGGATTCGAAATTTTTTTTAGAAAAAGTTCTGGAAATTGAACTTGCTTTAACAGTAAGCCCTTGGCCATTGCAGAACACAAAACCATTAGCTTTAATACGAATTATCAACCCATGTTCTGCCAAAATACTATGAATCTCCTTCCAGCTACTGGCAGCCTCGATTTTTTCTTTACAATAACGCTTCGTCCAATTAATTAAGCTTTCAATACCAGAATGATGTTCCATATCGTCAGCAAGATTCTCTGAATGGTTTTTACGGGTTTGATGATTAGTTATTTGAAGACCTAATTCAATTTCTAGCTTGGATGCGACCTCGGCAAAAGTCTTATACGCTCTGAAAGGTTCAATCATATTAAAGGATTGAGGATGAATTTTATTAATCGCAACATGAATATGAAGATTGTCTGTATCATGATGAACAACTGAGATTCTTTGGTGCTCTTTAAATCCAATCGATAATGCCACCGTATCTTCAATTTCCTGTAAAACTTGAGCTGAAGGGTTTTCTCCTGGAGCAAAAGAAATAAGCATGTGGTAAGTTTTATCGCCTGTTGCTCTTTGATTTTTAGCTTGTGTTGCCAATACTTCCTGAACAGCCCAAATGGGATCGAGACTATTACAGTTTGATAATCTGATCTTACCCACTCGCTCCTGTTTGTTTTGTTGATTACATAGATATTGAACAAGACCTGAAAAACTACTGAGCCTTGTTTTCTTCATAGGAATATGGCGAATAATCATAGTTTTTTCACCACTTCAAACATCGCATCCTGAGTAGTTTGAATACGAGCTAACAATGATTTTATTGTTTGGAGGTCAAAGTGTGCAACACGTTTATCCTGAGTCAACCATAGTTTTAACAGTCCACCAAGCCGTCCTAAGTCTCCATTAATCTTGACTAACTGCAGTATCTGATCCTTATCAACATTACTTTGAATTTGATAACCGAGACTAATCCTTCTTAAATACTCGGCAATTGAAAGCCCAGCTGTGGCTGCATTCGATTTAATCTGAATTTCTTCGGAAGGCAAAACGGGAACGCGAAGGTGGCGACCATTTTTTCTGGTGAGTGCTTTAAGCTTATCGTCCATAAGGATGCTGACCTCTTAATTAAGTGGTTATGCAATCCTTTGGGTATTAAGTTGATCTCAAAACACTGGTTTTTCGTTGAGTACCGAAGGTGCGAATAAGACTTGTGAGGTTTGGTAGCCAGCTTGCTGGTTAGCTAACTTCACCTATCTTGCCCTGCGTTTTAAGTTCATCTAATAGCATACTATCAGGTAATTTTATGTAATTTCAAGGCTATTTGTTTTGAAACCAAATTAATTTCTAATAATTACCAATAATTACGATAAATTACATATTTATGCGTTTTAGAGAAGGTTTAATTACGCCAAAAGGAAATAAAATAACTCAACTCATTGCACAGCAACAAAATAGTTTGTACCATCAGAAAGAGAACAATAATAAGTTGATGGTATGACATGGGAAACTCCCTCAGCGAACGAATCGCAGCAAAGCAAATGTTAAGAAAAGCCTCTGCTAAATCTGTAAATAAAGCCGCATTTCTTGCATTAAAAAATGATATCGCTTCAGCGCTAGCTGACGGCTGGTCTATAAAGCTTGTCTGGGAAACCTTAGTTGAGGAAGGCAAAATTTCATTTTCATATAAAACTTTTTGTGGCTATGTAGCACGTTTGATTGCTGCAGAAAAAAAGCCATCTATGCAGGAAAACACCAAGGATGATGAAAAGGCTAAAAGTAAGGCAAAAACTGAAATTCGCGGCTTTACTTTTAATCCCAAACCCAACTTGGAGGAACTCTTGTAATGGCAAAAATACATATCACACTGCAGGGAAAAGGCGGTGTCGGCAAATCATTTATTTCAGCAACCACAGCTCAATACAAACAACACAAAGGCCACACTCCGCTGTGTATTGACACCGACCCCATCAATTCGACCTTTCATGGCTTTAAGGCTCTAAACGTCGATCATATTCAAGTTATGAGTGGTGATGAAATTAACCCCCGTCTTTTTGATGCCCTCATTGAAAAAATTGCCTCCACAACCAATGATGTAGTCATTGACAACGGTGCCAGTTCTTTTGTACCGCTATCTCATTACCTCATCAGCAACCAAGTTCCCGCGTTGTTAAAGGAACTAGGCCATGAAATGGTGATTCATACTGTCATCACCGGTGGGCAGGCCTTATTCGATACCATTAATGGCTTTGCACAGCTGATTGACCAGTTTGCAAATGAAGCTCAGTTTGTAGTCTGGCTCAATCCCTATTGGGGAGCCATTGAACATGAAGGCAAAGCATTTGAGCAACTGAAAGCCTATCGAGATAACAAAGACAGAATATCAGCCTTAATTCATATCCCCGATCTGAAAAAAGAAACCTATGGCCGGGATCTAACCGAGATGCTTCAACAGAAACTGACCTTCGATGAAGTTTTGGGTACACCAGAGAAAAGCATTATGACCCGCCAACGCTTAAAAATCGTTCGCGATCAATTGTTTGGACAGCTGGATAGCGCCAGGGTGATCTAATGTCGGAGAAACTCGATAAAATCGTTCAAAACATCACCGTCAAACATGGTGTTCTTTTGGGTAAAGACGATCCCATCCTCATGCTTCAGACTATGAATGAACAACTGATTGAGGAAAATCGAAAAGCCCAACAGGATTTGCTAGTACAGTTCCGAGAGGAAATAGAAAGCATTTCCTCACAATGGAAAGATGATGCCAAAGAAAAAGCTGAAAAGGTTCTCAATGCGGCATTAGCTAGTAGTAAAGAAGCTATAACCAGATTGCTGCATGAATCTACTAAAGAATCGGTTCAAGCTATGCAGAAATTGATCTCTGATTCATTGATTGAGGCTCACTCCTTCACACAAAAGACATATAAATTCAGTCGATTTGCATTGGTATCTTCAGCCACATTGTTTGCTGCCTCTTGTATGATTCTCATATTGTTTTGTAAATGAGCTTCTTCTGTTATTAAGCCCCAGATTGGGGCTTCTTATTTTTATCAACTAAAATTAATAGCATAGATATTTTAAACTGATACTTGTAGAGACAGGGATGGCAATGCTACTAACTAAATCAAAGTTTAAGATGGCTTTAGAATGCCCAACAAAGCTCTGGTATTATGATCGACCTGATGAATATATAAACAAACAGGATGAAGACTCATTCCTAAAAGCATTGGCTGAAGGAGGAGCCCAAGTAGAAGCCTTGGCAAAATGTTATTTTCCAGAAGGTATATCAATTGAGGCCTCCAGTACAAAGGAGGCACTAGACAAAACTCAAGAGTTAATTCAAAGGGATTCAATAACTATATTTGAAGCCTCCTTTCAATATCAAAATTATTACATGCGTGCTGATATCCTGCAGAAAAGACCAGGGCATATCAAAATAATCGAAGTTAAAGCAAAATCAATCAGCAAAGAAAAAGAAGCCAAAATGACAACTAAGAAATGGCGTCCATATATTGCTGATATCGCTTTTCAAAAATGGGTGCTTGAGCAGTTATATCCATCCTTCAGCATAAGTAGTTATTTAATGCTTGTCGATTCCGATGCTATTTGTCCGACTGACGGCTTAAATCAAAAGTTTCTAGTTCAAAGGGATAGCAATGGTAAAGCTATTGTCGCATTAACATCACAATTATCTGACGAAGATTTATCGATAAAAATCCTAAAAGAAGTAAATGTTGACCATCATATCGAATTATTTTGGCAAGAAAAAAATGACGAAGGACAAACAGTAAAAGACCAGTTTCAACATTTCTGCAAAATCTATTCCAGTGGACAGAAGTTCCCACCTAAAGCAAAAGGCGAATGTGGTGATTGCCAGTTTAATACAAATGAATCAGACAAACTTTCATCTGGTTTTAAAGAATGTTGGAGTGAGTCATTAGGGTACAAAGAAGCGGATTTTAATGAGCCGACCATTCTCACTTTATGGGATTGCCGAGACAAACCGAAATACTTTCAGCAAGGGCTGATCAAGCTAAAAGACATTGACAAAACAGAATTCAAAATTACCGAATCAGATAAACCTGGTATTTCCAGGACAGAAAGGCAATGGCTTCAGATAGAAAAAGTTAAAACTCAAGATAATAGTGTCTGGATTGATAAAGAAAACCTAAAAACGGAGATGGACTCATGGCGATATCCCTTCCACTTTATAGACTTTGAAACAGCTATGCTGCCAATTCCTTTTAATAAGGGTTCGCACCCTTATCAAGGTATCGCCTTTCAATTCTCACATCATACACTTAATGAAAATGGTCAAGTTTCTCATGTTGGTCAGTATCTGAATTCTGAGCCTGGAGTTGATCCAAGCATCGAATTTGCTCGCCATCTAAAAAAGGAATTAGAAAATGATGATGGGACAATATTTCGATATAGTAACCATGAAAACACCTATCTCAACTCTATTCTTGAACGACTAGAACAAATGATTGAACCTCCTAATGATAAAGAAGATTTATGCTCTTTTATACGCTCCATCACAAAGTCACCATCTGATAGCAAGGTAAAATGGGAAGGACCGCGTTGTATGGTTGATATTTTGGAATTAGTTAAACGTTTTTATTATGATCCTCTAACCAATGGTTCTAATTCAATTAAACAAGTATTTCCTGCTATTTTAAATCGATCAGATTTTCTACAAGAAAAATATAGCCAACCAATCTATGGAGCTGTAAATGAAATTCAAAGCCATAACTTTATAAATCAATGCTGGATAGTTAAAGAAAATAATCGAATAAAAGACCCCTATCATTTGTTACCACCAATTAATAAGGATATCTCTGATGAAGATGCTCAACTTTTATTTGATATTGAAGACTTAAAAGAAGGTGGTGCCGCAACAATAGCTTATGCAAAATTACAGTTTACAAATATGAGTGATTTTGAACGAGATGAACTTAGAAATGCTTTATTGAGATACTGCGAATTAGATACATTAGCCATGGTTATGATCGTTGAGGCATGGCTGGATATGCTTCAATCTTAAATATAAACGTTCAGACCCGCAACTGAGGCCTTAAATCCTTAATGCCATCCCAACCCAGTGACTAAAGCGCATAAGAATACAACGATCCATGTTTGAACACGCCAAAATTGCAACAATAAAAACGCCATCATCGCTAGTAAATAATCATTTAATGAAAAAATGGCGCTTGTCCAAACCGGTTGATAAAACGCCGCCAATAATAAGCCAACAACTGATGCATTAACCCCCAATATAGCCCGCTGCATCGATGGGTGCTGCCGTAGATTTTCCCACAACGGCAATACTCCTATAATTAATAAAAATGAAGGTAGAAAAATTGCAAATAATGCAATGATTCCTCCAAGCCATTCATTCGGGGTATTCGTTGATACTGCACCAAGAAATGCTGCAAAAGTAAATAATGGCCCAGGAAGCGTTTGTGCGGCTCCATATCCAGCAAGAAAAAGAGAATTATCAACCCATCCAGTCGGAACTACTTTTGCCTGAAGTAAAGGCAAAACGACATGACCACCACCAAAAACCAAAGCACCAACGCGATAGAAGGCATCAAATAGCTGTAACGGATAACTCCTAGTATAAAGAGACAGTAGAGGTAATAGCGTCAATAAGATAAAAAATAAAAGTAAAACACTAATGCCTGAGCGTTTTTTAAGCTGAAAAGTTAATTCACTGGTAGGGAGCGCTTTGTCTGATGAAAGAAAGAACAGGCCAAAAATACCGCCTAACAATATGATCAAAATCTGACTCGCTGCGTTAGGTATTAAACTCGCTCCAATACAAGCTAACACTGCAAGACTTGCTCTTGTTTTATCTGGGCATAAGGTACTACTCATTCCCCATAGGGCTTGGGCAACAACAGCCACTGCAACAACTTTCAATCCATGTAGCCAGGGCAGGTTATCATGAACCCCTGCATTGAGAAGGATAAGTCCAAATAATATCATTATCAACGCGGAAGGTAGGGTAAATCCAAGCCACGCTACTATTGCACCGCTAATCCCTCCACGTGACAAACCAAGAGCCATTCCAACTTGACTGCTAACAGGCCCAGGCAAAAACTGACACAATGCGACTAAGTCAGCATATGCTTGATCGCTTAACCATTTAAGCCGATTGACAAACTCCTCACGGAAATAACCGAGATGAGCAATAGGCCCACCAAAGCTGATACATCCCAGTTTTAAAAAAATCAAGAAAATTTCTGATAACGTAGAGGTATTATTCTTTTTATTACGGTCAATCAATCCGTCTCTCCCAAATACTAAATAATTATTAGATTAAATAAATCTGGATTACCTTTTGAATTAGTATCAAAATTAATCAATGTGTTGTGCAGGAGGAGATACTGAACTAAGTGGATCATATTGTTCTATCTTGTTTATCCTAACATTGAAATTCATCACGCAGTGCGTGGTAAATCTTCACATCAATTATCATAACAAACTATAGGAGATCTTAAATTTGAATTGAAACCAAACTCGAAATTCAAGGCACGACAATCTTTTTTTATAAAATGCTGTCAAATTACTGATAACCAATTATTGAGTTCATCAATGATTGATACTATCCCCTCTGGCAAACCAAGCATCTGAACTCTATGAGCCCCTAAACACGTAAATGCCCAGACCAAAGAAGCTGCATCCGTTCCAATTCATCGGGCTGAAATTGCACTGGAAGAGAAAATAATGTTCCCCGATTTTGAAATGTTTCGATGATATTATCTTTTAATCGGACTTTATCAATGAGCTTACTCTCTCGACATAATAATAGTAAATCATGGTAGTCTTTCATACGGCTGTTGGCTGCCCCACGAGAAATGAGAGTTTCCAGTTTTTCGGCAAAAATAGTTTCAACTGGATATACTTCCAGCGAGATAGGATCTTCAAACAATGGTTTTTCTTTGTAATTAAAGGATGGCCACTCTAGTAATACTGGATCAACAACATCACCCACACCAATGTCCACAAAAAATTTATCGCTCATCACTCCAAATTGAACGGCAATTCCTATTTGAAACCCAGGGTAATTCATATGTTGGTGATCTAAATCATCAAGATTGATGAATTGCATCCGAAACCCATCATCCAGATTGAGTACACAGATTTCTTGCATGATTAATTCTACATTGGATTTTTCTGCATTTAGCCGCCTAGCTAATAGATCAATATCAATGGTTTCTCTGCCAATAGTCAAGTAATAGGATAATAGCAAACCGCCTTTGAATATGAATTTATCAGAATATTTTGAACGAGAAAGTCTTGCTAAAAATCGCTCTAGAACTAATAGCTTCCAGACTTCATTAAAACTCTTACCTTTTTCTTTACCAATATGTTTTAAGCGTGCTTTTAAGGCTTGTTCATTCATGTTGTCACCGTCAAAATATAAGGCTCAAGATTAAGTCCAAATTGTCTCGCATACTGCTGAAGCTTTTTAATATCCAATTTTTTTGTCGCTCTACCACTCGCAGCTGCTTTAAGCGCTTTAATGGCAATTTCTTTACTGAGATAGCGAAAAGCGTCGATTATCGTTCTTTCTCTGTCAAAAATGACAACTGTTTCCTGCCCTATTGGGTACAGTATTTTACCTGTTTCTATATCACGCATTCTAACAATACGAGTATGATCTCGTTTTGGTGCCGTCGTAGAATGAGGAACGGCTATCCAATGCTCTCGTGGCATTTCATCCGTCAACCCATACAAAGCCAAAGCGGAGACTAAACAGACCACACCTTGTGGAATACTTTTGGCAATGATAATCAGATCTTCCCATTGAAAATCCGCATCAATAGAGGATTCTACACCTCGATAAACACCGTGACCAATACGTTCAATCCTATTAGTTTTTACATAATAGCTGAGCCGGCTAGGATGGATACCTGCTTCACGTGCCTCTGCGGCGTAAAAGACTGGTCTTGCAAACAGATCTTTCAATGTCATTTCATTATTTAGTTTCATACTTATAATTTTAATATCAAAACCCAATAACGTCAAATGGGTTTCAATATTAAAATAACTCCGCAAAAACCCATTGTGGCGAATTTGCGTATTTGAGTAGGACTCTGTTATACTTCCTACGACAGTTGTAGTGGTTTTCTGATATTAAAATTATAATAAAATCAATTATTTACTTTTGAGTTAACGGGCTATTGGTCCTCTGCTTCAGATTGTCTATTACGAAACCATTCATGGCCATCCAAGTGCAAGTTTCTGCATCGTATAGAAAATTCCTCAAAATGGGGTTCTTTCCCATTTAAGGGGGCAGCTTTTGGCAAGCTTAATTTGCCTTAGTTATATAGACTATTTTTTTATTTAGATAATTCTCAACCATGCATCAATAATGTTTCATCTAGTCAATGATTTTTGAAAATCGATATCCTTGCCATAATAAATAAACAGCAGGAATAAGAATTAAAGTCAGTATGGTCGCACTAACCATACCTCCAATCATTGGCGCAGCAATCCGGCGCATGACTTCAGATCCCGTTCCTCCAAACATCATAATTGGTAATAACCCACCGATAATTGCAGCAACAGTCATCAGTTTGGGGCGCAATCGTAATAACGCTCCTTCAATCACTGCTTCATGCAGATCTTTGATACTGAATTGTCGTTGTTCCTGAGCTGCTAACTCCTCATGACGCCTTAAAGCTTGATTAAGAAAAACAAGCATCACTACGGCTGTTTCTGCTGCAACCCCCGCAAGAGCAATAAATCCAACACCTACAGCCACAGATAAGTGGTACCCCAACAAGTACAGCAACCACACCCCACCAATTAGGGCAAAAGGCAAAGTTGCAAGGATTATCAGGACCTCGGCCATACGTCTAAAATTTAAATAAAGTAACAAAGCAATGATAAACAGGGTCACTGGTGCAACCAGTTGCAAGCGCTCCTTGGCTCTTTCCAAATATTCATACTGCCCTGCGAAACTTAATGAATAACCTGCCGGTAATTTAAGTTTATTTGCTAAAACTACTTGTGCCTCATTCACATAGGAAGTTAAATCTGTTCCAGTGATATCAACATAAATCCAACCATTTAAACGGGCATTTTCGCTGCGTATCATGTCAGGCCCTTCTGTAACATCTACACGTGCAATCTCACTGAGCGGTATCGTTGCTCCGGTAGCAGTCACAATAGGTAGCATGCGTAATTTTTGTAATGAATCGCGAATATCTCTTGGATAACGTAAATTAATGGGATACCGTTCACGCCCTTCCACTGTTTGCGACACGTTGAGCCCCCCTACCGCAGTTTCTATAAGTTCTTGCACGTCGGCAATATTTAATCCATATCGCGCTGCTTTTAGTCGATTAATATCAATAGTCACATATCGACTGGAGGAAACTCGCTCAGCAAATACTGAGGCCGTACCTGGAATTGTTTTTAGAATATACTCTACTTGCTCTCCCAACTTCTGAATGGTATTTAAATCAGGCCCTGCAATCTTTATTCCCACAGGGGTTTTAATACCAGTGGCTAACATATCAATACGTGTTCTAATCGGCATCACCCAAGCATTAGATAATCCTGGCAATTCCAAGCGATTCTTTAACTCCTCCTTAATTTTTTCAAGGGTCATACCCGCTCGCCATGCCGTTTTTGGTTTAAATTGAATGATGGTTTCAACCATAGACAAAGGAGCAGGGTCAGTTGCGGTCTCTGCTCGCCCTATTTTACCAAGTACAGTATCCACTTCAGGGACGCTGCGTATTAGTTTATCGGTTTGCTGCAATAATTCTTGTGCCTTACCAATAGAAATACCTGGAAAGGTTGTCGGCATATACAACAAATCGCCTTCATCTAAATCCGGCATAAACTCCCCGCCTAAACGGTTAATCGGCCAGAATCCTACGAGTAGCACCAAAAAAGCGATTGCTAAAATAGTTTTAGGCCGTTCAAGAACTGCATGAATCGCAGGACGATACACTGCAGCTAAAAGCCTATTTAAGGGGTTTTCTTCTTCTTTTTTGATCTTGCCACGAATCAAATATCCCATTAAAACAGGAACTAAAGTTATGGATAAGAGAGCAGATGCGGCCATGGCATATGTTTTTGTGTAGGCAAGGGGAGTAAATAAACGCCCTTCTTGTGCTTGCAAAGTAAATACCGGTAAGAAACTAAAAGTGATAATCAGTAAAGAGAAAAATAAAGGGGGCCCTACTTCCAGCGCGGCTTTTTCAATAATCTGCCAACGTGTTTGATTGTCCGTATTACTTTGTTGCTCTAAATGCTTATGGGCATTCTCGATCATGACAATGGCCGCATCAACCATTGCACCAATTGCAATGGCAATTCCTCCTAAGGACATGATATTGGCATTAATCCCTTGTAAATACATCACAGAAAAGGCAATCAAAATACCAATAGGCAAACTCACAATGATGATAAGAGAGGAGCGAAAATGAAATAAAAATACAATGCAAATAAGTGAAACAACGATAAATTCTTCAATTAATTTATCGTAGAGCGTGTGGATAGCCCGCATGATAAGGCTTGAGCGATCATAAGTCGTAACAAACTCAACCCCTTTGGGCAAACTCGATTTCAATTGCGCAAGTTTCTTCTTCACCTCTGCAATAGTATTCATGGCATTTTGCCCCTGGCGCATCACAATAATGCCACCGACCACCTCTCCTTCACCATTTAATTCGGTCAATCCTCGACGCATTTGTGGCCCTAACTGCACAAAAGCAACATCTTTTAATAAAATGGGAATACCTTTTTTTCCTAAACCAACAGGTATTGCTTCAATGTCTTTTATTGATTGAATGTATCCTTTAGATCTAATCATGTATTCAGCTTCGCCCATTTCAATTGCAGAACCACCCGATTCCCTATTACCTTGTTGAATTGCCTTTTTTACTTGTTCTAGAGTTAATCCAAAAGCGCGCAACCGATTAGGGTCTAATATGATTTGATACTGTTTTACCATCCCACCAGCCGTTGCGACTTCAGAAACACCAGGCACTTTTTGTAATTCATATTTTAAAAACCAGTTTTGCAAACTGGTTAATTGTGCTAAATCGTGTTGACCTGTTTTATCCACCAATGCATATTCGTATACCCAACCAACCCCGGTAGCGTCTGGCCCCAAGGCTGTTTGTGCACCGGTAGGCAAGCGGTTAGAAATTTGGCTTAAATATTCCAAAACGCGAGAACGTGCCCAATATAAATCAGTCCCGTCTTTAAAGATAACGTACACATAAGAAACCCCAAAACCAGACTCCCCACGCACCGTGAGCGCGCCAGGAACAGCAAGCATGGCCGTTGTTAAAGGATAGGTTACTTGATCTTCGACCACCTGCGGTGCCTGACCTAGATAATCTGTTTTAATAATCACTTGCACATCAGACAAATCTGGAATAGCGTCCACAGGTGTATTTTTAATAATATATGAGCTGAACAAAAGAATCAGTCCAGTAGTTAAAAGAACCAAAAATCTATTATTGATGGACCAACGAATAATTCCTGCGATCATCTCATTTCCCTAGTTCATTTTGCTCATGTTAACAATGACAAATTGTTGTCCCTCTTTTTTAAGAGAAAAGAGCACTTTATCCTTAACTTTAAAGTGTTGTAGATGAATTTCTTTACTGACTATAAAATCCATACTCATCGCAGGCCACCCCAATTCAGCGATGGCTTCGTGACTCAAGGTAATCACTCCTTTGGTAAGTTCTATAGATTGAATCTCCCCTCGTCCTTGAATTATATTTTCTTGTTGAGATTTTGCCTCATTTTTACTGTTAAGACGTTCCAAATCTGCTCGCAAATTACTTTCTGAATCAAGTAAAAATTGTCCTGAGGTAACAACACGCTCACCTACTTTAAGTCCAGATAACACTTCAATACGTCCATCTGATTCGATTCCCACCCTTACCTGACGAACCTGAAATCGTCCTTGCCCTAAAGAAACAATTACGCGATCCTCTTTAGAGCTGCGAATTAGTGCTTCAATAGGAATACTAATAACTTTAGGTTTTGAATTAACATGTATTGATACAGTAGCGTACATATTAGGCTTTAATTGGGTGTTTGGATTAGCAAAAAGAAAGCGTACTTTAAGCGTTCGAGTTGTTGGGTCAACTTGAGGATAAATGTATTGTACTTGACCTTTCCATGATGTTCCTGGAAATGCTGGCAGTTTTGCTACTGCACTTCCTCCTATCTGCACACTATCAGCTTCCTCCTCAAAAACCTCCGCAATAATCCACACATTAGACAGATCAACTATATTCATCATCTCCGTATCAGGGGTCACATACATGCCTTCTCTGACATTCAGGTCTACAACCACACCTCCTTGATGCGAATAGATATTAATCAATTGATTGGCCTTATGCTTGACTTTTAATTGTTGAATTTGCTCTTCAGGAATATGATAGGTCTGTAATTTTTTATAAGAAGCATCAATAAGAGACTTATTGCCACTGTCTAAAGCGATTAAAAATTCTTCCTGAGCATTAATCATTTGAGGAGAGTATAATTGCATCACGACTTGGTGATCATTAACCACATCCCCAACGGCTTTAACAAACAATTTTTTAATCCACCCATTGGCGTAAGTGTGAATGTGACTGATTTCATTCTCATTAGGTGTCACGTAGCCCACAGTTTCAATGTGCCTGCTAAATGGACCCTCCACAACCAGAGCAGTCCTGACTCCTAAATTGTTGACCACTGTTGGCGAAATACTAATTCCTGTTTCCTTTATATCTTTACTTTCATCGCTAAAGACAGGTACAAGATCCATTCCCATATGCGATTTACCTGGCCTTGAATAGTGAACTTGCGGCTCCATAGGATCAATCCAATACAAAGGTTGTTTTTGAGCTATACCAGGTACGAGTAAATATCGCCCGATAAATACTCCAAGGATTAGTGAAATTAAAATGAATCCAGCAATAAGCAATTTATTTGTATTCATGAGGTTAATCCTTCTAAATACAGCAAGATCACACGAGCTTTCATTTTCTCAATCATCACTTGTAATTGCTCTTGCCGAATATCCAATTCATTACTGTAAGCACGCAATACAGTGTTCATCTCAACACTGGCATTTTGATAAGCCAGCAAGGAAGCCTTTGCATTTTGCTTTGCTTCAGGGATTAATTGCCGCTGATAAATACGCTCTCTTTGTGACAATTTTTCCCAAATAGCATACTGCGCTTGAAGCTCTTTTAGTAAATCTCGATAATGAATCACGCGATCCATATGAGAAGCATGTAATTTATAAACACTTGCCTGGTATTGCCTGTCTTGGCGTTTACCAGGAAAAAGAGGCAAATCTACTGTAACCTGGGCAGTTAACATATCTGAGCGCGGCATACCATCGGACATCTGCCCCTGACGATAACCATAGCTAGCACCTAATAACCAGCTTGGCTTATATTGCTCTTTGGCTAAAGCAACCTCTTGACGTGCAGCATCAATAGTTGCCCCATCAATCAATATTAAAGGATGTTTTTTTAAACGCTGTTGTAAAACAAAGCGTGAAGGCGGTTTTAGCCAGGAAGGTAACGATTCCGATAAATTGCGTTGCGCTTGTTCTTGTCCAATGAAGCGCCCCAACTGAGCTCGTAATAAATCAATTTGTTGTTCGATTTGCAATGCTTGATTAGCCAGGCGAGATAATTCAACTTGTACCTGTAATACATCGGATTGATTGCCTTTTCCAGCACTGTATTGGGACTCACTGACTTTGAGTAAGTTACGATAGATTTTTTGATTGTCATGGATAATATGTAACACTTGATTCCAATAATACAGATCAAGCCAGGTTTCACGCAAACTACGCAGCAAAAGAGCTATTTGCTCCTTTGCTTTTCTTTTCTCTGCAGTAGCAAGAGCTTGTGTTTGTCTGGATTTAAACGTCAATGAACGTCCTCGTGGTAACTGTTGCTGTACTCCCACTGCCAACATAGTCATTTCATCTTGCGTAAAACTGAAGGTATTGGTTGGCACATTAATAACACCCGCCATTAATTGCGGATCTGACAGTTGTCCATCGGCAATCGATTGCTCCATCAAACCATGCGCTTTTGCCCTAAACTGTTTGATTTCTGGTGACAAATTCAGTGCCAAATGTTCCGCTTCACCAATGCTCAAGGTTTTGGCCTGAGCAAAGGAGTAAAAACAAAGCAAACAAAGTACAATATGTTTTTTAATCATTTTTTTCACTTGTAACGTTGAGTTTAAGCCTGCGCAATCGTAGTGCATTACCAATTACTGAAACCGAACTTAATGACATGGCAGCCGCTGCAATAACTGGGCTTAATAATAATCCAGTCATTGGATACAAAAGCCCAGCAGCCACAGGGACTCCTAATCCATTATAAATAAAGGCAAAAAATAAATTTTGCCTAATATTTCCCATGGTCCCAACCGATAAACGACGTGCCTTAAGAATACCGCCTAAATCACCATGCAATAAAGTAATGCCTGCACTTTCAATGGCAACATCGGTGCCAGTTCCCATTGCAATACCAATATCGGCTTCAGCAAGTGCAGGCGCATCATTCACTCCATCTCCGGCCATAGCCACCACAAACCCTTTGTTTTTTAATTCACGCACTTGCCTGCTTTTGTCTTCAGGCAGGACTTCTGCAATCACGTTCTTGATACCGAGGTTTTTTGCTACACTTAAGGCTGTTTTTTTACTGTCCCCTGTCAACATATAGAGCTCTATCCCACTTCGTTGCAGCTCATTAAGCACTGCCAGAGTATTCGATTTAACCGGATCTTTAATAATTAAAATCGAAGTCAGTGTTTTGTCTATGGCGACAAATACCACCGTTGCGCCATCTGCCCGTTCTTCATCTGCAATTCGACACAAATCCGGGTTAACCTCAATGTCAGCTTCACGCATGAAATAAAGTGTGCCAATAGCCATTTGGTGGCTTCCCACTCTACCGGTAACTCCTTTACCCGTATGAGCGTTAAATTCTTCTACAGGAGCTAAGGTTAGTTTCTGATCTTTTGCGGCAGTAACAATTGCCTTAGCCAGCGGATGCTCGCTCTGATGCTCAAGTGAGGCAGCCATTGCAAGAACTTCTTGCTCATTGATTGAGTCAATGGTAATAATTCGAGTCAATGTTGGACGCCCTTCTGTTAAAGTACCGGTTTTATCCACAACCAACACATTAACTTTCTCCATTTGTTCTAAAGCTTGGGCATTTTTAATCAAAACTCCTTCTCGTGCACCTTGCCCCACACCAATCATAATCGACATCGGTGTTGCCAAACCTAAGGCACAAGGACAAGCGATAATCAGAACCGATACTGCTGCAATCAATCCATAAGTGAATGAAGGTTCTGGCCCTACCAACGCCCATAGGATAAATGTAAATAACGCTGTCAAAATAACAATAGGTACAAACCATCCTGAGACTTTATCTGCCAAGCGCGCTATAGGAGCCCGACTTCGTTGTGCTTCACTAACCATCTGTACGATGCGTGAAAGTACGGTCTCACTTCCCACATGTGAGGCTTTCATCACAAAACTACCAGTTTGGTTTATCGTAGCACCTATTAATTTTGAACCAACCACTTTACCCACTGGCATAGATTCACCAGTTATCATTGATTCATCAATGTAGCTTTTCCCCTCCAATAGGACTCCATCGACTGGTACTTTTTCGCCTGGACGAACACGTAATAAATCACCTACCTGGACTTTGTCCAATGAAACCTCTTCTTCATTGCCCTCTGCTCCCATACGATGGGCTGTTTCTGGGGCTAAACTCAATAGAGCACGAATTGCACTTCCAGTTTGCTCTCGAGCTTTTAGCTCAAGAACCTGTCCTAATAGAACCAAGGTCGTAATGACTGCCGCAGCCTCAAAATAAACAGCAACATGTCCATTTGCTGTTTGAAATGCCGCAGGAAACAAGCCAGGTATTATGGTTGCAACCAAGCTGTAGATCCAAGACACGCCAATACCCATAGAAATTAAGGTAAACATATTCAGTTGACGTGTTTTAAGAGAAGAATATCCACGTTGAAAAAATGGCCAGCCGCACCATAAAACTACCGGAGTTGCCAAGATTAGTTGCAACCAGATAGATAAGCCTGCAGGAATACTATGTGCTAGAAAATGCCCCCCCATCTCCAAGAGAAATAGTGGTAAAGTTAAAATAAGTGCTATC
This sequence comes from Legionella birminghamensis, assembly GCF_900452515.1. Classification (NCBI taxonomy): domain Bacteria; kingdom Pseudomonadati; phylum Pseudomonadota; class Gammaproteobacteria; order Legionellales; family Legionellaceae; genus Legionella; species Legionella birminghamensis. The sequence continues at coordinate 3,001,340 of NZ_UGNW01000001.1, forward strand.
CAAAAACGGCGCCTCATATCCAGATATTCTGAACTGACCTCCGCTTCAATGCTCACAGTTTCTTGCTCCAAAGCCATCCCACAAATAGGGCAATTACCAGGTCGATTTTGGCGCACCTCTGGATGCATTGGACAAATATAAAAACCACTTGACTCCCTTACTTCTATATCTTTAGGTGTTTTGGGGCTATGGCAACACGAAGCAGACTTCGCTTCAGCTGTGTGATGTCCAGTGTGATGATGATGGTTATTCATAATGCACCTACTCGTATTTTTTTAATAACTCAATTATTTCATTCAATTTTTGATCACGTATTACTTCATCATGTAACGTGGCAATATGACCTAAGCAACCTTTAATGTGAGTATCTAAAACACTTAACTCGATGGTTTTTAAAGCACTACGCGCTGCACGAATTTGCGTTAAGATATCAATACAATACCGCTTCTCTTCAATCATGCGTTTAATGCCTTCAAGTTGGCCAATTGCACGATTTAACCGATGCAATTCTTTTTCATGGGTTGAGTGATTATTCATATTTTTCTCCTATACCCCTATAGGTATATACCCCCACAGGGTATACGTCAAGTAATTCACCTAAATATTTGTTAAAATAATTGCATGATCACTGATGCAATCCTTTTAGAGTAAGACTTTGTGATATGGTGAATTAGATACATTGACAGGCATGGTGATCAGAGATGCATGAATTATTGCTACATGCATTCCAAAATCCACATTTGTGTTAGCTGATGAGTCTAATAATTACCAATGCAGTTATCTGGTATCAATCAGCATGAGATATTCTGCCAAAGAAAATGGGATACATTATTTCGTTAATTAAAAATTAATAATGAATATTTGTATCAAATAGGTTTGTCTTTTATTACGTCACAAATAGTAATTTTTTATAAAATCAGAATGGCTTTTCCAGTAAAATATCTAAAATATCCTTGCGTGAGATTTGCGTGTTTGAGTACGACACAGTCATACACTGTACGACATTTGTAGTGGTTTGCCGCAGCATATTATTACTTTAAAATCAACGAGTTAATTTTAAGGTTGGGGGCTCATAATCCGTTGGTCCTAGGTTCAAGTCCTAGTGGGCCCACCAATAAAATCAAGTAGTTACGGTAGTTTTCAGAAAGTTCGAAAAAGTCATGTAGACGCAATGTAGACATATTATGGGCTCTTCCCCATTTCCGGGGGCACTAATCAAGAGCACAAAACTGGCTCTTTCCCAATTACGGGGGCACTCCCCAATTAACAATACAACACCCTAACACGGGTTCTATAATTTTCGGCTCTTCCCAATTAGGGTACTTTATCAGAAATTTCTTCTTGATTAATATCAAATTGCTGATAAACAAATTTTATTCGGCTATCTATATTTTGTTGTAGAGTCTTGTCTTTTAAAGCATCTTGAAAAAAGTTCTTTAAACCGGTGATAAAATCATTTACTAAGCGAGGTACGCTAATCAGAACAAGTCTCTCACTTTCTTTTGGGTTATATAGATGCTCTGTTTCACCAGTGTAACCATATAATTTACAGCCATTATTATTTGCATAATCACTAAACGCAGAGTAACTATGTAATTTTCCACAACGAGCTGCATACATGTCCTTACCACTATACTGATAACTTTGCATCTCATCAGTTTTCATATATTTATTAACCCAGCTTATAAATTCCTTTTTACCATTTTTTGTTTGATTTAGAGGCATCGATAAAAAAGCCATCGTATCAATTGCTACGTAGGTCATTATCACTGTTGCACTTATAGCCCCTGAATCACGGACTTTAATTATTTCTCCCAAAATACTTTTTATGACGTTTGAATAAGTAGACACTTCTTCTCCTGTGGTTCATGCCATGATTTAGATTAGTAATTTTTTATCATTACCTTCTATAATTAAAATATTTCTCGGTTAAAATTCATATAATGGTTGCATAATTTTGGTGTCCGGTTTTTCGAGGATGGATCAAAATGCCTTGTGCAATTACTTTAAACCCATAATTTGCAGCCTCATTTTTAGTGAGATTTTCACTTTTACTCTATATTCAATTGAGGTAATCAAATATATTTTAAAAAATAATATGCGATACAAATCCAAAAAATATTTATTAGATTTAATTTGCTCGTCGCCAATTTTATAAGTCATAAAAATATCATGTGGATATATCAACTGTAAGGAATCTCCATCTTTCAGCACATGAGGAAGTCTATCTGAAAAACTGAAATCACTATCTAAAATGTATAAATCATGCCCCTCAACTCTCTTACTAAAAGGGAGTTTAGAATAACTGAACACCACATTTTTAATTTTTATCGATCTTTTCCCGTAATTAAATGCGTTAATTGATAAGACATGTTGATCCAAATATCGGCTCCCAGGTTGCCCATAAAAAGTATTTAATAATCTTGCTTTTATTAAAGGCTTATATTCTTTTTTTGCCAGATTATAACCTAACAATCCTATCAATATTGTTCCAATACCAATTAGCAGATCACTAAATTCTTTTATAGTGAGATTTAAAAAAAAGGTAGAAATACTATCTAGGATATTCAATATAATGTTCTCATAGTTTTTCAGATGCTGTTTCTAACAATATAAGCTATTCTCTGAAATTAGGGTATATGGAAGTTTCTTTAAGAAATATTGAATACTGTACTCTCTCTGACTGAAATTGTTAGCGTGTATCTTAAAGATAACGTTTTGAGACTCTACCCAATTTTCCCAAATTTTGATATCAATTATGCCCAGCCTATATATGGACCTATCCTGTTTTGCAAATGAATAAACCATAATTATTAGCTGTTTTTATATATCCCTAAGCTCAATATCTGCGCTGCAACATGGTCATAGGATGGCATAAGATATTGTAAACCTCCCCTTATTAGTGCCAACCGAAACTAGAGTTTTCCGACTTATTTTTAATCAATCTATAATCAAATGGTGACAGATCTCCCAGTGATTCATGCGGTCTTTCTTCGTTATATTCTTTCATCCATTTCCCGGTTATTTCCCGAACTTCATTGAGATTTCTGAACAAATAAAAATCCAGTATTTCATTGCGATAAGTTCGATTAAACCGTTCAATAAATGAATTTTGAGTAGGTTTTCCGGGTTGAATAAACTCAAGAGTAACTCCGTGTTTTTCAGCCCAGTCAGCCAATACCAGAGAGATAAACTCAGGCCCATTATCAAGACGCAGTTTTGCCGGATATCCTCGACTGGCAGCAATGCTGTCAAGCACCCGGGTAACCCGTCGGGCAGGCAGGCTCAGATCCACTTCAATGGCCAGTGCTTCCCGGTTGAAATCATCAACCACATTAAATGTCCTGAATCGTCTGCCACAGTTCAATGCGTCGCTCATAAAATCAGCAGACCAAGTATGGTTAACTGTAGCGGGAACCGCAAGAGGCTCTGGGTTGCGTGTAGGCAATCTCCGCTTTCCTTTACGGCGGATATTCAACTGCAATTCACAGTAAACCCGGTAAACCCTTTTGTGATTCCATGTAAACCCCGCCTGCCTCAGTTTGACAAACACTTTCCTGAAGCCATAACGCGGATAGCGTTCGGTAACTTCCATCAGCTCTTTAATCACCGTCTCATCCTTATTTACTGCCGGCTGATAATAGTAACCTGTGCGACTCAGGCTTAAGGCGGCACAGCTCTGTCTAAGACTCATGCCGTATTCATTTACCAGATAATCAGCCATTTCCCTTTTCTCTGCCGGCTTTAAAGCTTTTTTTCTATCACATCCTTCAACGCACGGTTTTCCAGCGACAAATCAGCGAACATCCGTTTCAGCTTTGCATTTTCTTCCTCAAGTTGCTTCATTCGTTTAATATCTGAGGCCTCCATCCCGCCATATTTAGCTTTCCAGTTGTAATACGTGGCATCGGATATTCCATGCTCACGGCAGACATCCTTTACCAGACGGCCATTCTCTACATATTTTAAAATATTTAATATTTGATGCTCTGTAAATCGGCTGCGTTTCATCGTTTCTCCTCCTCTTGCCTATTATGCCGGAGAAACTCTATTTTTGAATGGTGCTATTTTACGGGAGGGTTACAATATGGCCTTGAAATATCAATTTTTTCTAGTTTAGTCTTTAAATCTTCAACTACTGTATTAGGTATATTTAACTGTAAGTAGTAATTACCAATATTATCCATATCAAGCATATGTTGATATTGAGACAAATATTGATTTAAATTAGGCCATTGTCCATTTTTATAAAAATATTTGTTTGCATAAACCATAGACAAAAAGACCCCTTCTTGATTGAAAAGATTGTGGAAATTTGACATTTTAAACCCATCAACAAAGTCCAAAGCCTCCATGATGTATGAAGATGCTGTCTCACTAGCAGATCCCATCATCCCTTTATTTATAGCAATAACAGAAAAATATGCAGGCATATTAGCCTTAGACTGATTCATAATATCTGTGTGTTGCTTAAGAGCAAACCATGTTGCTTTTAATGGATTGTATGTGAAATCAAGAAGTCTAGTTGGGATACCATGATGCTGCGCGTAAGCCACCGCATGCTCATCATATTGAGGGCATAGATATGGGAAAAAGAATTTGTTTGTGTCAAATATGATATCACGCTCATCCAGGTTGTCAGTTGAAATATCAAACTCGTCAAACTTTTGAATCCAATCTATAAATTCATTACACACCCTATGCCAAAACAAATTCTTTTTATCAAAAGTATTGAAACTCAAATTTATGTTAAATGGAAATACTGATTCAACTGGTAGTCTTACCCTGTTTGATAAAGTTATAAAATCTTGCACAATGTACATTTCAAGAAAAATTTGCTGAAACAATTGGTTGATGTGTTCAATGTTTAGATTAAGCTCACGATAACGGTCTGCAACAATATTTACCCATGGTCTATCAGGGTTGATTAAATCTATATGAGCCCAACTTTGATTTTGGAATCGCTGACATCTCCAGGCACTAGGAATTAATTCAAAATCACAACTCCCTACTCCTCTAAATACCCAGTTTTTTTCAACGAGGCAACTTAGCTCACAATCAGAATTGCTAACTTCCCAAATGCCATCCTTAATGTAATACAAAAAGTCATCTGCATCTGTGAAATCAATAACCTTAGGTTGAAAATCCATTTAATTTCCTTATTACAATATGAAATAATTATAGCATTTCTAAATAGCAAGTAGCCCGTTTGCTTGCAAACGGGGAAATCAAACGTTCACCCCTTAACAAAATAGCAATTAATTTACAAACACATAAAAAATACACGGGACAAATGGGACAACGGGGACCCCCAATAAATAAAGGTTTCAATACGTCCCCAGCTTAAAAATTGAAGTGGGGGCATAAGGGACAAATAATAATTATTTGGTTATATTGATGAAGTACAGTTCTTCTAATGGAAAGCCAGCTATCACAATAAATTTTTTATATTTGGAATAGGATTATATTTAAACGAGGGTATAGAGATATCCTTTTTCTTACTGGAGTATCCAGCTGGCTTCTTAATTGGAACTTAAACAGATTCTTTTTGCGAATAACCAGGCCTTTGACCATTTAGGTATTTCAATACATATAGCCGAAAAGTATTGTAAGTTGCAGTGAAACTTCCCTCATCCCTGAGCGTTTCCCATATAACGGTAATTGACCATCCTTTTTCTAAGGCTTCGGATATGTCTTCACGTAAAGCCAGGAATTCCACTTTATTTTTTCTGACGTTCGTTCTTTGTTGCCCCTGTTTAGAAGTCATTATGTTTTCTGTTAAGGATTTTTTCATAATCTACTCTCCATATTACTGGTTATTCAATCCTTTGAGTTTTATCGTTTATTTCTATTTATTTTCGACCTTTTTGGTCACTGGCAAAGCCCTTTTTGGTAATTTTCGGTAATTTATTATTTATTTCTGTTTATTGATGATTATTTTCGTTACTAATCGTTATATAACGAACAATTACGAATAATTACCAAAATATGGTTCCAAAATAAATTTCAAAATGCAGGGCAAGATAGGTGAAGTTAGCTAACCTGCAAGCAGGTGACCTAATTCACTTAGCTTATTCGCACCTGCGGTGCTCAATGTATAAAACATAAAATCCTCCCAAAAAGTGCCCAAATAATTAACTATTCAGCATCCAGTACTTTATTAGAGAAGACGTACAACCGTGGCGTACCTACCCCTTTGATTCTTGGCTTGTGGGAGGCCTTACCATCATTGGTTGGAATCAACCAACCGCACTCTAATAATATTTTGGTTACTGTGCGTTGATCAAAGCCCTGACAAAGCTCATTTTTATAAACTTCAGTCAATACCATAAAGCGGCGAAAACCTTGATCATCGGTTTTATAAAAGCCTGCTCGATTAATTACTTTCTCATTATTAGGAGCGTTAGCGTTATCAAAACGGCTGGCACCATGTAGCTCAAAGAATGCCCTTACCTGCGCTTTAATGGCACGGTCTTCTCGATTACCCTTATCACCAAAAGCAAGCAACCATGCTTTAAAGCATTTCTTTGCCGCGGCGTAGGATTCACCTTTCTGCCAACCAGTCAGATTAAATTGAGTAGCAAGCTCACCGGCCGCGCCCACCAAAGCAAAACGTCTGGCAACTCGGATGACTTGACCGGTTACATCCGAATCAATAACTGTATCGACAAACTGCTGAATCCCTTGGTTAAGCAACCGAGCAAGAACATCTTGGTTTGTGACCACTTGATGCAGCCATGCATCTCCCACTGCTCCATAATACTTGCTTGAATAGTTCTTAAGCGTTAGCGCAAGGCTAGCTGGGCTTAGTTGTTGATGTAAGGTTTCAAATAGTCCCATGCCGCAACCAGCGTCAGCTTCAATATCCGCTAAACGAATTTCTTGCCCTGCATTACAACGCTGGCCAATTCGTGCCATTAAGGTAGCAAGAGACTCCTCACCTGCAGATAGAAATATCAAAGCCCACTTATTCGCTGCTTTGAGCGTACCTAACTTTGAAGCTCTATTTTTACCTTGGCCATTTGCAAGCAGATAAGCAGCTTCACCCGCCTCTCGAGGATCGAGCTGACTGAGCTCATCAAGAATCAATAAGCCATCGTTATGCATTGCTGCCAATCCTTCTAAGCCATTAGCAGTGGCACGCCATAAGCGTATATATGAATTAGGTTTACCCCATACCGATGCAGCCACATTCAGTGCTGTGCTTTTGCCAGAAGATGAAGCACCCCGAAAATGAAAACCACCAGAGTCTTCACCAGCAAGTCGTGCAATGGTTGGAGCAAAGGCACTGGCAATAGCAAACACCAGTCTTGAATTACCTATGGCAAGCTTGGCTATATAGTTTTTCCATTCTTCAGCACTCCCTAATGTTGATAGTGATGATTCAATTGCATTGGTATTTTGAAAAACGATTTTTTCTTCCGATTGGCCAATAGCATGCTTAGGTGTAACAAATACTTTGTTATGCCAACCTAGCTTATCTACACAACGTGCTCGCGCTTCTACAGGAAAGACTTGCACATAAGATGCTAATAAATCCCGTGCATGATGACCTGGCGAAATGGTTAAACCTAATCTAACTAACTCACGCCGTACATCTGAGGCATCCCCTTGTAATAAAGCTAGTGGCATTGCCCATTGGTGTGTTATACCATCATCATCTTGCCATTCTAATAAGCGACCCCATTCACCATTATGCGCATCACGCGTTTTTGCAGTTACGTATAGTGGCGAGCAGATCCACCGTGGTGCAAGTTCATTGCCATCTTTATCTATACCCAAATAAAATACACCCTTATTGTTTATATGAAACTTGCCACCGGCATAGTCACAGTAGGTTATTTGCGATTGATGGTCTGCTTGTTTGACTTTTGCATCAAAGGCTATGATTTGATTGTTGCTCATAATATTCTCCAACATATGCTTGCAAAGACGACACAAGGCAACCTTTGCTGATATTTAATTCCAGACAAGTTGATGTGTGCTATGAATAGCTTTGTTGACTTGTTGAGCTATAAATTTTCTGTTGAATATATTCGAGTACATCGCTTTTGCGATATAGAACTTTACGACCAATTTTGATGTAGGGGACACCGCCACCAGCCCAACGATTACGTTCAAGCAAGTGAGTAGAACAACTAAGAACTGCGGCAATGGTTTGTTGATTGAAAAGAGCTGATTGGGGGGCTAACTCAAATTCATTTAATAGGTGTAACCGAGTTGTTTTTGGTGAAGACATGAATACCTCCGTTTCATAATACATTCAGCATAGAGCTGACTTTTTAATGTATTTTTCATTATGCAATCCTTTGATTAATATTATTTAACAAACACAGCACACTGTATTAAACAGTTGAGCGATGCTTGCGACTCTTTCCTGCCCATTACGAATGGTTAGCAGGTCTGGCTTTAACTTCAAGCTCGACCAGAGTATTGCTGGTTTGCTAAAACTCTGTCAAGCAAAAAAGCTCGAATTAAAAGAGGTGTTATCAAACGAGATTGATTGATACTGAAAATCTCTTTAAAAATGAAGGTGTCCCATACGTCCCATGGTTGAAAAATAAGATGGGGACGTGTCTAACCCAGTAATGACGAGGATGTCCCACTTGTCCCCTTTGTGCCTCACATTTTTCTATTTTTGAATAAATAGTGGATACAACTTACTAATGCAAGATACTATTTATTTTGCATTTTATAAAACTTACACTCAACGCCATGCCCAAAACCAGTTTTGTAATACTCCATGCCGCTTTTTTCCATCACGCGATGAGAGGCTTTATGATTTAATGGGGCAAAGGCAAGAATATAATCTTTGTTAATATTATTTTTGCTCCATGATAGCAAGGCATTTAATACTTCCGAGGCATATCCTTTTCCCCATAATTTTTTAACTATTAGATACCCAACTTCAACCTCACCTGTATCCAAAGGGCCAAATCCACAACGGCCTAAAAACTCACCACTTTTCTTATCTAATATAACAAATCCAGGAAGTCCTTTTGTTTTATAAAAAGATATAAACTCTTTAAGCCGCTCTGCAGTTTGTTCCCTATTTTGAGTACCATCTGGAAAAAACTTCCTAACTTCAGGATCTGAGTTTAACTCAGCAATATTATCTAAATCAGAAAGTTTTATCTGTCTGAGCAAAGTCCTCTCAGTTTCAATTTTTAGAATCATGCTGGCATCCGGTTTATCCCTACATTTGTCACGAAGTATAATATAAAACGTGACAGCATTAAATTTAGACTTGTATTAGTAAGTAATTGGCTAGCTATTCATATTTTTTTTCAGAAAATACCTAATCGCTATAAAATCAACGAATGTCCCCTACGCCCCACACAAGCAAATTAAGTTGGGGACGGCAATAGCCCAGCAATGACGCGGGTGACCCACTTATCCCCTTCGTCCCACCTTTTTCATCATTAAAAGCCAAGTGGGTTTTTAATTCTCTATATTCCATTTTAGACGAGGTTATATTCCATTTTAGACGGATGTAACCGTATGTTTAATAATTACTTTTACTATCTTTACAAAAATCATGACACAATAAACTATAATTCCAACAACCGAATAAACTATAATCTCAACAACATTATATACTATGATTTCCACAACATAATATACTATAATTTCTACATACACCTATAAATTGAAATATTATGAAACCATCAGAAAAACTAGCACAGTCACTAGAAGTTTTACACAATCTACAAAAGCAAGGTAAGTACGCTATCCAATCAAAAGATATAAGCCGTACTCATAGAGAACGACTTGTAGAAAATGCATTTTTAGAAGAGGTTGTAAAAGGTTGGTATGTACCGATAAAACCTGATGAACAAAAAGGCGAAAGTACGGCTTGGTATGCTTCTTTCTGGAGTTTTTGTGCTTCATATTTAAATGAACGATTTGGTGACGAATGGTGCCTTTCCCCAGAACAATCTTTACTTCTTCATTCAGAAAATTGGACTGTGCCTAAACAACTAATGATACGCAGCCCCAACGGAACAAACCGTAATATGGAGTTGCCTCACAACACAGCCTTATTTTCAGTACAATACAAAATGCCAGCTGCTCAGGATATAGAGATTAAGCAGGACATGCGAGTGTATTCAATAGTGCCAGCATTGCTCTATTGTTCACCTAAGTTTTTTTCTCAATATCCTACTGAAGCACGCTCTGTTCTTTCAATGTTTAATAGTGCATCTGATCTTCTGCATTATCTATTAGAGGAAGGACATTCTTGGATAGCAGGAAGAATTTGCGGTGCGCTTCAAAATATCGGCAAATCTCACGTGGCAGAAGAGATCAAAAAAACCATGGAAAGTGCCGGTTATCAAATACGGGAAGAAGATCCATTTTTAACAAATACACCAATAGATTTTTCCGCAACCTATAAGCCAGCATATCGAAGTCGTTTGCAAGTTATGTGGCATGATATGCGCGATATAGTTCGAGAAAACTTCCCGAGACCTCGTCCTACAACAATTGATATTAAAAGATATCTAGAACAAGTTGACGAAAATTATGTCTCAGACGCTTATCATTCTCTATCTATTGAAGGTTATCAAGTAAGCCCTGATTTAATTGAAAAAGTTCGTTCTGGACAATGGAATCCTGATGCTACAGAACAAGATCGAAATCACCGTAGTGCATTAGCCGCCCGTGGCTACTGGCAAGCATTCCAAGCAGTAAAAAAGAGCCTTATGGAAATATTGAATGGAGACAACCCCGGAAAAATAATACAAAAAGAACATGGGGATTGGTATAGAGAATTATTTCAACCCAGCGTTGCTGTAGGTCTTTTAAAACCAACTGATCTGGCAGGATATAGACGAAGCCCTGTATTTATACGCCAATCAAAACATATTCCTCCACGTTGGCAAATTGTTAGTGAACTAATGGAAGAGTTTTTTCAATTAATAATTCAGGAAAAGGAGCCTGCTGTTAGAGTTGTTCTCGGACATTTCTTTTTTGTTTATATCCACCCTTATTCGGATGGGAATGGCCGGATAGGTCGGTTCCTGATGAATGTGATGCTAGCGAGTGGCCATTATCCATGGACTATTATTCCTGTTGAGAGAAGAAACGAATATATGGAAGCGCTAGAGCAAGCTAGTGTTCATCAGAATATTATTCCTTTTAGTAAGTTTATTGCTAGCTGTATTAAATGATAAATTAATTGGCATAAGGATTTAATTCATAGAGCTTTGAGCATAGAGCTCTACCATATTTTAATGTCATGTTAAGAAAATCCGAAATATTTAACACGTCTATCACCTCATGTTAAAAAAATCGTATTTTGTTAACATGAAACGTGCTTAAGTACACAGAAATACTATATTTGTATAGTATTTCTGTGTACTTAATTTGCAGATACAATAATTCTCGTAGGTAACTAATCAATAAAAGTTGCAGGGGATACTTTAAACCGCTCGGAAAGTTTTCTTATCTGTGTAACATTCAATTGACGCTTACCATTTAAAATCTCCGAAACAACTCCCTGACTTCCAATTTCATTTTTCAAATCATTTTGATTTAAATCATGTTGTTCCATTAAGAATTTCAAAGCATCAATACCAGTTCCTTCTTCTAAGAACTGATAGTGCTCATCATCATAAACAGAGATCATATGACTTATCACATCTATAAGCCCCATGAGCTCATGAGATTCATCTTCTCCAACAACATCAAGAAGGTTATCAAGTAAGCTAGATAATTTTTCATAATCATCAGTATTTTGAGGCTCATGAATAACAGGAGAAATTTTTTTCCAGCATTGAATAGTGTCTTGTATAAAATCATTATGTGCTAAAGCAGTCATATTCATTTCCTCCAGTCGCCCTTATCATATTCTTTATGGGTTAAAATGTGGCGAATATATAATTTCTTTCGATTAAAATGGATGCTTGCTATGAGTCTCAGCTTGTTCCCCCCAATATCAAAGACATACAGATCTCCAACTTTATCAACACTATTAAAAGATGCTTTTAAATCAGCATAACTTTTGAACTCGTTGTTTTTCACAATTTTATGCCAGCCAAGCAAAGCAGTCGCACATTCAGGATGCAAGACACTTGCTTCTTCAATTCTTCTTTTTGTTATTATGTGCATAATAATTAATCACCACTAGTAAACTTAAGTTTATCTCAAAATGAGATATTTTGCAATTATATGCAAATTTATAGTTAAACAAGAGAATGCGTCACCGATTCATTCATATGCTTAAGCAAAAAATTAGTAACCTGTTGCATTGGCTTACGCAACCGCTCAACATCTTTCATGATATATCCTGCCGTAACATCATTATTCATTTTATGGTTAAGCAAACGCTTTAAAGCATAAGCAGGTAAATCAAGGCTATCTGCGATAGTCGCAAAAGTTCTTCTCAGATCATGCAAAGTAAATGGAACACCTGATAATTCCACCACCCTATTCACCGCCTTTTTAGGCTCATAGATATAACCCGTTTTACTTTCAGCTGGGAAAACAAATTCACTGGTTTTATTCCGGCTTCTGCGTTCCATCAACTCATAAACAAAGTCAGACATAGGCAAGGTGTGGATTTCGTGGTTTTTGGTATCTTGCAGAGTGATGGTTTTGGATTTGAGATCAATATCTTCCCAGCGCAAAGAGGCTGCTTCCATTTTTCGCATGCCAGTGAATAGGAGTAATAAAAAATAATCATGCCACAGTAAAGCGTTGCGATAGTTATCGGTTTCCACCAATATAATAACCGCTTTATACCAGTCTGCTAATTGATGCGGTTTGATAACCGTTTGTTTTCGATCCACTCGATACCATGCCCGGGTATGCGATAGGTATTTGACTGGGTTAATAGTAATAATTGGATGGCCGTTACCGTCTTGATATTCATACATGGCGTAATTAAAAATGGCTCTTAATACTCTCATGGCATTATTAGCTCGTGCTTTACTGTTTGCCTGGCCATGCTTAGTGTGGCGTTTGGCAATCATCTCGCGGGTGATATTCACTAGAGGTTTATCAAGCCAGTCAGGTACGACTTCATGCAACACACATTGATAATCGTTTAAGGTACGTGGCTTTAAATCCTTTCTTGCTTTGAGGTAATCATTCAACACCTGCTGTAAAGTCATGGCATGAACTTTCTTGGTTTTCTTTTCGGCAATGGGATCATCACCTTTGGCCACACTCCCCAAAAGACTCTTGGCTTGCTTTCTAGCTTCCTCAACCGTCAAGTTGCCGTATTTGCCTAAAGTGACTCTTTTTACCTTACCATTGATTCTCGTTTCAACGATAAAACTTTTAACACCACCTGAAGTAATTCTTAAAGCAAAACCTTTTAAGTCATGATCACGATAAAAAGTTTGGGTTTTATCTGGAATATGTTCGAGTTTATCAACGATGGTTTTGGTTAATTTAACACCCTTTTCAGCTTCCGCCATAATACACCTCAAAAATTCCATGTAGACGCCATGTAGACACTTTATTTAAAACTAAATAAATTCCAATATGGCAAATTATGGCTTATAAACGTTGATTTTAAAAGGATTTTGATAGAATTTAAAATTTAGTAAAAGTGCTTAAAACCCGTATTTTACAGACTCATAATCCGTTGGTCCTAGGTTCAAGTCCTAGTGGGCCCACCAATTAAAGCCAGTAAAATCAACAAGTTGCAATCGACTATCCCAACCCCTCAAAAACCATTGTGGGGATTTTGTGGGGCACAGCAGACACAAACTCATAAACTAACTACCTTACGTCCATGAGATGTATCTTTTTCTTTCCTATTATTTGGATTACGAAGCAACGTGAGAACTACCCCACTTTGTTGCTTTTGGCAAACCTTGTTTCCAGCTTCATATAGATTTTGCAATTCGGCTGATGAGTAATGCGTTGTAATACGACCTGAACGATGCCCCAGCAAATCTTGCCTGTCTTCAAAACTCACACCGACAGATCTTAATCGCCGACCAAAGGTATGTTTTAGATCGTGAACTCGTACAAACTCTAAACCAGCTTTCTTGCGAGCCTCTTTCCAACCTGTATTATTTATACGGGTAACCGGATTACCTTTAAAGGTAAACACAAACTGCTTATGTTTTCCTCTTTGGTTATCGACTACCGATTTTGCCGTTTGATTACAGACAACCAAGCGCTCTTCACCATTTTTAACCATTTCAGGCGGTATGATGAACACCATTAAATGTGACAATTGAGGAATCTTAATTTCCCAATCCCATTGTAAGTGGCACACTTCACTCTCTCTGCATCCCGTATTCACTGCAAATAGCGCCATTTGCTCCAAATGCGATGGTAACTCAGCAAAAAGCTTATGTTGTTCATCCCAACTTAGCGGATAAGGCTTACGCAAATCATCTTCTGGCAATAATTTAATTTTAGGTGCATTCAGCAACCAAGTTAGCCCAAATTCATCAATCCACTCGGTTGCAGCCAAATTACAGATGCGACGTACGATTTTTAGACCATGATTAATCGTTCTTGTTTTAACCTGATCCTGACGCGCAAGCAGCCATTGCCGAAACCAATTCAGGAATGGTGGGTCAAGGCTACTATACATCCGTCGTTGTATTAATGGATGGGGATAGAACGAGCGTTGAGAAAGCCGCCCTATTTATTGAAAAGAATATCAACGCTTTAGGCTTTAGCGCACGAACAGAAACCATTAATACTATGGATGCCTACATGGGTAGTCTACCCGGCCATGGTGTGGAAAACATCAGAAGGCCTCTGATGAACACCATGAATCTGGCAGACTTGTTGCCAACATCCAGCATTTGGACGGGTGAAAATAAAGCACCTTGTCCCCTGTTTCCACCTCAATCACCGCCTCTGCTTCACTGTGTCACCAGTGGTAATGCGCCATTTCGTTTGAATCTTCATGTCAGAGACTTAGGTCACGGCATTATGTTTGGTCCAACACGCTCTGGTAAATCAACCCATCTTGGTTTATTAGCATTTTCCTGGCGTCGATATAAAGATGCGCGTATTTATTCTTTTGATAAAGGTATGTCTATGTATCCAACTTGTAAAGCAACAGGTGGGGAGCATTTCACTATCGCAGGCAAAGATTCACGCCTTGCCTTTGCGCCCTTGCAGTTTTTAGAAACTAAAGCAGATAGAGCTTGGGCTATGGAGTGGATTGATACCATTTTAGCTTTGAATGGTTTGAATACCACACCAGCTCAACGCAATGAAATCGGCCATGCCATTCTAAGCATGCACCAAAGTGGCTCTAAAACCATATCTGAATTTGTCATGACGATTCAGGATGAACCCATTAGAGAAACATTAAAGCAGTACACTATTGATGGTTTGATGGGGCATTTACTGGATGCAGAAAGTGATGGGCTTGGTTTGTCTTCCTTTATGACTTTTGAAATCGAGCATTTAATGGGCTTGGGTGAAAAATTTGCATTGCCTGTATTGCTTTATCTCTTTAGGCGAATTGAAACCTCATTAGATGGTCGCCCCACCTTAATCTTGCTTGATGAAGCCTGGTTAATGCTGGCGCATCCTGTGTTTAAAAACAAGATTGCTGAATGGCTTGATTCCATGGCTAAGAAAAACTGCGTGGTGTTTATGGCAACACAACATTTATATCATGCAGCCAACTCTGGAATCTTAGATATTATTGTTGAATCAACTGCCACCAAAATCTTTTTACCCAATCTGTATGCAAGAGATCCTGAGACCCGACTCATTTATGAGCGCATGGGCTTAAATCCACGCCAGATAGACATCATAGCCGCAGCCCTTCCCAAACGTGATTACTACTATGTCAGTGAAAAAGGCCAAAGACTTTATCAATTGGCATTAGGCCCTTATGCCTTAGCGTTTGTGGGTGCAACAGATCCCGATTCGATTGCGCGTATGAAGCAATTGGAGTCGAAATATGAAGATGGATGGGTCTCTCAATGGCTTTCAGAAAAAGGTATTCATTTGGCTCAGTACGGAGAAGCAGCATGAAAAAAAGTATAACGAATAACCCCTACCTCAACGCCAGGCGCGCCTGGAATGTTCATACCGCAGGTCTTATGAAATCAGTACAAGTTTGGCAATTAGTGGGATTAGGTAGCCTGTTAATCGCATTGGCAGCAGTTGGTGGGCTCATTGCGATAGGTAGCCAATCCAAATTTATCCCTTTGGTGTTTCAACAAGATGCCAATGGCAATACCTTGTCAGTTACCCGTGCTGATAAGGTTGGTGACGCAAGCATTGACGATTATCGTGCTGCAGCTGCCCATTTTATTGAAAACGTTCGCATGGTGAGCCTTGATACGGAACTGCAAAAGAAAGCAGTTTTTCAAGTGTATTCCTATTTAAATGCCAATGATGCAGCCCTCGCCAAGGTTCAAGAATTCTACAGCGTCAAACAGCAATCTAATCCCTTTGAAAGAGCTGCCTTTGAGATTGTAAGCATAGACATTCGCTCAGTACTTCAAGAATCCGATGAGACCTGGCAAGTCGACTGGATTGAAACGGTGAGAAATCGTGATGGGTCGCTTAAAGAAAAGCCTCGCATGATGAAAGCGATGGTTACGATGTATCAGGAGAATGAAATCAATGATGCTACCAGTGAGTCCATTTTGAAAAATCCCCACCTGATTTATGTACGTGATTTTAACTGGTCCTACGAATTAAAGCATGGAGAACAACAATGAAAAGAATAATGCAGCTATTTTGCCTATTAACACCGCTCACAAGTTTTGCATTGGATAACACCATTCTGGCCGAGCATTATTTTTCGGATACTGTACCCAAGCTATCGAGTCAGGAAAAACAAGGTTTAGATATTGCGGAACGTACGCAACAAGGAAAAAATGGTGATTCATACTGTCATCACCGGTGGGCAGGCCTTATTCGATACCATTAATGGCTTTGCACAGCTGATTGACCAGTTTGCAAATGAAACTCAGTTTGTAGTCTGGCTCAATCCCTATTGGGGAGCCATTGAACATGAAGGCAAAGCATTTGAGCAACTGAAAGCCTATCGAGATCACAAAGACAGAATATCAGCTTTAATTCATATCCCCGATCTGAAAAAAGAAACCTATGGCCGGGATCTAACCGAGATGCTTCAACAGAAACTGACCTTCGATGAAGTTTTGGGTACGCCAGAGAAAAACATTATGACCCGCCAACGCTTAAAAATCGTTCGCGATCAACTGTTTGGACAGCTAGATAGCGCCAGGGTGATCTAATGTCAGAGAAACTCGATAAAATCATTCAAGACATCACCGTCAAACATGGTGTACTTTTGGGTAAAGACGATCCAATACTCATGCTTCAGACCATGAATGAACAACTGATAGAGGAAAATCGCAAAGCCCAACAGGATTTTCTGGTACAGTTCAGAGAGGAAATGGAAGCTATTTCCTCTCAATGGAAAGATGATGCCAAGGAAAAAGCTGAAAAGGTTCTCAATGCAGCATTAGCTAGTAGTAAAGAAGCTATAGCTAGATTACTGCAAGAATCTACTAAAGAATCGGTTCAAGCCATGAAGAAATTGATCTCGGACTCATTGATTGAAGCTCACTCTTTAACACAAAAGACGCAAAAATTTAGTCGATTTGCATTGGTATCATCAGCCACATTGCTTGCTGCCTCTTGTATAATTCTCTCATTGTTTTGTAAATAAGTACCGTATGGATATTCTGCCCCAAAATAAACACTCATTCTAATTGAATGTGAACACTGATTCTGGCGGAACGTGAACACTTTTCCAAAAATTTCAGAATGAGTGTTCACATTAACAGAACAGGTGTTCACGTTCCGCCAGAACTTAACTTAACGTCTTGAATTTTAATTGATTTATTTACATTCTATCTGGAACTTCCAAGCCTAAAATATCAAAGGTTAAAAGCATTTGCTTTAGCGTTAAAGCTGACATGGCTAAACGTGAATTACGAATTACTAAGTTTTCTTCCGTTAGTACGTTACATGACGCATAGAAGCGGTTATAAGCTGAGGCAAGTTCGAAGGCAAAATCGCACAGGTGATGCGGTTCAAATTTAGTATAAGCAGTACCTATAGCTTTAGGTAACTTGGTAAATGTTAATTGAAGATTCTCTTCTAATAAATTTACGGCGGGTAAAATCTTTAGATCGTTTTGATTAAGGTTATTAGCTTTTTGAAGCATGGATTTAATACGTACTGCTGAATATAAAAGATAGGGGCCTGTTTTACCTTCAAATTGTGAGGCAACATTTAAATCAAATATATAATCAGAGATTCTAGGGTTTGATAAGTCGGCAATTTTTAATGTAGATAAGGCAATTTTGTTAACTATGTCATTTTTTAAATTCTCGTCTATATCAATATTGTTAAAACGAGAGCCAGCGTTAACTTTGGCTTCTTTAATTAAATCCTTCAGGCTCATAGTTCCGCCACCTCTGGTCTTGAATGGTTTACCGTCCGAACCATTGACCGTGCCAAAACCCACGTGCTCTAAAATAACGGAATCAGCTAGCTGGCATTTTTTTGCTGCTTGAAACACTTGCTTGAAATGAAGAGACTGGCGTTTATCGACTACATATAAAATTAAATCTGGATTAATAGTATTAACTCTTTCAACTATAGTAGCTAAATCTGTTGTGCCGTACATAAAAGCCCCATCAGACTTTTTTAATATTAAAGGAGGCATATCTTCCTCTAATTCAATTATAGTTGCGCCATTGCTTTCTACAGCAGTTTTATTTTCTATCAGCCTTTCAATTAACCTCTCTGCCAGATCATGAACGGTGCTTTCCCCATTCCATAAATCAAATGTAACACCTAATTCATTAAAATCTTTTTTTAATGATTCGATTGAAATACGGGAAAAATGAGTCCATAAAGCGACTAAACCTCTTTTCTTTTTTTGTAGCTCTAAAGTTGATGTTCTGGCTTTTTGCATTTCTATTTCATCGGCTTTACATAAAGCTGCGGCTTGAGGATAGAGAGCCGCTAGTTCATCCACAGTGACAGGTGATGAATCAGGGTAATCATATTCAAAGGCGTCATTGAAATAGTCTGCTTCAGGCATCTTCTTTTTCATAGCTTCAATTAGCATACCCATTTGTGTGCCCCAATCGCCCAAATGAATATCACTTATTACTTCATCACCACAAAATCGATATAAACGCTGTAAACAATCCCCAATTACAGTAGATCTGATATGTCCTACATGCATTGGCTTAGCAATGTTAGGGCCACCAAAATCAATAACCACTTTCTTTTTATTAGCAACAATAGGACAACCAGAACGATGATCCAAAACCAGTTGATTGCACCAATCTGCTAAATAATCAGATGAGACCGAGAAATTTATAAATCCTGGCCGAGCAATGTTAATATTGGTGAACCATTCGTTTTTAGTAATAAGTTCGACAATATGATTTGCTATTTCCAAAGGATTTTTACCAACTTCCTTTGCTAAAGACATAGCGGCATTGCATTGAAAGTGTCCTAATTCAGGACGAGACGATAATACAACTTTTGCATGCTGGGTATTATAGCCAAGCATTTCAAATGCATTTTGGAAAATCTGATTAATCTTATCATCAAACAATTCGCTCATATTTCTCTCTTTATTTCTTACAAGTATTATTTACTACAGTATATGTGAGATAATTAATGTATAAATATTTAATTCTTAGGGTGACAAAAGATATATTTGTCTCATTTACATGTTTCCTAAGCCCTTATCCTAATTCTTTTGAACATTTACTTTAAAGATATTTGGAAACAATTAGCGTTTACAGATATTATACGTAAATATTAACGATGAGCTGCCCATATGTTAGCCAATTTAAAAGTTATCACTCCATCTTCAGAACAGAGTAAAGAGCTATGCGACCTATTAATAGAATCTATAACTATGAATTGTGCAGCTGATTATAATAATGACCCTCAGATTATGAAAGAATGGCTGGCAAATAAAACCCCAGAAAATATTTCTCAATGGATCAACTCAACTAATAATATATCGTTAGCCGCGCTTGATACCCCTAAAAGTAAACTTTCAGGTTTTGCTTTAATGAATAAAGATGGGGAAATATTATTAAATTATGTTCTTCCTTCTTATATCTATAAGGGCGTTGGTAAAGTCTTATTGAAGGAAATGGAACATATTGCCAAATCATCAGGAATCCAAGCACTTTCAGTTGTAAGTACAATAACAGCAAAAAACTTTTATGAAAGGAATGGTTTTGTTAAAAATGGCGAACCTGAATATGTAGGTGACATCTTAGGGGATTTCCCTCTAATAAAGCATCTAAATACCGCATAGTTATAACTTCCAATTAATGCGTAGATCAATGGTTAACAACTCCAAGTCCATTAGATTCACTTCAGAATTAGCATCTATAGAAGTACGCAAAGTATAGCTTATCCCATAGTGAGAAAAGCACATTTTTAATGTTGTAATTAAGTGTCCCAAATCAAATAATAGATCCTGATAAGCTACCCCATTTGGGTATCTAGACATTACTCGTTCAATGGTTCCTTTAAATACAATTCGAATATCAACGTCCTTACAATACTGCTTGTTTTGAACGCAAATTAGTGAATGTAAATAGGGATGATATTTATAAATACCTGGCGTGATATTTCCCCCATTGTTTATATGAATAATTGGAAAGAAAGGATACCTTGCTCCATTAGAAGGGATAAATTTTTTTATATGGGGTTGAGAATTAAATTTGGCTGAGCATTTTATACCCGACGAAAAATATAATATTGCGCCTAAAAGATCTTCCTTGGCGAGTTTGTTTTTAAATAAAATAGGATTTAAAAAATAATAATCTCCTATTATTTCATCACTTGAAAAGGTTTCTCTATATATTTCATGCCTAGCAGTTGCTTTATCCTCTACCTCTGTTACTGCTTGTAAATCAGCGTAATTTACATAACGCTTCTCAGAATACAATAAAGAAAATTTATGACCGATTTCTTTCCTGTGAGTAGTCGATTTTTCCCCTAATCTGCGCTGAATTGCTTTAGAAAATTGCTCCCCATTAGTAAAGAAGCTCTTTATGAATGTGCCTAAGTTTTTTTCAACCACATATTCTTTATCTCGTTCGTAATCCAATACTAATAATTTATCGTTAACTAATAATATATCCATTAAGTTAAATTTCCTGATAAATCCAATAGCTGATTTGCTTTATAATATTTTACTTTCCAAATCCATAGGGAGCCCATTGCTATTAAAATATTATTTAAAATCAGTAAGGATAAAAGTTCATTAAAACTTTCAAATGATAAAGAATATACAATGGCTATCATGAGCATGTTAATTAAGAAAACAATATAAAAAATAGTATTGTATTTAGAAATACCCTTTAATGGCGTTATACAAATTAACATCAATGATTCAGACAGAAAGAGTGCGACAATTATAGCAATATTATTTTGAGAAACATTTGCGTCTATTTGGTACAACTTTATTATGTATGGATAGAGTGCATACAGGAATAAAGAAATAAATGCTAAAGTTAACATCAAAAATTTTATATTTCTTTTCACCCCTCCTAATCCACTAGAGCTTTCTATAGATTTCGAAATGTCAATAGAAACAATTGTTAAAATTGAATAAATTGGAAGAATAAGTATTTCTTCAATTTGAATGACTATTCGATACAATCCCGATAAATGATATAGATATTTTGTTACAAAAAACCCCATTAGACAAAAGAACGAAAACTCACAAAGGGTTATTAGTGCTGAAGGAATTGAATTAGTGAATATTTGTCTCAATGTAGATATAGTGATATTCCCGAATCTTAAATAATCCCCTATATTATATTTTGGCGATAATTTAGTATTTATTCTGTTTGCTAGAAACAAAAAAATAAACACCGTACTTAGAGCAATAAGTTTCACTGCCACCGCTTTATCAGTGCAGCATTTATATATAAGGAGATCAAAGAAAACGTTAAACACGAAGGCATAGCTCATTTCACGAAAAAAGGAAACAGGAGAGTCTAACAACGTACTCGTCATTCTTACATAAATAAAAATGATACCTGTTAAAAGCCCCATCGAAACTATTTGAAAATATTGTTGGAAAAGCCCTTGTGAAATTTTTGGTAAGTAATAAGTGCTTATATATGAATTAAAAATACTATTAGTGAAGATAATTAATAAGGCGAGAGAGCATATTAGAATTAATCCTGACTTCAATATACTACAACTGTCTTTAGGATTAAGGGCAACTAAATTTGCAATCGGAAATACGAAGGCAACAAGAGTCATAAATTCCGTTAAATATATAAAAGAAGCTAGTGATTGGGCGATAAGAGCATTTGTATCCACCCAAGAGCAAAAAATAGTATCGGTAATACCCATACATAATAAGCCAATACTAGACAAAAATAACGGTAATGCTTTTTTTATTGTAGAAATATAATTATTCATATTCGCTCATAAAATTAAGGTAAAAATTACAATCTTGAACGGAATTAGCAATCAAGAAATCATAAGCACTCACTGGCATTTTAAAATATTTATCTCTAAAAAATTTAGAAAAAATGTGGTGAGTACTGTTAAATCCACTTTTTTCATTTGCTAAGTGTTCATATTTATAAATATCAGACAAAATCATATCGACAACCTGCAATGTATTTGCGATATCTATATTTAGAATTTTGTTGGCGGGATCGAATATATTGAATTTAGTTAAAAGAACTAGGAAGGCTATTGCGGTATCTCCCTCTACTTCTTTTGAAAACATGCCTTTATCTGATGTCCAATGCTGATTAAAATTATAAATAGATGCTCTGAAGATTCGCTCTGCCATAATAATTGCAATGACATTATAAAATTCTGATGAAAGAATTCCCAAACTAATATTTTCAATGATGATTTTAATCGTTGTTAAATCAACTCTGAGTTCCTCAATAAAACCATAACTTTTTTTCGAAAATTTATTAACATTTTGGCTAAATAGAGGTAACGGCCCACTATTATGACAATATTCGTGAAGTAACAACCAGCGAGCGAAATCATTAGCCGTTAGAGTGTTTAACAACAAATTATTTCCATCCAAATAAATGTCATAGCCCAAGGAAGAAATAACCTTACATGCGATTTCTTTAAATCTGCTCATTAAAAGGTTAATAAATATGAAAGTTAATTTAAATCCATCTTTAGCTTGATCTAGAAAATATGGAAAAAAAAGGGCGGAATGGATTTCGTTTATTTCAAAAACACCACCTTGGGCAAATAATAGATCACATAAAACTATATTATCAACGGGTATTAAATTGTATTCCTGGTGATTGATACTAAAAGGTTTAAGGCCAGATAACTCTTCATAAATATCCTTATATGGCCCTTTCTGGATTGCTATCCCTGTTTTTTTTGTTTTTAATGGCTGTTTAATTTGTTTCCCATTAAATAAGATGTGCCAAATTTCACTATCATTCAAAAATGCTTGCTCATTATAATCGCTTACTAAATTTATAAAGGTTTCATTACTTGATAGAAGGATTGGCTCACAATCACCAGAATAAATCCTCTGAGATGCCTTAATTGTTTTTGAGTTTGAAATAAGTTTAAGATGAATATCTTTAAACATGATCTACTGCCTGGAAAAGGCAAAGTTTTAAATCTGTTAAGATTTGAGAATGCCGTCTAATAATGAGAGGTCTGGGTATAACTTGGGTAGATAGATATTTACCAGGATAAATATCTGTATAGTCGGCACACTCTTCCATGAACTCCGTATTATCTTTTACCTTACTTGTCGCCTGTAGTAGGGAAAGGCCCTCAAAAAATGCTTTTTCAATTGTTTTTTTCAGGCTTTGATTACAAGCTGCCCCTATTACATGTTTATAAAGCGGATGCCATACAAGGCAAAAATAAAATGAGGGATAATATATTATTATTTTTTTGAAAGATTTCAGTATGGAGATATCATCCACTCCATGAATTTTAATATCCGATTCTTTCACTTCTGATAATGTTCCTTGCGCCAAAGTCTCTAGTAACGCATTTTTAATATGATGCTCATAATATTCGTTTTCAGCAGCAACGATTGCTAGATGTGATTCAGTGTGGCAAGCATGTCCATGAGTACTAAAAGTAGCTTTAATGGAGAAATAAGGGGTAACAAGGGATAAAGGAACAAGTTGTTGATTAATATCGGGAGTATAGTGCGCGTCATTAATAAACTCTATTGGACCAACAAATGGAGAAAGAAAAACCAATCTTTCAATTAATTCCGATAGGGCCTTTATAAGAGAAAGATCTTTAGTGTAATGGCAGCCCGATGCATAAACATATTTCTGATTAAGTAGCTCATTATCTAAAACCACTCTGATATCAGTTATAAATAATTTCTCAAATTGAGTAACATTAAAACGATCAATGTTGTAGTTTTTGTTTAAATAATTCCAGACATATACCACATCCATTTTATGTCCTTACATTACTACTGCATATAACGGATAATCATCAGTTGATAAACAATGTGTTGAAATATCTTTTTCGATTAAAGAACCTAGAGAAATTGCACTGATACCTAGGGCAGCAGCATTTAGCAAAATATTTTGTGCAATATGACCCGCTTGAAAACAAGCAAATTTAAAGCCTCTGGCCAAGTACTGCTTGGAAAGTGTCTGTAAATCAGAACAAATTATTATGCAGTAGTTGGCAGAGTTAAAGTCTATGCTTTTTGAATAAAACAATGCTTCTAATGAAGTTGCCAGAGAGTTTGCATAATTTAACTCATAAGTTTTAGGATCATAATTATATAATTTTACCTCTTCGCCTTTAGTATTACTCAGAACTATAAGATTCATAGTTGGTAACCCCCCTGCTTGGGGAATGGTATACGACCCTTGGTCATTTTTTAGTGAGTAAGAATTAAACAGAATTTCTTGCAGCATAGTTACGCTGACTTGGTTTTCACAGAATTTTCTGCAACTCTCCCTTTCATGTATAGCGTTTGAAAGTATGTTTTTATGATTCTTATTACGTGCATTTAAGTAGCGATGAGCATCAAAATCTGAAAAATCAGGATGGTTATCATGCTCATAATTAGCAGCAGCCCCTAAGTGCTCATATGAGCATATTTGAAATAGTAATTCGGAGGCTGTTTTTTTATTACTCATTACCCAATCGCCACTGTGTATAATGGAATTTCCTCAAAACCATCAATATTGAGAAGATTACTCGCTAGTTCATCTTTTATAGCTGGAGTTAAAAAAGTACTGTAATCAATAGCTGTACTATAAAATATATATTGGTGGGCAAATTCCGCTACGTTGACCAACATATTACGATATGCTCTTTCATGTTTATATCGTGCCATATACCTCGTAGAATTTGCTGTTATTAAAAACAGACAACCTCCCATTGAAGCCTTCTTTTGTCCAATACACATATCAGCAACAGTTTCCTCAAAGTTACCTGATTTGAGTAATATTAAATTGTGATTTTTTGGATCATAATGATACAACCCCTTGTCTATCCCTTCCACATCAAAGATAAAGATATAGGTTTCAAGAGCGCTAAAGCTGGATTTATATAAATTTTTCGTGCTATTTTCTAAGTTTAACCGATTATTCAATAGTTCAGAATTAGCTGCGGCTAAGATATTGGATAAGTCACTTAATAAAATACTCTTTTTCTTAAAAGGTGAGAAAGAATCTCTTTTTAATAAGACCTCTTCTAAAGATCTTTCTTCAAAAACACTTAAGTTAGGAGTAGGTAAAATGCATGTGGGTAAATCAGAATATATTTTCCATATGTTATGAGGCTCTTTATTGTCAAAAAAATATTCTTTTTTATCTTCATAAATACTATTGCCATCATCTATGCATTCAACATTTTGACTCTCGAGATGATAAATTAATGCATTAAGCCATTTCCTTTTCGCCCAATGATTAATTTGATCAACAGGATAACCTTCTGTGGTATCTAGTAAAATTTTTTTATCAAGTAAACTACTAATAAACGATGATACTTCTTCTTTTTTAACTTTTAAGTTATCAGCAATATGTAATTCTATATTGTCTCTAGTTAGGCCGCTATTATAACAATCTAAAAAAAGCATAAAGAGATCTTTATTTACTTCAAATTTTTTTCTATCAATAAGTAAATTTATTAAGCATTTATCTTGCTCTAGATTTTCTATTTTAATTAATGGATTTAATTTCATAATATTGAGTAGCCTAAACATGATTCAAGATAATTATCAACGCCTATGATATTTTCTACTTCTTTTTCTAAACACGAATAGCCTACATATAAATTTAAACCATATGTTTTGGTTAAAAGAGCTAAATTTTGTGTTAAATGGCCAAGATCAAACTGCATGACTCGATAACTTCTGCTCTCTCTATAGCGAAACATGCTTCTTTCGAAAATGCAGGTATAAACAATAGCCAAAGAAAAATCGAACTGTCCTCTTTTTTCATCAAGTAAAAGTTTCGATCTGATTAAATTATCTATCTCTGATTCCGAATATTCTTTTACTAAATTTAAGGCATGTTTTTCTACGTTGTAATGATATATTCCTGGCGTTAAATTCAGATCCGGATTTTTAATAAAAAAATAGGTTTCAATCGGGTGCCTAGCTCCTCCAGACGGAACTGTTTTTCGTATGTGTTTACCCGTTACTTTCATATAACGGTCACCAATTTGCCCAAAAGCAAAATAAATCAGTCTACTTAACAATTGAAAATTTAAGTTGCGTGGCTCTGCTGTTTTTAAATGGCTAGGGATTATTTTATATTTTTGATCAATCGCTGGCTTTTCTAAGAGGACTTGATCATCTTCATAGGACTTATAATTTGAAGGCGTGTTTTCTACAGCTACATACTCCTCCATAAATCCAACATCTTCTTTATCAAGCATTTTGGTATTGTATTGAATCTTAGGAAGGTTGTTGGTGTGAGTATGAAAGCTCCACGCTTCAGACCAACCATTTTTGTACCATAATTCTTCTGCGCTATCTGAATTGTATTTACGTAAAAATCCACGAGATATTAAATGAAAAATTGTTTTTTCTGCAAAATTTTTATCATTTATATTTTGATTAATTATTGAAATATAGTCGATTGCATTTGCAATTGATTGAGGTTTGGCCAAATAAGCAATAACATCAAGAAATGGCTTATTAACAAGTGACTTAAGGTTGTAACTAACCAGCTTGCCTGGATTATGCAAGAATACCTCGTCGTTTACGCAGAGTATTCTTAATTGTCTATCGAAACAAATCATTTCCATATTTTAAACCCAAATTAGCAAAAAGGAAGAAGATTAACTCCTTCCTAAAATTTAGAATTAATGCTTAATTAGCATTGGCTTCTTCTTTTGATTCACTTGCATTTGGAGTCTGAACAGAAATACAACCCTGACGAGCGACAACACCATTCATATCTTTTTCAATTTCAGAAATTTCAAAAATTTCATCAATAGAGTTAACTTGATTTTCCATAACATCTCCTTCAGTTAAATTTAAAAATGCAGTACTACTGCGCCATGAATACTATCATATGGTCTTTTTTTCTTCAAACTGTTTTTAATTTACGTGTAATATTACTTTGATATCAATTGGTTACTAAGTAAAATAAAAGCTTTAAAACTTAGGGCATGTAACTATTTTTCACCACACTCAGACCCTTCGTTGCCGACCGTAATAATGAAAGCAGTCACTTTCCAACTTCCATTTGATACCCAACTTATCTAATGCTTCAGTCGCTATAACTTCAAATGGCTTAGAGTATCTAGCTCAGGAATTGGCATGAGCTCAGCCTAGGCAAATCAACCATGTGCGATGTTAATGATAATACCTTCATCTATAAAAGGACTCAGCGCACGATTTAAACGTAATTGCTCTCGATTAGATAATCTTGGGTAAAATCATCTCTCGAAAATACACAGCTTCGAATACGATTAATTTTATTTCTTAACTCATTACGAAAGGCCTTGTTGTAATGTTCTTTATGCTTATAGCTTATTCACCACTACGTCACAAATAGTCATTTTTATTAAAACCAAATGACTTTATGTAAATTACCAATAAAGAGCTAAAATATCCTTGCGTGAGATTTGCGTGTTTGAGTACGACACTGTTATACTCAGTACGACATTTGTAGTGGTATCCCGTTGCAAATTATTACTTTAAAATCAACGAGTTATTTTATAGGAAGAGGGCTCATAATCCGTTGGTCCTAGGTTCAAGTCCTAGTGGGCCCACCAATTAAAGTAAGTAAAATCAATAGATTATAATAAATTCTTCTAACCACCTCGAAAACCAGATGGGGATTTTTGGGAAAATTACTCACGCAAAATCACTCAAACCAGAATCCAAAACCAATATAACTTATTGTATTATATGGAATTTATTTTTATAACCAACGGGTTATTAGTCCTCTGCTTCAAAATGTATGTAATTCAATCAACTCTACTCATGATTCAACCAATCCAAAAGCTTTAACCAGTATGCAGGGACTGAGCGTACTATTGATAAAAGTATACAGAAATACCATATAAATATAGAGTTTCTGTATACTTAATTAAATAATCGCCTTAAGTAGACATTTATACTATAATTATATGGAATAAACGTCCACTTAAATACACTTATGAATAAAGAACACGCCATTAATGTACTGAGAGAACAAGATAAACAAAGCAAATACATCTTTACTAATCGCGATCTCTCTAAGCTATTTCCAGAAGACTCTTTTAAAACGTTCAATGAAGGACTGAAACGTCTGGTAAAATCAGGAATACTTAAGCGCGCTTGCCGAGATATATATGTTAATGAAGATGCCAGACAATTTGACAGTTATGTCATCGAACGTATTGCGAAAACACTTAGACGAGGCGAGTACAATTATGTCAGTTTGGAGTCCATGCTATCCGAATATGGCGTCATCTCACAAATTCCTATAGATAGAATAACGATCATGACAACAGGCAGAAAAGGTATCTACAACACTTCCTATGGAGTTATTGAATTTACACATACTAAGCGGACAGTCAAAGATATTCTCAATAACACCACCAAAATCAATGAACGACCGCTTAGAATGGCTACTAAACAAGCCGCTTTAAGAGACCTAAAACGAGTTGGTCGAAATATGAATTTAGTTAATTTGGATGAATTAGTATGATTAAACCTACTGCCATTAACAGGGAAGATTTTAATTTATTAGTAGAACTTGCCATGCGGGAAGAAGGTTATTCGCATATGAGGCCTGTCATTGAAAAAGAATTATTACACTATGATTTGCTTTTTGCTCTGGATAAACAAGGGTTGTTGGATAAATTGACCTTTCAAGGCGGTACATCACTTCGTCTATGTTATGGCTCTTCACGTTTTAGCGAAGATCTCGATTTTGCTGGAGGTCATGATTTTACCACGTCAAAACTACTGGCTATGAAAGAGTGCATTGAAGGCTATATCGCTTCTCGGTATGGTTTGGATGTAACGGTGAAAGAACCGGCAGAAATGTCTATTGAGCCTGAGTATCAAGATATTAAAGTTGATAAATGGCAAATTGCCATTACTACATCACCAACTCGAAAGGACTTGCCAAAGCAAAAAATTAAAATCGAGGTATGCAATGTCCCCGCATATACAAGAACACCACAGGCTCTAAATGCTAATTATGATTTTTTACCTGACGGTTATGGCGATGTACTGATCATGACAGAAAGTCCAGATGAAATTATGGCCGATAAATTAATCTCTTTGGTTAATACAACCAAATATGTACGTCATAGAGACATTTGGGATTTACGCTGGCTACAGCAACGCGGAAGTTCTATTAACAAACAATTCATTTTATCCAAAATCAATGATTATAAAATTAGTGATTACCCAGCCAAACTTGAAAGCACAATTGCAAATATTGAAAAAATCATCTATAGCGAAGCATTCCATAATGAGCTATCACGCTTTATTCCTTTAGATGTTCAGGAAAGAACTCTAAAAAAAGATAAGTTTAAAGAGTTTTTGATTAATGAAACTCAATTATTGTTATTCGAATTGATGGCGTTATTAGATGGCAAATCAGAGCCAGAGGAATTTTATATTTAAGGATTATTTTGTCGTTCACAGATGGTTTCCTATGTCTGCAAATAGCAGCATTCAATTATTGAATTTAATTCCGTTTGAATAGGTCTCTAAGGAAAATTTACCATCCTTCAAAATTAGAAGTGCATGCCCATCAACCACATCAGGAAGATTAATATTCCACAATTTTTTATACCAGGATTCATCCCTATCGATAGGCCTTTTTATTATCTCATAAGCTAATATGGCCTCATCTGTAAGGCGACCTTGCTGGTATTGTTCTTCTATTAAATCAATATCGCTCTCTAGCCAATCTAAGGATTCATTCATTTCCCGGATAGTAAATTGATTCCAGGTACAGGTAAACGGTGCACCCATATGACCACTGATCCAAAAGTTAGGCATAAAATGCATGATTAGACGGGATAATAGTGGTTCTTTCCCTGGACTGACATGCGAAACAAATATTGAAGGTTTACTTTTATTTTTAACCTGCTGATACAAAACGCCAAATTGATTTAATACAGTCCATACCTTTCCCCCATTTCCTGCAATGGGTTTATCGAATAGCTTTTTACTTACTAAAAAATTTCCTCCTAAGCCATAAAGAGAAAATTCAAGCTCACTTTCACTGGTGTGAAATTGATAAAAGTGGTGTTCGTCAAGCACGTGCAGATTTTTAACATTGAGATTAGTATTTAATTGCCTTAAAACTTGCACATCTTCATGATTTCCCCAAACAGCATATATAGGAACGGCGAACTTCTTTTTACCTGAGATATAATCTGGAAAGTCACCTAATAATCGATTTTCTTTGACGATTTCTATTAACCTTTCGCGACTCGTTTGTTTATCAACCTCATATTGTCGCCAAACTGGCGAGTGAGATACTAACAAGCGTAGTTCCCTAGGGCTGAGTCGATAAATGCTCTGTTCATCATAAAACCCAAAATCACCGGCATGAATCACCATGTCTGCATTAGTTTGAGCTACCATCTGATTGATGATATCCAAATTTCCGTGGGTATCACTGATTAGTAGGATTCTGCGCACTTTAAGACCTGTAGTTTTAATTTCAGTCATGTTAAGAAAATCTGATTTTGTTAACATGACAAGTAAGTCATGTTAACATTTTTAAGTATTCTTAACATGGGCATTTATCTGAAACTATATAATTAATCAAAAAAATTCACCACGCAGTGCGTGGTAAATCTTCTAATAAATTATCACTAAGTTCTAATCTGATGCAGAGATAAAACAGGAAGATGTGTAATACAAAATACAGAGCCCAACAAAATCATCAAAAATTGATAGCCCATATTATTGAATGATGCCTAGTTTGGCCCTCTTAAAATTAAGCGCAATTTTTTCAATTGACAAATAAAACTATTTTTTATAACTTACAAAGTAACGCTTTTCCTAAGCGTGCCCCCTTCCAGTGCAAAACTCTCAGTGAGTAGGAAATTCGATTTTTATATTTAGAAAAATAAATATTAGGGAGGGAGTGTTTATTTTTCGCTAATATGAGGATCGAAATAATGTCTTTGTCTAAAAGTATTCCTTCAATAAGGTCTCTTAAATTATCTGCAAAACAAATAGCCTCAACTAAGAGCATTCCACTAAGCCAAGCTCTTGATCTTGTCGCCAATGATTATGGATTTACTCATTGGACATTGATGCATAAATATTTTAAATCAATACGCATAAATAATCTTGAGTCCATTTGGCAATCATTTCTTCCTGGAGAAATGTTATTGTTATCTGCCGCGGAAGGTGCGGGGAAATTATCTTTTGCTCTTAACCTTGCTTTGTATGCAGCACAAATAAAATTACCGGTTAAATATTACTCTATGCATTTTAATGAATCCTTCATTTTTGAGCGTTTAAATAAAATTTCATGTTCAAATTTAGGGAGTTGTTCGCAACAAGAGCAATACATGGAGGTAGTGGAAAAATGTTTTGATCAAAAAACTTTAATTGAAAAAATTAAAAAAGATAAACCTGGTTCTTTATTAATTGTTGATTATTTACAAGCCATTGTGCCCCATAGAGAAATGGATCCATATAATGATTTTGTGCGTGAGTTGAAATTAATTGCACAACAACATGCATTGAGAGTATTAATACTCAGCCAAGTCAATAAAGAATTTAATTTTGAATCTTTGGAGTATATTGCAGGCGGACGTTCAATCAGCAGGCATTTCACACACGTGATTCATATAGAACCTCAGCAACAAGCAAATAAAGACGAACGCGGAATCTTTTTAGTTAAATCAATACATTACCAAAAGCAAAAATTGTTTTTACAGTTTAATAAAGAGAATTATCTTTTTCTTTAATCATTTTATCCTTGCGTGAGATTTGCGTGTTTGAGTACGACACTATTATACTCTGTACGACATTTGTAGTGGCATCTCGCGACAGATTATTATTTAAAAATCAATGAGTTAATTTTAAGGTTGGGGGCTCATAATCCGTTGGTCCTAGGTTCAAGTCCTAGTGGGCCCACCAATAAAATCAAGTAGTTACGTGTAGTTCGAAAAAAGTGAAAACCTCTGAGGGGCACTGATGGGGCACTCAGAAACAACAAATGGCAACAATGCAAAACAAAAATCAACACTGGATAACCAGTGCTTATCTCGCAGGATGGATTGATCCAGGAGTTATAGTCGAAAGTGGTGTATGACAAGTTAAGTTAGGTGGCGTATTCTGTTGATTGTTCTTAGCGGGAACAAAAATCAACAAAGGAGATACGCCATGAAGGATTGTAGTCTAAAGCTTGCGTCAGCACCAGAGAGAGAAAGAGGTCTAGAAGACCCGTTAACTGAGGTGTTAAGGGAAGGAGCCAAGGAATTAATAAGAAAAGCAGTAGAAGCGGAGTTATCCGAGATGCTGTCAGCCTATTCTGAAGTGCGTTTACTGGATGGCCGTCCTTCAGTGGTTAGGAATGGTTATCTGCCTTCTCGCCAGATTCAGACAGGAATCGGCGAGGTGGAAGTTCAGGTACCTAAGGTAAGGGACCGCAGTGGCTCAGGCATTCACTTTAACAGCCAGCTATTGCCGCCTTATTTAAGACGTACTAAAAGCCTGGAAGAACTCATTCCCTGGCTGTATTTAAAGGGGTTATCCACGGGTGATTATACGGATGCCTTATCGGCATTGGTTGGAGAGAGTGCGCGAGGTTTATCGGCCAATACAGTATCCCGCTTAAAGGAAAAATGGCTTGATGAGCACAAGGAGTGGCAGCGCCAGGATTTAAGGAGCAAACGCTATGTTTATTGGTGGGCAGATGGTATTTACAGCAAGGTTCGTATGGATGATAAACTGTGCCTTCTAGTGATTATTGGTGTCACCGAGAGCGGATTAAAGGAACTTGTTGCCGTTTGTGATGGCTATCGGGAATCAACGGCTAGCTGGGAAGAAGTGCTGTTAAACTTACGTCAACGCGGTCTTCCTACAGCGCCTAAATTAGCGATTGGGGATGGTGCCTTAGGGTTTTGGGGAGCGATAAGCAAGGTTTATCCAGAAACCCGGCATCAACGATGCTGGGTGCACAAAACAGCTAATGTGTTGAACAAACTTCCCAAGTCTATGCAGCCTAAGGTAAAAGCCTCGCTACATGAGATTTGGATGGCTGAAAAGCGAGAAGATGCCTATAAGGCGTTTGATAATACAGTTGCGCTCTACAGTGCTAAATACCCAAAGGCCATGGAGTGCCTTGTCAAAGACAAAGAGGAGCTGCTGGCTTTCTATGACTTTCCAGCAGAGCACTGGATCCACATACGGACAACTAATCCTATTGAATCAGCCTTCTCCACAGTACGCTTGAGAACTCATAAGTCTAGAAACTGCGGCTCTAGAGACACCACTTTGGCCATGGTATTTAAACTGATGGAGGTCGCTCAAAAACGCTGGATTAAAATCAGAGGGTTTAACTTATTAACTTTGGTTATTAATAATGTGAAATTTGTAGATGGAGTACAAATTAGTAAACAGTCAGACAGAGTGGCCGCCTAATGGGCATACACCAGATTTGACAATAACTCTTGATCCAGCCACTGATGTGGTCGCTTCTATTAGACCAATTGCTGAATTTAATTCCATTTGAAGAGATCTCCAATGAACATTTATCCTCTTTAAAAATTAAACGTGTATTAAAGAACATGAACAAAATTTCATATACATTCCATTTTGGACGAAGTTATATTCCATATTAGACGGACCAATAATCCATAATAGACGATGCTTAGGATACCTCGTTGAAAAGTAAGACTAACGAATTTAATCGCTTATATTTGCATAATTATATTTATCTAATTACAATTGTAAGTAACACACCCGCCAAGCCTATGTAGACTTCGGTCTTTAAGCTCAAATCGCGCGGGTTTTTTTTGTCTTTCAATAAGGTGTTCAAACTTGGCAACCGTCTTTACCAAACCGGCTATTACTCCTAAAGAACAGATGGAACTTTTAAAAAAACGGGGCTTAGCTATTCTAGATGAGTCGCGCGCACTCTGTTTTCTGGAGGCAGTCAGTTTTTTTCGATTAACACCCTATATGCGCCCTTTCAACATGAAGATAATAGCCATCTTTTTAAAGACAATACAAAATTTAGCCAATTAACCCAATTATACAATTTTGATAGAAAACTTCGGTTACTCATAATTGATGCAATCGAACGAACGGAAGTTGCAGTACGTGCTCATATATCCAATACATTATGCAAGAAATATGGACCACATTGGTATCTTGATAATTGCCACTTCAAAAGCACTTATGACCATCAACGATTAATCCAGTCGATTAAAGACAAACAACAATCAGCTCTTGATGACTATAACCGTGAATGTGCACGTATAAACAAACTACAAACGATTGTTGAAAGCCATAAACAAAAATTAAAACTGAAACGCAAGCAAGAAAGCTATGCTCGCCATTATGCCCTAACTTATGATCAACCGTCATTGATGCCAGGGTGGGCAATGCTTGAAGAACTCTCCTTAGGAGAGCTTTCTCATTTATTCAAGGGTCTTGCAAAAGATAAAGATAAAAAAATTATAGCCAAAGGATTTAACTTATATCCGCCTCTTCTGGAAAGTTGGCTTCATACTTTAACTGTCATTCGTAATATATGCGCTCACCATGCTCGCCTTTGGAATAGAGAATTAGGAATTAAACCAGCCCGGCCAACACAAAAAAACTTTCTCTGGCCTTTATATCTAAATAAAGATCATCAACATACACGAATTGCGACTGTATTGGCCATGCTTCATCATATGATGCAGCAAGTCAGTCCAGATACAAATTGGTGTAAAAATTTATTTGATTTATTTGATGCTTTCCCCGGTATACCTTTAAATAGCATGGGATTAAATATGCATTGGAAAGATGATAATTTCTGGAAACTCAATTCTTGAATGTAATTCCACGTGAATAAGTCTCTAAAGAAAATTTATCATCTTAAAAATTAAGAGTGCATGTCCATCAACCACATCAGGAAGATTAATATTCCACAATTTTTTATACCAGAATTCTGATCTTACCCGTCAAAATCGGACACATTACTAAGCCACTTTTTGGGTTTCAAATGCTGCGGGCGATTTATAGCCAAGCATGGAATGGTAATCCCCCCATTTTTAACCGAAGTCAAAAGTAGAGGATTATGCCACTAAGGCCAATTTTCGCCTTGGAGGAATGCCTCCAATAGCCGTTTTTGGGCGTTCATTGTTGTACGTCCATAACCATTGTGTCGCATGAAGTTGAACTTCTGCAATACTTTCAAATAAAAATTGACTTAACCAGTCATACCTAACGGTGCGATTATAGCGTTAAATATAGGCATTTTGCTGCGGATTTCCAGGCTGAATAAAAACCAACTGTATCTGATTTTTATCCGCCCATTGTTGCAGCAGTTTGCTAATATATTCAGGGCCATTATCACAACGTATTTGCCGGGGTTTACCCCGCCACTCGATGATTTGATTAAGCGTCGAACCACGCGCTCTGCCGGCAAGGACAGATCGACCTCTATGGCAAGGCCTTCGCGGTTGAAGTCATCAATCACATTTAACAAGCGATAGCTACGACCATCCTCTAACTGGTCATGCATAAAATCCATCGACCAACATTCCTTAATTAACCATAAGGCTATAATTCGCAACATTGCACTTATGACAGATTATTATCCTGTTTATCAATCTACATATATATGCAAAGAAGCAAGATCATATGAGCTATTCAATTATTTGAACAAAAATATGATTTCTGTATATAAATATGATGAATATACTAAATTAAAGTTAGGCATTCATAAGCTGTAGTAGTTCAAACTTGATCTGACAGTTGCCGGTTTTTTCAGAAGTGTCTGTCAGGTCAAATTCAGTTTATAAATTTTTCCATCCAGATTTATTTCCTATCCACCAAAGTTTGCATTGGGGTTCGTCCACAACACATTTTGCCCTGATGGGTTCGCTCATTATTGTAGTAATAAAGGCATTCGTCCTCTTTCTGAAGTTCATCAAGGATTATCGTAAAGTTTCTTACGGAATGTCACTTGGTAAAACTCCTGTAAAATTGTTTTATGGGAGCGCTCACAGATACCATTGGTTTGAGGCCTTGGTTTTTGTATGCTCGATATTGTTAATCGCTAAATACAATTGGAAATCATGTTGCTCGACCAGAAATGTTATGCTGGCAATCGATACAGATTCGCGTTTTTACATGCTTTTTTGGGGGCTAAGAAAAGGAAATATCCAGAATTTTCATAAGCAATTTCTTGAAAAGTTTAGTCGGCATATGACTGCCTTGACGAATATGGCCGAACAAGATGAAACAGTGCTTGCAATAACTATGAGCTTATTTTTTAACCACCACCTTGAATACAAATTCGTCCAACGTGGCGATCGTTCAGTACAAGCACATATAAATGATGTGTTTTTTAGTCTCCAGTATATCCATTACAGTTTTGTTGACGATGTGCCAACTGAAGAAGAGCTACTCTTTATTGATTGAAGAATGGAAACAACGTGCATCGCCTTTAACCTATCCAATATTCTGGTTGGCATTCCTTGATGATAATGCAATAGGAATGGTTGGTGCTGGTGTAGACCAAACAAATCGATACAACTTGATCGGGATGTGGGTGAAACCAGAATCACGAGAATTTGGTGTCGCCGAGGGTTTAGTAAATGCAGTTAAATCTGATGCGATAAGTAGAGAGTTCAAACATGTATTTCTAGATGTATCACCGGATAACGTGAAAGCCACCCGATTTTATAAAAAGCATGGCTTTGTTTTTATTGGGGAAGAGAAACCACTTCCAAGCCATCCAGATATTTCGGTTCACACGATGAAATGGCAGCCGATGTCGTAATCCGCCTAAGCAGGGATTTATCCTTTGGCGACTAATCAAACTTAATGGATAAGGCCCGGGTCGGTTCCGCTCATAAGGTCAGTATTCTATTATCAATTGCTCTGAGCCTAACCAGAGAGAAAGAAACCTTGAAAAACCTGTTTATAGGATATTATTTGTGATCATGGGCTTAACGTTGAGCAAGCTGTAACACCTTACTAACAAAACTCAGCTTTTCATCCGTATATTTTTCACGGTCATACAGGTGCTCCTGAGCCAATTTGAACTTCAATTGTTCATATTCACTGGCAACATCGGGATGTAGTCGCAGGTAATCTCTGAACAGTAATTTATTGCGCCAATGAGCCGAATTTTGCTCAACTATGTGCACATGATGTGTCCGTTTTTCGCCATACGGGGGCATGCCTTTAACAAAGAACATGCGTCCTGGATCTGGATTGTCAGCCCAGTATTCATAACCAAGTTTTTGTAAAATGGGAACCGCTATCAGTTTTGTGCTTTCTAAAGAAGGAACTGCAATTTGAATATCCAGTATTGGCTTTGCAGATAGGCCAGCTATTGCTGTACTGCCGATATGCTGAATATCAATAATTGAATGCTCAGGAAAAACTGACTTTATTTTGTCAATTTCTCTCTGTGCCAGCGATGGCCATTCTGGATTGTAAGGTTCGAGAGTCACATGGTCTTTTTTCAAGATCTCAGGGCTTTCGGCGATATAATCCTCCACTGTAATCGCCCAATGTTCATGGCCACGCCATTCATTGTTTATTTTTAAATATCGCGGAGAAAATCCCTCATAACGAAAACCATTGTTTTTCACTAATTGAATTGACCGCCTGTTGTCAGGCTGTATATTTGCCTCCAGACGGTGTAATTTCAATTCATTAAACACTTGGTGTAATACCAGTTTTAATCCCACACTCATATAGCCCTTGCCCGTATAATCGGCAACC
This sequence comes from Legionella birminghamensis, assembly GCF_900452515.1. NCBI lineage: Bacteria > Pseudomonadati > Pseudomonadota > Gammaproteobacteria > Legionellales > Legionellaceae > Legionella > Legionella birminghamensis. The sequence continues at coordinate 3,039,684 of NZ_UGNW01000001.1, forward strand.
GAATAAAACCCCAGATAGGCGTTCTGGAAGAGCCCGCGGACAATTTCAGTGATATTAAAAACGCCCAAGAGGTCATTTGACCGATTACAGACAAAAAAACTTTTTTGATTGGACTTTAGAGTGCGCAAAAAGAAGTCATCATATTCTTTTGCAGTCAGCGGCGGTGTGACCCAGGGGTAATGGAAGGATTGACTATGCTGCATAGCCTGTAAAAAACTTTGTTTATCCTCTATTTCAGGCTCACGAATAATAATATCTTCCATAGGTTAACTTGACTCTTCAGCTTTAAGACAAAATACATCAACCAGAACATTTTTAAAATGGGTTTGTTTCATCAGCCGCATGCCAATTTTTTGTGCAACACGCTTCGAAGCATGATTTTGATAGTGAATAATGGAAACCAGCAGGGGAATCTGAAGCACATTAAAGGCGTAGTCTCTGACCGCCCCAGCAGCTTCGGTTGCAAGACCACTTCCCCAGCATGGCTCATCCAGGCGATAGCCCAGTTCAATGTACTGATCCCCATCGATTGTCTGATGAATAAAACCGCAAAAACCAATTAATACATTTGATTCTTTCAAAATGAGCGCCATTAAACCGTATTTTTGTTTTTTATATAACTCTATCCACTCCGGTATTTTCTCGGCAATAACCTTGCGGCTAACAGGCTGACCATCACCAATGTAACGCATCACATTTGGGTTTGCGCAAATTTCAGAGAATCGTTCTATATCCTCGTGAGTAAAAGATCTCAAAGACAGTCGCGCTGTCTCGATTATGGGATTCATATTAGGCCTTAGAGTTTAACTACTAAATCAAAAGTGATGATGCCGCCCTTTCTGCAGCATTAGAAATATTTTGCAATAAGCTCTCAGTGGTACTATGACTCTTAAAACCTGAGGTAAAGAAATAAAATCCTGCCCCCTATTTAGCATAAGGCTATGTTCTTAACAAGCGCCACTATTCTTCCTCCCGATCATTCTTCCTGATATTCTGAATGGCCTCACTAAAAGAAGCTGCCAGTATTCCTGTGGGCATCGCAATCAATCCAATACCTGCAATGGCTGTGATTGCGCCAAATAGCTTACCTATCGGGGTGATCGGGTAAACGTCTCCATAGCCAACAGTTGTTAACGTTGCTACTGACCACCACATTGCGCGCGGAATGCTTCCAAAGTAATCAGGTTGAACTCCGCCCTCCACAATATACAATATTGAAGAGGACAGCATTAAAGCAAATACTCCAATAGCAAAACTAATAATTAGTTCAAATCGTCTTGAATAAATGGCATGTCCAATATTCTGCATGGCAACAGTGTAACGTCCTAATTTTGCAATCCTTAATACACGAAGCAACCTTGCCAATCTCAAGATAAATCCTTCAGTACCTAATGTGGTGAGAAAAATTAATAATACGGTTAGCAAATCCAGGATGGCTGCCGGTGTGAGCATATAAGCGAAGCGACTCGAGTATTTTGGATTTTCCACACTTGCCCAGACCCGCGCTGCATATTCTATTGCAAAGATGATTGTGAAAACCCATTCGGAGAACAGGAATATCCATTCATGCCCTTTATGGATTGAACGCTCAGTCTCAACAATCGCCAGCAGTAGTGATAAAAGGATTATGATGGTAATTATTTTATTGAGTAAGGATAAACCAGGAGTTTGCCTTAGAGCGGGATCCAGGGACTCTGCAATTTGTCGTCTTAATGACATGTTTTTCAATGGAAATGGTAATTTTATTTAATTATTGTTGAAATAAACCTCCTTATCTATTTTTAGGCCATAAAAATCTCACTTAAGATATTCCGGAGGGAGACTTGCTCCATTAATTGACAACATAAATTTTAAATGTACTATATCAATTCCGGGCAATGACTAGCTCTTGTATTGTTTCACTGGCTAAAGCATTGTCTCAGGAACTGCGATGAATTATTGGCCGCAGAATCTATTAGTCTTTCAAGGAGCAACAACATGTCTGGCTTCGACTCCCATGCAGATTCAGGTAATGAATCTGATTATATATCAAGCGCCTTTACTCTCATGTACCTTGTCACGGCAATTTCGGTTTTGACTTATACCATTGCAAGACTTGCTGAATCGAATAATCACTTAAATTATGAAAGCCGCCCTGCGCGTGTTATTGCTGGCTTTCTGGCCTTTATGATGCATTTGCTGCACACGAAAGGCGGTGATATTGAAATCAGGAATACGGAGGGAACTCTTTATGCTCTGGGACCCCATCGAACTGGATGGGAAGCGGGGGTTTTTGCTTCGAAATTTAAGGATGGAGCTGCTCCGCCACAGTTTCTTGCCACCACTAATTTTAACCGAATTCCAGGCGTCAAGACTTTTTTGGAGATGTTTAAGGCAATTCCCGTGGCAGCACATGCACCAAAGGGGAGAGATGGCCAGACGGCTAATCGAGGTGCTATCGAAAGTGCGAATGATGCAATTCGTAAAAAAGGTTGTGTCGCAATGTTCCCACAGGGGAATTTTTCAAAAATAGGCGAGGAACCGCATAGAGTATATGCAGGCGTCGCTCGGGTTGCTGTGGAGAATAATATTCCCGTTGAGGTGATCCGGCTGGATGGTTTCTGGAGCTTGCAAAACCCTCTTATCCCGTTATTTATACGAAACCATAATTTGTATCGTGTGTTTTTTTCTGCACTTCATCTGAATAATGTAAGAGTCACCCGCTGTGATCCAATTAAGTGGCACTTGGAGACTGAAAATACATCCCGCAGTACTGAGGAAAAAATAGAGGAAATATGCGCTCAGCTTTATGCTTATTTTCGAGAAACAGGAGAGCTTACCCCTAAGCAAATAAAGGTTATCGATAAAGAGATTGAGAGTGGCGCACATCGGTTGATCTGGAAGAATAAAGTCAGGCGCGATGAATTAATCAAAGAATCCTTAAGTCTGAAAAAAGAGGCGGAAGAACTTGAGAAGCCTACAGCGGATTTGATGAAAGCTTGTGCTAGTTAATCAGGGGGAAGAGATTTAAGGCGTAACGGAGTGGGAATTGTTGGCAGTGTAGTTTAAACAAGGCTTCGTTTGGACCCCGTGGTCAAGCCCATAGCTATCTACACAAGTGCATGAGAATTAAAAGCTATCGAATCCCCGCGGCTGCGACCGCGGGACCCACGAAGCCAATTTAATGTGAAGCACACTTGTTTATGACTACCTGTTAAACCCTATTTTTTGGCTACATTGAAACTTATCTGCGGACCATACTACTTCAATAGGCATGGGCCCCGCGGTGCCGCGGGGAGTCGGCATTTTTCGTCGCGGTAGCCGGAGTCTCGCCGGCAGTTAGAGGGATTCAATTGTTCGAAATGTCAGATTAATTCGGGGTGTGTGCACCATTTTTGTAGGCGGTAGACGATGCAGCCAATCCTTTTGGGTGCTGCCTTTCATCACTAATAAACTGCCATGCTCAAGTATCGTTGAGACAACTTCCTTGCTTTTTTGATGTCTAAACGCAAATTTTCTTTCTGCGCCAAAACTTAGCGAGCCAATAGCGCCGTTTTTCTTCAGATCTTTTTCGCCATCGCTATGCCAGGCCACTCCCTCGCTGCCATCATGATATAAATTGAGCAGGCATGAGTTATATGTTTCCCCGCTTTCCCTTTCGACAATTCTTTTTAATTCTTCCAAAACAGGAATCCATGGTAGCGCTGTTTTGGTAATTTGCGAGTAAGTATAGGAAAATGCCTGCCCGGCATACCAGGCTACTTTGCGCCTGGTGATAATCTTCTTTCCAAAAACCATCGCCTCGTCATGTGTCCAGGCCACTTCTTTCATCAATATTTGAAAATAATCATCAGCCATTTGCAGGGGCATCACCGGACCATAGTAATAGACAATGCCATCGCAAGGAAGCAGGTTCTCTAATTGATTATCTGTTTTTCCGCTGAGCTCCACACCGCATACCTCTTAATAATTAAATCTCTGACCTGGCGGCTTCCCATCCGATGATGGCCTTTTTCTTTGCCTCGCCCCACATATAGCCACCCAATTTCCCACTGCTTTGGATAACCCGATGACAGGGAATGAGAAATGCCACTGGATTACGTCCAATAGCTGTCCCTACCGCCCGTGAAGCCGCAGAATTGCCTATATTTCTGGCGATGTCGCCATAGGTTACAAGAGAGCCCATTGGAATTTTCAAAAGACTTTCCCAGACTTTCAATTGAAATGTCGTTCCTGCGAGATGCAGTTTAATTTTATCCAGCTGCTGCCAGTCCTTTTGAAAAATAGACAGGGCATCCTGCTGGAACTTATCGGTCATTTGCTGGTATGTTGCATTGGGAAAATGGGCTCTTAGAGCTGATAAGGCCTTTTGCTCATCTTCCTCAAAAGCAATGTGGCATACGCCCTTCGCAGTGGATGCAACTATCAGCTTTCCAAACGGACTTCCAGCAAAGCAATAGTTAATCGAGAGCGCAGCCCCGCCATTTTTAAATTCACCAGGCGTCATTCCCTCGATTTTCACAAATAAATCGTGCAAACGTCCGCCGCTGGACAAACCGGTTTCATAAGCAACATCTAACAAGGCTATTCGATTTTTCAGCAAGGTTTTAGCATGGTTCAGGCTGATATACTGCATAAATTTCTTAGGGCTGATACCAGCCCATTCACTAAACATTCGTTGAAAATGAAAGGGGCTGACATGGACCGCATTTGCAATTTCCTCCAGTGAGGGCTGACTCCTGAAATGATCGCCGATGTAATGAATGGCCTTTTCGATACGGGCATAATCGAACTGTTTTTGATCTGTCATTGCCTTACTCCTTCACTCATTATAGGCCAGGGCAGCAGCACTAAGCGCATGATTAATGCTAATGATAGATTGCGTGCCAATTCATGGAAACCCGATTCTTGCGATCTTTAACGACAGGCCTGGTTATAAATGAGTCTACCCCACTAAATTGGGCAGACCGGAAATCATATGACCAACATCATCCGGATCCTTACCCTTATCGTGCCTGTGTTCGTCTACAACAGTCGTCAGCACTTTTTTACAGGTTTCTTGATAATATCTCTGTACAAACTTTTTTGAAGTGGCCTGAAGGAAGGTAATTTTGAGCAGAGGAATTTCTTCATCACCGGCTATCCCTTCGTCTATTTTGAAATCGACACCTTCTTTAAAATCCGAATCCCTGCTTTCTTTCCGGAAAATTGCCAGATATTTAGGCTCGAGAAACCAAACGATTTGCGTTGATTCTGGTGTGGTACTGCGTTTTTGTAGGGCGGCACTTCGCTCTACTGTTTCAGGAAAACAGGCAGTCAGCTCTGAAAGAGTCAGTTGTTTATGGAAACAAATTACATACCAATCCATGCCTGTCTCGAAATACTTTGCCTCTATTTTACGGTCTGGCAGCTCTCCGTAAACGCTAAGGATCTCATATTTAAGGGGGCTATGTTTTGCTTCCTTATGGAATATTGGCAGGAGTTCTTCTGTAACTAATAAATGAAATACTGGTTTTTTAAAACGAGCAGTTTGCTTAAACTTTTGTATTGAAGATTTTTCGTTACTTTTACAGCAGGAAAAGAGGGCGCAGGACCAGCTATCATTTGAATATTTCCGGGCAAACAGTCCAGGCCCGTCTTTGGTTAAAAACAAGAGGGAATTGGATGCGTCATTTTCATCCGTATAACGGTAAAGATCAACAATATCACCTGTTTCTTCAACCGGAATTTCCTCGGATAGGGGATAATACAGCAGGCCCTTTTTCAAAGGCATAAAATATTGACCTTCTTGAAGAGAATCCAGATGCCTTACCTCAAAAGGCAATTGCCTGGGAGCTATAAATCCTATTTCTCCTTGCTGTACTCCATAGGCCAGCGCATGCGGATAGGTATCTTTTGCTTCGTAAGAACAATAACTCATTAAAATTGCATGTTTATTCAGCCATTTTTGAGGCACTCTAATTTGTTCAACTGGCATATATACTCTCCCATTAACTCAAATCAATCACACAAAAAGAAGATATTATACACAAAATAGACAAAATATGCACAGCAATAACATTAATAACGGGACGCTTTGATTACATGCCGCCAAAATATGGCAGGATCAGCATCTGGTGAACTGCATTGTCCCGCACAAACCGACTATTAGAGCCTCTCCAGCTTTTACGCCAGCATCGCTATACAATAAACAATGCATGGAAAGCAGTATGGAGTTATTTTGAAGCCCACACAGCAGCCCTGCGAAACTACCTACACTGAAAAAGAAAGCAATTAAACATATTATTTTTTTCACTTTTACTACTGGCAAATATGAATTTAACATCCTGATTAATCCCAGAATATGCCAATCCGAAATCAAATTCGATATAAATTAAAACCAAGACTCATTGATTAATTTATGAACATATTCTATGCTAAAAACGCAACAATAGCAGCCACGGGAGAAATCTATGTCTAAAAAGCAAGCAATAAATGAAGTGAATAAAGTCTCAGATAGCGAGTTAGAAAAATTGTCGGGAGGAGGGGTTGACTTTTCCCACCTGCCCATACACGGACTAGCGCAATATAATGTCCTTACCCCCTCCTCGCCAGTGTCAGCAGCACAACCGGATTATAATTCTGGCGGTAAAGGTAATAAAAGTGGTAAAGGCGGTGGCAAAAAAGATAAAAAACATAAGAAGAAGTAATTTCACTTTCAATCTATGAATAGCAACTGTTCTCCCGGAATATTCATTCCGGGATTGGAAACAAGGCGTTAATCACTGGACGTTTTGATGACATGCTGCCAAAATATGGCAACATCCATATCTGGTACACTGCTTTGTCCCGGGCAAATCGTCTATTAGAGCTTCTTCAGCTTTTACGCCAGCATCGCTATCCAGTGAGCGGTAAACTGCTGGCAGAAAAATTGGGCATTAGTCTGCGGACGTTTTATCGCGATATTGCTGCATTACAATCGCAAGGCGCAGATATTAGCGGAGAACCGGGCGTAGGTTATGTTTTGAAACCTGGCTTTATGCTGCCCCCGCTGATGTTTTCCGAGGAAGAAATTGAAGCCATAGTCCTGGGGTCGCGCTGGGTTGCGAGAAGAGCAGATCACAAGCTGCAACTGGCTGCAGCCAGTGCGCTGGCAAAAATATCCTCTGTTCTCCCTCATGATCTGCGGCAACAGCTTGAGTCATCCGGCCTGTTGGTTGGGCCAGCCAATACTGTCCTCTCCAATGACAGCTATGAAGCACTGATTCGACATGCAATCCGTAAAGAATATAAGCTGGAAATCGCTTATTCTGATGCAAAAGAAGCAGCAACCACACGCATCATTTGGCCGCTGGCTCTGGGTTTTTTTGAAAGCACCCGGGTGGTAATCGCCTGGTGTGAAAAGAGAAATGATTTTCGCCATTTTCGCAGTGATCGTATCACCAGCCTGAGTTTGATAGAAACAGGCTTTGGCAAAAACCGTCAGGCGCTCCTAAAACAATGGCGGGCAGCCTTCAACATCCCTGAACAGTAAGTATTCGCTGCTGACAGAAACTGTCACTCTTCCTCATTACACTAGTTCCTGATTATTAATGAGGAAAATAAAATGTTAGAACCCAGTGCTGTTATTATTTATGTGAATGATGTTGCGGTGAGCAGCCAGTTTTATCAGGAATTAACTGGGATAGAACCTGATGAACTGTCTCCCGTATTTAGTGCATTCAAATTACAGAACGGCATGACTATCGGCTTGAAAAGCATGCAAAGCGTAGAACCGCCTGTTGAAGGGCGCGGCGGATTTGAATTAGCATTTACGGTGGCAAACAATCAGCAGGTCGATACTTTATTTGCACAATGGCAGAAGAAAGGCATTCCTATCGCCCAATCACCCACAGTACTACCCTATGGCTACACATTTACCGGGCTTGATCCCGATCTGAACCGTCTTCGGGTTGTCGCACTGGAAAAATGATAAGGAAAACTGAAAATGTTAATTCAAGCAGTGGAAACAATTATTCCTCCTTTTACGGTGACAGGTTTTAGGGTTAAAACCAGGAACAGTGAGGAATTTAATCCGGAAACGGCCAAAATCCCAATGCTCTGGCAGGATTTTTTTGCCAGCGAACTGGCAACAGAAAGTCCGGTGTTCGGTGTCTACTCCGATTACGAATCGGATGCCAATGGCTTTTATACAGTGACTGCAGGCGTTTCTCAGAATATCCCTGATAAAACGCTGAATAAAGTATTGATCACGGGCGGAAAATACCTGGTTTTTGAGGCCACTGGGCCAATGCCAGTAACGGTAATCAATGCCTGGAAAGCAGTGTGGAATTATTTTGAAGCCCATACTGCAGTCCAACGAAAGTTTGTCAGCGACTTTGAGTCCTATAGCAGTCCGGAACAAGTTGCCATCCACATTGGTATTGCTTAGGTCAATTTACCGCGGTCTGACAAGAGAGTTCCTCGCATTTTTTGAACAGCCAAACTTAAGCTTATATCTCAGGCCGAACGGTGCTGATACAATTTGGGTTGGATTATTTCTGCTCGTTCAAACTTTGCGTGGATCTCTCAGGGTTTGACACTGCCGCTGCAAACGTCACCTTCTTCAGTTCCTTCATCCCATTTCTTGAGTTGCTCAACTCTTGCCGCTGTCAATTGATAGAGAGCCAGGCAGCGGCACATCGGGCTTACGCTGCCGCTGTCGCTTCCATTGGGATATAAAGAATCCAAATGCGCGTCCCTGAAGGAAAGCCATTTTTTCTGGGCCGTTACAAAGCTGGAAATAAAGGGTTTATCATCCTGATAGCTTTGTAAAATCCGTTTATAGATGGCATTTAATGAGGCATCTATTGCCTTGAATTGCTGACAAGCATCCTCGGTCATCTCAGACTGTGTCTCAGCAAAGCTGGCAATACTAAAAATGATCGCAATTATACACATTAATTTTTTTTTCATTTTTTTCTCCTGTGAATATTAATAGTAACTTCATGATTTATCCCAGAATACGCTAATCCGTCCGCTAATTCGACATGAATTAAAACCATCGATTTCTTGATAAATTTATGCACAGGTCCTATGCTAAAAATGCAACCACTTATGCCTTGGGAGAAAATGTATGTCTACAAAGCAACAATTGGATCAAACCAATAAAGTTTCGGATAGCGAATTAGAAAAATTATCAGGTGGCTCAGGCCTACCTTTGCATATTGAAATAGGAAAACAGCAATTTCTTGCCAATAATCCTGATTACCTGGCATCACAGCCAGACTATAATTCTGGCGGTGGCGGTAAAAGTAATAAAAGCGGCAAAGGTGGTAAAAAGAAAGGGAAAAAAAATAAACATAAGTAATAGACTCACTTTATCATTTAATACCAAGTGCTCCCGGAATGTATTGATTCCGGGATTTTATATGACAGTATATCCAGGACTCAGGCAAAAGCCCGAATACAGCGAACACGATTATTAATTAAATCTTTGTTATACCCAAATCCGTCAGCGCCTGAGGGAAAGCTTACGCCCCAGGCAACGAAGGAAAAGAGAACTTGTTGCGTGGAGCTCCAATAAACACCTGATAATCCGCCAAAATTACAGGGGAATGCCGCATTAGAGCATAGCGCACTATGGATATCGGTTAACTCACTTCTTGCCGGAAGGTACCAGTCTGCACCAATATCTCGACAACGTTGAGCCGCACAATTTCCTGGATCGTTTGAGCAAGAGGCATCCACCACAATGGCATTCGTATTACCAAGCCCATCGTCAAAGCTGGTTGAACCCACTATATCACTACTAGTACCAGTCCATAGGCTAAAAAAATTATCTGCTTGATCTATGACAATCTTACCAATACCGCCGCTTTCTTCAAACACCAGGCCTCCCAAATAATAAAAAGCAATCAGGGTTTGCGGGCTGGTAGTATTGGTCCCGCTAATAGTAATCATGCAGGGGGCATAGGGGGCGCTGGAACTTAATTCCAAAGTACAGTGCCCCCCCGGCGCAACACTGGCACAATCGCTGTCATTTACAGACAAGTTGGGGCAGGCGGCGTTGTTGCTGACTGTAATCGCATTGGCATAATCGATGCTGTTCGCACTATTAGTGATCTCTAATGACAAAGGAGTCATTCCTGAAACTGTCACAATCCTGGCTTGTTGCAAGGGATTAGTAATACTGATCTCCACCTGATTAGACACGGTGACATCGACACTCGTTATGTTGGTATTGTCCCCTGCGATACGAATCGTTGTAGGCCCCTCCGGCGTACCTGAAGCGAAGGTAATTGTGCAACTTGCCCCAACGGCAAGGCTGCTGCCACAGGTTGTACTTTGTATGCTGATAGCGCTGCCATTAGGGATGGTTGCTGCAATATTGATTGCTGGCGACAGAGAGCTAGCATCATTGGTAACAATGACATTGCCTGTTGAGTTTTGGGTAAAACGCAATGTGGTTGGGCTTAGCTTAAGCGTGGCTGGTGGAACCTGGCTGCGGGTAATGTGTAAGCGATTATTAATTCCTGGCTGGTAACATTGATTGGGATTCCCCTGCGTGCAAACCGCAGGACCTTCTGTAATCACGCTGTTTATCTGAGAACCGTTAATCTCTAAGGACAAAATACAGGCCGTTTTGCCGCTGAGCACAAAGGGATTTCCGCAAAGACCAGGGCCTGAGGTGATTTGTGTAATGCCCTGGATAGGCCGCATAGTTAAGATGTGGGGTCTGGCAGATTGATTAGTCACCCGGTATTGCACGATGGCCTTGCCATTTGTCGGCACTGTAATTGCGGTGGCCGTGAGCGGCTCAAACGTCCACAAAGGGCTGCCTGCAAAAGCATTTGACATCAATCCCAATAAAAGAACAATCAGTATCTTCTTTATCCCAAATAGTTTGTAATTACCTTGCATGGTTTAGTCCCTTATGGCCATAGTAAAAGTGAAATAACAATCAAATGCTAAACATGATACTTAGTAAACACTGAAAATCAAAGCCATAAATGCGGAGACACTTACTTGTCCTGAATAAAGAAATGATCTACCGGGCCATTCCCCTGCCCTATTTTTAAGTGTCGACCTGAAACAATAGCAGCAGTTAAATAACGTTTTGCCTGTTCGATAGCAGAATGCAAATTTATTTTCTGTGCAAGAAAGGAAGCAATGGCTGATGACAAAGTGCAACCTGTCCCATGTGTATTATTTGTGTTAATTCGCTTTTGACGAAAGAAAAATAGTTGCTTTGGTTTGTGTAAACAGAGGATATCTGTACTATTTTCTCCTGGTAAATGGCCGCCTTTAAGCAGGACATTCGTTTCATAGTGTTGGCTTATTGCCAGAGCGGCTTCCTGCATATCGTCACAGCAGGTGATCTCTTTCCCGCAAAGCATTTCCGCCTCTGGAATATTGGGGGTGATTAAACTCGCCAGAGGCAAAAGCTGTGTTTTAAAAATGGAAAGGCTTCGCTTATCCATTAAAGAGGAATTGTCTTTGGCAAACATAAGCGGATCAATTACCACTGGCATTTGTTTAGCGGCCTTAAGCCAAGAAGCGATTACCTCAATGGCCTCTTTTGAATAAACCATCCCGACTTTTACCGCTGCAATTTCCATATCGCTAAAGACCGCCTTCAGCTGTTGCTGGATAAAATCAGCTGAGACTGCTTCAATCGCCATAACCCCGCAGGTATTTTGTGCCACCAGTGCTGTTATTACCGAAGCCGCATAGGCTCCCGTCGCTGAAATCGTTTTAATATCCGCCTGAATGCCAGCACCTCCAGAAGGATCCGTGCCGGCGATGCTCAGAACACAAGCTATTTTTTTCATGCTACAAGCCGCTCCCAGCCGGCGAGACTATCCAGGAAATGCATTTTGAATGAACCAGGGCCGGATGCATTTTTTTCAGCGAGCTCACCGCACAAGCTATAGAAAAGCACTGCCGCACAAGCGGCCTGAAAATGGTCATTCCAAACAGCCATGAAAAGCGCAATCACCGCCGTTAATAAACATCCGGAGCCAGTCACTTGCGGCATCAATGCCGACCCCCGCTCGAAATGCTGAATCTGGTTTCGGTTAATCACTGCGTCCATAGCGCCGCTGATAACAGTAATGGATGAATGCGTTTCAACCAGTTTTTTTCCGCCTTCCACCGCACTCTCTGTACAAAGACTGGTATCGACTCCACGGCTGCTTATTTTCAACCCTGCCAATGCGGCAATCTCACTGGCGTTCCCGCGAATAAGCTGGAAGTTGAACTGCCGCAGGAGACGGTCGCAGTGGCTGCTTCGGTAATCACTTGCGCCAATACCAACTGGATCCAGGACCAGGGGTTTCTGCCAGCGATTCGCCTGCATGCAGGCATAATCTGCAAGCGATAAAAATTCTTCGTTTAAAGTACCGGTATTGATCACCACAGCACTGGCCAGTTTTATCAGATCTTCAACCTCATGAATGGCTTGGGTCATAATAGGCGATGCCCCCAGACTCAATAAGCCATTCGCTACCAAATCCATCGTCACCTGATTACTAATATTAAGAACCAGCGGCTTTGCTGTTTTTATTTGCTTCAGAATGTCATTGATGATTTGAATCATGCTTTACTCCTATAATCCTTTCATGAAGTGCCCTGGCTGCCCGCTCAGGGTCATTGGCGTTTGAAATTGCTGAAATCACGGCTGCCCCAAAGACAGCCCGTGACATGATTGCAGCAATATTAGTCATATCGATCCCGCCAATAGCTATCAGCGGATGCCTGGACAAAGCTACCAACTTCTCAAGCCCCTCAAGCCCCCACAAGGTTTTGAGATCCGCTTTGCTCCTACTTGGAAAAATGGCGCTGGCCGCCACATAGTCCAGGCAGGATAAGCGATTTGCCTCTTTAAGCTGCGCGACACTTTCAATTGACCAACCGATGATTTTGCCCGCTCCGAGGATGTTTCTTGCCGCCTCAGGGCGCTGATCCGCTTGCCCGAGATGTACTCCCGCCGCATTGATTTTATGAGCCAAGTCCACATCATCATTAATAATCAATGGGATATTAAAGCAGTCCAATTGCTTCTTAAGCTGTCTTGCTTTCACATATCGTACACTACGAGACGAGTTTTTATCCCGATATTGCACGGATAACACACCGCCTTTAACCGCTGATAATAACAAATCAGGGTTGGCATAATCGCTTATATAGCAGAACCTCAGGGCAGAGAGCATTATTTTTCCCCAGCGATACAACAGGAAATGGCTTCCAATTCTGAATAGGGCTTCTCAGGAAGATAGTCATTGCTATAGCAATCGCTTACTGTAAATTGCTCATCGGTAATGCCAAGATGTTTCGTATAACGACCAACTTTATTCCAGTCTCTTTCAATATTGAGCAAATTACGGGAGAAAAATGGCAAACTGCGCAGAAAAATAGTTTTGTTTAGTGTATTTCGTAATTGGGGTTTTTGCGCGCAAAGGCACTCAAACGCTTCTTCCGGGTTCTCTACGGTATAGGCTGCACCGCGCTGGGTCGCCCTTAAAAACCCCTTGAGGGTGTGTTCCTGCTGCAACATGCGCTCGGGAACAATGAACTGAATTGAGCAAAAACAGCAGCAGCCTAATCCTGCCAACTCATCAAGCCTTAAAAAAACGGTTTCCCCTGATAAATGCTCAAGCTCTACACGCTGAAAATTGATAAATCCGATTCCTGCATCAATGACACCGCGAGAAATTGCATCACTAACATTCATTCCTACCCGTACCGTTTCATAGCGTTCGGAAATTCCAGCCAAACGTGCTAAATCATCGATTATTTTTTTGCCAAATTCGCCGATATATCCAATCCGTTTACCTGCAATATCATGAAAGCTGCGAATACCGCTGGATTTGAGCGCGATCAGGCCTGTCGGGGGTTCATCAAGCAAAGTGCCGATGGAAGTAAGCGGATAGCCTTTTGCCCTGGCAGCTACTGTATGAATCATCGCTTTAACGCCGAAGTCGACATGGCCAAGCCCTACAATTTCGGTGACATCACTGGGGTCGCTCGGTTCCAAAATGGCTAATTTGATATTTTCCTGCTGATAAAATCCCAGTCCCTGAGCAACAAAAATGGGGCAATGGTAGGGATTGGCGTACCAGTTAAGCAGTAATGTGGTTCTTGATGACAGATCTGACATTTGCCATAACTCCTGTTAAAAAATTAAACAAAAGATGGCAAGCAAGAATCTCGCTATTCGCAAAGAATTTGAATGAAAAGGCAGTCCTTACGCTGGTATGATCCAGTTCAAGTTCAACGGGTAATTCTCAGCCGTGTTAACGACACCCCGCGCCATCTGTTTTGTGATGGTATGTTTTAGAAAATCAATTGTCAATGACTGGACTCGCCCAACCACTCCCTTAACAATCCCACAAATGTCTGCCTCGCCGCACGTAAGGCGGGAACATCCGTATTCAGAGGCGCCCGAAGATCATCACAGTGCGCAGTACCATCAATCAGGCTGTAATTTAAATTCGGATTATTGGCATTTCCGTTAGCGAGTGAAAGCGATAACTTTGACCAGGGATCATTACTGCCATTAGTGAAATAGATTCTGGACACAATAGAATCCAGTAAGGGCGAATAAAAATTCTGATTAATGTAGGAGGTATCTACCCCTGCATCAATACCGAAAAGACGCCAGCATACATTACGATGGTATTCTGCATTAATTCTTGCAGAGCGTGTCGACTGCAGCGGATCAGGATGGGCATTCTGCCAATAGCCGTATTCAGTGCAGGATTGATAGTACCATTGCCGCGAGCCAACACCCTGACTGTAGTAATCGCCATCTTCATTCAATGCACCCTGCGGAGTCATGTCGCTGGCAGTCATTTGCCATCGGCGGAACAATTTTTTGGTGAATGTCGCATATCCTTCCAGCGCAGTGGTGGATTTTGACAGCAAAGTACAAAACTCTTCATGCATACCATACTGGACGGCTGCGGCACCCACATCAGCAATCATGTAGAGGAAATCCGTATTATCCGTTAATTCGCCAGCTGAGAATTGCTCTTTCAACTGTGCAATAGCCTGCTGATCATCCAGTTCGAGCACATTTTCCACTTCCTGCACAACCTGTCGCATTTGTGTTGCGCATTCCACGCCAGCCACTCGGGTTACATGTTGATCATATTCATTAAAATCCTCTTTCGCCCTCACCGGCGCCGAGGAGGCCAATGCCCCCACTACAAGCTCCGGGTGCTGCAAACGGTAATAGGCAGACAAGGAACCGGGATAAGAGCCCCCAAAAGAAACCCATTTGCCCTTCCAGTTCTTTTCGGCCATCATGCTTTTCTGGAAATGAGCCAGATCATCGAGTGCTGCCTGGGTGGAGAGATTTTGTAAATTCTCAACAGACAATTTACCTGGGAGACTTTTTCCATAAAATCGATGCTCAAGAGCTACTAGCCTGGCATTAAATTGCTCAGCGTAGGTTCTGATAGCACCATATAAAGCATAGGGTGAGCAAGCTGCTTCGCCGCAGATGTAAAAAAATACAGGTGAATCAGGCGATTTCGCATAGGTTTCATCTACATAATAACGTTGCGAAAAGCGGCCTGCAGCTGGATCCTCATGTTTAATCAATTGGCTGAAGTAATGCTCCTCAATACTTTGCCCCAGCCTGATGTGGCTTCTTTTATCCAGATATCGCTGATAATAATAATCCAGCGGGCTGGAAAAGCCATGCAATGGCAACAGCATTAACGCCCATGCCATTACAATTCCCTTCTTGCGTTGATCCATTTGATTTTATCCTTAATTAGAAAAACGCCTTATCCTAACCTGTTTTTATGACGCAGCCAAAGCCAATAATCTTCTTATCGTATCTCACAAAAACGCTGGGAAAAAAATCATTTTTTGTATACAATGTTCGTTTGTTATTCAAAACGGGAGCAATATGCCCAAGCCAACCCCCTGTTTTGTATATCGGGATCCTTGCTATCCGGATTACCGCCAGGCTTCGCTTTCCGGATCATTTCCGAACAAGTTTCCCGCTTATCGGCTAGATATTACGACAGAGCGCATGGAATCTTTACTCCAGCTGAAGCTTCCTGCGGGATTAAACCCGAATGGGCTATTTAAACGCTTACAATTGCCTGCTGCCAGCAATTTTAGCAAAAAGCAATGGGTTATGACCGGTCGCATGTCCATTTATAACCCAGTCGGAATTCGGAAATTCAAATTTATTTAACTCTTTACTGAGGTTTTATGCCTGTTTTAAGCGAAATTAAAAAACAAAGAGAGGGACTTGGCAGAGGCCGAAATGATTCTCTAGTGATCAAGCCCATGCCTTTTGAACACTTACTTGGGATGAACCCTGCCTATATAGGAGGGTACATTATAGGTTTGGGGGGGTTATCTTATATCGAAGCATGGTCAAATTATTTGCAAGGATTTCAGCAAATCGATCAGTATGTTGTTTCTGGCATGCTCAACAAGAAAAACATTCAGTCACAGGTACAGGGCATCAATGACGCCATGCGAGATAAGTTAACGACTCAATGTATGCCATTGTCGCAATTATTTGCCGGCGGTTATGATTTTTATTATATCCAGGGTTATTTTACCGGCCTTAACAATGACAGGTTCAGCAAAGCATGGGGCTTATATTTAGAAGGATGGATTAATGCTGAAGCCGATAAGGAAGCTAACACCGTTCACGACTTTGAACAGCTTTATGCAAAAAAGGTTTATCAGCATCCAGCCCTTATCATTGGTTATCTGGATTGCTGCGGCCATAGTTATGCGCAGCCCAAATATTTTGAGCTAATTGAGGAATTAAGTACCAGGCTTGGCAGCATATCAAGGAAATACCCCAGTTGGTCGCTTCCAAAAAGGCCGGCTATCAAACCCTCACTGCCATGCAAAGAATTTCACTCCATGCCATTACCCCTTCCTGAGCCAGAAACCATACCGGGTCGGGACACCCTGCCGAGAATGGAAGAAATGCTTGGACTGGAAGACATAGCGGATCTGGATGTCATGCTGGGTCTTGAAACTATACCGGAGCCCGATTCAACTGAACTGTCAGCACTTGAAAACCGTAGCGCGCTAAAACGAAAATCTGAAAATAGTAATTCAGATGCCTATGGCAGTTTCCGTTTATTCGATGAGAGTCGCGGTAAAAAACGTCAAAAACCTCCGCATGCCGAACGCCGCAAGAAACTCGTTTCCAGGGTTGAGCTACCCGAATTCATAACGCAGAAAATGGGCATTGAATTACTAAAAAAGTTTCTATCTGCGCGGGCGCGTGCTTATTCGTTGAATTATCAGCCAGCCAAAACCGAAGCAACCGGGAAATCTGGATGGTTTGAGCTTAGAACGCCTGAGGGGATTCATCGTATTCTTAAAGAATTAAAAGCTAAATTATCCATAAACAATATGCCAGCAGATGCCGCTCTCCCATCATCGTCAAAGGAGGAAAAGCTGCTTGTGGCAATGCAAAAACTGGGTTTTTACATTGGTTATCATGGCAGAAACAGTGATGGTACTGCAATATCAGAAGTGCAGGTGCTTCCACTGATTGTAGAGCACTGTAAAAAAGCGAAGCTTCAGTCCGTAGAACAATTAATAGAATATGTTGCAGAGGGTCAAATGCCTCTCGTATATAAAACACCAGCAACTGGGTGGAGCGATGTTTCGCACAATCCGCCAGCTCCCAAATTAATATAGGGGGCTTGCTGAAACCGATACTATCCAGATAAAATTCCGGCTTTGGCATGTTTTTCGGAAATAGCTATGCGCTCCAACCAGTCCATCAAGGTCTTATTCACCGCCATTGCCGGCACTAGCTTACAGTGGTATGATTTTGCACTTTTTGGTTATTTTGCACCAATTATCGCTGCCAGCTATTTTCCCAAAGAAAACCAGCTTGCAGCCCTACTGAGCGCCTTTGGGGTATTGGCGGTAGGCTATCTATTAGCGCCATTAGGTTCTTTGTTTTTTGGGTATATTGGCGATCGCTTCGGACGAAAACAGGCTTTGATGTTAAGTATCTTAGCCATGGCCATCCCCACAGCAGCAGCCGGTTGTGTTCCATCCTACTCTGTAATTGGCATCGCTGCCCCCATTTTGATAACCATGCTGCGCATCATCCAGGGCTTCGTCGCCAGCAGCGAATATACAGGCTCAACACTGTTCCTTATTGAGCATGCGCCCAGCAATAAAAAAGCACTATATGGTTGCTTATCCAGTTCAGCCTACAGCATCGGTTCGATTGGGGCTGGCCTTGCTGCTTCATTTTTTACCGCATCCTTCATGCCCGCCTGGGGCTGGCGAATCGCCTTCATATTGGCCGGTATTTTTGGTTTATTCATATTCTATTTAAGAAACTCTCTTGAAGAAACGCCCGAATTTAAGCAAATTCATGAAGAAGAGAAAAAGAAGGTTCCCTTTCTGACTGCTGTTCATGAAAAACCTTTGGCAATTATGGGAGTTATTGGATTGGCGTGGCTCACTGGAATCATGACCTTTGGCACTTATGTTTTTTCTGCGAGCTATCTCCATCACTATTTTAATATCTCACTCAGTTTCGCAACGCTGGCCATTAGTTTTGCATTATTTGTCGACGTCTTAATTGAACCCTGTTTCGCCTGGCTGGCAGATAAAATCGGTCATTTAAAGATGATTACTGCAGGCTGCATGGGCATCATATTGTTGGCTATTCCTGCCTTTTATTTATTATCATCAGCAAATACCACATTCATAGTACTTGCATTGGTTCTGCTTAGCTTATTAATCGCCATCACGTTTTCGCCTTTAAATGCCTATATGACTTCATTATTTCCCCGCGCTTATCGCTATAGTGGTTTTGGCGTTTCGTTCCACATTGGCATTTCAGTGTTTGGCGGCACGGTTCCGCTCGTTATGATGTGGCTTACCGAGAAAACCGGGAATCTGCTTGCTCCGGCATGGTATTATATCTTTGGCGCTATTATCGGTTTAATTTCTTTAGGGATTTGTGAGTTAAGCCGTGCGCGGCAACCGCATTCGCAGGCTGAGTTCAGCCTTGGTCATTCGTAGGGAAGGATATGATTCGAATCGAACTGCTGAAACATCATCCCCATACTTTATCGCGGCTTGCACAAATCTGGCATAAGGAATTAGCTTCAATCTGGGCACCTGAATTTTCTTTGGAACAGGCAAGAGCGCGTTTCCAAACGCATATGAACGACGGTGAAATGCCTTTAACCATGGTGGCATTCGCCGATGGTATGCCGGTGGGAATGTGCAGCCTAAGGAAAAACGACGGCATACGTCCTGATTTATGTCCATGGCTGGGCGGGCTGGTTCGTAGACTCCGGCAGGGCAGGATCTGTATTGTAAACATTCATTAGTTCGATAACCTGATAGTAAACTCTAATCCGCGAGGCTCAACCAGGCTGGTATATCACACAACGTATTACCAATATGACAACTTAAACTGTATACTTCAACTTTTCCGTTTATCTTACAGGAGTCGTTATGACGGAAGTTATAGAGCCAATTGTCTTGATTGCTGCCCCGGAAGTTCTGGCTATCCCGGTTGTGGAAAATTACGATCCATTGATTGATATAAAAGAAGAAACAACTATTGCAATCGGCCCCTCACCCGAAATTCCTGACAATACCGATTACACTAAAATGCGTCGCGAAGTCTATCGCCGTTTATTAATTGCTCAGCGCCTGCTGCCCGAAGGCTTGCAATTCTGCCTGTATGAAGCCTATCGCAGCCTTGATTTGCAGAAAGCTTTATTTGATGAACGTTATTTTCAGTTATTGCAGCTTTATCCAGACTGGCCCCATGAAGAACGATTTAATGAAACAATGAAATTAATTTCACCGGTAATTAATCTGGACGGCAGCAAAAATGTGCCGCCTCATGGCACAGGTGCAGCAATCGATGTGTATCTGCTTGATCAGCACGGAGAAACCATTGATATGGGCATTCATCCTAAGGATTGGATGACTGATACCGATGCCCACATTTCGACAACCCACAGTCAATCGATCTCGGCAGAGGCCCGCCGCAATCGCGGCATCATGAGCAAGGCCTTACTGGCCGCAGGATTTGCCAATTATCCAACCGAATACTGGCATTGGTCCTATGGGGATCGCTACTGGGCATTTATGACGGGGCATTCCCAAGCTTGTTATGGCTGCGTTTCATCTATACCCCTGCAGGTTGGGCTGTGAAGCCCAACCCCTATAAAAGCAGCAATTCCTCCGCATCAATTTCTTCCAGATATTGATGGTAGGACTGCAATTTGTCCTGATCGACATCAAAAAGAAGCGGGCCTGAAACATAGGAATAAAAATAGGTATGATCGGCTTCAAGCCGTTGTGCCGGAACCAGGCAGGAAAACCAATCATTCCATTCAGGTATCACTTCGTTTCTCTGCCAATAGCAGGGAATTTTCAGGCCTCTTGCAAGCTCTTCCAACACCGATTCATTTGCCCCATTGCGCCGAGCCAGACTAAAATGAGCCTCCAGATCGGCCAGTGTTTTTGTTATCAGAAAGCTGACATTGGCATCATCATCGAGCAGCATAAAACTGCCTGAATAATCAGCAAGATAATGTTCAACAATTCCTTTTTCCTTACAGAACTGACGGAAAAAATAACTGAATTTAGCATCATGCAAACAATGGGGAACCGGAATATTAAGCATTCTGACAAGATTATCCGACATTGCCTGAAAATATTGCTGTTGTAAGTCGCTAATGCTTTTAGTGATTAATTCAGCAGCCTGTGGATCGCTTTTATGAATATAACGATGGATTAAACCCTCATTAAAAGCCTGAATAGCCAGTTTTTCATCAGCCTTTCCAGTCAGCAGAATTTTTTTAATATTGGTATTGGCCAGACGCCGGCAAAACTCCAAACCATTCATCCCAGGCATCGCATAATCTACTACGATAACTGATACCTCTGTAAAACGTTTTTGATTGTAAATCTCCGCATGAATGGCCGCCAGACTGTTGTTGATTCCAAGATCGGTGGAATGGCTCGCTTTTATTTCTTCAAACTCAGTTGTACATCGATGATTTAAGGTTTCCAACTGGCAACGTTTTTTTTCCAGAAAATCCAGCGCATCAAAAGGAGAATCGAATATCCGATACGCCAATCCCTCATCCAGTTGCAATACAAAATTCAGTAAGAAATCCCTACTATCATCGATAAACAATGCGGTGCTTGGAAAATAACAGGCAGGTATAGAGAGATGTTGCATTGGCTCCTCCTGAGCAAGCGTCCTTTATAAAACCTATACACGATGGTGAGCTACAAGAGCCACGCCCCTTTTATATACCGGTGTCGCTAATACTGCAGCAATGGACTTGGCAGTAAGCAGAGTCAGCGAACAATAAATTCTTAACAACTGTTTATAAAAATAACATGATTGTAGGTTTTTTCAAATAAACAGGCGGATTATTTACGCGATAACTGGAAAAAACAACATGAATTGCGTGAATTCGCCCTCTTTCGCTTCACACATAATATCCCCGCCAAAACGATTCATCACTAACTTGCAGAAGGATAATCCCAAACCCGTACCCATATAAGTAGTCGTATAAAAATGGTTAAAAAGACGGGTCAATTGTTCCGTTGTCATTCCTTTGCCGGTATCTTTGAAATACAGGCAATTATAGCGCTCTCCATTTACTGTCCAGATGTGGATTTCACCCTTTTGTGCAGTGGCAATGGCATAAAGTGCATTCTTCAATAAATTAAATAAAATATGCTGCATTAGTAATTTGGAGCCTTTAAATAGAAAACTGCCCTCCCAATGAATCTTATTTCGTTCTTCAGATGATTTAAACGGATAGCGCTGCAAAGCTTCCATTAAACACTCCGCCATCGAGCACTCTTCCAACACACAATTTTCCAGTGATTTTTCACGGCCCGCTTTTACCAGCAGCATATCAATAATCGTATTGGCATAATCGATTTCGTGAATAATACGTTGCTGCGTTGCCGAGATCTGCGTTATACGTGACTCGCGCACTAGCGACTCCAGCAAATTATGCTGTTTTGCTATATGATAAGCTTGTATCAAAACGGGCAAATATTGATCGATCGCCTTGGCGCCGCTTCTAATCCCCAAAAGTGGTGTCCTCAATTCATGGGCTATCATGCCGGCAGCAGCCAGGATACCGTCCAGGCGCTGTTGCTGTAGAAGCGAGGTTTTATAATTGACTGTAGAACCCGCAATGATCACAAAAACGATCATTACCAGCATTTCTGCATGCTCTTCACCAAAATAGGCAATTGGTGAGCTGAAATAATGAGCAATTAAGGCCAGGCTCCAGCCTATTATCACCAACATCAGCAGCACTGGCAGCTCAACTAGCAGAACCAGTAAAAAAATACTGCAGAGAAGCGACATAGCTGAAATAACACTTGCATTGCTCATTAAAAATGAATAGGCAAAGAAAAAAGATAAGGTATAAAGCAAAGTAATAAACCAGTAAGCCGGCAGAAAGGGCTTGAGGCGAGGCGGCCAGTAGTTTGCTAACATTAAGCCCAACCCCAAAACACTTGCAGCCAGGCGTAAACCAAGCGACTCATAAGGCTGTGGGAACCACTCGGTCCAAACCCAGTAGAATAAAGGGAAACTAATAAAAATAATCAACCCAAGGGGAAACAATTGATAAGTGGCGTTGTGTGCATTGAACTGGATTGCCTTCCTGAAATAATTCATAAATTCTTTAAGCTTTTTCACTATACATTCAATCCCTTATCGAAGGCTGGGCTGTAAAGCCCCAGCGAATCCAATGTTGGGCTTTACAGCCCAACCTACAATTGTTGACAGGCAAAACATTAAAGTCAACAGCCAGGCATGCTATGATGGGCTTTTACATCAATTTCAAGATTATGCCGCGAACATTACGCATTGCAACTCGAAAAAGCCAGCTGGCCCTATGGCAGGCCAATTTTATCGGCCAGCAACTGAAATCCCACTGGCCGGATATTGACTATGAGCTCGTTCCCATGCTCACCTCTGGCGACAAGTTTACTCAGAGTAAATTGCAAACGCTCGGCGGAAAAGGTTTATTTGTGAAAGAGCTTGAAGAAGCCTTATTGGACAAGCGAGCCGATTTAGCCGTTCATTCATTAAAGGATGTACCCGCAGAGCTCCCGCCGTCTCTCGGCTTAGCCATCATCTGCAAGCGTGCGACCCCCTATGATGCCCTGGTTAGTATGAAATACTCAAAGATGAGTGATCTGTCCGAAAAGGCGCGAATTGGCACCAGCAGCCTGCGCCGCCAATCGCAACTGCTTGCCTGGCGGCCGAATCTTGAGATTGTTTCCCTGCGCGGCAATATCAATACCCGGCTGGAAAAGCTGCAGATTGACAGCCTTGATGCCATCATTCTCGCTGCTGCCGGGCTGGAGCGTCTGGGTTTGCAGGATAATATCAGTGAAATCATTGATCCCGCATTGATGCTGCCTGCATGCGGGCAGGGAGCGCTGGGCATCGAGTGCCGCGAAGCAGATGAAGAGGTATTGAATTATTTAAAGCCATTGAATGATGGCCTGACTGCATCCTGCGTACAAGCAGAAAGGCGGGTCAATGCATTGCTTGGCGGGAATTGCCATGTGCCCCTGGCGGTTTTTTGCCAGCCAATAGCGAATAATCATCTGCTGTTAAAAGCCCGCGTTCTAAGCCTTGATGGTCAAACGCTAATAAGTGATGAACAATCAGGCCCAATCGAGACTGCAAGTGCGATTGCCGAAATCTGTGCTGAAAAAATGCTGAAGAAAGGGGCGCAGCAATTATTAGCAGCTCATTCATAATGGATTTATTTACAACAGCCTGCCAATTTCTGCCCACCCCCAATCTTTGCAGCATTTATGGCAGAATAAACAAGTCAATATTATACTGTTTACAAGTCAGCAAGGAATGTACAATAGTTTTAAGTTGTTTAACTTACAGGCTCCCCAGTGGATTTCTCCCTACAATAAGATTTTAGATAGCCTGTACCCATTCAAACAAGGATTCACAATGACAACAACAAATAATGAATCTCAGAAATCAAAAGCCACCGAACCAGCACCTGCGCAAAATAAAAACACAGCTGCCAATATTTCACTCTATAAACAACATCTCGGGACTCTAATTACTGGGGCTATCGCGCTTATTGCCCTTATTTTTTCACTGATTAGTTTTACCAAGGTGAATAGTTATCAGCAGTCGGTTGATGACCAAAAAAATCAGTTCGGGACTAAACTGGCTTCCATTGAACAGGAGCAGACCAGACTTACCGCCAATCTGGCGAATCTCGGCCAGACCTTGCAACTCTCAAAAGAAGGGATCCAGCAGCAGGTCAGCGACTTGAACCAGAACCTTCATAAAGCCTTGCGCCAGCGGCATTATCAACGACATGACTGGCTGCTGCTTAAGGCAAAATATTATCTCGAGTTAGCGCAAATCAATGCGCACTGGAGTGATAGCCAGGACACTACTATTGCTCTGTTGCAAGCAGCGGATACCGTATTACAAGATGTTTCAGATCAGCAGTTATTCAATATTCGGCAAACTATTGCTAAAGAAATTACCAGCATCAAAGCAATCCCCAAACTGGATTTGGCAGGTCTGTTAAGCCAGCTGGATGCCGCTCAGCAAATGGTTTCCGCCCTGCCTTTAAAACAGGGCGTTAACCTTTCAACTGATACCACGCCTTCCGATGCCGATACGCCGGCTGAGGGATGGAAGACTAAGCTGCATGAAAATATGAAGCTTTTGGAAAAATTGATTGTTGTCCGTAAACACGATGATAATGTTGAGCCCATTCTTTCTCCCCTGCATCTCGACGTATTGCGCGAAAGTGTTCGCATGAACCTTCAGGAAGCGCAATGGGCGTTACTTGAGCATAACAGCGCTGTCTATGCTCAATCGCTTAAGCAGGCAATTGAAGAAATTAATCGAATTTTTGATGTCTCAGCAAGTCCTACACAAGCGCTGCTCAATGATTTACAAAAACTAAAAAGCGTTTCTCTGGAGAATCAGCGTCCCCTGGTCAATGGCTCGCTGAATTTACTGAATCAATTTATCGATAATCAGAAAAATGCAAGTTCTGACGATAGTACGAATGGAGCCCCGCAATGACAAGAATAATAATTGCGCTGGTAGTTTTACTGGTTGCCATAGTAATGGGTATTCAGCTAAGCCATGATCCCGGTTATCTCTTAATTGCCATTAACCATTGGACTATAGAAACCACCTTATGGTTTGCTATTTTAGGGATCCTCCTTTGTTTTTTTCTTTTACATTGGTTTATCCTTTTTATAAAGAAACTGAGTCATTCGCCTTCTGAATACCGCGCCTGGCGGGCACGAAGACGGGCGCAAATTGCACAGGCCAAAACGCGAAAGGGCTTAATTGAATTCAGTGAAGGGTATTGGGATGCCGCAAAAACCCATCTCATCAAAGCGCTTCCAGATACCGATACCCCCTTACTCAATTATTTAACTGCAGCAAGAGCGGCCCAGGAAATGGGAGACAGCCAGCTAAGGGATGACTATCTGCGAGAAGCCCAACAATCTATGCCCGAAGCCAAAATAGCCGTAGAGTTAACACAGGCGCAATTACAGCTAGCCAATCAACAATGGGAGCAGGCACTGGCCACTCTGCGGCATCTGCAAGACCTGGCGCCACGGCACCCCTACGTTCTGAAATTGCTTATGCATCTTTATCAGGAAGTTCGCGACTGGCCGCAATTAATTGCGCTTTTGCCAGAACTCAAACGCAATAATATCATTTCAGTGGTAGAATATGAGCAATTGCAGCTGCATGCCTATAAACAGGCTATGACCGATTTAATTCGTCTCTCTCAGCAAAAAGAATTGGATGCCCTCATACAGAGCCTGCCCAAATCAATAAAAGATTCACCGGAGTTAATGGCGCAATACTGCAGTTTCCTCATTAAAAATAATCAGCAAGCCAAGGCGGAGGCTATTTTAAGGCGCTGTTTGCGCAAGCAGTATAATGAGCAATTGATTAAGCTCTATGGCCAGATTTATGTTAATGATCAACAGCTCCCCTTTGCAGAGTCTTTTATTAAAAAATACCCGAACTCTGCGATATTATTGCTGAGCCTGGGGCGTTTATGCATAGCCCAGCATCTGTGGGGCAAAGCACGCAGCTATTTCGAAAACAGTCTTTCCCTTCAACCAAGCCCGGAAGCGTATGCAGAAATAGGGGCTTTGTATGAGCGCTTCGGCGAGAAGAATGAGGCCTGCCAGGCGTTTCGCCAGGGACTGAAGTTAATTGATGAGAATTATTTTGTGAACTAATAAAAAGGAAGCCCGAACACCGAACCCCTGAGGTACAGGCCATCCGAATCTCCGAGGCACCGACCGCCGAATCCCCGCGGCACCGACCACCGAATCCCCGCGGCACCGACCACCGAATCCCCGCGGCACCGACCACCGAATCCCCGCGGCACCGACCACCGAATCCCCGCGGCACCGACCGCGGGGCCCATGCCTGTAGGAGTAGCATGGTCCTCAGACAAGTTTCAATGTTGCCAAAAAATAAGATTTAAACAGATAGTCATAAACAAGTGTGCTTAACATTAAATGGGCTTCGTGTGGGCCCCGCGGTCGGTGCCGCGGGGATTCGTTACTTTGCCTCGGGAATTCGTGACTTTGCCTCGGGAATTCGTGACTTTGCCCCGGGGATTCGTGACTTCGCCCCGGGGGTTCGTGACTTCGCCGCGGGGATTCGTGACTTCGCCGCGGGGATTCGTTGCTTTGCGCGGAGTAATCAGCCGCGTGGTGATTCAGGAACAAGCATCGTCACAGTATTCAAGGCTGCTTTCAACCTGAATAGTAACATGATTAATATTAAACGTTTCTTTCAGCATCCTGATCACTTCCCGCCGTTTCTCATCACTTAAAGCCTGCTGTGGCATCCATAAGTGGGCAGATAATGCATTTTCGCGGGTACTCAATGCCCAGATATGCAAATCATGCACCTGCTTTACTCCGGGAATAGCTTCTAATTGTTCACGTACAGCAATTAAGGAAATGCCAGTGGGCACACCGTCAATCAGCAGGCGGAAGCTGTCTTTGAATAATCCCCAGGTACCTTTAATAATGATAACCGCAATGATAAGACCTACGACAGGGTCAATCCATTGCCAGCCAGTCCAATAAAGAATGGCAGCGGAAATAACAACACCTACTGAAATAAAGGCGTCATATAAAAGATGTAAGAATGCGGATTTAATATTAAGATCGTCCGTTCCTTTCATGAACAAGGCTGCGGTTGCGCCATTCACTATAATACCGATAGTGGCCACTATCATAACCGAAACGGCCTGCACCTCGTTTTCAGAAAATAGTTTATAAAGCGCATCGGTAGCGATGATACCGCAGGTAAAAACCAGCATGATCCCGTTCGCCAGAGCCGCCATGATTGAGGTTTTTTTCAATCCATAGGTTGTCTTGTCGGTTGGGCTCCGTGTTAACAGGCTGTTCGCTATCCAGGATAATATCAGACCCAGCACATCTCCCAAATTATGAATTGCATCTGCGAGTAAGCTGGTTGAATTGGCAAGGATGGCGAAAATAATCTGACAGACCACAAATATGCCATTAGCGACAATTGCGATTAAAAAGGCCCTGCTGTATGCAGGAGCCGGATGGCTATGTCCATGGGAAGAATGATCATGGCCGTGATCATGCTGAGAATGCTCGTCCTTTGTTGTCATTTTGCTTCCTGTTGCTGATCATCATTATTTATTTCAACTTCATTTCCATAATAGCTGACGCCGATCTTAATACGCTCTCGTTCATTTTTCTTTCGCCAGGCATTAGTATCGCGTAATGAGTAAACACAACCGCAATATTCCTGTTTGTAAAAATTCTCGCGCTTGGCAATCTCATACATACGTGCCGCACCGCCATCCTTACGCCAGTTGTAGGTCCAGTAAATCATTCCGGGATAACGGCTTGCAGCCCGAGTGCCTGAACCATTAATCTGATTCATATCCTTCCATCGGGAAATTCCCAGAGAACTGCTAATCACCGGAAAATCATGCTCATGGGCATAAAGGGCTGTACGCTCAAAGCGCATATCGAAACAGGCCGTACAGCGTTTACCACGCTCCGGCTCCCATTCAAGCCCTTTGACCCGTTCAAACCAGTTATCCTTGTCGTAATCGGCATCGATAAAGGGAATTTTGTGCTTGTCTGCAAAAGCCATGTTTTCCTGTTTGCGGATTTCGTATTCCTGTATGGGGTGGATATTTGGATTGTAAAAGAAAATGGTAAAATCGATTTCAGAAAATACCAAAGCCTCCATTACCTCCCCAGAACAAGGAGCGCAACAAGAATGCAGCAATAACTTGCCTGCCTCATTGGGAAGCATCAAACGTTCACGATTAAGCATGGTTGTCACCTGGAATATTGATAAAATGCTGACGATAATAAATCAATTCATCGATGGAGTCTTTAATATCAGCCAGTGCCAAATGCTTGGAATCCTTAATAACACCCTCGATTAATTTCGGGTTCCAGCGTTTAACCAGTTCCTTTAGGGTGCTTACATCCAGATTGCGATAATGAAAAAAATCAGCCAATTTGGGCATATACTTATACAAAAAGCGTCGATCTTGACAAATGCTGTTGCCACACATTGGCGATTTGCCCCGATCCAGAAATTGACTTAAAAATGCGATAGTTTTTTGCTCCGCCAAAGCTTCATCGACAGTGGACTGGCGAACTCGTTCAACCAGGCCTGACTGATTATGCTGCCTCGTATTCCACTCATCCATACCGGCAAGCAATTCTTCGTTTTGGTGAATGGCGAAAACGGGCCCTTCCCCAAGAATATTGAGCTTTGAGTCAGTGACTATTGTGGCGATTTCTATAATGCGATCGACCTCTGGATTCAGGCCGGTCATTTCCAAATCGATCCAGATTAAATTATTGTTGTTTCTCATTGTTTTTCCAGGAATTTATAATTAAATTGACACAAGCAACCCGATGCTCATGCAGTCCAGTTTTAATATCTGCCCCTTCATAGCCTTGCTCAATTAATTTCTGGGCAGAAATTTTAGCACATTGTTGTAAGACGTATTGCCAGTTTTCATACTGTTTATACTCGTTTTTTTTACCTCGCCCCTGCGCATCCGCCTGGCAGGCCAGTAATAACTGATCAAATACCTGGGGTCGTCGAAACGCATCGGCTTTTTCCAAAACCCTAACGATGGTTGCCGCTTTCAGCTCCCTGATCCGATGGATCAGTAAATGGAGGCGGGAAACCTGAACCGATAGTTTACGATAATCAGCCGGTATCCTTAAGCGTGCGCATAACTGTTCAATAATAGCCGCTCCGCGCTCTTCATGCTCCCGATGTTTGGGCCATTCATGCATCGGGGTTGCCCCTTTCCCAAGATCATGCACCAGGGCTGCGAATCGCACCAAAGGGTCTTTGCTTAATTGGGCTGCGCGTACCAAAGCCATTAGACTGTGAACACCGCTGTCAATTTCCGGATGATGCTGCGGTGGATTGGGAACCCCAAATAAACGTTCTATTTCCGGCATAATAATTGCCAAAGCGCCGCAAGCCCTCAAGGTGGTGATAAAGATTTCCGGATTCCTTTCACCTAAGCTTCGCTGCCATTCCTGCCATACCCGTTCAGCAATCAGATAATTCAGCTCACCATTCTTTACCATTTTATACATCAATAAACGCGTTTCCTCTGCCAATTTAAAGCCTAGATGATGGTAGCGGGCAGCAAAACGGGCAATTCGCAGGACTCTTACCGGATCTTCAATAAAAGCGGGTGAAACATGACGTAAAATCCTCGCCTCCAGATCATTTTTTCCCTGATAGGGATCAATGATATTGCCGGACTCATCCATTGCCATTGCGTTGATTGTGAGATCCCGGCGCAGTAAATCCTCCTCCAGACTAACTTCTGGAGTGAAATCACATTCAAATCCATAATAGCCGCGCCCCGACTTTCTTTCAGCCCTGGCCAGGGCATATTCTTCACGGGTTTCAGGGTGCAGGAATACAGGGAAATCCCGCCCTACCCGGTTATAACCTTGCGCTAATAACTGTTCCGGAGTCGCGCCGACTACAACCCAATCTTTTTCTGCAACAGGATAATTTAATAATTGATCGCGGACAGCGCCTCCTACCAAATAAATTTTCATTAATAAAAAGGTCCTGGATGTTGTATAATAAACTACACAATTAATGATTTAAGTTTGAACAACTACCCTGGTGATACTTCTCATAATTATAATCCAATTTTTGAGCAATTATCCGCAATAGGCTAGCCTGTTCGGGATTATACATCAGCTTTCACCTATGAGTAAAAGACGAATCAACAAACAGCAAGCAGCCCGCATCCAAAAAATACAGGCAAATTTTCTGGAAGAGAATCATCCTCTTAACGAAATCAATCAGCAGGGTTTAATCATTACACGTTACGGCAAGCACGCAGAAGTCGAAATTGAGGACGGACAGGTAATTCACTGTCTGATTCGGCCAAATATCGACTCGCTGGTAGCTGGCGATCAGGTTATATGGCAAAGCCAGGGGCCGAATCAGGGCGTTGTGGTCAGTCGCTTCCCCCGTGAATCGGTGCTGCAAAAGCAGGATAGAAGGGGGGCTAAGCCGATTGCTGCCAATATCAGCCAGCTTATCATTGTTGTAGCCCCTAAACCGGCTATTACCTGGCTGCTATTGGATAGTTACCTGATTATTGCGGAACACCAGGGATTAAACCCAATCATTCTGCTCAATAAGGTTGATCTCGACTGCGACGACATCAAAGACGAATTGCTCGGTTACTATCGATCACTGGGTTATTCCATTCTTATGGTTACGAATCTCGAGCCGGAAAGTTTTTCCCCACTTGAAGACCAACTGGTTAATCAGACAAGTGTTTTTGCCGGTCAGTCGGGAGTGGGTAAATCCTCCATCATTTCTCGAATTTTGCCCCATGAAACTATTCAAACGGCAGAAATTTCTATCAATTCAGAGCTGGGTTGCCACACCACAACCAATTCCAGATTTTACCATTTGCCCAAAGGCGGAGCCTTAATTGATTCTCCCGGCGTCCGTGAGTTTGGGCTTTGGCAAATGCCTCGAGCGGAGCTCATCTATGGTTTTCGGGAATTTCGTGAATTGACTCCGGCCTGTAAATTTAGAAATTGCGATCATGAGAACAGTCCTGGATGTGCAATAACACAGGCTGTAATGGAAGGAAAAATATCCGAAAAACGATATGACAGTTTCTTGAAACTACTGGGCTCATACACTTAGCTTAACTGCATACCAATGCCGTGTTGTTTGCTGATGATACAAAATTGTCTTTCAAATCCGGTATTCGCTTGCCCAGAAATTCCAAATAGTCTGCGGTTGTTGATTTTTTTTCTTTTTCACCCAGCTCAATTGTTTTAACCTGCTCTTTAAAAGGCAGCGTCTCAGTGCCAGGCATAACAGTTGACTGAGAGAAAAAGCGCGGGCTTACCGCTTTAGTCTTCACGGTATGAATCTCAACCCGTCTTTTGAGAAATTGCCCGCTAAGGCTATCAAATGCGGATTTAATTTCTCCTGCCGTCTTCTCTTTATACATCTTTCGTAATTCGTCCAAGATTTCTTCTTGCTTGCTTAGCCTCAGCTCACTTAAGAGTTTCTGAAACTTAATATTAATGCGGATCCAGATTTTATTTTCATTTTGCTGTTCCTGCATTAAAGTTTTTAAAATCTGATCAAGAAAATTTAATATGGCTTCTGTGGTCGCATCACGAGTTTCCAAACGAGGCAGCAGGCCAACAAACAATAATTCCGGGTCAAAACAGGTTAATTGGGCATCATTGAACAGGGTCTCTTCATTGATACTCTTAAGCCAGATAGTGGTGTCTGGGGTACGGGTTTTAGGAGATCGGGTTAATGCTTCACCGGCCACCCCTTCTGTTAACATATAATAATCAAACTGGACATGTTCCTGCTCATTATTTTCAATTAGATGTTTGATTTTATCGAGTATTTTTTCCCCTGTGGCTGTCACTTTATTCTCACAATCCCATAATTTCAGATTAATTGTTCTCCCAACATTCTGAAAACTATGAGACATTAATGAAACCACAATGATTTTAATCCGCCTTAAACATTCGGCTGGAGGCAAGCTATCTTTATAAACCCTTTTTTTCGATTGACTTCTCATGTATTCAAGGTTCAGTGCTTTGGAATCTTCCAGCTCTTTCTTGAAGGGCTTATGAGAATAGTCAGTCACCAATTTTACGAATGCTTGACCGAAGGAGGAAGTACATTCATTTTCTTTTTCCCAGTCTCCATCATCCTGTCCCCAGATTTGATCGAAATACTCTTCAAAAGTGCCTTCTTCAAAGTCCCGGCTTATACTTTGTGCATTAAGGTTATGTCGCTCTTCTGCAGGCAATTGATTATAAAATTTCCTGAATGAGTCATAGGACGCCATAACCTGGCGGGTTTGGGTAGCCCAATCCAGCACCCTATTGGCATAAAGGCCTTGATTATATACACTGCCATTAACCAGATCCCTTACCGCATCGACAGTTGACTTAAGCAAGGGAGGACTATGATCCCTCTTCACCTGGTTGAGGAAATAATTCACATATTCTGCTGCTGCAAAAATCAGTCGCTGCCTTTCTTTTATAGTTAGGCGACTCGGTGGATCCACACTGCAATTTAAAAATGCACGTCTTGCGATATGCTGTTGGACACAGTTTCCTAAAAAAATCAGATAACTGCCATTCTCTGCGAGAATATAATGGGACAAAGGGTAATACGTCACCGGATCGCCGCTGAGCAACTCATTATCATTTTCCGGCTTTAATGTCGGAATCAAAAACCGGTAATAATTGGCGTCTATCAAACCAGCCCCAGCCAGAGTCTGTGCCAAGGCTATCCAGAGTTGATTAGCACCTTTTTGCATGCGCAGATAGTCAAGCTCCTTATCCAGGATTAATCTGAAACGAGAAGCATAGAGTTCCCTTAACCGATTAATGGTTTCTTTAGCTGGCAACTGTTCAGGATGACATTCACCTAAATGGAAGACCAATTGATTTAAAAGGGGTATCAATTCAGAATGACATCCACTTAGCAATGATTCCAAATCAATTTTTAATGCTTCGTTCGTTAAAAATAAGCCTTTTGCTAAACACTTATAAACTGGATTAGCCTTCGCGCTTTTGACAATTAAAGAACCGTCTTCCTTACATAACCATTCTGCTAGTGATAAGGAGTCCTCTAAATCCAGCTTTTTTTCCAAACAATCGAGAATCAAGTCTAAAAGCCGCCGTTCCCCTTTTTCTGTCGATAATCTTATTGCGTAAAAATGATTAGCGTCATCGATTGCAGCACCCATCAGCTGTAATGACAATTGCTCATAATCCCTCTGGAATTGCTGTTGGCTATCCATCTGCTGCTCGTCAAGAGTCAGATAACTGTCCAGAAATTTAAGCAAAAGCTGTTTGGCGCCATGCGGAAACTTACCCTTTTTTTCCCAGGCTGGTGCCGCCTCTCTGATTAAATAGTCCCAGAAACTCTCATACAATTGCTCGTTCCAGGTAAATGATATAGCGCCCTTGCGGCTTCTGAGCCTTAGCAACTCTTTTATACTCAGAGGGCGGGGTTTCATCTTGTTTGCTGAATCATAGGTATATAATGGATGGGCATCTTCACGAATTTTCTTAAATAAGCCAAACACCCGATGCCAGGATTTATCATCATCCCCAACACAGATTGTTCTGGGATCCTGATCATTACACATACGTGACAGCATGTCAGGCTCCACATTGTCGACTAAAACAGGTATTAATATTTTCAAATAGAGGATATTTAATTCAGCGCCTAATTCTTTGGCTAAATTAACCCAGGGTTCATTAACACCAGTGGGATCGAATGTATAATCAAGCGCTTTGTCCCTGACCTGTTCCCAGCGTTTACTAAAATAATCCCTTAAACAATCTATCTGAGCGCTCTGCAAGCTGAAGTCTTTATCCAAATCGCCAAAATCCCTTTGCAGGTCAGGAAGCAAGGGATCAGAGTGTTTCTGTATTTCTTCAAAGAACTGATGCAGACGGCTTACTAACATACAACACAATTCCTTTTGTAAAGTTAACCCATTTTACTCCATTCAATTTTTAGATTCGAGTGACTTTGGAACTATTTTCTAATGACAACGCCTAGCTGCCTGGCGGGATTCTAATTAATCAGTATTTCAATATTCTCTACAACTGCACGTGCTTTTTTCCGCGCCTCACCAATAGTATCCCCAAGCGCCAAACCGACTCCCATTCGGCGTTCGCCGGACACGTCAGGTTTAGCGAAAAGCCGCAACTGTGTATCCGGTAATTCCAATGCGGACTGTAGTTCATATTGCAGGTTTTGGCCATGCCCCTTCGCCAACAAGGCGGCAGATGCAGCAGGGCCACACTGCCGGATATTCGGGATCGGCAAACCCAGAATTGCCCTCAGATGCAAGGCAAACTCTGACAAATCCTGAGAAATTAAGGTCACCAAACCGGTATCATGGGGCCTTGGCGACACTTCGCTGAAATATACCCTGTCCGCTTTGATAAAAAACTCCACACCAAAGAGTCCGAATCCCCCCAAAGCATCCGTCACGGCTTTCGCCTGCCGTTGGGCTTCTTCTAAAACTGCGGCTTGCATCGGGTGAGGCTGCCAGGATTCGCGGTAATCTCCCTGAACCTGTAAATGGCCAATGGGTTGGCAAAATGAAGTACCCTGCCGATGGCGAACAGTGAGCAGGGTGATTTCATAATCAAAATCAAGTAACTCCTCCACAATGACGCTGCCTTTCATTCCTCTCGCCCCTGCCAGAGCATCCACCCAGGCAGCTTGTATTTCACTCGTACTACGAACGATACTCTGCCCTTTTCCGGAAGAACTCATGGTAGGCTTCACTACGCAAGGCAAACCAATCTGCTGGATTGCAGCCATATATTCTTCCTGATTCCTGGCAAAGGAGTATCGTGAGGTTCGCAAACCTAGTTGTTCCGCGGCAAGACGGCGGATACTTTCACGATTCATTGTGAAATGGACTGCCTGCGCAGTCGGGGTAACCACATAACCTTCTTTTTCCAATTCGAGCAAAGCGCTTGTGGCAATCGCCTCAATTTCAGGCACAATGAATTGTGGGTTTTCTGCTTTAATCAAGCGGGTCAGCGCTTCTTCATCCAGCATGGACACAACGTGCGAGCGATGCGCTACCTGCATCGCCGGTGCATGCGCATAGCGATCCACTGCAATTACTTCGATGCCAAGACGCTGCGCCTCAATGGCAATCTCTTTGCCCAATTCGCCAGCTCCCAGCAGCATTAAACGAGTTGCAGAGCCAGTATGCGGCGTGCCTAACAGGACCATATTCTCTCCATGAGTCACTCGAAGCTTTAAGAGGATTATCTTACTGCAAGCAAACCATTTAGGAAACAGGAATCAAAGTAAACTCTTCGAAGCCAATCTGAATCTGAGTTTATATGGCTGAAAAGGCAACATTAAGGTCTGTATTAAATACTAACTCTATGTACATCTGATTGAAGATGAGCACCCACCCAGACCATAAATCACTCAGTTTTGTTATAATTTACATTTTGTGTTATGGAAAACTTTAATAATTTATCGTGAAATTATTAAAGACGTCCAAGAACCTCAAACCCCGACACCAGCTTCCCTGCATATCTGACCATAGGTATCTTTAACTGCATTTGGAATAAAACTCGCGAATCCCCGCCCAGCCAACTCATCTGGGCTGATCAACTCAACGTTTAAAGAGATCACTGGATACTGCGGAGGAGCCGCAGTACGTAGGTGCGTGGTATAAACGGCAGTACGCAGGTGCGTGGGATGAACCGCAGTAGGTAGGTGCGTGCGCAGAGCTTACTGCTGTGTAGGTTGCGCCAAGGCCCAACATTAAGCACTGGTGTGGCTCAAGACATTTGCGGGAACTTGGCCAACCTACAATAATGGCTTAATCCGGTGGGATATGCTTTATTTCAGGCAAAAAAAAAGCGACCCGAAGGCCGCTTTGCAATAAAACCCTGGCGATGACCTACTTTCACATGGAGAAACTCCACACTATCATCGGCGCAGGTCTGTTTCACTTCTGAGTTCGAGATGGAGTCAGGTGGTTCCAGACCGCTATGGTCGCCAGGAAAACGGGTTGACCGTTGGGCACAGCTTCGTTTCATTGAAGCCGGCTTCGGCCGGTAAAGAGTCGAAATACAATCGAGAATTCAATCTCTACACACTACATGCTTTTGTTGTCCATATAACCCAAGACAACTCAGGTTATATGGTCAAGACAATCAGCCAATTAGTACGAGTTAGCTTCACGCATTACTGCGCTTCCACACCTCGCCTATCAACGTCGTAGTCTTCAACGGGCTTCATGGGAAAACTCATCTCGAGGGAGGCTTCCCGCTTAGATGCTTTCAGCGGTTATCCCGTCCGAACTTAGCTACCCGGCAATGCGACTGGCGTCACAACCGGTACACCAGAGGTTCGTCCACTCCGGTCCTCTCGTACTAGGAGCAGCTCCTCTCAATTTTCCTACGCCCACGGCAGATAGGGACCGAACTGTCTCACGACGTTCTAAACCCAGCTCGCGTACCACTTTAAATGGCGAACAGCCATACCCTTGGGACCTGCTTCAGCCCCAGGATGTGATGAGCCGACATCGAGGTGCCAAACACCGCCGTCGATATGAACTCTTGGGCGGTATCAGCCTGTTATCCCCGGAGTACCTTTTATCCGTTGAGCGATGGCCCTTCCATACAGAACCACCGGATCACTAAGACCAACTTTCGTTCCTGCTCGACACGTCCGTCTCGCAGTCAAGCACCCTTTTGCCTTTACACTCTTGGTACGATGTCCGACCGTACCGAGGGTACCTTTGTGCTCCTCCGTTACTCTTTGGGAGGAGACCGCCCCAGTCAAACTACCCACCATACACTGTCCTCGTCCAGGATGACTGGACCAAGTTAGAACCTCAATAATAACAGGGTGGTATTTCAAGGTCGGCTCCATGCGAACTGGCGTCCGCACTTCTTAGCCTCCCACCTATCCTACACAGTTATCATCAAAGTCCAGTGCAAAGCTGTAGTAAAGGTTCACGGGGTCTTTCCGTCTAGCCGCGGGTACACGGCATCTTCACCGCGATTTCAATTTCACTGAGGCTCGGGTGGAGACAGTGTGGCCATCGTTACGCCATTCGTGCAGGTCGGAACTTACCCGACAAGGAATTTCGCTACCTTAGGACCGTTATAGTTACGGCCGCCGTTTACCGGGGCTTCGATCAAGAGCTTCTCCGAAGATAACCCCATCAATTAACCTTCCGGCACCGGGCAGGCGTCACACCCTATACGTCTTCTTACGAATTGGCAGAGTGCTGTGTTTTTAATAAACAGTCGCAGCCACCTGGTCTCTGCGGCCCTCAGTTGCTTACAGTGTAAAACTTTCACAACCAAGGGCGTACCTTCTCCCGAAGTTACGGTACCATTTTGCCTAGTTCCTTCACCCGAGTTCTCTCAAGCGCCTTAGTATTCTCTACCTGTCCACCTGTGTCGGTTTTCGGTACGGTTCTCTATAAGTTATGGCTAGCAGCTTTTCCTGGAAGCTTGGCATCAATGACTTCTCTGCACCCCGTAGGGTCAGAACCACCTCGTCCCTCAGCGTTAATGAAAAACCGGATTTGCCAGGTCTTTCCGCCTAAAAACAGGTACCAGGACAACCAACGCCCGGCTCACCTAGCCTTCTTCGTCCCCACATCACCACTTATAGAAAGTCCAGGAATATTAACCTGGTTCCCATCGACTACGCTTTTCAGCCTCGCCTTAGGGGCCGA